>NZ_CADFDY010000006.1:0-490408 GCF_902833095.1 Burkholderia sp. BCC1208 | reverse complement strand
GTTCGATCTACGTGCTGCCAATGCCACGCTGCTACGTATGGCATCCAATCGTTGGGGAAACCGGTAACTCACCCCGTCAAGATGGTATCGGCTCCACGCTTACGGCGAACCAGCCCAGGTCAGGGCCATCTCAGCGATGTCCGATTGGCGCAGCTTAAGGGCCAGCTCGGTGGCATCTTTGGGAGTTGCTGGGCGGTACGTGATGCGGCCGGATGGGGAAACCGGAGGCCAGTTGGATGGGGGCGTGGAGGGAGTCATAGAGGGTCCTTATGGTGGGCGGAGGATGGACGCGTCCAACCCTGCCCGGTGGGCATGGAAGCGGGGGGAATGGGATTGATGCAGACGAGACGGGACAGCTCTAGCGAGAGTGGTCTCTGAGTGCCCGTAGCTCCGAGCGTGGGCGTCTAGGCGTGCCCATCTGCGAGAGTCGGGGTTAAGAACAGTGCCCGTATCTACGAGAGTGAGGGTTTAGCAAGCGAATCGCCGCCGAAGCCCCGCCCAGCTTGTCACTCAGCCGGTTCGACAAAACAAAAAGCGCCAGCCGTTTCCGGGAGGCGCTTCGATGGAGAAAATTCTGGCTGACCGGTCAGCCCCCTCAGAAGCTCAGGCCGGGGAACTGGAGACCAACCAGCGGCGCATTACCAGCGCCTCCCAGCTACGGGCTTCAGTGTCTCGGAAGGTTTCCAACAGGCGGGGCTTACGGCTGCGCTCAACGTAATCACGGAGCAGCAAGAATTCACGGGAGCCAATGCGGAGGGACGCGGTGCCCTGACCGATGCAGAGGGAGAACCGGTGGGTGCTGATGGTGATCTGGAACATGTTTAGACCTTGTCAGGTAACGGGGCTTGCTGAATTGCTTGCCACACGGAAATCGATTCTAATAACCCAATGGGTTACGCGTCAATCAGTTTCTTGGCCGGATGCTTGCCCAGCTTCAGCAACAGCAGTTCCCAAGCTGCCAGCGGAATCCCTCGGTGATTCTGGTTATCTTCCGGCAAGACCCACTTGTGGATGGTCAGCTTCGATACGTGGGCCAGCTCTGCGAATTGTTCGCGGCTCAGGCCTGACTCGTCTAAGAGTTTTCGGACTTCAGCGGGAGTCGGTTGCGTGATTGCCGTCATGGCGGCTCTCCGGTTCGTGATGTGGAACCGAAAGTTTACGCGCCGGGGGAAACCGGTGTCACGCTTTAGAGCTTTCGAAGTGTTCCCGATACCGTTCTAGCACGACCCAGAACGCATCCCTAAGCCACACCTCTTCGTCACCAATATCCAAAATTAGATGCTCGTCCCCTAGTGAGTCGCCGGCCCTAGATACCCCCACAAAGAACCCAATCCGCCGCTTTTTCGTGTATGCGGGCCGGGTACCGTCAAGCTCCCGATGCTTCGCGTTGTTTGCCGCGCTCATTACTGCACGAAATGCAGGTAACTGATGAATCGCCAATACCAGCGCCTCTTCCGCCGTCCTGGCTTCGGGGTCTTTCGCCTCAATGATTCGTTTCCTGTTGGCCGTAGTCCCATCTTTCACCAGCCAGTCCAACAAGTGGAATAGCGTGACTGCAACCTGATACGCATTAAGAGTGGACTGGTCGCGATAAAAGCGACCGTACTGCTCGCAAGCGAGCCCAAAGAGCTCTGCTGCTGTCAGGTCAAAGAAGCCTTCCTTCGGAAATTGCTGTTCCATGATCAGACTCCGACAGCCGTCATGGCCTTCTCCCTCAGTCTCATGATGGTCTGACGGCTGGTCTTAAAGTCCCGCGCTAGGGCCGCTACAGCCTCACCCTTGGCCAGTCGCTCAGCTACCTCCGCTTGCTGCTCGCTGGTCAACGCTGATGGCCTGCCGAATTGCTTCCCCTCAACGCGAGCCCGCCGGATGCCAGCATTGGTCCGCTCAATCAACAGGTCCCGTTCAAACTCAGCTACGGCGTTCAGTACCTGCATCGTCATCTTCCCTGCCGCGCTGGTCAGGTCCACCCCGCCCAAGGCAAGACAATGGACCTTCACTCCCAGACCCGCCAGAGCCTCCACGGTGGCCCGTACGTCCATCGCGTTACGGCCCAGCCGGTCCAGCTTGGTGACCACCAATACATCGCCTGACTCCATGCGGTCCACCAAGCGCGTGAAGCCAGGGCGCTCGGAGGCAGCTACAGAGCCGCTAATGGATTCCTCAACGATGCGCCGCTTGTCGATAGCGAACCCTGCCCGCTCAATCTCTAGGCGCTGGTTTTCGGTGGATTGGTCATGAGTGGACACACGGCAGTAAGCGAAGACACGGGACATAGCGGACATCCTGTACGAAATAGATGTACGAATCTTATGCTATGTCCGAATAGTTTACAAGCATACTTTCGGACACCCCTCACAGCCCATGTCCGAAAGGGAACGGTTTTGGACTCATCTAGTGCGGTGTGCTTGCTGGAAAATCGCGGCCATCCTGATCCTGTACTCATCAGGATTCGCTTCGGCCCACTCCGGATCACCATAGGTAACGACATAGCCGCATAGAATGCGTATCAGTTCCTTGGCCGTCTTCTCTACTCGGCTAGCGAGCTCCACAATCGGACCGAACCCCTCAGCATCGCCATCTTCAGGCCACCCGAACGTGTAGATACATCGGTGAATCAGTGTATGCCGGTCTTCGATGAACGAATCGATAAGGGCCTCCAGCTCAGGGTCGATACCGTCTCTCTTCGTTAATTCCTTGAGGATGTTCCGGAGGGGCGCTTTGAACGCTCCATCAGGAAGCTTACCGCCTGTCTTGGCGAGGTATCCAGGCTCCGAGTGAGACTTGAACACTTCGAAGATGGGGACCATCGACGTCTCGAATGACTGCGCCGCCATCACAGCACGGCCGATAGCAGCATAAGCATGTTGCATCGCATATCCCGATAGTTATCCAACTGTCTGAGCACGCTACAGCGTATCTACAGTAAAACGCAGCAACAATGCCTAACAAGATGCGCGCCCACGCATCAGGAATCGCGCGCGCTATCGGATGCGCATCATGGTGGCGTGCCCGTGAGAATCGGGAGGGCCACCGGGGGGAATTTCGCGGCGGGACTTTATCAGATACCCTCTGAGATTTTCCCGGCCAACATTTGAGACCTGTAAGCACCGGTCGAAGCCGATCAGGTAGCGGCCCAGGCCCCCACCGTGCAACCCCGGGGGCCATTCTCTACACTTCGCGCTGCTAACTTGCCTCCTCGCTATTGGACTCGTCAAGCTCGAAGCCTAGGCCAGATGCAACCTTTCCCGAAACAAACCGCTCAAGTTCGGTCACAAACGTATTTACCAACGGTCCTCCACCATCGAATCCTGCCAGATTGAACTCGGCAGGCATCCACTCAGAAACAAACGAGCGACTGTACTGCCCCCAAGCAACCTCCTTGTATTCTTCGAAGCAAATAAACGACTGCAAGCTGGTTTTGGATAAAAAGTATGTAAACCAACCACCATACTGAGTTAAATTCGGCAGCTTCGGCTTTAGTATAATTTGAAATGAATAAAACGGCAATTCCTTAATTTGCGTTTTTACACCAGATATAACCTGCCTTGTTTTTGTTATTTTCCTCCCATCGCCCAGCGCGCCCATCAGAGCGCTCAATGTGGATTCGACCTCATATGTTTCAGTATCATACCTAGGGGAGGCGAAAAATTTCTTGTCATTTTTTGAGACCCACTTCCCCAATGCTTCTTCATTCGGCAAAAGCAAAAAATTATCAAAGAAAATTCGATTTATCTCAAACATCTCTAGAAATTGATCCGTCAAGCTCCGCGCTTCAAGTTCGGTTTTTATACCTTGTACCGCATCCATCGCTTGATTCATAGAAACATAGTCTTTCGCGGCCGCCCTCGCCTTCTCAAGGAGACTCGTCTTTGTTGACATTGGCTGTACCGTCATCTGTGTATTCGATACAAATGACGCAAGGCGCTCTTTCAGTCGCGACCGCACTTGCTCCGAGAAATGGCCCATGACCTCCGTGAAGTCGCTCTGGACAACAAATAGCGGGCGTTGACTTGGTACTGCTCGAAAGGCATCCGCTATAAAATCAATCACATCTTTATAGCGAATTGACTCGGCAGGAGCTTCGGCAATCGCCGCCACGAATGCCTTGGTGAAATCACTTATTTCTTCACTAGCCCAAGACTGCTGATCACTTTGCGAACTACATAGGAAGTAGCATTTTTCGAAAGCGCCTTTCGTCGCAGATTTCATGTAATCGTTAAAGTTTGAACCATCCTTAATGTAAGGCATTCCCGAGTAGCAAGCATCTACAACCTTAACAACCACCTTCGGGTTCAGACTTCTGAGGAAATTGTCTAGCTCGCTATTTGAGAGGGACGTTTGCGCGCGTTTAGCCGGCGAATAATCTCTCAGAAGATATCGAAATTCTTCGTCCGAAAAGTCTCCGTGCCCCGTGAAATAAAATAGCAGATCATCAACCTCCTCAATCCTATATCGCGTGACAAAATCTGCTATTTTAGATTTCAGGAGCGTACCATCTTCCGATGGCACAACAAATACTTCTCGAAACTTACCGGATCCCTGGAGCATCTCCTGAACAATAGAGACATCATTCGCGCAAGCGGAAAGCCGTTGATTCTCATTCACGTAGTTTGTAATGCCGACTACGATTGCTAAATTTATCCCCATCTTCTAATACCCCGTAATGTTGATGTCACACCGATCCACCATCAATTAGATTGTACGCAAGTAATTCTGTCAGATCACAAAGGCGGCCTGAATCCGAACAAGCGGACTTGCTATATCTGCGTGCGACAAGCTCACATAGTGTCTGTTCAGAACATCTCTCCGCCTCGAAGCATGGTCCAAAATCCGCAGACGAATCGCGCCCCCAAGCCTCAACCGAGCCCCGCACTCGCTAGTAGATTCCGCAGGTCGTGCAGCGTGAATGTTGGCGCGCGCACACGCTCAGCCATCTCCGTAACGTGATCGACCGACAAGCCTTCGAACAGCCTCACACGCCTATGCAGCCCCTTGCGTCGCTTTTCCGGTATCTCACGGTTCCGCTATCGGTAGTGTATGCGGCTTCTTGCCCTTGGTTTCCGGGATTATCGGAACTACCTCGCCCCCTCTTCACTCTTGATCCACCTCCTTCGTTCTTGCGAAGTCTAGTCAACAGAGTCAGCCTGGGGCAGTTCCTCTTGACTTTGGGTAGCGCGACCAATCACGGACTGGAAATGAAAAGGCCCACACCGACAATCTGCCGATGTGGGCCTTTCAAATTTCTAGCGGTCCCGCCCTATATGTTCAGCCTCACCATATCTCCTGAGCTCGGCCATTGTCCCAACGGGACAATTCCGTGGGACAATCCGGGACACATGAAAGGCGGTCTTGGGACAAACCGGCAGTTTTACTCCTGCCCCTGACTCGTCAGGAACTCCTCGTAATTCCCGCCGAAGTCGAACAGCGTGCCGTCCGTGCGCACTTCGATGATCCGGTTCGCCAGCCCGCTCACGAACTCGCGGTCGTGCGACACGAAAATCAGCGTGCCTTCGAACTGCTCGAGCGCGATCTGCAGCGACTCGATCGATTCCATGTCCATGTGGTTGGTCGGCTCGTCCATCAGCAGCACGTTGTGGCGGCCGAGCATCAGCTTGCCCCAGATCATGCGGCCCTTCTCGCCGCCCGACAGCACCTTCACCGACTTCTTGATGTCGTCCGACGAGAACAGCAGACGGCCCAGCGTGCCGCGCACCATCGTTTCGTCGTCGCCGTCCTTGCGGTACTGGTCGATCCAGTCCATCAGCGTGATGTCGTTCGGGAATTCCTCGTACGTGTCCTGCGGCATGTAGCCGACATTCGCGTTCTCGGACCACTTCACCGTGCCGTGATCGAGCGGCAGCGTGCCGAGCAGCGAGCGCAGCAGCGTCGTCTTGCCCGCGCCGTTCTCGCCGATGATCGCGATGCGCTCGCCCGGCTGCACCGACAGGTTGAAGTTCTGGAAGATCGTGCGATCGTACTTCTTCGTGATCTCTTCGGCGACCACCGCGACGTTGTGGAGCTTCTTCTCGAACTCGAAGCGGATGAACGGGTTCTGTCGCGACGACGGCTTGAATTCCTCGATCTTGATCTTGTCGATCTGCTTCGCGCGGCTGGTTGCCTGGCGCGCCTTCGACTTGTTCGCCGAGAAGCGGCGCACGAAATCCTGCAGTTCGGCCACGCGCTCCTTCGCACGTGCGTTCGCCGCGGCCTGGCGTTCGCGCGCCTGTGCCGATGCGAGCATGTAGTCGTCGTAGTTGCCCGGCCAGACCTTCAGCGTGCCGAAGTCCATGTCGGCCATGTGCGTGCACACCGAGTTCAGGAAGTGACGATCGTGCGAGATGATGATCATCGTCGAGTTGTACTCGTTGAGCGTATGCTCGAGCCAACGGATCGAGTTGATGTCGAGGTTGTTGGTCGGTTCGTCGAGCAGCAGCACGTCCGGCTTCGAGAACAGCGCCTGCGCGAGCAGCACGCGCAGCTTCCAGCCCGGCGCGACGTCGGCCATCGTGCCGTTGTGGAACTTCTCCTCGATGCCGATGCCGAGCAGCAGCGCGCCCGCGCGCGCTTCGGCGTCGTAGCCGCCGTATTCGGCGAACTTGCCTTCGAGCTCGGCCGCGTGCATGTAGTCGTCGTCGGTGGCTTCCGGGTTCGCGTAGATCGCGTCACGCTCGGTCATCGCGGCCCACATCTCGGTGTGGCCCATCATCACGACGTCGAGCACGCGCACGTCCTCGTACGCGAACTGGTCCTGGCGCAGCTTGCCGAGGCGCACGTTCGGCTCCAGCGCGACGTTGCCGCCGCTGGGCTCGAGGTCGCCGCCGAGGATCTTCATGAAGGTCGACTTGCCACAGCCGTTTGCGCCGATCAGACCGTAGCGGTTGCCCTCGCCGAATTTGACCGAGATATTCTCGAACAAGGGCTTCGGCCCGAATTGCATCGTGATGTTGGCAGTAGAAAGCACGGCAGGTCCCGTTAAGAGAGAAATCGACGGAAAACCGTGTATTTTAGCAGGTGTCGGCGAAACTGCCGATCGCACCGCCCCGGCAGCCCATTCCAGGCCCGCCGCCCGGCGGCCCGTCAACACGACGGCACGCGCTCCACCGCCGTCTTACCGGAATCCCGCATGCTCGCCAGCCAGCTTCGCGAACAACTCGTCGGCGCATGGCGCCTCGTGTCCTACGAAGTCCGTCCGTGCGACGGCGGCGCGGTCGCCTATCCGCTCGGCCGCGACGTGCGCGGCTGGATCCTCTATACGCCGGACGGCTACATGTCCGCCCAGCTCATGGCCGCCGGTCGGCCGCGCTACTCGAACGGCGACCTCCAGGGCGGCACCGACGACGAATGCGCGGCCGCCGCGCGCGGCTATATCGCCTACTCCGGCCCCTTCCGGGTCGCCGACGACGGCACGCTGACCCACGAAATGGACGTCAGCCTGTTCCCGAACTGGATCGGCAACGTCCAGCAGCGGGCCGTCATGCTCGACGGCGATCGCCTGCAGCTCGGCACCGTCGCGCCGGTGCGGATCGATGGCCGCGAAGGCAACCCCGTGCTGCTGTGGGCGCGCGCGGGCCGCTGACGCGCATTACTTGCCGGCCTTCCTGGCCGCCTTCTGCGCCGCCTGAGCCTTCATCTGCCCGAACAGTTCCGAGCACGGCACGTCGCGGTTGTTGCTCGGCGCGATCAGCGGGATCAGCGCCGCGAACGGGTTGATCAGCCCGAGCCCGATCATCGCGCCGGCGCGCAGCGCGAGCGCGCCCGCATCGACGCCGACCTTCGGGTTCTTGAACGTGCCCTTCGCATACAACGGCGAGCGCAGCGAGAAGATCCGGAAGCCCTTCGTGTGCGGATGGATCTTCAGGTCGAGCGATTCGTCGCGCAGGTTGACCGGGCCGTCGACGTTGATGAGCGCATCGTCGGTATCGAGCGCGAAGACCTTCGGATCGAGCATGCCGTCGGTCGCCACGAAATCGATTGCCGCACAATTGATGTTGACGTCGCGGTTGCCGAACAGCTTCTCGTAGACGACGTTCGCGACGTTCAACCCCGCAGCCTCCATCAGCAAGCGGCTGATGCGGCCATTGGTGATCAGCGCCTTCACTTCGCCGGTGGACGTGGCCGCGAGCGCGGCCGGCGAATTGCCCGTTGCCGACAGCGACGCGTCGCCGTTGATTTCGCCGAACGCCGTCTGCATCACCTTCTGCGTCGGGAACAGCTGCTTGAGTTTCAGATGCCGCGCGGCCAGCGTGAAGCGGCCCTTGAGTGGCGTGCGGCTACCGTCGAGACGCGCGTTCGTCGCGAGCGTGCCGCCCGCGACGCCGAACTGCAGCGGCTCGAGCGACAGCACGCCGTCCTGCAGCAGGATGTGCGTGTACAGGTTGCTGATCGGCAACTGCGCGCTCTTGATCAGCTTGCGGCCGGTGAACTTCACGTCCGCATCGATCGCGCTCCAGCGTTCGGTACGGAACGTCTCCACCGGCAGCACGCGGTCCGGCGGCTGGCGCGTCGTGTCGCCGCGCTTGGCCTTGCTTGCGGCCGTATCGGCGCCGATCACCGGCGCGAGATCGGAGAACTGCAGCAGGTTCGACACGAGTTCGCCCGACAGCTTCGGCCGCGGCTCGCGCTGCGCCCACGTGAGCGTGCCGCCGAGATCGCTGCCGCCGACGCGGCCGTTGAAGTTCTCGTAGCGGAAGGTGCTCGCATGCGGCTTGAAGTTGCCGATCAGGCGCCCTTCGGTCGCGTAAGGCGGCGTATCGGGCAGCGTGATGCCGGTGAGCTGGTAAAGGTGCGACATCGACGTGCCCTGCAGCCACAACCGCAGGTCGAGCGACGCAAGATGCATCGGATCGGTCAGCGTGCCGACGATCGCGAGCCGCGTATCGCCGGCCTTCACGTCCGCCTGCAGCGGGAACGGTCGCGACGTATCCTGGATCGCGAGCACACCGCCAACCTTGCCGGTGCCGTTGATCGGCACGTTCTTGTAGCGGCCGTCGACCTTCAACCCGAAGGCATAGGTCGGGCCGGACGGCTTCGCGGGCGCCGCGGCCCCGCTCGCGCCGGACGCGGCAGTGGCCGCCGACGCGGACGAAGCGGATGAACCCGACGAACCGGAAGCAGCCGACGCAACGACACTCGCGGCCGACGCGCCCGAGGCCGCGGCCGCACTCACCCCCGACGCGCTCGACGCGGCTTCCGCATCGGCCTTGGCACCCAGTTGTGCGGCGCCATGCTTGCCGACGCGCTGCGCCGACGCCGCACGCGACGTCTGCTCCTGTTCCTTCAGCACGTCGCCGAGCGGGATCGGCTGGCCGAGCGTATCGATCGCGACGGTCAGGTCGGCCTTCGTGATCGCGTCACGATACGTGACGGTGCCTTTCGCGAAACCGAAGCTGTCGAGCCTCACCTTCCACCGCGACGGCTGCGACGATTGCTTGAACTGGAAGGTCCACGTATTGCTGCCGTCCGCGCGCCGCTCCAGATCGACGGCCGGATTCACGACGTCGATCGACGGGATGACGATTTCATGCGCGAGCAGCGGCAGGATCGCGAGATCGAAGTGCGCGGCATCGAGCGTCACGAACTTGGGCGCCTTCGCCCAGTCGGGATTGCCGATCTCGAGCTGCGTGGCCGAGAAGCTCGGCCAGGGCACCCACGCGCGCCAGCCGGTCTCGCCATCGGGGCGACGCCAGCCGACCTTGAGATCGCCGTTGATCGCGAACGGACGGCCGAGTGCGGTACTCACCTGCTCGTTGACCCACGGTTTCGCGCGATTCCAGTCGAACGTGAAGAGAAAGACGCCGGCCGCCGCGATGAGCACCGCGACGATACCGACGATCCATGCAGCCGATTTGCCGATGGCTCGGGTTAGCGTCATGGCGGTTCCGTTGTTGTTCTGAAGCGTTGCCGCACCATGCCGGTCCGCTTGCGTGGACGAACGGCGCACGACAACGGCGGCTTTTCAATCGGTATTATGACGCACGACATGGCGGCCTTCCGGCGCCATTAACGCTTTTTTTCATTTGTGACATGACATCCCCCACCGGCCTCATCGAAGCGCAGCACATCACGCGGCGCGATGCCAGCAGCGGCAAGACGCTGCTCGCCCCGACCGATTTCAGCCTCGCCGCGGGATCGAGAATTGCTGTGACGGGCCCGTCCGGGTCGGGCAAGAGCGTGCTGCTGCGCGCGCTCGCGTCGCTCGATCCGCTCGACGGCGGCCGCCTCCTGTGGCGCGGCCGCGGGATCCGGCGCAGTATGATTCCGCGCTACCGGCGCAGCGTCGCCTATGTCCGCCAGCGCCCCGCCCAGATGGACGGCACCGTCGAGTCCCAGCTGCGCTACCCGTACTCGCTCGCGATCTATCGCGACGTCGCGTTCGATCGCGCGCGCGCCGAAGCGCTCGCCGCGCAGGCCGGCCGCGGCGCCGACTTTCTCGACAAGCGCGCGAGCGACCTGTCCGGCGGCGAGGCGCAGATTACCGCGCTGCTGCGCGTGCTGCAGCTCGATCCCGACGTGCTGCTGCTCGACGAGCCCACCTCCGCGCTCGATCCCGAATCGGCGCGCGCGATCGAAGCGCTCGTCGGGGCGTGGTTCGACGCGGCGCCCGACGCACGCGCCTACATGTGGATCTCGCACGATCCGGCCCAGGCCGCGCGGATCGGCGCGATGCGGCTCGTGATGCAGGCCGGCGTATTGCGTGCGGCCAACCCGACGGAGGCTGTGCAATGAGCCCCGCCCTGCAGGACCTGAGCCTCGTCGACGTCGGCATCGCCGCCGCGCTCGTCGCCGTCAACGGCGCGATCTCGGCGGCGCTGTCGCTCGGCCTCGGCCGCAAGCTCGCGCTCGCGGCAGTGCGCACCGTCGTGCAGTTGCTCGCGATCGGCTACGTGCTCGGCTGGGTGTTCGGCCATCCGCACTGGTACGTCGTGCTGCCGCTCACCGCGCTGATGACGCTGATCGCCGGTTTCGCCGGCGCGGGGCGCGGCAAGCGCACGTACCGCGGCCAGCGCATCGACAGCATCGCGTCGATCTGGTTCAGCAGCTGGTTCGTCGCGGCGGTCGGCCTGTTCGTCGTGATCCGCATCCATCCGTGGTTCGCGCCGCAGTACGCGATCCCGATCCTCGGCATGATTCTCGGCAATACGCTGACGGGCGTCTCGCTCGGTGTCGAGCGGATGATGGAAGAGCTCACGGCGCGCCGCGATCGCGTCGAAACCGCGCTCGCGCTCGGCGCGACGCGCTGGGAAGCCGCGCAGGACGCCGCGCGCCAGGCCGTGCGTGCGGGCATGCTGCCGACGCTGAACCAGATGGCGGTGGTCGGCGTCGTGAGCCTGCCGGGGATGATGACGGGCCAGGTGCTGGCCGGCCAGTCGCCGCTGCAGGCCGTGCGTTACCAGATCGTGATCATGTTCCTGATCGCCGCGGCGTCCGCGCTCGGCACCGTCGGCGCGGTGCTGATGACCTATCGCCGGCTGTTCTCGGCCGATCACCGCTTTCTCGCGTCGCGGCTCGAAGAGCGCACGCACTGACGCGGCGGTAGCGCGCGCATGCGAAGTTTCATCGGGATGTCATGAGCGGAAGGACAGGATGCGGGCGAGCATGACGTGACATCCGCATGACGTCACGCATCGCGGTTGCACGGCCGTGGCGCCGTACCGCGGAGTACGCAGCGGACGCCTTACGACGGCGACACGGCACGACGTGCTCGCCGTGCTCGCGTGCCGCCCTGCCCGCTCCCCGCCAATCGAACCGGTTGCGCGCGCACCGGACGAAACGCCGGCCCGCGCACCGCTCAATGCTTGATCGACACCGTCACCTTGGTGCCGTCGCTCATCGTCACGGACTTCGACCCGCCGTTGGTCGGAACCGACACCCACTTCACCTGGCTTACCGACACGACGTCCGGACACTGCAGCGACTTGCCGCCGGCCGTCACGCTGCGCGTGCCCTTCGGCGCGGCCGCCTGGAAGCTCAACTGCACGTTGGCGACACCCTTTGCATCGACCGACGGTGCGAGCCGTACCTGGGTCTGCCGCACCATCGCGCCGTTCGCGTCGCGCGGCAGGTTGCCGGCGTTCGGACAGCCGTCCGGCATCGCGACCGCACCGCTCGGCGGCACCGACTTCCAGTTGAAATCGTCTGTCTCGCCCGAGCGGATCTTGCGGGTTTCCTGCGTATTGCCGAAGGTCTTCGAATCGACCTTGACGGTGTATTCGAGCTGTCCCGTCCCGCCGCCCTTCAGGCTGCCCTTGACCGGCGGCGCCGCGAATACGCTCGCGCTGACGCACGCCGCCGCGAACACGACCGACCACGATGCGGCGACCGACAAGCTGCGTTGGCTCATGCTGACCTCCTTGTAATGCGGCGGCACGCGCGTGCCGCGCGGTTTTCGATGCATGATGCGCTGCCAGTCTACCGCCAAGCGGGATGCAATGCGCCGCAAACGCATCGGGTGTTACCCCGCTTGCGTTCGCGGCGCCGCAACCTTACGCGCTGCCCTCAGAAGCCGCTCAACACCAGCTTGCCGATCGCGCGTCCGCCCTCGAGCATCTGGTGCGCGCGCCGCACGTTCTCGGCATTGATCGTGCCGAGCTGTTCGCCGAGCGTCGTGCGCAGCGTGCCGCCGTCGACGAGCCGCGCCACCTCGCTCAGGATCTTGTGCTGCTCGATCATGTCCGGCGTCTCGAACATCGCACGCGTGAACATGAACTCCCAGTGAAACGCGGCGCTCTTCGCCTTCAGCAATTCGACCGGCACCGGCTTCGCGTTCTCGACGATCGTGCAAATGCCGCCCTGCGGCCGGATGACTTCCGCGGCAGCCGGGAAATGATGGTCGGTATCGTTGAAGATCAGCACGTAGTCCACGGCCGGATGGCCGGCCTCGCGCAATTGCGCCGGCAGATCGCCGAAATGGTCGACCACCGCATCCGCGCCCAGCGCGCGCACCCATTCGGCCGACGCCGGCCGCGACGCGGTCGCGATCACGTGCAGCTTGCCGAGCGTCTTCGCGAGCTGGATCGCAATCGAGCCCACGCCGCCCGCGCCGCCGATGATCAGCACCGACTTGCCGGCGTCCGCGCCCTGCGGCGACACGCGCAACCGGTCGAACAGCGCTTCCCACGCGGTCAGCGCGGTGAGCGGCAACGCGGCGGCCGCCGCGAAGTCGAGCGTGCGCGGCTTCAGCGCGGCGATCCGCTCGTCGACCGCGTGGAATTCGCTGTTCGCGCCGGGCCGCGTGATGCTGCCCGCGTAGAACACTTCGTCGCCGGGCCGGAACAGCGTGACCTCGGCGCCGACCGCGACGACCGTGCCGGCCGCATCCCAGCCGAGCACGCGCGGCGTCTCCTCGATCTGCGACTTCGGCGCCCGCACCTTGGTGTCGACCGGGTTCACGGAAATCGCGTCGACCTTCACGAGCAGATCGCGCGGGCCCGGCACGGGCTGCGGCAGTTCGACGTCGAGCAACGCTTGCGGGTCGTCGATCGGCAGATAACGGGTCAATCCAACGGCTTTCATCTCGATACTCCTTTCAGGGAATCCGGCAGGCTGCGGCGCAACCTCCATACGTGCCATCGTAGGCGCCCCGATCATTCGAGAAAACCGCTATATTTCCTGAAACATTTTCAGGAATTTCAGAATAATGAGGTCCGAACCAATTTCGGCGCCCGACAAGCCGCTCGACCTGCTCGACGTCGCGCTGTTCGTGCGCGCGGCACTGCTCGCGAACGTCAGCGCCGCCGGGCGCGAATTCGGCGTGTCGGCCGCCGTCGCCAGCGCGCGCATCGCGCAACTCGAACGCCAGCTCGGCGCGCGGCTGCTGCACCGCACCACGCGCCGCATCAGCCTCACGCAGGATGGCGAAGTCTTCATGGCGCGCGCCGACGCGCTGCTGGCGGCCGCCGATGCCGCGCGCGCATCGGTCGGCCACGGCCGCAGCGAGCCGTACGGGCGGCTGAAGGTGTCGATGTCGTCGTCGTTCGGCCGCCAGCACGTCGCGCCGGTGATTCCGGCGTTCCTGCGCCGCTACCCGTCCGTGTCGCTCGATCTGCGGCTGTCCGACGAGATCATCGATCTGGTCGACGACGGCTACGACGTCGCGATCCGCCTCGGCGCGCTGAAGGATTCGACGCTCGTCGCCCGCAAGCTCGCCGTCAATCGCCGCGTGCTGTGCTGCTCGCCCGCCTATCTCGCCGAACGCGGCACGCCGCGCCATCCGGCCGACCTGACGCAGCACGAATGCGTGATCCTCGGCGACCAGCGCGACTGGTCGTTCGCGACGCCGCAGGGCCCGTTCACGGTGCGGGTCGGCGGGCGGCTCGTCGCGAGCAACGGCGAGGCGATCCGCGAAGCGCTCGTCGACGGCTTCGGGATCGCGATCAAGTCGACCTGGGACGTCGGTCCGCTGCTCGCCAGCGGCGCGCTCGTCACCGTGCTCGACGACTACCCGTTCGCCGAGGACGTCGCGATCTGGGCCGTTTATCCGAGCCGCGCGCACGTGCCGCTGAAAACGCTCGCGTTCATCGCGTTCCTGGCCGAGCATTTCGGCGATCCGCCGTACTGGGACCGAGCGGACGGGCGATAGCGGCGGCGTTCGATTCGCGCGGCGGGCGTGCCGGTTCGAGTCCGGCCTCAGGATTCGTACCTGCCGCGATCGCCCGTCCCGGCCAACCGGCTACAATGGCGCGTTCGCGTCGCAATGGCCCGCAGCCGCATGAGGCCCGCGTTCGCAGGCGGCCGCCCGTGGGCCGCGCGCGTCATTCATCCGTCTTCCTACCACTCGTCATGACCCACAATCTCGTCATCCAGAGTCTTTCGCCGCTGTCGGACGCCCATCACAAACCGCTGCTCGCGCTGTCGCGCGGCACCCGCATCGTGCAGACCGACGATCACGCGCTGCGCGTCGAAAACGCGAGCCCGGCGCAGCGCCTCGACATCGACGCATACTGCGGCACGCATGCGCTCGACTTCGGCTTCGTCGAGGCCGGTCTCTCGCTCGGCGATTTCGGGCTCGCGGTGATGGACATGGATTCGACGCTGATCACGATCGAATGCATCGACGAGATCGCCGATTTCTGCGGACTGAAAACGCAGGTCGCCGAGATCACCGAAGCGGCGATGCGCGGCGAGATCCGCGATTTCAACGAAAGCCTCACGCGCCGCGTCGCGCTGCTGGCCGGGCTCGACGCGCACGCGCTCGAGCGCGTGTACGAAGAACGGCTGCAACTGTCGCCGGGCGCCGAGACGATGCTGGCCGGCGTGAAGGCCGCCGGCATGAAGACGCTGCTCGTGTCGGGCGGCTTCACGTTCTTCACCGAGCGGCTGAAAGCCCGCCTCGGCATCGACTACGCGCATGCGAACACGCTCGAGATCGTCGACGGCAAGCTCACCGGCAAGGTGCTCGGCGAGATCGTCAACGCCGACGTGAAGGCGCGCCTGCTGCGCGAGACATGCGCGTCGCTCGGCCTCGAGCCGCGCCGTGCGATCGCGATGGGCGACGGCTCGAACGACCTGAAGATGATGGCCGAAGCCGGGCTGTCGGTTGCGTTCCACGCGAAGCCCGTCGTGCGCGACGCGGCGACGGTCGCGTTCGACCATGTCGGCCTCGACGGGTTGCTGCGACTGTTCTGATCCCGCCGCACCCTCAATGAAAAACGCCGGCGCGATAGGGCATCGCGCCGGCGTTTCGTTTTCGTGCCGGACGTTGCCGGCCGGCGATCAGCCGAGTGCGGCCTGCATCGCGCGCTCGATGTCCGCGCGCAAATCGGCTTCTTCTTCCAGACCGACGTAGAAACGCACCAGCGTGCCGCGATGCGGCCAGTCCGGACGCATCGACGCGACGTCGTAAGGCATCGCGAGGCTGCATGCGCCGCCCCAGCTCCAGCCGATCGCGAACAGCTCGAGCGACTCGACGAAACGGTCGACCTGCTCCGCGCTGTAGCGTGCGTCGAACACCACCGAGAACAGCCCGCCCGCGCCGGTGAAATCGCGCATGAACGACGCGTGCCCCGGGCAGTCGGCGATCTGCGGATGCAGCACCGCCGCGATCTCCGGCCGCGCCTTCAGCCATTGCGCGAGCGCGAGCGCGCTCTTGCCGTGCGCGTCGAAGCGCACCTGCATGCTCGGCAGACTGCGCAGCACGAGCGAGCAATCGTCGACCGACACGCCGATCCCGCAGCGCATCCGCGCGAGCTTCAGCTTCGCGTGAAGTTCCGCGTTCGCGGTGATCGTCGCGCCCATCAGCACGTCGCTGCCGCCCGACTGGTACTTGGTCAGCGCCTGCACCGAAATGTCGACGCCGTGCTCGAACGGCTTGAACGCGAGGCCCGCCGAATAGGTGTTGTCGATCGCGGTGACGATGCCGCGCGCCTTCGCGGCCGCGGTGATCGCCTGCACGTCGGGCACTTCCATCGTCACCGAGCCGGGCGCCTCGATCCAGATCAGGCGCGTGTTCGGCTGGATCAGCTCGGCGATGCCGGCGCCGATCAACGGATCGTAAAAACGCACGACGATGCCGAAATCGTTCGCGAGCCAGTTGCCGAAATCGGCGTTCGGGCCGTACACGTTATGCGGAATCAGCACGTCGTCGCCCGCTTTCACGAGCCCGAAGTAGACGTTCATGATCGCCGCGAGGCCCGACGGCTGCAGCAGCGCGTGCGTGCCGCCCTCGATCTCGGCGAGCCGTTGCGCGAGCGCGAGCGACGTCGGCGTCGCGTGCAGCCCGTAGCGCCACTGGTTGTCGTCGTGCCAGACCAGCGCGCGCATCGTCGCGAGATCGGGGAACACGACCGTCGACGCGCGCGCGACCGGCGGCACGAACGAACGGAAGCCTTCGGGAATGACGTCGTCGGGTTGCACGATGCGGGTTTGCAGCGCGCGCTTGGAAGTGGATGCAGTCATGACTGGAGGCCGGGCACGAGGCCGTTCGGTTGCGGAATATGTCGCTAGAGTAGCCAAAATCGGCGCGCTTGGCCCGGTACAATGCGCGCCGCGCGCACCGAGCCAGCACGCACTCAGTCGTCGGTACGCAAGTTGACGACGCCGCCCACCGTCTCGATTTCGCGCACGCGGCCGTCGCGCACCTGCAGCGCCGCGCGCTTGCCCGGCGCCAGACGCAGCACGACCGGCTGCGGATCCGATTCGTCCGAATTCATCCGGTCGGCCTTCAGGTCGCCCGTCGCGTCGAAACGGCCGATCCACACACCGGTGATGTTCGTGCCATCGTTCGACTCCTCGATCTCGAGCGTATCGCCGTCGCGGTCGCCCGCGAGCAGCACCACCTCGCCCGTGTCGGCGAACTGGTATTCGCCGTGCACGCCTTCCTCGTCCGTCTTGGGGCCGAGATGCACCACGATCGGCCGATCGCCGAGCGTGCCTTCGTAGCGCGGCAGGCGGGAGAACTCGGGATTCGGCTTCAGCGGCCGCGCCGGCGCCGGTTCATCCTGCTGCACGCCGGGTGCCACCGCCTGCGCCGCGACCACCGTCGGCATCATGATGCCCGCTGCGAGCGCGCCCGCGACGACGAGCGCCCGTTGCCATTCCGAATATCGACCCACCTTGTGTTGCTCCTTGCTTCAGATTCGCCCGACCATCGCGGACCGTGCCGGGTCGAGACCCGGCGCTTGCGTCACCGCGCAAGCCTGCGCCGTGAATGCGTCGGCGTGCGCGTTTCGCGTCAGCCCTGCATCAGGCTTTCCACCGCATCGCGGCGCGGAATCGGCGCGACCGCGCCGTAACCGGTCGTCGACAGCGCCGCCGCCGCGTTCGCATAACGCGCGGCCGCGAACGGATCGTCGCCCGCGACGATCCGCGCGACGAACGCGCCGCCGAAACAGTCGCCCGCGCCGGTCGCGTCGACGGCATCGACCGCGAAGCCCGGCACGACGCGCCGCTCGTGCGGCGTCGCGACATACGCGCCTTCCTTGCCGAGCTTCAGCGCGACGACCTGCGGGCCGTGTTCGAGCATCGCGTCGACGATCGCGTCGCGATCGTTCGCGCCCGTGAGCGCCGTGACGTCGTCCCAGCTCGGCAGGCAGATGTCCGTCTGGCGCAGCGCCTCGCGCATCACCGCACGGGCACGCGGCAGCGGCCACAGCTTCAGGCGCAGGTTCGTGTCGAAGCTGACCTTCGCGCCGTTGCGACGCGCATGGTCGATCGCCGCGAATGCCGCGTCGCACGCGGCCGTGCTGATCGCAAGACTGATGCCCGACAGGTGCACGGCCTTCGCGGCCGCCAGCGCGTCGAGCGGCAGGTCGCCCGTCGCATAGCGGCTCGCAGCCGACCCCGCGCGCAGATAGTCGAACTGGTGGCCGCCGACGCCGTGCGTGACGAAATACACGCCGGTCGGCGCCGTGCGGTCGATTCGCACGTACGTCGTGTCGACCTGCTCCGCCGCCCACATGTCGGCCAGCAGGCGGCCGAACGGATCATCGCCGATCGCCGACACGAAGCCCGTCGATGCGCCCTGGCGCGCCGCCGCGATGCAGAAGTTCGACGTGTCGCCGCCGAAGCCCTGCAGGAATTCAGGGTGCCCCGGCTGCGACTGGTTGAATTCGATCATCGCCTCGCCGAGCGCGAGGATCTCCGGAAATGCAGCGGCCATCGATTACACCTCGCCCCACAGATCGTGGCCGTCGGCGCCCGTGATCTTCACGGACACGAAATCGCCGACCTTGTAGCGCTTCGATGCCTTCGCCGCCGGCTCGACATAGACGACGCCGTCGATCTCCGGCGCGTCGGCTGCCGTACGGCCGATGCCGCCCTCTGCGCCGACTTCGTCGATCAGCACCTTGAGCGTCTTGCCGACCTTGCGCTGCATGCGGTTCGCCGACACTTCCTCGGCCACTTCCATGAAGCGCGCACGACGTTCCTCGCGAACCTCGTCCGGCAGCGCGCCGTCCAGGTCGTTCGCGGTCGCGCCTTCGACCGGCGAATACGCGAAACAGCCGACGCGATCGAGTTCCGCTTCGCGGACGAAGTCGAGCAGCGTTTCGAACTGTTCTTCCGTCTCGCCGGGGAAGCCCGCGATGAACGTGCTGCGGATCGTCAGGTCGGGGCAGATCTCGCGCCACTTCTGCACGCGCTCGAGCACCTTCTCGGCGTTCGCCGGACGCTTCATGCGCTTGAGCACTTCCGGGTGCGCGTGCTGGAACGGCACGTCGAGATACGGCAGCACGTGGCCCTTGAACGGACCTTCGGCCATCAGCGGAATCACTTCGTCGACGCTCGGATACGGATACACGTAGTGCAGGCGCACCCAGGCGCCGTACTGCGCGGCGAGTTCGCCCAGCGCGGCGACCAGGTCGGTCATGCGCGTCTTGATCGGCTTGCCGTTCCAGAAGCCCGTGCGGTACTTCACGTCGACGCCGTATGCGCTCGTGTCCTGCGAGATCACGAGCAGTTCCTTCACGCCCGACTTGAACAGGTTCTCTGCTTCCAGCATCACTTCGGCGACCGGGCGCGACACGAGGTCGCCGCGCATCGACGGGATGATGCAGAACGTGCAACGGTGGTTGCAGCCTTCGGAGATCTTCAGGTACGCGTAGTGACGCGGCGTGAGCTTGATGCCGGCCGCGGGCACGAGGTCGACGAACGGATCGTGCGGCTTCGGCAGGTGCGAATGCACGGCCTGCATCACTTCGCCCACCGCGTGCGGGCCGGTGACGGCGAGCACCTTCGGGTGGACTTCCTCGATCAGGTTCGAGCCGCTCGCGCTCGACTTCGCGCCGAGGCAGCCGGTGACGATCACCTTGCCGTTCTCGGTCAGCGCTTCGCCGATCGCGTCGAGGCTTTCCTGCACGGCTTCGTCGATGAAGCCGCAGGTGTTCACGACGACGAGGTCGGCGCCGTCGTAGGTGCCGGAGATTTCATAACCTTCGGCGCGCAGTTGCGTGATGATTTGTTCGGAATCGACGAGCGCCTTCGGGCAGCCGAGGGATACGAACCCTACTTTGGGGGATTGAGACATCTGGAATGTGGGGGCCTGGCAGCAAAAGCGTGAGTTTACAGCGATTTAGGGGCGGCGAGGCAAAACAAGCGGCCGGCGGCGAGTTGGAGCTGGATGCATCCCGTTCACGTCGGGGTGAGGGCCTATCGACATGCCATCAACGCCGCGCCCACCAAGGCCAGCGTACCGGGACCGCATCCAGCTGCAATTCGAAGCGCCATGCATCGCGTCCTAGGTGAGCTGCGCCATGTTCAATACGGTTCAGCAAGCATAACGGCACCGCGCACGCCATCGTTATTAACGCCGACTTAAGGACGCGCCTTAATGTACGCCGAACAATGCGCAGTATCGACAGGTTTGGGGTCGTAACCACGAAAGAACTGAAGGAAAGCGGTGCATTAAACTCGTTCGCATTCTCAAACTCTGACGAAAAATCGATGCTGCAAGATTAAACTGCCCTGCATCCTTCTTGTTGGTGGCGGTTACGCCCGCCACCAAAGCATCAACAATTGACGCCTCCCGAAATTAAAATACGGACTTACGATGCAAATACCTGCCACAAACCGCTACCATTATCACGATTGAGCAGACGCGCCCCCGTGATGAGGTATTGGAAGCCCTGGCTAGCACCGTAGCCATTAGTATCCAGAATGCCTGACAGAGTACCAATCCCAGAACTAAAAGTAGCTACTAAATAGATTACGTCTGTGTCGCTCAACCTTGAATCATTGGTTTTCGGTTGAGCGGAATATTTAAAGACAGTCCAATTGATGGTAACACCAGGCATAGCAGTGCTCGTGAACGATTGCAACTTATACCCACCATTATCCACGTGATTGTCGGTGAACATTCCCAAATAAGTACCATCAAAGCCATTTTTTAGCGTGACCTGATCACCGCTATAAACCAGGCCGTCGCTGCCAGAGGACGCCACCTTGCTTATGATCCATTTCGTTTGCTTTTCGTGATTCGTAGTGGCCGCATACGCCCCAACCATGTCGCCACTTCCATTCGACAGCGACTGACCCACACCGAGATAGCCGTTCTCCCAAGGGTTTCCGACTGTTTTTTGGTAACCGTTGGCGAGGCGAATGCTACCGTCATATTGAACAAATGCCATTTTTACTCTCCAGATTAAAACATATTGATTGAAGTGAATGCACTCAAAGCCCGCTAGTCGCTAACATTTTTTTGAGGCCATGACGTGGCGCAAAAAAGCTCGCGCAAAGTCAAAATACGTCCGTTCCGGCACATATTCCATTACACCCGATTACACGAAATCAACCTGCCCGAATTTAGAAAGTCATAATCCGAATAAGCGTGAAAATCGCGGCTGTTACGCCCCTCCGTCGGTCTCATCCTACGGCGACGCCCAAGTCACCGCTCGCATCGCGACGATCATGATTCGCGTCGGCGAGCCAAAATGAACGATCGGCTGCGGCGCAATGGGCAGCCGACAAGGACAGGGAGCTTGATGCGTCCCCTTCACTCCGGGACCTGCTTACCATCAGCGGCACGTCAGCAGGGGCACGCAGTGGTTCCTGCGCGTGGTCGAGGACGGTCACAGGTGCCAGCCGGCTCTGTGCGGGTGTGTCGTTCGACGAATCGGAGCGGTGACGTCATTTCCCGGATGCGCGGGCATTAGAATCGACACGGATTCGAGCACCCGCTATGCGAAAATGCGGCATCCGCTCTCTCCAATCGATACCCAACGGGGCCCGCATGACCACCCACATCACGATCGAATTCACCGAGCACGCCGCGGAAACCATCGGCGAGCAAACCAGCACCAGTTTTTCCTACGATCAAGGTGCGCACGTGCCGCAACCTGGCGATTTCGTCGAGCTCGAGAATTCGCATCAGACATTTCTCGTGATCGGCCGCGTGTTTTCGCTCAAAGCGAACTACAGCGCCGTCAAGCTCGTGCTCGACCTTCCTCCGTCGGACGACGATCAGGATTTCGGTTCGGCGCACTGAGCAGCGACGGAACGCGTCGCGCTCATCCGCACCACTGACCGTTGCGCGTCGCGCAACGCGGCTGCGGCCCCAGCCCGCGGCGCCGCAGGCCAGCCCTAGCCCGTCGATTCGAACGCCAGGCCGTGCCCGAACAACCCGAAACGCTGCGCGTCAGTGCGCATCCGGAAACACCGGCGCCTTCAGACACCGATCGAACCACGCGGCATCGCTGCCACCTGCGAGCGGCCACAACTCCGCGTCGAGTTGCGGCAGACCGGTCACCGGCACCGGCGTACGGTTCTCGCCACCGGACGCCGCGGCACGCACCCATCCCGCCTGCGCGCTGTCGCCGTCGCATGCATGCGCGCCTTGCGCTTCGCAGAACGCCACCGGATGCACCTTCCCGCCGTCGGCCGCGCTCACCAGGCGGTACTGATAGACCGCGCCGGTCGCCCAGTCCTCGCTCTGGCTGCACACCCGTGCGTGATGCTGCACATGAATCGCGCCGAAACACGCATAGGAAACGCGCGCGCCGCTCGCATCATCGGGGATGAAATCGCAGTTTGCGTCGAAGCCGGCCAGCGGGCCGCCGCTGTATTTCGCGAGCCACTGCCGCTCGGCCAGTGCGCGCCCGATCAGCCCTTCACCCGATCGGTCGGCCAGCACCGCGGTGCGCCGATCGAAGGCCTTGCGCACTTCGTCGACGGCCAGCCGATGGCCGTCGTAATCGGTATCGAGCCGTTTGTTGCGCGCGTCGAGCCAGCGACGCTGGCTACGCACCAGCATGTCGCGGACGGCGGTATCCGGCGCGGCCTGCAGCGCGCCCGCATAGGCCGCATTCATCCGCGCATCGGCCGCGCGCAGCGCGGGGCTCGCGCAAATGCGCTTCTCGATCGGCTGGACGGCTTTGGCGCAATCCATCGCAAAGCCCGGCACGGCCAGGCCGACACCCATCGTGAACATCGCAGCAAGACCGGCCAGCCTGCCGGTCGATGCCGTTCGAATCCGTCGCATGCTCTCTCTCAGTCGGTTTGTTTTTCTCGGCCGCCCGCATCGACGCGGCATCGCACATCTCGCCATGCATGGCACTCGCCAGCGCATTTCGCGCAGCGCCGCTCATGGTACGACAGGCAAGCGCCCGCGCGGGCACGAGCGCGCACCATCGGGCACGGTGCGTCCCGGTTTTCATTCGTATGGACTGGATCTCGATCGACTGGACAACGGCAATGCCCGCGCACACGGGGCACGGGCATTCGGTGCCGACGATCCTGAACGACCGTCGGCGATCTTTCGGCAGGCGGCGGCGCATCGTCGTCCGAATGCACGACGGCGACCGGCCGCCCCGCTTCGCGGCGCCGACGCCCGACGGCTCGCGCCGCCCCGGCCGGCCTGCCGCGAATCCTTTACTTCTTTTCGGGCTCCGATGCGCCCGGCTGCTTGAACGGGAACGTGCTGAACATCGACTTCGCCTGGTTCTGCATCTGCTCCTGCATCTGCACGAACATGTTCTTCGACTGCTCGATGTAGCTCGTCATCATCCCTTGCATCATCGGCGCCTGCATGTTCATGAACTGCGACCAGACTTCCGGATTCATCGCGTTACCTTCGTAGAGGTTCTTCGATTGATCGGTGAGCTTGTTCTGGATGTCGATGAATGCCTGGATGTTCTTTTCCAGGTACGTGCCCATCATGCCCTGCATCGCATGACCGTAGAAACGGATGATCTGCGACAGCATCGACGACGAGAACATCGGCACGCCACCGCTCTCCTCCTCGAGGATGATCTGCAGGAGGATGCTGCGCGTCAGGTCTTCGTTGGATTTCGCGTCGACGACCTTGAAATCCTCCTGCTCGAGCACGAGCTGCTTCACGTCGGTGAGCGTAATGTACGTGCTTGTCTCGGTATCGTAGAGCCGGCGGTTCGGGTACTTCTTGATGAGCCGTTCGGCCGTCTTCTTTGTAGTAGTCATGTAACGCCTTTGAGTGCAGCGTAGCGCAAGTGACGAATCCCCGCCGCCCGAATCCGGGAGGCGGGGGCCTTCGGAAAACGTCCGGCTGCGCGGCCACCCGGCCCGCGCAGCCCGGACGCTCAGCCCATGTGCAGGCCGCCGTTCAGCGAGAAGTCGGCGCCCGTCGCGAAGCCGGAATCGTTCGACGCGAGCCAAGCGACGATCGAGCCGATTTCCTCCGGCCCGCCGAGACGCCGCACCGGAATCGTCGCGACGATCTTCTCGAGCACGTCGGGGCGGATCGCCTTCACCATGTCGGTGCCGATGTAGCCCGGCGACACGGTGTTGACCGTCACGCCCTTCGTCGCGACTTCCTGCGCGAGCGACATCGTGAAGCCGTGAATGCCGGCCTTCGCGGTCGAGTAGTTCGTCTGGCCGAATTGCCCCTTCTGGCCGTTCACCGACGAAATGTTGATGATGCGGCCCCAGCCACGTTCGACCATCCCGTCGATCACCTGCTTCGTCACGTTGAACAGGCTCGTCAGGTTGGTGTCGATCACGGCGGTCCAGTCTTCGTGCGTCATCTTGCGGAACACGACGTCGCGCGTGATGCCCGCGTTGTTGACCAGCACGTCGATCTCGCCGACTTCCGCCTTGACCTTGTCGAACGCTTCCTTGGTCGAGTCCCAGTCGCCGACGTTGCCTTCCGACGCGATGAAGTCGTACCCGAGCGCCTTCTGCTCCTCGAGCCATTTCACCCGGCGCGGCGAGTTCGGGCCGCAACCTGCGACCACCTTGAAGCCGTCTTTCGACAGGCGCTGGCAGATGCTGGTGCCGATGCCGCCCATCCCGCCCGTTACGTACGCAATTCGCTGAGACATAAATCTCACTCCATTTTTTGGTTTCGAGAGCTGCCGAAGGCCCCCTCTGACTTCACGTGACGCCGGCCGAAGCCGCAATCGGCCGGCGCACGGATTCGGTTCGCCGGTGGCGAACGGCCGGTCACGGACGGCCGGTTACGGACGCTCGACCGCGAGCGCGACACCCATCCCGCCGCCGATGCACAGCGACGCCAGCCCGCGCTTCGCATCGCGCTTGACCATCTCGTGCAGCAGCGTCACCAGGATCCGGCAGCCCGACGCACCGATCGGGTGGCCGATCGCGATCGCCCCGCCGTTCACGTTCACCTTCGACGTGTCCCAGCCCATCTGCTTGTGCACCGCCAGCGCCTGCGCCGCGAACGCTTCGTTGATTTCCATCAGGTCCAGGTCGCCCGGCGTCCAGCCCGCGCGCTCCAGTGCACGGCGCGACGCCGGCACCGGGCCCATGCCCATCACGCTGGGGTCCACGCCCGCGTTCGCGTATGCCTTGATCCGCGCGAGCGGCGTCAGGCCCAGCGCCGCCGCCTTCTGCGCCGACATCACCAGCACCGCCGCCGCGCCGTCGTTCAGCCCCGACGCGTTCGCCGCCGTCACCGAGCCGTCCTTCGAGAACGCCGGCTTCAGCCCCGCCAGCGACTCCGCCGTCACGCCGTGACGCACGAACTCGTCGGTCGCGAACTGCAGCGGCTCGCCCTTGCGTTGCGGGATCGATACCGGCACGATCTCGTCGGCGAAGCGCCCGGCCTTCTGCGCGGCTTCCGCCTTGTTCTGCGACAGCGCCGCGAACGCGTCCTGCTCTTCGCGCGTAATCCCGTATTCCTTCGCGACGTTCTCCGCCGTGATGCCCATGTGGTATTGGTTGTACACGTCCCACAGCCCGTCGACGATCATCGTGTCGACCAGCTTCGCGTCGCCCATCCGGAACCCGTCGCGCGAGCCCGGCAGCACGTGCGGCGACGCGCTCATGTTCTCCTGGCCGCCCGCGATCACGATGTCCGCGTCGCCCGCGACGATCGCGTTCGCCGCCAGCATCACGGCCTTCAGGCCCGAGCCGCACACCTTGTTGATCGTCATCCCCGGCACCGCGCTCGGCAGCCCCGCCTTGATCAGCGACTGCCGCGCCGGATTCTGCCCCGAGCCGGCCGTCAGCACCTGGCCCATGATCACTTCGCTGACCTGCTCGGGCTTCACGCCCGCACGCTCCAGCACCGCGCGGATCACCGTCGCGCCCAGTTCGGGCGCCGCGATCTTCGCCAGCGAGCCGCCGAATTTGCCGACCGCGGTCCGTGCGGCCGATACGATCACTACATCCGTCATTTCCCTGTCCTCCAGGCCCGCACGACACGGCGCATCGTTACCGACCCTGTTAAAAAAACTGCGGTGCGCCGGACAGCGTGCGCCGCTGTCCGGTTTTCGTCAATCGCGCTGCAACACGTAGCGCCCGGGCGCCGGCTCGATCACCGGGAATTGCGCGGAACCCGGCTGGGCCGGCGGCGCGACCTTGCGGCCGCCGTACGCGTCGAGCCACTCGACCCACGTAGTCCACCAGCTTCCCGGCTGCTCGGTCGCCGCGGCGAACCAGTCGTCCGCGGATTCGGGCAGCTCGTCGTTGACCCAGTAGCTGCGCTTTTTCTTCGCCGGCGGATTGATCACGCCCGCGATGTGTCCCGACGCGCCGAGCACGAACTTCAGCGGGCCCGACAGGATCGACGTCGATGCGTAGGCCGTCTGCCACGGCACGATGTGATCCTCGCGCGAACCGTAGATGAAGGTCGGCACGTCGACCAGCGACAGGTCGACCGACTCGCCACACACGGTCAGCGCACCCGGCTCGCGCAGCTTGTTTTCGAGATAGGTATGGCGCAGGTACCACGCGTACATCGGGCCCGGCAGGCTCGTCGAATCGCTGTTCCAGTACAGCAGGTCGAACGGCGCGGGCGTACGGCCCTTCAGGTAGTTGTCGACGACGTAGTTCCACACGAGATCGTTCGGCCGCAGGAACGAGAACGTGTTCGCGAACTCGACGCCGCGCATCAGCCCCGGTTGCGTACCGTTCTTGCCGCCGATGGTCTGCTCGCGCATCTGCACGTGCGCCTCGTCGACGAACACGTCGAGGATGCCCGTGTCGGTGAAGTCGAGCATCGCGGTGAGCAGCGTCATCGACGCGGCCGGGTGCTCGCCGCGCGCGGCGAGCACCGCGAGCGCGGTCGCGAGCATCGTGCCGCCGACGCAGAAGCCGAGCGTGTTGATCTGCTCGCGGCCGCTGACCTGCTGCACGGCGTCGATCGCCGCGAGCAGCCCTTCGTTCATGTAGTCGTCCCACGTCTTGTGCGCGACCGATGCGTCCGCGTTGCGCCACGACACGAGGAACACCTGATGGCCGTTCGACAGCGCGTGCGCGACGAGCGAATTCTCGGGTTGCAGGTCGAGGATGTAGAACTTGTTGATGCACGGCGGGACGATCAGCAGCGGCCGCTCGAACACCTTGTCCGTCTTCGGCGTGTACTGGATCAGCTGCATCAGGTCGTTCTCGTACACGACCGCGCCTTCGGTACACCCGAGGTTCTTGCCGACCACGAACTGCGATTCGTCGGTCTGCGAAATCTTGCCGCGCTGCAGGTCGCCGAGCAGGTTCATCATCCCCTGCCGCAGGCTTTCGCCCTGCGTTTCGAGAATCGATTTCTGTGCGTCGGGATTGAGTGCGAGGAAATTGCTCGGCGCGGCGGCGGCCGTCCATTGCTGGACCGTGAAACGGATGCGCTCGCGCGTCTTCGGATCGGTCTGAAGCGCGTCGGCCAGCTCCTGCAGATAGCGCGCGTTGAGCAGATACCAGGCGGCCGCGAAGGCATGCGCGGGCGATGACTTCCACGCGTCGCCGCTGAAGCGGCGGTCTTTCAACTCCGGCGACTCGAGCTTCGCGGCGGCCGCCTGCTGCATCAGCGTCATGCAGTCGCGCGCGTAGTCGGCCTGCAATGCCTGGAGCCGTTCCGGCGGAATCGCGGCGACCGGCAGCTTCAGCCCCGCGAACGGCGACGCCATCGCGCCGAGGTCGGGCATCGACGGCATCTGGAACGGAAACGACGTCGGGAACTGGAATGTCGCGAACGGGTTGACGGAGGCCGATGCCGTCGCGGCGCGCGCCGGGTCGGCAAAACCGCGCCACGCGTTCAACCACGACTCGAACATCTGCTGCATCGGCTGGGCGGCCGGATCGAAACCGGTACTGCCCGCGGAAGTGCCCGCATGAGCGGACGTCGACGAATTTTTCGATGCTGTCATTACCTGCCTTACCGGTGATTCGTGAGCGTCAATCGTGAAATCCTGCTCGCGCGCGGCGCGCCGGCTGCGAGCCGGGCCGTCATGCTCTGGAGAGGCGTCTCCAGATTCTGCCGCAGTGCGGTATTTTTATCATTATCGTTTTCCCCATGTGAAGCGTCCGGTCAAACCACTGAACATTTCCGCACGGAGATAATCCGCGCACGACAGACGGGACAAGGGTTTCGGTGAAACATAAAACATTTTGCTTGACTTGACCTCGGGATTTTTCATTCAGTCGCGCATGCACCGCCGCATTGCCGCGCCAATATCGAGATAACCCGATTTCGCGGCGCAACAAAGCCGGCGCGCATGCGCATGCGATCAATCGGCCAGCCAGATTGCCGCGGCCATGCGGCCCGTCACGCGGTCGCGCCGATACGAATAGAAGCGTGCGCGTTCGGCGACCGTGCAGGCCGTCCCGCCGCTCACGTGCACCACGCCCGCACGCGCGAGTCGCAGCCGCGCGAGCGCGTACAGATCGGCAAGAAACTTGCCGGGCGCGCCGTCGATCGCGACGAACGCATGACGGGTTTCATCATGCTCCGACTGCGGAGCCGTGTCGAGAAACGCGTCGCGCACGTCGGCGCCCACCTCGAACGCCTGCGGGCCGATCGCCGGCCCGAGATACGCATGCAGCGTATCCGTCGCGCCGCCCGCGAGCGCCGCGACGCGCGCGGCCGTCTGCTCGACGATGCCGGCCGCGAGCCCGCGCCAGCCCGCATGCGCGGCGCCGACCGCGCGGCCCTGCGCGTCGCACAGCAGCACGGGCAGGCAATCGGCCACCATCACCACGCAGACGGCGCCGGCCTGATCCGTGACGCTCGCGTCGGCCTGCACCGGCGCCGTGGCGGCAGGCGCCGCGGCGATCACCTCGTCCGCCCGGACGATCCGCGCGCCGTGAACCTGCTCGAGCCATGCGGCGCTCGACTGGCCAGCGAGGGCGAGCACGCGTGCACGATTGACGGCGACATGGTCGGGATCGTCACCGGTATGCAGGCCGAGATTCATCCCGCCCGGCAGCGCGGCGCCATCCTGCCAGCGCCCGTACGGGCCTTCGCTCACACCGCCGTCGCGCGTCGTGATCAGCGCGCGCACGCGCGGCGACACCCGCCAGTCGGGCCGTACGCAGTCCTGCCACGTCAACGGCGCCAGGTTCGTCATCGGCACTCACTCCTCCTCATCGTCCGGGTACGGCTCGTCGTCGTGATACTCGCCGCCGAAATCGTCATCGTCGTAGACACCGTCGTCGTCGAACTCCTCGTCGCCCTGCCCGAAGCCGAGCGCCGCGACCAGTGCGTTCATGTCGTCCGGCAGCGGGCAGCGCCACTGCATCGCCTTGCCCGTGACCGGATGCACGA
Source organism: Burkholderia sp. BCC1208 (assembly GCF_902833095.1). Classification (NCBI taxonomy): domain Bacteria; kingdom Pseudomonadati; phylum Pseudomonadota; class Betaproteobacteria; order Burkholderiales; family Burkholderiaceae; genus Burkholderia; species Burkholderia sp. BCC1208. The sequence goes on along the minus strand of NZ_CADFDY010000006.1, from coordinate 461,004 downwards.
GGCCGAGCCGCCACGCATGCAGCGCCTGTCGTGCGAACCCGTCCGGCAGCGGCGCGACCGAACGCTTGCCGCGCGCCCGCCCGTAGACCGGATCGCCGAGCAGCGGATGCCCGGCGTGCGCGCAGTGCACGCGGATCTGATGCGTGCGGCCGGTTTCGAGATCGCACTGAATCGCCGAAACCGGCTGACGTTGCCACAGGCATGTGTCAACCGTACGGAAATGCGTACGCGCGGGCTTGCCCGACGCGCCGGTGACCACGGCCATGCGCGTGCGCTCGCGCGGGTCGCGGCCGATCGGCGCGTCGATCGTGCCCTCCTCGGGCATCGTGCCCCACACGAGCGCGAAATAGCGGCGCTTCACCGTGCGGGCCTGCAACTGGCGCACGAGGTCCGTCTGCGCGGCCAGCGTGCGGGCGACCACCATCAGGCCGGACGTTTCCTTGTCGAGCCGGTGGACGATCCCCGCGCGCGGCAGGCCGGCCGCCGCGTCGCCGTAGCGATGCAGCAGACCGTTGAGGATCGTGCCGCTCCAGTTGCCGGCGGCCGGATGCACGACGAGACCGGCCGGCTTGTTGATGACGACGAGCGCGTCGTCCTCATAGATCACGTCGAGCGGCACGGGCTCCGGCGTGAACGCGAGCTGCTCGGGCAGCAGATCGGGCACGAGCTCGATCTTTGCGCCGAGCGGCACGGGCTGGCGGATCTTCGCCGGCGCGCCGTCGACGAGCACGCGCTGCGCCTCGATCCAGCTCTGCAGGCGGCTGCGCGAGAATTCGGGGAACAGTTGGGCGAGCGCCTTGTCGAGACGTTCGCCGGCGAGCGACAGCGGCACTTCGACGATGCGCGGCGCCTCATCGGCCGCCACGGACGGCACAACGGGGGGGTGCAACACGTCGCCGGCCAGATCGTCGTCGAGGGAATCCCCCGACGCAGCGTCGGCGGGCCGATCGCTTGGGCTATAATCTTCGCGATTTGGTGTGCCCGGCTGGGCATTCTGCGAACTTGAACGGGTCATTTAGACTGGGTCACCGAGACTTGAAGCTAGGACATGCGAGCATGATGAATTCGACCAAACGTACGGCCAGAACCGTCGCCGCCCGGGCTGCGGCGGTAGCGGCCGTGGCCCTCATCGCCGGCTGCCACGGCTTGCCGCAGAAGCAGGACGAGACGGCTACCTGGTCGAACAACAAATTATACTCAGAGGCCCAGGACGCACTGTCCGGCGGCGACTGGGGCAAGTGCGCGAAATATTTCGAATCGCTGCAAGGCCGCGATCCGTTCGGCCATTTCGCGCAACAGGCACAGATCAACGTTGCATACTGCAACTGGAAGGACAACGAAGCGGCAGCCGCCGACCAGGCCGTCGACCGCTTCATCCAGCTCCACCCCGATCATCCGGATATCCCGTACGCGTACTACCTGAAGGGGATGATCCACTTCAACGACGATCTCGGCCTGTTCGGGCGCTTCTCCGGCCAGGACATGAGCGAACGCGATCCGCAGGCGCTGCGCGAATCGTACGATGCGTTCAAGGTCGTCGTCGATCGCTTCCCGAAGAGCAAGTACGCGCCCGATGCGGCCGCGCGGATGCGCTACATCGTCAACGCGCTCGCGTCGCACGAAGTGCATGCGGCCGACTACTACTATCGCCGCGGCGCGTATGTCGCGGCGATCAACCGCGCCCAGCTTGCGATCAAGGACTACAAGGGCGCGCCGGCGATCGAGGATGCGCTGCACATCATGATCCTGTCGTACGGCAAGCTGAACCAGCCGGAACTCGCCGAGGACACCAAGCGCGTGCTCGCGGGCACGTTCCCCGACAGCCCGTACGTGACGGGCCATTCGCGCCCCGGCGCGAAGAAGTCGTGGTGGCAGTTCTGAAGCACGGCGCGATGTAACATCGTTGCGCACACAAAAAACCCGGCCATCGAGCCGGGTTTTTTCATTGGCGCCGCATTCGGGCGGCGCCACGGCGTTACGCGGCAAGCGCCGCGCGTGCGGTCACGCGCCCTTGTCCGCGCGGTGCTCGTCGAAGAAATCCTGCACGACCGCGATCTCGCGCGTGCGCTTGAACGGCGGCAGGCTTTGCCAGATCCGGCGCCCGTAAGGCTTGTCGACGAGCCGCGTGTCGCAGATCATCAGCACGCCGCGATCCGTCTCCGCACGAATCAACCGGCCCGCGCCCTGCTTCAGCGTGATCACGGCCTGCGGCAGCTGATGCACGGCGAACGGGCTCAGCCCCTTCTTCGTCAACGCATCGAGCCGCGCGGCCAGCACCGGATCGTCCGGCGGCGCGAACGGCAGCTTGTCGATCACGACCAGCGACAATGCATCGCCGCGCACATCGACGCCTTCCCAGAAACTCTGGCTGCCGACCAGGATCGCATTGCCGTACGCGCGGAAGCGGTCGAGCAGCTCGGTGCGGCTTGCGTCGCCCTGCACGAGCAGCGGCGTGTTCCAGCCGCGCGATTCGATCACGTCGCGCAGCTTCGACGCGATCCGGTCGACCGCGCGCAGCGTCGTGCACAGCATGAACACGCCGCCGCCGGATGCCTCGATCGCCGGCAGCGCGGCATCGAAGACGGCGTCGGTAAAGGCCGGCGAGGACGGCTGCGGCAGGTTGCGCGGCACGTACAGCAGCCCCTGCGACTGGTAATCGAACGGGCTGGCGAGCGTCATCGAACGACGCGAGCTGAGGCCCATCTGCGCCGCGTAGTGCGTGAAATCGCCGCGCACCGACAACGTCGCCGACGTGAACACCCATGCACGCGGCACGCCCGCACGCTGCTTCGCGAAAATCGGCGCGACCGACAGCGGCGTTTCATGGAGCTGGACGGTATGCGCAAACACCTCGACCCATCGCACCTTCTCGTTCGGATCGCCGTCGGACGCCGCCTTGTCGCCGGCCGCCGCCGCGTCGGCCTTCGCAGCCGCTTCCGCCGCGCCGGGCGCGACCCAGCCCGCCAGCAGGTCCTGGAGCTCGCGGGCGCGCCGCAGGCATGCGCCGAGCGATTCCGCGCGCTCGGCCTGGCTCGCGAGCGCCGATGCGAGCGCATCGAGCGCCACGTCGAGCGCGTCGAGCGCACCGAACATCGGGTGATCGTCGCCGAGCTGGGCGAGCGACATGCGCACGATCTGGTCGTTCGCGAACGCGAGACGCAAGTCGCGCGCCGCGCGCTCGAGATCACCGCCGAGCTTCACCCACTCGACCGCGTCGCGCGCATGGCTCAGGCCTTCGGCCACCGTGTCGCGCGCGAGCTCGAGGATCTGCGTCGTCGACAGCGTCTCGCCGAAGAATAGCGTCGCCGTCTCCGGCAACTGGTGCGCTTCGTCGAAGATGATCGTGTTCGCGTTCGGCAGCAGTTCGGCCATCCCCGTGTCGCGCAGCATGATGTCCGCGAAGAACAGGTGATGGTTGACCACGACGACGTCTGCCTGCTGGGCCTCGCGCCGCGCCTGCATCACGAAGCATTCCTTGTAGTGCGGGCATTCCTGGCCGAGGCAGTTGTCGCGCGTCGACGTGACCATCGACCACACGGGCGCCGTTTCCGGCACGCTCGCGAGTTCGGCCTTGTCGCCGCTCTTCGTGAGTTTCGCGAAGCGGACGATTTCCTGCAGATACGCGGTATCCTGCCGCGACGGCAGCCGGCCGTTGTCGGCCGTGCGTTGCAGGTAGTAATGGCACAGGTAGTTCGAGCGTCCCTTGAGCATCGCGACCGTCACCGGCACCGCGAGCGCGTTGCGCACGGTCGGGATGTCGCGCTGGAACAGCTGGTCCTGCAGGTGCTTCGTGCCGGTCGACACGATCACCTTGCCGCCCCACAACATTGCAGGCACGAGATACGCGTAGGTCTTGCCGGTACCCGTGCCGGCCTCGACGATCAGCGTGTTGTCGCCTGCGTCGTTGTCGGATTCGGCTGCCGCCGCGTCGTCCGCGGCCGGGCCGGCCGCCTTGTCGCCGTCGCCGAGGCGGCGCGCCGGACGCTTGCGGGTTTCGAAGATCTCGGGCTCGGGCATCCGGCGTGCGGACGCTTCCATCGCCGACGCGACCGCGCGCGCCATCTCGATCTGCGACGTACGCGGCCGATAGCCGTCGAGCACGCGCGCCAGCAACCCGCCTTCGCCGAAGATCGTGTCGAGTTCGTCGACGCGCTTGCGGCTCAGCTCGAAAGTGCCGTCGGGCGCACGAACGCGCCCGGCGGGCGTCGTATCACGCCGGGCGTCGGGGGTGGCTTCAAGCGGTGAATTCAAGGCAAGCGTTCCTGTGTCCAGCGCCCGAGCGGCGCCGGCGCTTGCCAGGCCGCGCTCAGGCGCGCTTATCCGGTTCGAGCTGCGATTGCAGCAAAATGATTTTGTCCTTGGCCGCCAGCTTTTCCTTCTTCAGCCGGTGCAGCGTGATGTCGTCGATGTCGGAGTGCCCTTCTTTCAGCTCGATCTCCCGAGCGAGCTGCTGGTGCTGCTCCTGCAATGCAGCCAAACGGTTGTGCAATTCCTGCTGCTGTTCCGTGTGACGGTTTTGCATACCTGCCTCCTCATCGAAGCAGCGCGACGGCTGGCGTGCCGACGCGCCCGAGACTGATCCCGATCAATTCAACACGTTACTGCCCCTGCTGTTGCTGCTTGGCCTTCTCGGCCGCTTCCTGCTGACGCCGCTCGACATCGGCCTTGTGCTGCGCGGCTTCCTTCTGCTTCTGCTCGTAGCGCGTGGCGTTGTCCGCCCGCTCCTGCGCCTTCTGCGCCGCCTGCTGGTGCGCCTGGTCGAGCTTGCGCTGGAAATCCGCCTGCTTCTGGTCGTATGCCTGCTTGCTCGCCGCGCGCTGCGGGCCTTCCGCACCGCGCTGCGCCTGCTTCAATGCATTCTGCTCCTGCTTGTCGCGGAATGCAGCCGCGTTGGCCGCGTCGTTCGCCGCCCGCTGCGGCGCTTCCGCCGCATTCTGGGCCTGCTTCAGCGCCTGCTGCTGGTCGCGCTGCTGCGCCCGCACCGCGCGCTGCTCGTCGTTGAGCGCGAGCTGCTCCTGGCGAATGCTCGCCCGCTCCTCGCGCATCTGGTCGCGCGCCTTGCCGAGACAGTGGTTGACGAAGAACGTGCTGTAACAATCGTGCTCCGCCACTGCATAACGATAATCGTTTTCCGCGGAGCGTTGATTGAGCACTTTTTGACGGGCGTCGAAATCCGGGGTGGCCGAGGCCGCAACGGGCGCGGACGCAGCGGCGTCCGGCGCGCTGGCGCCCGAAGCCTGCGCGAATGCGCCGGAAGGCCCGGCAGACAAAGCGGCGGCGAGCGCTGCGCCGAGCGCGACGAGAGAAATGCGGGAAGTTGGCAACGTCGTAGGAAAGCTGCGGGACATGTGTCAAATTCTATCACCCCCGGCTGGACGCTCCGCCATTTATGGCAAAATGCCCCGCTTCATTCACCCGCGGCCTCTGGCCCGCCGGGCCCGCCGGGCAGCCCGCCGCGCCGGGCTTGCCGGCCCGCGCCGCGATTTCAGCAGGCAGACAGACCATCCACGACATGACGGAAACCGTAGCACTCAAGATCGTACAGCGCATCGCCACCGAACTGTCCGTCCAGCCGCGCCAGGTCGCGGCGGCCGTGCAACTCCTCGACGAAGGCTCGACCGTTCCGTTCATTGCCCGGTACCGCAAGGAAGTGACCGGCAACCTGGACGACACGCAGTTGCGCCAGCTCGAGGAACGCCTCCTGTACCTGCGCGAGCTCGAGGATCGCCGCGCCGCGATCCTGTCGAGCATCGACGAACAGGGCAAGCTGACCGACGAACTGCGTGCCGCGATCGACGCGGCCGACAGCAAGCAGGTGCTCGAGGATCTTTATCTGCCGTACAAGCCGAAGCGCCGCACGCGTGCGCAGATCGCCCGCGAGGCCGGCCTCGAGCCGCTCGCGCAGGCGCTGCTCGCGAATCCGCTGCTCGACCCGCAGACCGAGGCGGCTGCGTACGTCGACGCCGACAAGGGCGTCGCCGACGTGAAGGCCGCGCTCGACGGCGCGCGCGACATCCTGTCCGAACAGTTCGGCGAGACGGCGGAGCTGCTCGGCAAGCTGCGCGACTACCTGCACAACCAGGGCGTCGTGTCGTCGGCCGTGGTCGAGGGCAAGGAAAGCGAGGAAGGCGAGAAATTCCGCGACTATTACGACTACGCGGAAACGATCAAGACCGTGCCGTCGCACCGCGCACTCGCGCTGTTCCGCGGCCGCAACGCGGGCGTGCTGACGGTCAAGCTCGGCCTCGGCGAAGAACTCGACGCGCAGGTGCCGCATCCCGGCGAGGCGATGATCGCGCGCCATTTCGGCATCGCGAACCAGAATCGCCCGGCCGACAAATGGCTGTCCGACGTCTGCCGCTGGTGCTGGCGCGTGAAGGTGCAGCCGCATATCGAAAACGAACTGCTCACGCAACTGCGCGAAACGGCCGAAACCGAAGCGATCCGCGTGTTCGCGCGCAACCTGAACGACCTGCTGCTGGCCGCACCGGCCGGCCCGAAGGCCGTGATCGGTCTCGACCCCGGCCTGCGCACCGGCGTGAAGGTCGCGGTCGTCGACCGCACCGGCAAGGTGCTCGCGACCGACACGATCTACCCGCACGAACCGCGCCGCGACTGGGACGGCTCGCTCGCGAAACTCGCGCGCATCGCCGCGCAAACTCAAGCCGAACTGATCAGCATCGGCAACGGCACCGCGTCGCGTGAAACCGACAAGCTCGCGAGCGAACTGATCGCGAAGCACCCGGAGCTGCGCCTGCAGAAGATCGTCGTGTCGGAAGCCGGCGCGTCGGTCTACTCGGCGTCCGAGCTCGCCGCGAAGGAATTCCCCGAAATGGACGTGTCGCTGCGCGGCGCGGTGTCGATCGCGCGCCGCCTGCAGGACCCGCTCGCCGAGCTCGTGAAGATCGAGCCGAAGGCGATCGGCGTCGGCCAGTACCAGCACGACGTGAACCAGCGTGAACTCGCCCGCTCGCTCGATGCGGTCGTCGAGGACTGCGTGAACGCGGTCGGCGTCGACGCGAACACGGCGTCGGCCCCGCTGCTCGCCCGTGTGTCGGGCCTGAACGCGACGCTCGCGCGCAACATCGTCGACTATCGCGACGCGAACGGCCCGTTCCCGTCGCGCGAGCACCTGCGCAAGGTGCCGCGCCTCGGCGACAAGACCTTCGAACAGGCCGCCGGCTTCCTGCGCATCAACGGCGGCGAGAATCCGCTCGACCGCTCGTCGGTGCACCCGGAAGCGTATCCGGTCGTCGAACGGATGCTCGCGAAGATCAACAAGCGCATCGACGACGTGCTCGGCAACCGCGAAGCGCTGTCGGGCCTGTCGCCGACGGAATTCGTCGACGAACGTTTCGGTCTGCCGACCGTGCGCGACATCCTGGCCGAACTGGAGAAGCCGGGCCGCGATCCACGCCCGGAATTCAAGACGGCCACGTTCCGCGAAGGCGTCGAGAAGGTCTCGGATCTCGTGCCGGGCATGACGCTCGAAGGTGTCGTGACGAACGTGGCCGCATTCGGCGCGTTCGTGGATATCGGCGTGCACCAGGACGGCCTCGTCCACGTGTCCGCGATGTCGACGAAGTTCATCAAGGATCCTCACGAAGTCGTGAAGGCCGGCCAGGTCGTCAAGGTGAAGGTGATCGACGTCGACGTGAAGCGCCAGCGCATTGCGCTGACGATGCGCCTCGACGACGACGCGGCAGCACCCGGCATGTCGTCGCGCGGCGGCCAGGATCGCGGCAACGCCGGGCGCGGCGCCGCCCGTCCGCAGCGTGCGCGCGAGCCGGAACCGGCCGGCGCGATGGCCGCGGCATTCGCGAAGCTGAAGCGCTGAGCAGTCGAAAGCCTCGACGCACAAAAAAACCCGCCGAAAGGCGGGTTTTTCATTGCTTCGGAGAGGCGCGCGGCCTGATTCGGCATGGGCCGCATACGCGGCCCGCTCGCGCCCCGTCAGATCTCGATCTTCGTGCCGAGCTCGACGACGCGGTTCGCCGGAATCGAGAAGAAGTCGGTCGGCTTCGCCGCGTTCTGATGCATCCACGCGAATACGCGCTCGCGCCAGATCGACATCCCGGGCAGATGCGTCGGCACGACCGTTTCGCGCGCGAGGAAGAACGACGTATCCATCAGCTCGAACGTCATGTCGTGCGCGCGGCCGAATTCCTCGAGTACGGCCTTCACGTCCGGCGTCTCGTTGAAACCGTACTCGGCCTTGACGATGTACAGCCCGCCGCCCGCATCGCGCGAACTCAGGCGCTTGTCGTCGCGCACGTAAGGAAAGTCGCGCGTGACGAACGTCAGGAAAATGGTTCGCTCGTGCAGCACCTTGTTGTGCTTGAGGTTGTGCAGCAGGCTGACGGGCACGAGCTTGTCGTTGCCGGTCAGGTAGATCGCGGTGCCCGACACGCGATGCGGCGGATGCGCGAGCAGCCCCTGCAGGAACGGCTCGAGCGGAATGCCGTCGGCGGCCGTGCGCTCCTTGACGATGTGGCGCCCCTTGTACCAGGTCATCAGCAGGAAGAACAGCAGCCCGCCGATGCCGAGCGGCAGCCAGCCGCCCTGCGCGACCTTCAGCAGGTTCGCGCCGAAAAAGCCGAGGTCGATCGCGAGGAACACCGCGATGATCGCGCCGACCAGTATCCGGTTCCAGTTCCACACCTTCACCATCACGACGCATGCGAGCACCGTCGTGATCACCATCGTCGCCGTCACCGCGATGCCGTACGCGGCCGCGAGGTTCTCGGAGCTCTTGAAGCCGACCACGATGCAGAGGATCACGAACAGCAGCAGCCAGTTCACGACCGGCACGTAGATCTGGCCGATCGCGAGTTCCGACGTATGCAGCACCTTCATGCGCGGCACGTAGCCGAGCTGGATCGCCTGCGACGTCAGCGAATAGGCACCCGAGATCACGGCCTGCGACGCGATCACGGTCGCAACCGTCGACAGCACGACGAGCGGCAGCAGCCCCCATTCGGGCGCGAGCAGGAAGAACGGGTTCTCGATCGCCTTCGGGTTCTGGATCAGCAGCGCGCCCTGGCCGAAGTAGTTCAGCACGAGCGACGGCATCACGAGCCCGTATGCAGCGAGGCGAATCGGCTTCGCGCCGAAGTGCCCCATGTCCGCGTAGAGCGCTTCCGCGCCGGTCAGCACCAGCACGACCGAGCCGAGCACGACGTAGGCCTGCAGCAGATGGTCGGCCATGAACGACGCTGCGTAGTACGGATTGATTGCCGCGATGATGCCCGGCACGCGCATGATGTGGTACACGCCGAGCGCGGCGATCACGACGAACCACAGCACCATGATCGGACCGAACAGCTTGCCGACCAACGCGGTGCCGTGACGCTGGATCCAGAACAGCGCGATCAGGATCACGATCGTGATCGGCAGCACGAGGTGCGACAGGTGCGGCGTCGCGATCTCGAGACCTTCGACGGCCGACATCACCGAGATCGCCGGCGTGATCACCGCGTCCCCGTAGAACATGCATGCGCCGAATATCCCGAGCGCCATCAGCGCACCCGCGACGCGGGTTTTCGAGTCGAGCGGCCGCAGCGACAGCGCCATCAGCGCGAGCACGCCGCCTTCGCCGTTGTTGTCCGCCCGCATCACGAACAGCAGGTACTTGACGCCGACCACCAGGACGATCGCCCAGAACAGCAGCGAAATCACGCCGAGAATCGAGCTTTCGGTCAACGGAATGCCGTGCGCGGGGCTGAACGCCTCCTTGAGCGAATACAGCGGGCTGGTGCCGATGTCGCCGAACACGACGCCGATGGCTGCTATCGCTAGCGCCCGCATCGAATGTTGCTGCGTCGAATGCGGCGCGTGTGCTGCGTCGGTCGCGTGGATCGTGTCGTTCATATGAAGCGTAATAATCGGGTCCGGGTCGGACAAAACGAGCGCTATTCTACTCGCGCCCCCGTGAAACGCCGCCCTGCTCTGTTGCCGTGAAACCACGTGATCCACGCTGCGCATGCAATCCGGCGCGAGCTGTGGCAGGGCTGCCATCATAGCCGGGGCGGCGCCGTCTGCCTACCGGATACGCAGCGCACGCCGCGCCGCGCAAACGGTGCCGCAACGAAAAACGGCGCCGCAAGCGGCGCCGTACAAGGCTTTCGTTCGATCGGCCGGACGCTTACGCGCCCGAACCGTCGCGCTGCGCGCGACCGCGCTTGATCCACGCCTCGAGGTTGTGCGGACGAACCGTGTCCCACTCCTCGAACGGCTGATGAATCCACGGATTCGTCGGCAGGAACTGCGTGTGATAGTCGGGCTTGACCTTCGAGCACCCCTTGTACCAGAGCACGGCCGAACGCACGGCCGTCACGGACGGGTAGCGCTCCTTCAGGTGCTCCTGCACGCGCGCGAGCGTGACGCCCGAGTCGACGAGATCGTCGACCAGCAGCACGTTGCCCGCGAGATTGCCGCGCGTCATCGTGATGTATTGCGCGATGTCGAGCTCGCCCTGCTCGGTGCCGGCCGCTTCCCGGTACGAACTCGTCGCGAGGATCGCGAGCGGCACGTCGTAGATGCGCGACAGCTGGTCGCCGACGCGCAGGCCGCCGCGCGCGAGGCACAGGATCTGGTCGAACTTCCAGCCCGAGGCATGCACCTGGAGCGCGAGCAGCTCGATCAGACGGTGATACTCGTCCCAGCCTACCCACAGGTTCTTGTCGTCGTTGCGCGGATCGGTCATCAAGTCTGCCGCCGTCATCGTGATTTGCTGCGTCATCTGGAAATTACACCTTGAACGGATGGCGGAGCAGGATCGTTTCGTCGCGGTCCGGGCCCGTCGACACCATGTCGACCGGCACGCCAGCCACTTCCTGGACGCGGGCGAGGTAGGCCTGCGCGTTCGCCGGCAGCGCGTCCCACGTGTTGATCCCGACGGTGCTTTCCTTCCAGCCGGCGAACGTCTCGTACACCGGTTCGCAACGCGCGACATCGACCGCGCCGCGCGGCAGGATGTCCACGTCCTTGCCGTCGACGTGATAGCCGACGCACAGCTTGACTTCGTCGAGGCCGTCGAGCACGTCGAGCTTCGTCATGCACAGGCCCGACACGCCGTTGATCTGGATCGAGCGGCGCAGCGCAGCCGCATCGAGCCAGCCGGTGCGGCGCGGCCGGCCGGTGACCGAACCGAATTCCTTGCCGACGTTCGCCAGCGTGACGCCGATCTGGTCCTGACGCTGCGGGTTGTCCGCATCGTACAGTTCGCTCGGGAACGGGCCCGAGCCGACGCGCGTGCAATACGCCTTCGTGATGCCGAGGATGTAGTTGAGCTTCTGCGGACCGACGCCCGCGCCGGCCGACGCCGCGCCTGCGACGCAGTTGCTCGACGTGACGAACGGATAGGTGCCGTGGTCGATGTCGAGCAGCGTGCCTTGCGCGCCTTCGAACAGCAGGTTCTGGCCCGCGTTGTTCGCGTCGTACAGGCGGCGCGACACGTCGGCCACCATCGGCTTCAGGCGGTCGGCATAGCCGAGCATCGTGTCGAGCGTGGCCTGGAAATCGACGGCCGCGCCGCCCAGATACTGGGTCAGCACGAAATTGTGGAAATCGAGATTTTCGCGCAGGCGATCGGCGAAGGTCTTCGCATCGAACAGGTCCTGCACGCGCAGCGCGCGGCGGCCGACCTTGTCTTCGTACGCGGGACCGATGCCGCGGCCGGTCGTACCGATCTTGCCCGCGCCCTTGCGCGCTTCGCGCGCCTGGTCGATCGCGATGTGGTACGGCAGGATCAGCGTCGCGGCTTCGGAGATGAACAGGCGGTCGCGCACGTTCACGCCGGCTTCTTCGAGCTCGCCGATTTCCTTGAACAGTGCTTCGGGGGACAGGACGACGCCGTTGCCGATGTAGCAGGCGACGCCTTCACGCATGATGCCCGACGGAATGAGGCGCAAGATCGTTTTCTTGCCGCCGATGATGAGGGTGTGGCCGGCGTTGTGACCGCCCTGGAAACGCACGACGCCCTGAGCGTGGTCCGTCAGCCAGTCGACGATCTTGCCCTTGCCTTCATCACCCCATTGCGTTCCCACGACGACGACATTGCGCCCGGGAGTCACGTTCACTGCGCTGGCAGACATGTTGATTCGTTAGCTGGTTAAAAACGTATTCTACCTATGTTCGCGGGCGATTCCGAATTTTTCCGTTTCACTTCAACGATATGCACGCCGAAGCACGGGCCCGCGAACACCTGTTTATCGGGGTTCGACCACCCATGCGCCGTTGCGCTCGACGAGCGAACGATCGCACGCGAACTCGTCGAGCACGTGGTCGTGCCCCGGCAGCGCCTGGATCACGACCTCGCCCGCATCGCGCAGCGCCGCGACGGCCGCGCCCAGCGCATCGTCCTGCGCCCACGGCGCGAGGATCGCGGTGCCGCGCGCCTCGACCGGCGAAATCCGCGCGAGCTCGCGCAGGTCGAGCGAGAAGCCGGTCGCCGGACGAGCCCGGCCATAGGCCTGCCCCACGTGGTCGTAACGGCCGCCGCGCGCGATCGCGTTCGGCACGCCGTCGATGTATGCGCTGAACATCGCGCCGCTGTGATACGCATAGCCGCGCAGATCGGCGAGATCGATCGCGACCTCGACGCCCTTCGCCTGCGACGCAAGCTGCGCGAGATCGTCGAGCGCCCGCGTGATTTCGGGCAGCACCGGCAGGCGCGTGCGCGCCTCGGCGAGCACGCTCGCGTCGCCGTAGAGGCTCGGCAGCGCGCGCAGCGCGGCACGCGTATCGGCGCCGAGATCGTCGGTGAGTTCGTTCAGCAGCGGCACGTCCTTGCCCGACAGCGCGTCGTACAGCGACTCGCCACGCCCGGCGGCCTGCGCGTCGCGCGCCAGCAGCGCCGCGAGCACGCCCGCGTGACCGAGGTCGAGACGGATGCGCGACAGGCCCGCGAGATGCAGCGCGTCGAGCATCAGTTGCTGAATCTCGAGATCGGCTTCGAGCCCGGCGTGGCCGTAGATTTCGGCGCCGATCTGGATCTGCTCGCGCGTCGCGTGCAGGCCGCGCGGACGCGTATGCATCACGTGGCCCGCGTAGCAGAGGCGCGTCACGCCCTGACGGTTCAACAGGTGCGCGTCGATCCGCGCGACCTGCGGCGTGATGTCCGCGCGCAGGCCGAGCGTGCGGCCCGACAGCTGGTCGACCAGCTTGAAGGTACGCAGGCGCAGATCGGCGCCGCCGCTCGTCAGCAGCGACTCGAGATACTCGAGCAACGGCGGCATCACCATTTCGTAGCCGTACGAACGGAAGCGGTCGAGCAGCCTGCGGCGCAGCTCCTCGATCTTGCGCGCTTCCGACGGCAGTACGTCGGCGATATTCTCGGGAAGTAACCAGGTCGACATCGGTACGGTCCTACGACGGGAAACGGCGCGCGACACGCGCGCCGCGAGTTGAATCGGAACTTCGAAATCGGGCGGAACGAACGGCGGATGCGCCGTCCGGATCGGGGCGCCGGTCAGGTCGCGAGCAGCAGCAGCACGAGCCCGAGCACCATCACGATCAGCCCGCCGATCCGGATATGATGCGGCGGCCGCTCGGCTATTCTACGAAACGTGTCGCGCCAGGCGACGGGAAACACGAAGGGGAACGCCCCCTCGATGATCAGCATCAGCGCTACTGCGAGCAACAACGAGCCAGCCAGGTCCATGCGAGCGACGGCGCCGCTCGACGCGGCGCCCCAAGGTCAATGTTTGCGGGGAGCAGGCGCCGCCGGTGCGGCACCGCCCGTCGGGCTGCGCATGAAGCGGAAGAACTCGCTGTCGGGATCGACGACGATGATGTCGTTGCGCTTGAACGTATTCCGGTAGGCCTGCAGGCTCGCGTAGAACTGATAGAACTGCGGATCGCGACCGAATGCATCGGCGGCGATCGTCGCGGCCTTCGCGTCGCCCTCGCCCTTGATCGTCTGCGCGGACTTGTACGCGTTCGCGAGCACGGCCTGCTGCTCGCGTTCGGCGTCGGCCCTGATCTGCTCGACGTCGGCCGCGCCTTGCGCACGCACCTGGGCCGCCTGATCGCGCAATGCGCCGATCATTCGTTGATAGACGGCGTCCGTCTGCGCGGCCGGCAGGTCGACACGCGTGAGCTGGACGTCGACCACATCGACGCCGAAACCGGCCGCTTTCGCCTTCGCCGCATCGCGAGCCGCATCGGCGATCGCGCGCTGGCCGCCGAGGGCATCGTCGAGCGAGTGCTTGCCGAATGCATCGCCGAGCGCGCTCTTCAGCGTGCCGGACAGCCGCTCGGTCGCCGCCGCCGGGTCGCCGCCCGTCGCGGTGAAATATTTCATCGGATCGCTGATCCGATACTTCACCGCATACGCGACGAGCAGGTCGTGCTTGTCTTCGGTTGCCAGCTGCAGCGGATCGGACGACTCGAGCGATTGCAGGCGCGTGTCGATCAGCGTGGCCGTCTGCAGAGGCGGCGGCAGCTTGAAATGGAGGCCGGGGCCCGCGAGTTCCGGCTGCGTGCCGTCGCGGCCCGACAGCACGGCCGTATGGCGCGGATCGACGGTGAGGACCGTCGACGACGCCGCGAAGGCAACGATCACGATTGCGACGACGAGCGCAATGATTCGGTTCATGTTCTGCGCTCCCCGTTACTTCGTATCGTCTTCACGCGACCGGCTGCGAAACGCGTCGCGCGATCGCAGCACGTCGACGCCCGACGCGGTGGCGGCCGGTGCGGCGCTCGCCGGCGCGGCTGCGGCTGCCGACGGCGCCGTGGCCGCCGGTGCCGACGCCGCATCGGCGGCGGACGCGCCGGTCGAGGTCGCGGCGTTTTGCCGCCCCTGCTCGACGAGCTTGTCGAGCGGCAGGTATACGACGCTGTTGCCGCCCTTGTTGCCGACGAACACCTTCGTCGCGTTCGAATAGATTTCCTGCATCGTCTCGAGGTACATCCGCTCGCGAATGACCGCGGGCGCCTTCGAGTACTGCGCGTAGACCTGCTTGAAGCGGTCCGCGTCGCCTTCGGCTTCCGTGACCACGCGATCGGCATACGCCTTCGCTTCGTCGACGAGCTTCGCCGCATCGCCCTGCGCCTTCGGCAGCAGGTCGCTCGCATACGCCTGCGCGGCGCGCTTCGCGGCCTCGCGCTCGTCGCGCGCCTTCGCGACTTCGGCGTAGGCGGCCTGGGTCTGGTCGGGCGCCGCGACGCTCTGCATCGTGACGGCCGTCACCTCGAGCCCCGACTGGTAGCGGTCGAGATCGCGCTGGATCGCGCTGGAAAGCTGCTCGCGCAGCGCATCGCGGTCCTGGTTCAGCATGTCGGCCGCGCTGCGCGTGCCGACGATCGCGCGCACCGCGGCCTGAGCGGCCTGCGACACGCTGCGCTCGGGATCGACGCTGCGGAACAGATAATCGGTGGCGGAACGGATCCGGTACTGGACGATGAAACGCACGTCGACGATGTCGGCATCGCGCGTCAGCATCGCGGCCTCCTTGACGTTCGCGAGGCGCACGACGTTGTTGCGGCCGATCTCGATCGAGCGGACCTGCGACGTGTCGACGATCTCGTGAGACGCGAACGGATACGGCGCGCGCCAGTGCACGCCCTGGCCGACCGTGCCCGACACCTTGCCGAGCTGCAGCACGACACCCGTCTGGCCTTCCTGCACGACGAACAGCCCGCTGCCCGCATAAACCGCGACCAGCACGCCGATCACGATGCCGACGCCGACCCGTGCGGCCCGGCCGTTGTCGGGACGGAAGCCGTTGCCGCCCTTGCCGCCGAACAGGCCGCTCAAGCGACGGTTGAAGTTACGCCACATCTCGTCGAGATCGGGCGGACCGTCGCCGTCGCCGCCTTGCGGGCGTTTCGATTCGTTCGCGCGGGGGCGGGATCCGTCCTTGCCATTGCCTTCGCCGCGTCCCCAGCGGGGATCGTTGATCGACAGCAAGGCGCGCATCCGCCGCCAGGTACTCCGCTCGTTGTATTCGTTCACCAGAATTTGTTCACCAGATTGGACGCCGGCGAACCGGCCGGGACCGGTTAGCGCCCGTGTTCGGAAATCGTGTGGTCTTCGTGCGGTTCAGCGGACGTGCCATCGAGCGCGTCGGGCAACGTCGCGCTGGAAAGGTGTTCCGCGGAGGCGATTTCGGCGATGGCGGCGCGCAACGTATCAAGACCCTGACCGGTGCGCGCGCTCAAAAAGACGCGCGAAATATTACCATACTCGTCCCGCTCGACCGCGTCGCCGCGGGCCGCCAGCTCGGGCACCGCGTCGATCTTGTTGAACACCAGCACCTGCCGGATCGTGTCCGCGCCGATCTCGTGCAGCACGCCGTTGACCTGCTCGATCTGCTCGAGCCTGACCGCGCTCGACGCATCGACCACATGCAGCAGCAGATCCGCATGGATCGTTTCCTCGAGAGTCGCGCGGAACGCCGCGACGAGCTGGTGAGGCAGCTCGCGGATGAACCCGACCGTATCGGACACGACGATCTGCCCGACCTCGTCGCCGAGATACACGCGCCGCGACGTCGTATCGAGCGTCGCGAACAGCTGGTCGGCCGCGTATGCCTGCGCTTTCGTCAGTGCATTGAACAGCGTCGACTTGCCCGCGTTCGTATAGCCGACGAGCGACACCGACATCGTGCCGCTGCGCGCGCGCTGCCGGCGCTGCGTGCTGTGCTGGCGGCGCAGCCGATCGAG
This sequence comes from Burkholderia sp. BCC1208, assembly GCF_902833095.1. Taxonomy (NCBI): domain Bacteria; kingdom Pseudomonadati; phylum Pseudomonadota; class Betaproteobacteria; order Burkholderiales; family Burkholderiaceae; genus Burkholderia; species Burkholderia sp. BCC1208. Next base: position 444,333 of record NZ_CADFDY010000006.1, on the reverse strand, counting down.
CCGCGACTTCAGCATCTTGATGCGTTCGCCGATCAGCCGGCGGTCGGTTTCGAGCTGGGTTTCGCCGGGGCCGCGCAGGCCGATACCGCCCTTTTGCCGCTCGAGGTGGGTCCACGCGCGAATGAGCCGGGTCGACAGGTACTGAAGCTGCGCGAGTTCGACCTGCAGCTTGCCTTCGTGGCTGCGGGCGCGCTGCGCGAAGATGTCGAGGATCAGGCTCGTGCGATCGATCACGCGCCTGTTAAGCGCTTGCTCCAGATTGCGTTGCTGGGCGGGCGCCAGGGCGTGGTTGAAGATGACGATTTCGACGTTGTGCGCGTCGCAGGCAAGCCGCAGTTCTTCGGCTTTGCCGCTGCCGATGAACATCTTGGCATCGGGACTTGAGCGACGACCCGTGAGGGTGACGGCGGGACGGGCCCCCGCGCTGGAGGCGAGAAGACTGAGTTCTTCGAGACTGGCTTCGAAATCGGTCTTGCCGAAATCGATGCCGACGAGCGCTGCGTTGATCAAATTATCGGGTGTCAAGATAAGGCGGCTGGCATCGGTCGCTCGCGGCGACCGGATGCCGGCCGCTGCAATAGGTTAGGACGAAGCTTCCGCGTCCGGGTGGAAATTCACCGGGCGCGCCGGCACGACCGTCGAGATGGCGTGCTTGTAAACCATCTGGGTCACCGTATTACGGAGCAACACGACGTACTGGTCGAACGATTCAATGTTCCCTTGAAGCTTGATGCCGTTGACGAGGTAGATCGAAACGGGAACGTGCTCTTTGCGCAGTGCGTTCAAAAACGGGTCTTGTAACAATTGCCCTTTGTTGCTCATGGCGTACTCCATCTTTTTTTGCAGGTTGATCTGAATTGGCGGCGAAGAAAAAGAGATCCGGCGCCAATCGCTACACTATAGCCGATTTTGCCTGCCCCGCCCGGGCCCAGGCCATGCGGCCTGGCCGTTGCGGGGCATGCTTCAGCCCTTGTCCGCGTACGGGTTGTTCGACGAACGGAACTCTATGCGCAATGGAGTCCCGGTCAGCGAGAAAGTTTCGCGGAACCGGTTTTCGAGGTAGCGCTTGTAGGTTTCCGTCACCGCGTCGAGCGCGTTGCCGTGGATCACGATGATCGGCGGATTCTGGCCGCCCTGGTGCGCGTAGCGCAGCTTCGGACGCACCGGGCCGCGACGGCGCGGCTGCTGGAACTCGACGGCCTCGATCAGCGCGCGCGTGAGCTTCGGCGTCGGCAGCTTCGTCATCGCCGCCGCGTACGCGTCGTCGACCGAACGCATCAGCGCGCCGATACCCGTCTTCTTCGCGGCCGAAATGAAGTGCGATTTCGCGAAGTCGAGGAATTTCAGCTTGCGGGTCAAATCCGCTTTCGCGCGGTCGCGCGCGTGGTCGTCGAGGCCGTCCCACTTGTTGACGCCGATCACGAGCGCGCGGCCCTGCTCGACGACGAAGCCGGCGATGTGCGCGTCCTGGTCGGAAATGTCCTGCTGCGCATCCAGCAGAAGAATGACGACGTTCGCGTCGGAGATCGATTGCAGCGTCTTCACGACCGAGAACTTCTCGATCGCCTCGAACACCTTGCCGCGACGTCGCAGGCCGGCCGTGTCGATCAGCGTGTATTTCTTGCCGTTACGCGCGAAGTCGACGTAGATCGAATCGCGCGTCGTACCCGGCATGTCGAACGCGATCACGCGGTCTTCGCCGATCAGCGCGTTGACGAGCGTCGACTTGCCGACGTTCGGACGGCCGACGATCGCGATCTTGATGCCGCGCGACGGATCGTCCACGTCCGCTTCCTCGGGCTGGCCCGCGTACGCGACCTCGAGCGCCTCGTTGATCATGTCGGTCACGCCGTCGCCGTGCGCGGCCGAGATCGCGCGCGGATCGCCGAGCCCAAGCTCGTAGAAGTCCGTCGCGACCGCCGTGTACTTCATCCCCTCGGCCTTGTTGACGACCAGGAAGATCGGCCGGCCGGTCTTGCGCAGGTAGTCGGCGATCGACTTGTCCTGCGGCGCGAGCCCGTTACGGCCGTCGACGATGAACACGACGACGTCGGCTTCCTCGACGGCCTGCCGCGTCTGGCGCGCCATTTCGTGCAGGATGCCGTCCTTCGCGACGGGCTCGAAGCCGCCGGTATCGACGACCAGATACGGCCGTTCGCCGACGCGCCCTTCGCCGTAATGGCGATCGCGCGTGAGGCCCGGCAAATCGGCGACCAGCGCATCGCGCGAGCGCGTGAGCCGGTTGAACAGCGTGGATTTCCCCACATTGGGGCGCCCAACGAGGGCAATGACCGGTTTCATCTGAGTTTTCTACGGTGAAGCGCAGCAGCGGGAGGCCCGCTGCTGCGGGCGGCTGCGCTGAATGAAAATATCACGAATTCGCGCCGCGCCGAATGCGCGCGCCGGGCGCGCGTTGCGCGCCGTCGTCTTTCGTCTCGAACTGCCTTTCAAATACCGAGCGGCCGGGAACACCGGCCGCCTTCAAGTCGCGTGGCCGCGGCGCGCGGGACCCGCCCGCCGCGCCACGGCCACGCTGGTTTCCTGCGCGTCAGCGCGGGCGGAACCCGTACAGGCCGCCGTCCTTCGTCTGCACGACGAGTGTATTGCCCGCGAGGACCGGCGCCGCCGTAATCGCGCTGCCGTCGGTCTTCATCCGCGCGATGAAGCTGCCGTCCTCGCGCGACAGGAAGTGCACGAAGCCCTTGTAATCGCCCATCACGACCGCATGCCCGAGCAGGTACGGCACGCCGACGTCGCGGCTCTTCAGCTTGTCGTTGCGCCAGAGCTGGTTGCCCGTGGCCGCGTCGTACGCGGTGACGACCGACCAGTCGTCGCCGCCGGCGACCACCGAATCGTCCTGCGCGAGGCCGCTGCGGCTCGAGAACGGCTTTTCCCACAGCGGACGGCCCGAGTTCGCATCGAAGCAGCCGAGCTGACCCTGGAACGTCACCGCGCAGGCTTCCGCACCCACGAGCGTCGGCGGGCCGCTGACGTCGTTGATGCGCTCGACCTCGGTCACGCCCTTCGGGAACGACACCGGGGTCTGCCAGAACGGCTCGCCCGTCTGCAGGTTGATCGCGACGAGCCCGCCGCCCGGGAAGCCCGCCAGCACGGCCGCGTCGCCCGCGAACGTCATGCCGGCCGACACGCGCAGGTTCAGCGGCACCGCGCGGTTGCGGTAGTTCCACTTCTGCTCGCCCGTCTGCGCGTTGAACGCGATCACCTGGCCGTCGATCGTGCGGACGACCACGAGGCCGTTACCGACGAGCGGCGGCGAGAAGATCTCGCCCTGCACGCTGGTCTTCCACAGCTGCTTGCCGTCCGGGCCCAGCACGAACACGCCGCCCTTCAACGCACCGACCGCGGTCAGGTTGCCGTCGCTGCCGACACCGGCCGACAGGTCCGAACCGACCTTCGAGCGCCAGAGCGTCTGGCCGGTCTTCGCGTCGATCTTCTCGACCGAACCGTTTTCGCCCGCCGCATAGACGGCGTCGCCCACGGCCACCGGCGAGAACAGGTAGCGTCCGGCCTTGCCGACGCTCGCCTTCCAGACCTGTTGCACGTCCATGACGGGCTTGAACTCGGTGAGCGGCGTCGGCACGCGGCGCGCGTCCTTCGACGACGAGCAAGCCGCCAGAGCGAGGACAGCCGCCGCGCAGGCAACGGGCACAGCGTAACGTTTCAGCAAATTCATCGGTTAGCGAAGCAGAGTTAAGAGGTTGAGGGGACCGGGATTCAGCCGCCGAGCGCGTCCAGCTTGAACTGCACGAGCTGGCGCGCAGACTGGTCGTCCTTCGACAGGCCGTCGAGCGCGAGCTTGTAAGCCGCACGCGCATCGTCGGTCTTGCCTTGCGCGGCCAGCAGATCGCCGCGGCGATCGGCCACGAGGCCCTTGAATGCATCGACCGGCGTACCCGACAGCAGCGCGAGGCCCGCATCGTACGCCTTCTCGTCGAGCAGCAGCGACGCGAGGCGCAGCTTCGCGATCTGCTTGTACTCGTCGTCCTTGGCGTGATCGACGGCCCATTGCAGCTGCGCCTTCGCGCCTGCCGCGTCGCCGGCCGCATACAGCGTCTTCGCGGCCGCAAGCGCCGTCATCTGCGCATACGGCGTGCTGCCGAACTTGTCTTCCATGTCGGCAGCCGCGCGGGCCATCGTGGCCTTGTCGTTCGCGGCGGCAGCCTTCTGGACCTGCTCGTACAGCCCGGACGCCTCGGCAGCCTGACGGCGCTGCCAGTAGTTCCAGCCGTTGAAACCGGCCGCGACGACGAGCGCCGCGAGCACGATCCACGTGGTGAGGTTGCCCCAGCGGGCCCACCACGCCTTGAGACTTTCAATCGATTCTTGTTCGTCGTGATAACTCATCGGCGAGCGATTCCTTCCTGTTCAGGCTTTTCTTGTCGAGCGAATGCGAGCGCGATCAGTCGTCGCCGTCTTCGGCGGATGCAACCATCGCATTGATTAGGAATTCGGTCAAGCTTTCGACCGGTACGGTCTGCTGAACGTTCTTTTCCCCTTCCGCACCCGCGCCGCGCAACGCTTTCACGCCCACCGTGCCGTTCGCGACCTCTTCTTCGCCGAAGATCACCGCGAACGCGGCGCCGCTTGCATCGGCCCGCTTCATCTGCGACTTGAAGCTCGCCGGCGCGCCGTCCGCGCTGCAGTGGAAGATCACGTCGAGGCCCGTGTCGCGCAGGCGCTCGGCCGCGATGAACGCCTGTTCGCGCGCGGTTTCGCCCTGATGCACCACGTACACGTCGACGCCTTCCTGCTCGGGCGCCAGATCTTCTTCCTTCAGCAGCTCGAGGATGCGCTCGATGCCCATCGCCCAGCCACACGCGGCGGTCGGCTTGCCGCCGAGCTGCTCGATCAGCGGATCGTAGCGGCCGCCGGCCGCGACCGTGCCCTGCGCGCCGAGCTTGTCGGTCACCCATTCGAACACGGTCAGGTTGTAGTAATCGAGGCCACGCACGAGACGCGGGTTGATCTTGAACGGAATGTTGTTCGCGAGCAGCAGGCGCTGCAGCCCGTCGAAGTGCGCGCGCGATTCGTCGCCCAGGAAGTCGATCAGCTTCGGCGCGTTCTGCGCGATTTCCTGCAGCGCGGGATTCTTCGTGTCGAGCACGCGCAGCGGGTTCGTATACAGGCGGCGCTTTGCGTCCTCGTCGAGCACGTCGGCAAACTGCTCGAGGTACTTGATCAGCTCGACGCGGTGCGCGGCGCGCTCCTCGGCGAGGCCGAGCGAGTTGATCTCGAGCTTGATGCCGGTCAGGCCGAGGTCGTCCCACAGGCGCTGGCACATCATGATGATCTCGGCATCCGCATCGGGACCCGCGAAGCCGAGCGCCTCGACGCCGACCTGGTGGAACTGGCGATAGCGGCCGCGTTGCGGACGCTCGTGACGGAACATCGGGCCGATGTACCACAGGCGCTTCGGGCCGTCGTACAGCATGTTGTGCTCGATCGACGCGCGCACGACGGCCGCGGTGTTTTCCGGGCGCATCGTCAGGTTCTCGCCGTTCAGCGCGTCGGTGAAGCTGTACATCTCCTTCTCGACGATGTCGGTGACTTCGCCGATGCCGCGCGTGAAGAGCTGCGTATGTTCGACGATCGGCGTGCGGATGTTCTGGTAGCCGTACGCGCGCAGCAGCGATTTCACGGTAGCTTCGAAGAATTCCCACAGGCCGGCATCCTGCGGAAGGATGTCGTTCATGCCTTTGACGCCGGTGAGCTTCTCGATCTTGCGTTTCTGTTCGGTCATCGTTCGTGTGTATGGACGAATTAGTTCAGGGCCTCGGTGCGGCCGTAATTGCGTGCGACGTAGTCGCTGACGATCTGCTGGAATTCCTCGGCGATCCGCTCGCCGCGCAGCGTCTTGACCTTCTCGCCGTCGATGAAGACGGGCGCGGCCGGGTTCTCGCCCGAACCCGGCAGGCTGATGCCGATGTTCGCGTGCTTCGATTCGCCCGGGCCGTTGACGATGCAGCCCATCACCGCGACGTTCATCTTCTCGACGCCCGGATATTCCTTGCGCCACGCCGGCATCTGCTCACGCAGGTAGGTCTGGATCTGCATCGCGAGTTCCTGGAACAGCGTGCTCGTCGTGCGGCCGCAGCCCGGGCACGCGATCACCATCGGCGCGAACGAGCGCAGGCCCATCGTCTGGAGGATTTCCTGGCCGACGATCACTTCGCCCGTGCGCGACGCGCCCGGTTCCGGCGTCAGCGAGATGCGGATCGTGTCGCCGATCCCTTCCTGCAGCAGCACGCCGAGCGCCGCCGTCGACGCGACGATTCCCTTCGAGCCCATGCCTGCCTCGGTCAGCCCGAGGTGCAGCGCGAAGCCGCAGCGGCGGCCGAGTTCGCGGTACACGGCGATCAGGTCCTGCACGCCGCTGACCTTGCACGACAGCACGATGCGGTCGCGGCCCAGGCCAAGCTCCACCGCGCGTTCGGCCGAGCCGATCGCCGACTGGATCAGCGCCTCGTACATCACGCTTTGCGCGTCCCAAGGCTGCGCGCGCGCGCCGTTCTCGTCCATCATGCGTGCGAGCAGATCCTGGTCGAGGCTGCCCCAGTTCACGCCGATCCGCACCGGCTTGTCGTACTTCGCCGCGGCTTCGATCATCTGCGCAAACTGCGTGTCGCGCTTCGCGCCCTGACCGACGTTGCCGGGGTTGATCCGGTACTTCGACAGCGACTCCGCGCAGCCCGGGTAGTCGCGCAGCAGCAGGTGGCCGTTGTAGTGGAAATCGCCGACGAGCGGCACGCTCACGCCCATCCGGTCGAGCTGCTCGCGAATCGCCGGCACCGCGGCCGCGGCTTCGGGCGTGTTGACCGTGATGCGCACCAGTTCGGAGCCCGCGTTCGCGAGTTCCTTGATCTGGATCGCCGTGCCGATCGCATCGGCCGTGTCGGTATTCGTCATCGACTGCACGCGCACCGGTGCGTCGCCGCCGATCGTCACGAGTTGCCCGCCCCAGCGGACATCCACCGCATGCGATACACGGCGCGGCTGATGCCCGCCGAACACCGGCTCGGTTGAACAAATCTGACTGCTGCGTGGGGATTGAGCTTCGGATTGCATCGATAGATCCATTTACGCGGAATGCGCCGCGACGCGACGCATGAATTGAAAAAGCGCCGTGCCCTCACGGCCTGCCGAGATCGACGGCAAGCCTTCGCCACGGCGCTTGACGTCAGGGCAACGTGAACCGCGCCACGTTACCCCGCGCTGCCGAATATTTTGCCGGATCGACAGGTTTTCCGTCGAACGCAACCGCGTCGAGGCCGGCCTTGTTGCCGATCGTGACCTTGAACGGCCCCTCACCTGCAACCTGCTTCGTTTCGCCGGCCCGCACCAGCGCCGAGAACAGCTCCTTGCCGTTCTTGTCGCGCACGCTGAACCAGCAATCCTGCTTGACCTTCAATTCGATCATCGACTGGCCTGCCGCCACCACGACGCTCGCCGGCTGGGCCGGCGCGGCCGTGCTCGCCGCCGCCGTTGCCGCCACGGGCTGCGATGCCGCGGCCGTCGCGACCGGGGCCGCGGGCGCCGGAACAGCCGACGCAATCGCCTGCGCCGGAGCAGCCGATGCGGTAGCCGGCGCCGGAACCTCATTCGTCACCGCCGTCGACGCGTCATTCGTGGCCGCTTCTTCGGCAGACGACGATGCCGCCGCCGCGCTCGCGGCCGACGCATGCTCGGCGTCGCCGCCCTTGAAGCGCGCGAGCAGGCTCGCCGAATCGCCGCCAGTGTGCCACATCAGTACGGCGACCACCGCGACGACGACGATCCCCGTTCCCCACAGCCACGGATGGTGGCGCGACGAGCTGCCCAACGGAATCGACACGCGGCCGCGCGGCAGATCCGTGCCCGACGACGCAGGCATCGACAGGTCGACTTCCGGCACCCCGCGCTCGCGGCGCAGCGCCTGCGCAAACGGTTCCGGATCGACGCCGAGCATCTTCGCGTAGCTGCGCACGACCCCGAGCGCGAACGTCACGCCGGGCAAATGGCTGATGTCGCCGGCCTCGAGCGCCCGGAGCTTTTGCGGTGCGACCTTGAGTCGCGCCGACACGTCGTCGACCGACCAGCCCTTCGTCTCCCGAAGCTGCGCCAGCCGGCTGCCGACCGCCGCCAGCGATTCCAGCCCCGCCGGTGCCGGCTTCGCGGCATTCGTCTCTGCGCCGTTAGACGGCTGCGGCTCACTCATCCTTGTCCTCGCGTCGATTCTTCTTCACTGGCGGCTGCCGCCGGCTTCCGCCGGCCGGCACCCGCAACGGTTCATACCATGCGCGGCGCCGAGGCGCCGCGACCGATCGCTATTCGCGTGTTGCACCGCCAAAGGGTTCGGGCACCCCGGCCAGGTGCCCCCGTCAAACTGCCCGAACTTCGATGATTTTTCCTGCTGCGCCCGTTCGTTCCGCCAGGCGCGTACGATCCTTCACCGCGCCGGCCAGTTGCCCGCACGCGGCGTCGATGTCGTCGCCGCGCGTCTTGCGCACGGTCGTGACGACACCCGCGTCGATGAGGACCTGCGCGAAGCGCTTGATCTGTTCCGGCTTCGAGCGGATGAGGCCCGATTCCGGAAACGGATTGAACGGGATCAGGTTGAACTTGCACGGCACGTCGCGCGTGACGGCCAGCAGTTCGCGCGCATGCGCTTCGGTGTCGTTGACGCCGTCGAGCATGCAGTATTCGAACGTGATGAAGTCGCGCGGCGCGACTTTCAGATAACGCTGGCACGCAGCCATCAGCTCGCGAAGCGGATACTTCTTGTTGAGCGGCACCAGCTCGTCGCGCAGCGCATCGTTCGGCGCATGCAGCGAAACGGCCAGCGCGACCGGCAACTCGGCGCCGAGGCGGTCCATCATCGGCACCACGCCGGACGTCGACAGCGTGACGCGACGGCGCGACAGGCCGTACGCGTTGTCGTCGAGCATCAACCGCATCGCGGGCACGACCGCGCTGTAATTCAGGAGCGGCTCGCCCATGCCCATCATCACCACGTTGGTGACGACCCGTTCGGCCTTGCCGTTCGGGCCGGGCGCGCGGCCCAGCGACGCTCGCAATGCAAATTCGGCCATCCGGAGCTGGCCGATGATTTCGGCTGTCGACAGGTTGCGGGAGAAGCCCTGCTTGCCCGTCGAACAGAAGCGGCAGTTCACCGCGCACCCGGCCTGCGACGACACGCACAGCGTGCCGCGCGTCTCTTCCGGGATGAACACGGTTTCGACCGCATTGCCGTTTCCGACGTCGATCAGCCACTTGCGCGTGCCGTCGGCGGAAACATGATCGCTGGCGATGTCCGGCATCACGATCGATGCGCGGCCCTTGAGCTTCTCCCTCAGGGACTTCGCGAGATCGGTCATGCCGTCGAAATCGCCGGCGTTGTACTGGTGGATCCAGCGCTGCAACTGCTTGGCGCGGAACGGCTTCTCGCCCAGGCTGCCGCAGTACGCGACAAGACCCTCGGCGTCGAAGTCGAGAAGATTGACGGAAGTTTCGCTCGTCATGATGTGCTGCCTTGCCGCGTGCGCTGAATCCTGCCTACTTGCTGTCAGCCAGGGCTTAACGCGAGTAAACGTTCATTTCCGGAAAGAAGAACGCGATTTCGACCGCTGCCGTTTCCGCAGCGTCCGAGCCGTGCACGGCGTTCGCGTCGATGCTGTCGGCGAAGTCGGCGCGGATCGTGCCCTTTTCCGCCTTCTTCGGATCCGTCGCGCCCATCAGGTCGCGGTTCTTCAGGATCGCGCCTTCACCTTCCAGAACCTGGATCATCACCGGGCCCGAGATCATGAAATCGACGAGATCCTTGAAGAACGGACGCGCTGCGTGAACCGCATAGAACTTCTCTGCGTCGGCGCGCGACAGGTGTGCCATGCGCGATGCGATGATCTTCAGGCCGGCGCCTTCGAAACGGCTGTAGATCTGGCCGATCACGTTCTTTGCCACCGCATCCGGCTTGATGATCGACAGGGTGCGCTCGATTGCCATAAAAACTCCAAAAAATTAAGAAGTTACAGGTTCAAATGAATCCGCTATTGTAGCACGATCCCGTGTATCATTGCGATTGAACCCTTACACGAATGAAAGGTTCAGAATCCATATGTTTTGTGCCGCCGAGCCATTGAAACCTCGCGGCACGGAACGTATCTTAGCCATAGCTGCCCCGGTTTGCTGCGCCGCACATCGCGCGCGCCGAACCGGCCCCGGACGCTCACGCGTTCAATGTTAGGAGAAACCATGAACGACTATCCGTACAATTTCGGCCGCGGCGGTTCCGTCAGCACCGCCGAGGTTCGCAACCGCGTGCTGCGGAACACGTACTGGCTGCTCGCGCTGTCGATGGTGCCGACCGTGCTGGGCGCCTGGGTCGGCGTCGCGACGGGCTTCTCGCTGTTCGCGGCCACGAGCCCGATGATGAGCCTGCTCGCGTTCTTCGCGATCGCGTTCGGCTTCATGTTCGCGATCGAGCGGACCAAAAACAGCGCGGCCGGCGTGTTCGTGCTGCTCGGTTTCACGTTCTTCATGGGCCTGATGCTGTCGCGGCTGCTGAGCTTCATCCTCGGCTTCTCGAACGGCCCGTCGCTGATCATGCTCGCGTTCGGCGGCACCGGCATCATCTTCGCCACGATGGCGACGATCGCCACCGTCAGCAAGCGCGACTTCTCCGGGCTCGGCAAGTGGCTGTTCATGGGCGTGATCGTGATCCTGCTCGCGTCGGTCGCGAACATCTTCCTGCAACTGCCGGCGCTGATGCTCACCGTGTCGGTGCTCGCGATCGCGATCTTCTCGGCCTACATGCTGTTCGACGTCCAGCGCGTCGTGAACGGCGGCGAGACGAACTACATCTCGGCCACGCTCGCGATCTACCTCGACCTGTACAACGTGTTCACGAACCTGCTCGCGCTGCTCGGCATCTTCGGCGGCAACCGCAACTGACGTTCGCTGCGCACCATGAAAAAACCGGCCCGCGGGCCGGTTTTTTTACGTCCGCCGCCCGGCTCAGTCGCGCTCGAACAGCGCGATCGATTCGACGTGCGACGTATTCGGGAACATGTTCACGACCCCGGCGCCCTTCAGCCGGTAACCGGCCTCGTGCACGAGCAGGCCCGCATCGCGCGCGAGCGTCGACGGGTTGCACGACACGTAGACGATGCGCTTCGGCAGCGGGCCTTCGCCGCTCTGCGCGATCTCGGCCAGCGCCTTCGACACGGCGAGCGCACCTTCGCGCGGCGGGTCGATCAGGAACTTGTCGAATGCGCCGAGTGCGCGGAGGTCGTCGCCCGTCACTTCGAACAGGTTCCGGCACGCGAACGTCGTGTGGCCGTCGACACCGTTCTCGCGTGCGTTCGCCAGCGCGCGCGTGGTCAGCGTGTCGCTGCCCTCGATGCCCATTACTTCGCGCGACAGCCGCGCGAGCGGCAGCGTGAAGTTGCCGATCCCGCAGAACAGGTCGAGCACGCGATCGTCGCGCGACGGCGCGAGCAGGCGCAGCGCCCGGCCCACCAGCACGCGGTTGATCTGGTGGTTGACCTGCGTGAAGTCGGTCGGCTTGAACGGCATGCGGATGCCGAATTCCGGCAGCGTGTAGTCGAGCGATACGTCGAGCGGATAGAACGGCGTCACCGTGTCGGGGCCCTTCGGCTGCAACCAGAACTGCACGTTGTGCTCGTCCGCGAACGCGCGCAGCAGCGCTTCGTCGTCCGCGTTGATCGGCTCCAGCACGCGCAGCACGAGCGCGGTGACGGCCGAGCCGACCGCGAGTTCGATCTGCGGCATCCGGTCGCGAATCGACAGCCCTTCGACGAGCCGGCGCAGCGGCACGAGCATGGCCGACACGTGCGGCGGCAGCACTTCGCAGCTCGTCATGTCGGCGACGTAGCTGCTCTTCTTCTCGTGGAACCCGACCAGCACGCCGCCCTTCTTCACCACGTTGCGCACGGTCAGGCGCGCACGGTAGCGATAGCCCCACGACGGACCGTGGATCGGCGCGAACATCGTTTCCGCACGCAGCTTCGCCAGATGCCACAAGTTGTCCTCGAGCACGCGCTGCTTGACCGCCACCTGCGCGCGCATGTCGAGATGCTGCATCGAGCAGCCGCCGCAGGTGCCGAAGAATTTGCACTTCGGCTGCGTGCGCATCACGCTCGGGCGCAGAATGTCGACTACCGTCGCCTGCTCGTAGCTCGGCTTGCGGCGATAGCTCGAATAAGTCACGCGCTCGCCCGGCAGCGCGCCTTCGACGAAGATCACCTTGCCCGGCTGACCGTCCTCGGTCATCGTGCGGCCGACACCGCGCGCTTCCATGTCGAGCGATTCGATCTCGAGAACCGGGGCGGGCCCGGGCGCGACGGGCGCGTTTTTCGATTTGCGCGCAGAAGTGGGGACGGCTTCGGACACCAGCTTTTCCTGACAAACGTTGAAGAAGGCGAGATTGTAGACGACGAAGGCGCCCGTCGCGCGCTTTGGATGACGCAGGCGCCGAACTTGCGCACGGACAGCCCTGTGGGGCGCCCGGGCGGCCCTGCAATGCGGCTTCGGGACGCGCCTGCGGCGAGCCGAGCCGAGCCGCAAAACGGCCCGGCAACGCCCGAGGCCCGACATTCCGCTCGACAGGAGATTCGACCATGCGATTGATCGACTGGAACATCCAATGGGGTCGGGACGCCGACGGCGTCGTCGATCTTTCCCGCACCGTCGCGGCGATTCGTCAACTCGGCGATTTCGACGTGCTGTGCCTGCAGGAAGTCACGCGCGGCTTCGACGCCCTGCCCGGCCGGCCGGGCCCCGACCAATTCGCCGAACTCGCCGCGCTGCTGCCCGGCTATACGATCGTCGACGCCGTCGGCGCCGACCTGCCGGCCATCCGGCCGGGCGCCCCGCGCCGCCAGTTCGGCAACGCGATCGCGACGCGGCTGCCGCTCGGGCGCGTGCGGCGCCAATCGCTGCCGTGGCCGGCCGACGCCGGCGCACCGTCGATGCCGCGCGTCGCGCTCGACATCGAATTGCAGGCGCCCTTCGGATCGTTACGCGTGGTCACCACGCATCTGGAGTATTACTCGGTGCGCCAGCGGCTTGCGCAGGTCGACGCGCTGCGCGACCGGCATCGCGAGGCCTGCGCGCACGCGGCACACCCGGCTCCCGCCGAAACCGCCGAGGGGCCGTTCAGCGCGACCGGACAACCGCGCGATGCGATCGTCTGCGGCGATTTCAACAGCCCATTCGATAGCGACGCGTACCGGCGCTTCCTGGAGCCGATCGCCGACGCGCCGAGTTTCGTCGACGCGTGGGTCGCACGGCATCCCGGTCGTACGCCGCCGCCGACGGCCGGCGTCTACGATACGGTGCAATGGTCGGAGGGGCCGCTCGCGTGCGATTTCGTGTTCGTGACCGACACGCTGTTGCCGCGCGTCGTCGGCTGCGAGATCGACGGGGACGTACGCGCGTCCGACCACCAGCCGGTGCTGCTCGAACTGGCCTGACCGCGCCGGTTGCGGCACGGGCCGCGCTACGCGTCGAAGCCCGCCAGGTATTCGACCCAGTGCGGCGCCGGCTCCTGCGCAAGCGCGTTCTTCACGATCAGAATCTCGTCCGCGTACTCGCTCGGCGTCAGGCCGCCGCGCATCAACTGGAACCGGCAATACAGCAGGTAGGTGTTGACGACGTCGGTTTCGCAATAGTTGCGGATTTCGTCGATCCGCCCGTCCCGGAACGCCGGCCATACCTGGCTGCCGTCCATCCCGAGCTTGCCCGGAAAGCCGCACAGCTTCGCGAGCGCATCGAGCGGCGCGTTGGCGCGCGCCTGATACATCGCGAGCACGTCCATCAGGTCGGTATGCCGCGAGTGATAGCGCGAGATGTAGTTGTTCCACTTGAATTCGCGGTCGTCCTCGCCGAGATCCCAGTAGCGGGTGGCGGGAATGCCGTGCACGAGCGCGCGGTAATGGAGGACCGGCAGATCGAAACCGCCGCCGTTCCACGACACGAGCTGCGGCGTGTATTTCTCGATCACGCGGTAGAACGACTGGATCAGCGTGGCTTCGTCGTCCTGCGGCGTCCCGAGCGAGCGCACGCGAAAACCGTTGTTGTCGCGGAATACGCACGAGATCGCCGCGATCCGCTGCAGATGGTGCGGCAGGAAATCGCCGCCCGTCTTCTCGCGGCGTGCGGCGAATGCGTGTTCGGCCACCGCGGCATCGTCGAGCGTCGCGGGCAGGTCTTCCAGACGGCGAATGCCGTCGACATCGGGAATCGTCTCGATGTCAAAAACAAGAATCGGAGTCATCGGTTACAGAACGGCGTCCTTGCGCACGCCGTTGGAGGCGAAGAACCGCTTGAGGCGCACCAGCGCTTCCTGCTGGATCTGCCGCACGCGCTCGCGCGTGAGCCCCATCTCGTCGGCGAGCTCCTCGAGCGTCGCCGGTTCGATATGGTTCAGGCCGAAGCGGCGCTCGATCACGTGCCGGTGCTTGTCGGACAGCCGCGACAGCCACGCGCGCGTCAACGTTTCGAGCTCGCGATGCTGCACCTCGGCGTCGGGCGACTGGCTCTGGTCGTCGGGCAGCAGGTCGAGCAGGCTGCTCGCGGGATCGAGGTCGAGCGGCGCGTCGAGCGACGCCGTGTGTTCGTTGAGCGCGAGGATATCGGTGACTTCCTCGGCGGTCTTGCCGGTGAGATAGGCGATGTCGTCGATGCTGGCTTCGCGGCGCTCGGCCGCCTCGCCCGTCGACATCGAATTCTTTTCGAGGTGGCGCTTCGCGCGCAATACCTGGTTCAGTTCGCGGATCACGTGCACGGGCAGGCGCACCGTGCGGGCCTGGTTCATGATCGCCCGCTCGATGCTCTGCCGGATCCACCACGTCGCGTAGGTCGAGAAACGGAAACCGCGCGTCGGGTCGAATTTCTCGATCGCATGCATCAGGCCGAGGTTGCCTTCCTCGATCAGGTCGAGCAGCGGCACGCCGCGGTTCAGGTACCCCTTCGCGATACTGACGACGAGACGCAGGTTGCGCTCGATCATCACCTGGCGCGCCTCGAATTCGCCGGCCTTCGCGAGGCGCGAATAGCGCTGCTCTTCCTCGACGGTCAGCAGCGGCTTCACGCTGATGCGGTTCAGGTAATGCTGGATCGTGTCGGCCGTGAGCTCGGCCTGCAGCAGCGTGCGGAAATCGTCGACGTCGGGCGCCGCTTCCTGGCGGCCTTCGCGCTCGTCGTCGCCACCGTCCGCTTCGCCGTCGCGTGTATCGAGATCACGTTCGTTTTCCGCGGCGTCGTCCTCGTCGTCCGTCGAAGCACCTACTCGCCCCACCGATGCTTGCGTGGCACGACTGATCTTCTCAGACTCGGCTTGCGGCTCGTGGCGCTTCGATTTCGGCATGGTCGTCTCGGTTATTGAGGCGGCAAATACTTCAGCGGATCGACAGGCTTACCCTGCCGGCGAACCTCGAAATGCAGCATCACGCGGTCGGCATCGCTGTTACCCATCTCGGCGATCTTCTGCCCCTTCGTTACCGCGTCCCCCTCTTTTACCATCAAAGCGCGATTGTGTGCATACGCCGTGAGGTAAGTTGCATCGTGTTTGATGATAATGAGGTTGCCGTAGCCACGCAGGCCGTTGCCGGAGTAAACGACGCGGCCGTCCGCGGCCGCCTTCACGGCTTCGCCGGCCGTCCCGCCGATATTGACACCCTTGTTCTTCGCATCGTCGAACCCGTTCAGCACGGGGCCGCGCGCGGGCCATGCGAACGTCACGGGGCCGCTCGGTGCGGCAGCCGTATCGCTCGATCCGGTTGCCGCAGCCGGCGGCGTGGCGGCGAGCGAGGACGACGTGCCCATGGCCGGCGTGGCCGGCCCGCTGCTCAGCGGTGCGGTCGCGACTGCACCGCCGGCGATCGGCGCGGTGGCCGGTACGCCCGCAGCCGGTACGCCCGCGACCGCCGCGCCGCCTGGCGGCGCCACGCGCAGCAACTGGTCGACTTCGATCTGGTTCGGGTTCGTCAGATTGTTCCACGACGCGATGTCGCGATAGTTCTGCCCGTTCTCGAGCGCGATCCGGTACAGCGTGTCGCCCGGCTTCACACGGTAGAAGCCCGGCGGCGGCGGGCCGAGCGGCACCGCGGGCTGCGCGGCGGCGGTCGTGCCGAGCGAGCCGGAGCGGTCGACGACGGGCGCGTTGTCGAGCCGCGTCGCACAGGCGGCCAGTAACGTGGAGAACGCAGCCACACAGATCGCGCGCTGGGCGAGCGTGAGCGGTTCCCTGGATCGGTTGTTTTGCATCGCGCGCAACATACTCATCGGTTTCAAATCACTCCGGATTTTAAAGGGACAAAGAAAACGCGATCAAGCCGGGACTCTCGCCATTGCGCGTGCGCAACGCGCTCGACGAGCGTGAGCACCTGGTGCTGCCCGCTCTGCGCGCCGACCGGCGCGATGAGCCGCCCGCCGATCGCGAGCTGCTCGAGCAGCGCCTGCGGCACGTCGAGCCCCGCCGCCGCGATCACGATCGCGTCGAACGGGGCCGCGGACGGCAGGCCGACACGCCCGTCGCCGTAGTGCAGACGGATGTTCGGCACGCGCAGCGGCCGCAGGTTCAGCTTCGCGCGCTCGTAAAGCGGCTTGATGCGTTCAATCGAATACACGTCGCGTGCCACGTGGCTCAGCACGGCGGCCTGATAGCCGCAACCGGTGCCGATCTCGAGCACGCGCTCGAGCGTGCGGCCGGCCATCGCGAGCTCGATCATGCGCGCGACGACCGACGGCTTTGAAATGGTCTGCTGGTGGCCGATCGGCAACGCCGAATCCTCGTAGGCCTGCGTCGCGAGCCCGGGATCCACGAACATGTGGCGCGGCACCGCGGCCATCGCGTCCAGCACGCGCGCATCGGTGACGCCGTTCGCGCGCAGGCGTTCGACCATCCGCTCGCGCACACGTTCCGACGTGAGCGCGAACGCGCCGGCCGGCACGATGCTCGGCGCAGCCGGCTTCGGCAGCGCAGGCTTCAGCACGGTCGGCTTCGGTGCGGTCGCCGGCTTCGCGGCGGCGATACCCGGCAGCGGCGCCCGCACGGCGGCCGGCTTCACCGCAACCGGTTTCAGCACGGCTGCGGGTTTGTCGGCGGCCTTCGACTTCGTGCCCGCCACCTGGCGTTCACCGGCCCGACCTTCCGACTTGCGTGGCGCTCGCTTGAGATCTTCGAGCGCGAGCGGGAACCGCTTCGCGCGCTCGCCGCTCATGAAGCCCGCCCTCCGGCGCGCGCCCATTCGCGCGTCGCGGGCAGCATCTGCGTATGCGTGAGATCGAGCTGCAGCGGCGTGATCGACACGAAGCCGTTTGCGACGGCGTGGAAATCGGTGCCCTCGCTGGCGTCCAGCGCCTCGCCCGCGGCACCGATCCAGTAAATCGGCTCGCCGCGCGGGTCGGTCTGGCGAATCACCGGCTGCGACGGATGACGCTTGCCGAGGCGCGTGACTTTCCAGCCCTTCTGTTGGTCGTACGGCAGGTTCGGAATATTGACGTTCAGCAGCGGCTGGCCGGGCAGCGGATGTGCGAGGTAGTGCGCGACGATTTCCGCGGCGACGCGCGCGGCATCGGCCAGATGGGCCCAGCCCTTGTCGACCAGCGAGAACGCGATCGCCGGCACACCGAACATGATGCCTTCGGTGGCGGCTGCAACTGTCCCCGAATAGAGCGTGTCTTCGCCCATGTTCTGGCCGTTGTTGATGCCCGACACGACGATATCCGGCCTCGCATCGGCCATCCCCGTCAGCGCGACGTGCACCGAATCGGTCGGCGTGCCGTTCACATAGAAGAAACCCGTACCCGCAGCGCGCTGCACCGACAGCGGCCGCGACAACGTGAGGGAATTCGACGCGCCGCTGCAGTTCTGCTCGGGCGCGATCACCGTAAGCTCGGCCAGCGGCTGCAACGCTTCGCTGAGCGCGGCGAGACCGGGGGCGAGATAGCCGTCGTCGTTGCTGAGTAGGATTCGCATCCGGCGATTGTAACCGAGGAAAGATGGCGCGAGAGCGACAGTCCGGCCACCGCGGACGGGCGGGTTTACGCATGGGCACGCGCTGCGCCGCCGCACTGCGCGGCGGCGTTCCGCGCGCTGGGGAAAACACCGGGCCGCCGGGTTTTCCGCCGGAGAAAATCTTCTCGGGAACATCATCCCGTCATCGGGCCGCCCGGCGCGACGCGCCAGGCCGGGTGCACTCAGATCGCGCCGGCCTCGCGCAGGGCGGCAATCGCCTGCCCGTCGTAGCCGAGGCCGCGCAGCACCTCGTCGGTATGCTCGCCGAGCTCGGGCCCGAGCCAGCGCGTTTCGCCCGGCGTATCCGACAGCTTCGGCGTGATGTTCGGCAGCGGAATGTCGGTGCCGTCGGCCAGCTTGAAACGCTGGATCATCTGGCGCGCGACGAACTGCGGATCGGTGAACATGTCGGCGGCGCTGTAGATGCGCCCGGCCGGCACGTCGGCCGCGTTGAGCACGACGAGCGCCTCGTCGATCGTGCGCGGCGCGAGCCACGCGGCGATCGCGTCGTCGATTTCCTGCGTGCGCGGCACACGCCCGTCGTTTTGCGCGAGCGCGGGATCGTCGGCGAGGTCGTCGCGTTCGATCGCCTTCATCAGCCGCTTGAAGATCGGATCGCTGTTGCCGCCGATCACGATGCTGCCGTCGCGGCATGCATACGTATTCGACGGCACGATGCCCGGCAGCGACGCGCCGGTGCGCTCACGCACCATCCCGTACACGCCGTACTCGGGCACCACGCTTTCCATCATGTTGAAGACGGCTTCATACAGTGCAACGTCGACCACCTGCCCCGCGCCGCCGTTGACCTTGCGGTGATGGAGCGCCATCAGCGCGCCGATCACGCCGTGCAGCGCGGCGATCGAATCGCCGATCGAGATGCCGATGCGCGGCGGCGGCAGATCCGGATAGCCGGTGATGTGGCGCAGCCCGCCCATCGATTCGGCGATCGCGCCGAAGCCGGGCCGGTCGCGGTACGGGCCCGTCTGCCCGTAGCCGGACAGGCGCACCATCACGAGGCCCGGATTGTCGGCCGACAGCACGTCGTAGCCGAGCCCGAGCTTTTCGAGCAGGCCCGGACGGAAGTTCTCGATCACGATGTCGGCCTCGCTCGCGAGCTGCCGCGCGATCGCCTTGCCGGCGTCGGCTTTCAGGTTGAGCGTGACCGATTTCTTGTTGCGCGCCTGGACGGACCACCACAGCGACGTGCCGCCCTGCTCCGGGTGGAGTTTGCGCCACTTGCGCAGTGGGTCGCCGCCGTTCGGATCCTCGATCTTGATCACTTCCGCGCCGAATTCGGCGAACAGCCGCGACGCGAACGGCCCCGCGATCAGCGTTCCGAATTCGAGCACCTTGACGCCCGCGAGCGGGCCCTGGCTGACGCTCATGTGTCTCCCTGACATGAAGGAACGGCGCCGCCCGCGGGCGGCGCCCGGCTTACATCGTGCGGCGGTCGAGCATCGCGCGGGCGATGGTGCCCGCGTCGACGTACTCGAGCTCGCCGCCCACCGGCACGCCGCGCGCGAGGCGCGTGACCGCGAGCCCGCGCGCCTTGAGCGTCTGGCCGAGGTAGTGGGCGGTGGCTTCGCCTTCGTTCGTGAAGTTGGTCGCGAGCACGACTTCCTTGACGACGCCGTCGGACGCGCGCCGCACGAGGCGGTCGAAATGGATTTCCTTCGGGCCGATTCCGTCGAGCGGGCTCAGTCGCCCCATCAGCACGAAATACAGCCCGCGGTAGGTCATCGTCTGCTCGAGCATGATCTGGTCGGCAGGCGTCTCGACGACGCACAGCAGCGTCGGATCGCGCTCCTCGTCGCTGCAGACATCGCAGATCTGCGCTTCGGTGAACGTGTTGCACTTCTCGCAGTGCTGCAGATGCTCGGTCGCGAACAGCAGCGAGCGGCCGAGCCGCTCCGCGCCCTCACGGTCGTGTTGCATCAGGTGAACCGCCATGCGCTGCGCGGATTTCGGCCCGACGCCGGGCAGCACGCGCAACGCTTCGACGAGAGCGGACAAGGCGGACGGCTGTTTCATACGGCGGCAAACGGTGACAAGGACGCCGCGCTCAGAACGGCAGCTTGAAGCCCGGGGGCAGCGGCAGGCCCGACGTCATCCCGCTCATCTTTTCCTGCGACGTTGCTTCGGCCTTGCGCACCGCGTCGTTGAACGCAGCGGCGACGAGATCCTCGAGCATGTCCTTGTCGTCCGCGAGCAGGCTCGGGTCGATCGACACGCGGCGCACTTCGTTGCGGCACGTCATCGTCACCTTGACGAGGCCGGCGCCCGACTGCCCTTCCACTTCGATGAGCGCAAGCTGCTCCTGCATCTTCTTCATGTTTTCCTGCATTTGCTGCGCTTGCTTCATCAGTCCGGCGAGGTTGCCTTTCAACATGGGAATACTCCTTCTTGATCGTGTGAAAACCGGCACGCGGCGCGTGCCGGCCAATGTGTGCGGGGCGTGATTGTGCCTGTCGCGGGGCGGTCAGTTCAATGCAGCGTCGGCGGGGCGCCGTCCGGCGCCGAATCGGCGAGCGGGCGCACCGATCCGTCGACGATGCGCGCACCGAACTCGCGCACGAGCTGCTGGACGAACGGATCGCCGTGAATCTCCTGCTCGGCTTCGCGCTGGCGCGCCGCGCGTGCGGCCGCATCGAGCGCTGCCGCGGTGCGCCGCGCGGGCCCGACCTCGACGCTCACCTCGACCGGCTTGCCGAGCGCATCGGCCAGTGCGGCCTTCAGCTTCGCCACCTGTGCGGCGTCCGCATACTGCGGCACCGGCACGGACAATTTCAATGCGGTCGCATCGACGGCCGTCAGTTCGCTGTTGAACGCGAGCTGGTACGCGACACCCTTCAGCGGCAGCCGCGCGGCCAGCGCCGGCCATTCGCCGTCGAAGCCGATCGGATCGAGCGCGATCGCGGGCGGCAACGGGCGCGAGTCGATCGGCGCGGCCGGACGCGCGTCCGCCGGCTTCGGCGTCACGCGCACGTCGTCGGGACCGCTGTCGAATACCGGCACGAAGCCGTCGTCGGAACCGCCGAACATCTCGTCGGCGCTGAGCGGTACGTAGTCGTCGGGCGGGATGTCTTCCCAAGGCGGCGACGGCTGGCGCGAATCGGCTGCTTGCGGCGCACGGGCAGCGGCACGCGGCGTCGGCACCTGGACGGCCGGACGCGGTGTGGCCAGCTTGTCGGCCGCCGGCTGGGTTGCCGCCGGCTTGGCGGCAGCAGCGCCTGCGCGCCCACGGTCCGACGACACGCGCATCCCCGCATTGCGCAGCACGTCGAGCGCGGCGGCGGCACCGCCTGCGCGCGCCGACCGCGCGGCGGCGGGTTCGGGCGATGCAGCGCGCGGCGCCGGTTCGGCCGCGGGAGCCGGTTCGTCGTTTCGCTGCATGGCGGCAACGGCAGGCGGCTCAGGTTCCTTGTGCGCGGGAGGCGGCATGTCGACTGCGGGCACTGCCTTCGCTTCCGGCTGCGGCGGCTCGATAGCTTGTGCGTGGGCCGCGACCGGTGCCGGTGCCGGTGCTGCCGACTCTGCCGGTGACGGGACGGCAACCGGTTGGGCGGCCGGCCGCTCGGCTTCGTCGCTTGATTGCGCCGGCGCCGAACGTGCGACCGGTGCAGCCGGCGCCGCGGCTTGCGGACGCGCTGCGGCAGCGGGCGCGGCCGATACCGGCTTCGCCGCGGCGGCTGCCGGTGCCGCGGCTGCGCGCGGGGCCGGCACCGTACGCGGCGGCACGGACGGCTGGCCGCCCGGCGCACTGCCGGCGCCAACGGTCGGCTCGAACGCGAGCATCCGCAGCAGCGTCATCGTGAAACCGGCGTATTCGTCCGGCGCCAGGCCGAGCTCGGCGCGCCCGACGGTCGCGATCTGATAGAACAATTGAACCTGTTCGGGGCTCAGCGTCTCCGCGAAACGACGCAGGTCGGCCGCTTCGGGCCATTCGTCGAGCACCGAGCCCGGCGCGAACTGCGCCCATGCGATCCGGTGCAGCAGGCTCGCGAGATCCTGCAGCGCGGTCGAGAACGACAGGCTGCGCAGCGACATCTCGTCGGCGATCGTGAGGATTTCCGGGCCGTTGCCGGCCGCGAGCGCGTCGAGCAAGCGCACCATGTAAGTCTGGTCGAGCGCGCCGAGCATGCCCGACACCGCCGACTCGGTCACCTCGTTCGCCGAATAGGCGATCGCCTGGTCGGTCAGCGACAGCGCGTCGCGCATGCTGCCCTGCGCGGCGCGCGCGAGCAGACGCAGCGCCTGCGGCTCGAACGTGATCCGCTCTTCGCCGAGGATCCGCTCGAGATGCGACACGATGTGCCCGGCCGGCATCTGCTTCAGGTTGAACTGCAGGCAGCGCGACAGCACGGTGACGGGGATTTTCTGCGGATCGGTCGTCGCGAGGATGAACTTGACGTGCGGCGGCGGCTCTTCGAGCGTCTTCAGCATCGCGTTGAACGCGTGGTTCGTCAGCATGTGCACTTCGTCGATCATGTAGACCTTGAAGCGCGCATCGACGGGCGCGTACACCGCGCGCTCGAGCAGCGCGGCCATCTCGTCGACGCCGCGGTTGCTCGCCGCATCCATCTCGACGTAGTCGACGAAACGGCCCTCGTCGATCTCGCGACAGGCGCGACACACGCCGCACGGCTGCGACGTGACGCCGGTTTCACAGTTGAGCGCCTTCGCGAAGATCCGCGACAGCGTCGTCTTGCCGACACCGCGGGTTCCGGTAAACAGATAGGCGTGATGGAGACGCCCGCCGTCGAGCGCGTGCGTGAGCGCCCTGACGACGTGCTCCTGGCCGACGAGCGAAGCGAAATCCTTCGGACGCCACTTGCGTGCGAGAACTTGATAGGTCATCGGGAAATTGTATCAGTAACGCTGCGTCGCGCCGACACGCGAAACGGTGCGGAACACGGGCAAGGCGCAGGTCGAACGGAGTGTGACGCAGAAATAAAAAACGCCCTGCGAACGGGGCGAGAAGGAAGGTGACGAGCCCAACCCTCGGCACTGGCAGAAAACGATTGTGGCTGCTTCGTTCCCGACCTGACCAGGTTCACCGCCCCACCATGCGAGGAGGCCCGTCACGGCATATTCTATCACCGCTTCCGGACGAATGCGACCGTTTGTTCGCATCAATGCGAATATCGCCGGGCAAACCGGCACGTCGTCCACTTGTACACGTCGAATGCGGCCCGCCCCTTGTAATTCGCGGACCGGCCTCCACCTGCGTGGCACGACGGTCGAACGTCGCGTCGTACCCCTACTCGCGTAGCGGCTACTATCGCCGCCCGCAGCAGATAGCAATTTAGGCTAATATGACGCCCGAACGACCCGCGAGCCGCGGCATGCAGCGCTTACGCCCTCTTTCCGGAAGGCGGAGTGACCTGCCGCAGCGGCCGGCAGCCCACGGCGGCCGGTACGCCGCAACGCGCAAGCAGGCAGTCCCCGAACCGTAAGAGGTATTGACCCAATGAGCGAACAGATCAAACACATCAGCGACGCATCGTTCGAACAGGACGTCGTCAAGTCCGACAAGCCCGTACTCGTCGATTTCTGGGCCGAATGGTGCGGCCCGTGCAAGATGATCGCCCCGATCCTCGACGAAGTCGCGAAGGACTACGGCGACAAGCTGCAGATCGCGAAGATCAACGTCGACGACAATCAGGCCACGCCGGCGAAATTCGGCGTGCGCGGCATCCCGACGCTGATCCTGTTCAAGAACGGCGCGGCCGCCGCGCAGAAGGTCGGCGCGCTGTCGAAGTCGCAGCTCACCGCATTCCTGGACAGCCATCTGTAATACCGGCAGTTCCGCGGACGTGTTGTCAGTCGGCAACACGTCCGTCGTCAAGCCGACGATCGCTCGCTCAAGCGCGAATCGGCCTATGCTAGAATTAAAAAACGTCGGCAAGACGCATTAAGTCTCTGAGCGCTTCCGCTCGCCCTCCTCCCTTATTTTCTTTCGTCGCTTCTCCTCCCTGGCGGGTTCCCCGTATGCATTTATCCGAGCTCAAGTCTCTGCACGTGTCCGAACTGATCGAAATGGCCAATGGCCTGGAGATCGAAAACGCGAACCGCCTGCGCAAGCAGGAGTTGATGTTCGCCATTCTTAAAAAGCGCGCCAAGACGGGAGAGACGATCTTCGGCGACGGCACGCTCGAAGTGCTGCCGGACGGCTTCGGCTTCCTGCGCTCGCCGGAAATGTCGTACCTCGCGAGCACCGACGACATCTACATCAGCCCGTCGCAGATCCGGCGCTTCAACCTGCACACCGGCGACACCATCGAAGGTGAAGTCCGTACGCCGAAGGACGGCGAGCGCTACTTCGCGCTGGTGAAGGTCGACAAAGTCAACGGGCAGCCGCCCGAGGCCTCGAAACACAAGATCATGTTCGAGAACCTCACGCCGCTGCATCCGAACAAGCCGCTGTCGCTCGAACGCGAAATGCGCGGCGAGGAAAACGTCACGGGCCGCATCATCGACATGATCGCGCCGATCGGCAAGGGCCAGCGCGGCCTGCTCGTCGCGTCGCCGAAGTCGGGCAAGACCGTGATGCTCCAGCACATCGCGCACGCGATCAAGCAAAACCACCCGGACGTGATCCTGTTCGTGCTGCTGATCGACGAGCGTCCGGAAGAAGTGACCGAAATGCAGCGCTCGGTCGCCGGCGAAGTGATCGCCTCGACGTTCGACGAACCGGCCACGCGCCACGTCCAGGTCGCCGAAATGGTGATCGAGAAGGCCAAGCGCCTCGTCGAAATGAAGCACGACGTCGTGATCCTGCTCGACTCGATCACGCGTCTCGCGCGCGCATACAACACCGTGATCCCGGCGTCGGGCAAGGTGCTGACGGGCGGTGTCGACGCGAACGCGCTGCAACGTCCGAAGCGCTTCTTCGGCGCGGCACGCAACATCGAGGAAGGCGGCTCGCTGACGATCATCGGCACGGCGCTGATCGAAACCGGCAGCCGCATGGACGACGTGATCTACGAAGAGTTCAAGGGCACCGGCAACATGGAAGTGCACCTCGAGCGCCGTCTCGCGGAAAAGCGCGTGTATCCGTCGATCAACCTGAACAAGTCGGGCACGCGTCGCGAGGAAATGCTGATCAAGCCCGAGATCCTTCAGAAAATCTGGGTGCTGCGCAAGTTCATCCACGACATGGACGAAGTCGAGGCCATGGAATTCCTGCTCGACAAGATCCGTCAGACGAAGAGCAACTCCGAGTTCTTCGACCTGATGCGCCGCGGCGGCTGATCGCCCCCGCTCCGCGACACGGCCGCCCGCGCAACCTGCCCGGCGGCCGTTTTTCGATCTCAACCTGAACGTGAACGTACAGGTTGATCTATAATCGCGTCATCGTCCCGCCGAATCTCGCCCACCCGATGCCGAACGATGCCTCCACCCCGTTGTTGACCGTCAGCGACGCCGCGTCGCGGCTCGGCGTCACGCCGCGCACGCTCAAATATTACGAAGAGCGCGGGCTCGTCACGCCGTCGCGCAGCGAAGGCCGCTACCGCCTCTACGACGAAGCCGACCTCGAGCGCTTCGCGCGCATCCTGCGGTTGCGCGCGCTCGGCTTCTCGCTGCACGGCATCACCGAAATGCTGAAGCGCCCGCTGGAAGAAACCGGCGACGGCCGGCGCCGCTATTCGGATGCGTCGCTGCGCGACATCCGCGCGGGCCTGGCCGAGCAGATCGATACGCTCGACCGGCGGATCGCGGCCGTCCAGCGCGAGCTGAAGGAAGCCGTCGCGCTGCGCAAGGAGTTGCAGCACGACATCGACTACGTCGAACGGCGCCTCGCCGGCGAAAACGCCGAGGTCCTGATCGCGCAGCGGCAGGCCGAAGCCGGCACGCGGCGCGCGCGCAAGGATCGCGAATGAACGCGGTGCCGGGCCGGCCGCCGCTGTGGAGCCGCGCGAACCTGCGCGCGGACCTGTTCCCGTGGGCGCTCGCGCTCGTCACCGGCATCGACTACTTCGACAACGCCGCCTTCTCGTTCTTCGCGAGCTACATCGCGGGCGGCATCAACGCGTCGCCCGACGAACTCGTCTGGTCGTCGAGCGCCTACGCGGTCACGGCCGTGCTCGGCATCCTGCAGCAGCAATGGTGGGTCGACCGGCTCGGCCATCGCCGCTACGTCGCGGGCTGCATGCTGATGTTCTCGTTCGGCGCGATCGCGGCGGCGCTGGCCGACACGTCGCTGGAGCTCGCATTCGCGCGCGGCTTTCAGGGCTATTTCATCGGCCCGATGATGGGTGCGTGCCGGATCCTGATCCAGATCAGCTTCAAGCCGCAGGAGCGTCCGCCCGCGACGCGCGCATTCCTCATCATGATCCTGCTCGGCAGCGCGCTCGCGCCGATCGTCGGCGGGCTGCTGGTCGCGCATTCGACGTGGCGCGCACTGTTCGCGTGCACGGCGCCGGCCGGCATCGCGTTCGCGATCCTCGCCTTGCTCACGCTGCCCGATTCGGGCCGCACGCCGGACGACGAACGCGGTTCCGGACATTTCTGGCCGTACGTCGTGTTCGCGCTCGCGCAAGGGGCGCTGCAGATCGTGCTGCAGCAGGTGCATTACCAGCTCTACAGCGGCTCGCCGATGCTGATCCTGCTGACGATCGCGGGGCTCGGCGCGCTCGCGTGGTTCGCGTATCACCAGTGGCATCACCCGACGCCGCTCGTGCGGCTGCATGCGTTTCGCGAGCGGACGTTCCAGATCGGGCTGCTGCTCTACATGTTCTATTACTACGAGACGACGGGCTTCAGTTACCTGACGTCGCGGTTTCTCGAGGGCGGGCTCGGCTATCCGGTCGAGAACGCCGGGCGCCTGGTGGGCACGATGTCGCTGATCTCCGCCACCGCGCTGTTCGCCTACCTGCGCTACGCGAAATTCGTCACGCACAAGAAGTGGTTCGTCGTGCCGGGGTTCGCGATCGCCGTCACGGCCGCGCTGTGGATGACCCGGATGACGCCGCAGGTCGGCGAAGCCGCGCTGATCGTCCCGCTGCTGCTGCGCGGGTTGCTGCTGCTGTTCATCGTGCTGCCGGTCGCGAACCTCACGTTCCGGATTTTCGCGATCGACGAATACACGCACGGCTACCGGCTGAAGAACATCGTGCGGCAACTGACGATCTCGTTCGCGACGTCGTCGGTGATCATCGTCGAGCAGCACCGGCTGGCCGTGCACCAGACACGGCTCGTCGAGCGTGCGAACGTGTTCGATCCGCTGTTCCAGCAGACCGTCGATGCGCTGACGCGCAGCTATGCGGCCGCCGGCCACGCGCTGAACGACGCGCACGGCCTCGCGATCGCGTCGATCGCGCGGATGGTGGCGCAACAGGCGTCGTTCCTCGCGTCGCTCGACGGCTTTTACTTCCTCGCGGGCGTGGCGCTCGTCGGCGGCCTCTTCGCGGCATGGCAAAAACAGATCGATTGAGTTAAAAGACAGGCTTTGGTTTTTCATCCGCGGCCTCCATGCTTTCGAAACTGACCCGCTGGTTCGACGACCGCCGCCGCGACCGCGCGCTGCGCAGCCATCCGATTCCCGACGCGCTGTGGCAGGAAACCGTCGAGCGCCTGCCGTTCCTCGCGACCCTGCCGCCCGACGCGCTCGGCCGGCTGCGCGAGCTGACGAGCCTGTTCGTCGCGAAAAAATCGTTTTCGACCGCGCACGGGCTCGAGCTCACCGACGCGATGATCGTCGCGATCGCCGCGCAGGCCTGCCTGCCCGTGCTGAATCTCGACCTGTCGCTGTACGACGGCTGGGTCGGCGTCGTCGTGTATCCGGGCGAATTCGTGATCCGCAAGACCGTGCAGGACGAGGACGGCGTCGTCCACGAAGTCGAGCAGGATGCGAGCGGCGAGGCATGGGAAGGCGGCCCCGTGATCCTCTCGTGGGAAGACGCGCAAATGACCGACGGCCGGGACGCGTACAACGTCGTGATTCACGAGTTCGCGCACAAGATCGACATGGTCAACGGCGCGGCCGACGGCTATCCGCCCCTTTTTCGCCGCTGGCATGCGCCGCATCTCGACGCACAGGCGTGGGCCGACGTGTTCGAACACGCATACGACCAGTTCTGCGGGCGCGTCGACGCGGTGCCGGACCGCGCGTGGGCGCGCTTCGAGCGGGACTCGCTGATCGATCCCTATGCGGCCGATCATCCGTCGGAATTCTTCGCGGTGTGCAGCGAGGCGCTGTTCGTGCGGCCGAAAGCGTTCGAGTCCGAATTTCCGGAGCTGTACCGGTTGCTCGCGCGCTACTACCGGCAGGATCCGGCCGGCACCGGCGCGCTCGACGCACCATGAAAATTATTCGTCAACCGTCTGATTTTCTGGCATAATCGCCGTTTTTCGACCTTAGGCAAGTGGCTCGCGCCGGGCTTGGCGTCGTCTGGTGATACGCGAATTCGCGCACGCCGGCACGGCAAGCGGCGGGTTGGCTACCGCTCTCACCAAGGAAAGACCATGAAAGAAGGCATCCACCCGAATTACCGCGAAGTCGTCTTCCAAGACATGTCGAACGGCTTCAAGTTCATCACGCGCTCGACGATCCAGACGCGTGAAAACATCGAACTCGACGGCAAGACCTACCCGCTCGCCAAGATCGAAGTGTCGTCGGAATCGCACTCGTTCTACACGGGTCAGCAAAAGATCATGGACACGGCAGGCCGTGTCGAGAAGTTCAAGAACAAGTTCGGCGCACGCGCCAACGGCAAGGCTGCAAAGTAAGCTTTGCACCGATCCGGTGGTTGCAACGCACCGGTACCGCACGAAAGGGCAGCCCAGGCTGCCCTTTTTTGTCTCTGCTCGCCCGGAAGGCGCCGACCGGCGCCCGGGCAACGGCCTGACGCACAACAGCGGGCGCGACTACAATGCCGGATGCTCGAAACCGGCTCGACCGCGCGCAGCCGCGCCGGCCGCCCGCCCATAACAAATCGCTCATCTGCATGAAGCCTGTCGTCCGTCTCACCGCCTCCGCCACGCGTGCGCTGCCGCGCTGGCTGCTGCTCACGCTCTGCTTCGTCTACGCGGCTTTCGGCCTGTTCGGCCGCGACCCGTGGAAAAACGAGGACGCGGCGGGTTTCGGCGTGATGTGGACGATGGCCAAGGGCAGCTGGCACGACTGGCTGCTGCCGAACCTGGTCGGCAAGTTCATCACGACCGACGGGCCGCTCGGCTACTGGCTCGGCGCGCTGTCGATCCGCGGCCTGGGCCCGTGGGTCGACGCGAGCAACGCGTCGCGTGTCGACACCGGCGTGCTGTTCTGCGTCGCGTGCGCGTTCGTCTGGTACGCGGCCTACCTGCTCGGCCGGCGCGCCGAGGTTCAACCGTTCAAATACGCATTCGGCGGCGAACCCGAGCCGCGCGACTATGGCCGCACGCTCGGCGACGGCGCGCTGCTGGTGCTCGTCGCCTGCTTCGGTCTCGCGGAACGCGGGCACGAAACGACGCCGCAGCTGGCGCAGTTCGCGTGGATCGCGATGCTGGTGTACGGGATCGTGCGCGGCATCGACAAGCCGCTGCAAGGCGCACTGTGGTGGGGCCTCGCGATCGGCCTCGTCGCGCTGTCCGGCAACCCGGTGCTGGTCGTCGCGCTGCTCGCGGGCACGGCCGCGCTGTGGCTCGTCACGCCCGAGATGCGCAACCTGCGCCTGCCGCTCGTCGGCGTGCCGCTCGCGGCCGCGATCTTCGCGCTCTGGCCGCTCGCCGCGTTCGTCGCGGCGCCGGACGACGCGGCCTGGTTCTTCAACCAGTGGATCCACGGCAGCCTGATGCGCTTTTCGGGCCCGCCGACGGCCGTGCTCGGCTATGCGGCGAAGAACCTGCCGCTGTTCACGTGGCCCGCGTGGCCGCTCGCGATCTGGGCGTGGTGGAGCTGGGCCGGCATGCGCCGTCGTGCGCACATCGCGATTCCGCTGTCGGTTGCCGTGCCGCTCGTCGCGCTCGTGATCCTGCAAAGCCAGCAGTCGAACCGCATGTACATGCTGCTGCTGCCGCCGCTCGCGGTGCTCGCGACGTTCGCGCTGCCGACCCTCAAGCGCGGCGCGATCAACGCGATCGACTGGTTCGCGGTGCTGAGCTTCACGATCCTCGGCACCTTCGTGTGGCTCGTGTGGCTCGCGTCGCTCACCGGCTTCCCGCATCCGCTCGCGCGCAACCTCGCGCGCCTCGTGCCCGGCTACGAGCCGCATTTCAAGATCCTGTCGTTCATCTGCGCGGTGATCGTCACCGTGTGCTGGTGCTTCCTCGTGCGCTGGCGCGTCTCGCGGCAGCCGAAGGTGCTGTGGCGCAGCGTCGTGCTGTCGAGCGCGGGCACCACGCTGATGTGGGTGCTGCTGATGACGCTGTGGCTGCCGATCGTCAACTACGGCCGGACCTATCGCGATGTCGCGCAACAGATCGCCGTGCACCTGCCGTCCGACTACGAGTGCATCTCGCCGGTGCGGCTCGGCGACGCGCAGATCGCGACTTTCGCGTATTTCGGCGACATGCACTTCGATTTCTCCGGCGACTGCGACGTGATCCTGCGCCAGGACCGTGCCGACTTCGGCGAGCCGAGCGCGATGTCGCAATACGTATGGCGGCTCGTCTGGGAAGGCCGCCGCGTTGCCGACCGCGACGAGCGCTTCCGCCTGTACGAGCGCATCGAACGGCCGAAGACGCCCGTCAAGCGGCGTCCGCCGCGCCGCCAGGCGGCCGATTGACGATGTTCGGCGACGTCCGCCGGATCGTCGGTCTCGCGTGGCCGGTGCTGATCGGCCAGCTCGCGATCATCGCGTTCGGCGTGATCGACACCGCGATGGTCGGCCGCTACTCGGCCGTCGATCTCGCCGCGCTCGGGCTCGGCTCGTCGATCTACGTATCGATCTATATCGGCCTGACCGGCATCCTGTCCGCGCTGCAGCCGATCACCGGGCAACTGTACGGCGCGCGGCGCTATGCCGAGATCGGCGAGGAAGTGCGCCAGGCGCTGTGGCTCGCGCTACTGCTCTCGATTCCCGGCTTCCTGCTGCTGCATTTTCCCGAGCCGCTGCTGCGCGTCGCGCACGCACCCGCCGCGCTGCACGAGCGCACCGTCGACTACCTGCGCATCCTGTCGTACGGGCTGCCCGCCAGCCTCGTATTCCGTATCTACAACGCGCTGACCAACGCGGCCGGCAAGCCGCGGCTCGCGATGATCCTGCAGATCGGCGCCCTGCTGCTCAAGTTTCCGCTGAACGTGTGGTTCATCTTCGGCGGCTTCGGCGTGCCGGCGCTCGGCGGCCCCGGCTGCGGGCTCGCCAGCACGCTGATCAACTGGGCGCTCGCGCTGATCGGCTACGCGCTGCTCGCGAAGCTCGACGTGTTCGCGCCGCTCGCGATCTTCTCGCGCTTCTGCTGGCCCGTGTGGGCGCGCCAGAAGGCGATCCTGAAGCTCGGCGTGCCGATGGGCCTGTCGTACCTGATCGAGGTCACGTCGTACACGTGCATGGCGCTGTTCATCGCGCAGTTCGGCACGACGACTCTCGCCGGCCACCAGATCGCCGGCAACATCGGCGCGGTGCTGTACATGACGCCGCTGTCGATCGGCGTGGCGGCGTCGACGCTGGTCGCGCGCGCGCTCGGCGCCGGACACGCCGAGGAAGCCCGGCTGCTCGGCCGGCACAGCGTGATGTTCGCGTGCGGTATCGCGGCCGCCTACGGCGTGCTCGTGTTCGCGCTGCGCCCGCTGATCGTCGGCGGCTATACGCCGAACCCGGCCGTCGCCGCGGCCGCGATGCCGCTCGTCGCGATCGTCGCGTGCTACCACGTGTTCGATGCGCTGCAGGTCACGTCGGCGTTCGTGCTGCGCGCGTACAAGGTGGCGGTCGTGCCGACCGTGATCTACGCGGTCGCGCTGTGGGGCGTCGGACTCAGCGGCGGCTACGTGCTCGGCTTCGACGTCGGCGGCATCGCGCCCGCATGGCTGACCGGCGCGCGCGGCTTCTGGTTCGCGAACACGGTCAGCCTGATGCTGGCGGGCGCGGGACTCGTGCTGTACCTGCGTCGCATCAGCCGCGCACACGCCACCGCCGCCGCCGCGGCCTGACGCGCGACGCGCTACGCGTCCTCCAGCACGTCGGCCGCGTGATACGACGAGCGCACGAGCGGGCCGGCGACGACTTCCCGGAAACCGAGCGCGAGCGCCTCGTCGCGCCATGCGGCGAACGCGTCCGGGCTCACGTATCGCCGCACCGGCAAATGGTGCGCCGACGGCGCGAGATACTGGCCGAGCGTCAGCACGTCGACCTCGTGCGCGCGCAGGTCGCGCAGCGTGTCGCGCACCTCGTCGTCGCGCTCGCCGAGCCCGAGCATCAATCCCGATTTCGTCACGAGCGTCGGCCGCGCGGCCTTCGCCTGCGCGAGCAGTTCGAGCGAGCCGCGATAGTCGGCGCCCGGCCGCGCCGCCCGGTACAGCGACGGCACCGTCTCGATGTTGTGATTGAACACGTCGGGCCACGCCGACGACAGCGCGTCGAGCGCACGGGCCGCGCGGCCGCGGAAGTCCGGCGTCAGCACCTCGACGCCGATGCCCGGCACGCTCGTGCGCACCGCCGCGATGCACGCGGCGAAATGCGCGGCGCCGCCGTCGCGCAGGTCGTCGCGGTCGACCGACGTGATCACGACGTAGCGCAACCCGAGCGCCGCCGCCGCGTCGGCCAGCCGCGCGGGCTCGTCGGGATCGAGCGGCTCGGGACGGCCGTGCGCGACATCGCAGAACGGGCACCGCCGCGTGCACAGCCCGCCCATGATCATGAAGGTCGCGGTGCGCTGCGCGAAGCACTCGCCGATGTTTGGACACATCGCCTCCTCGCAGACTGAATGCAGCCGATGCTCGCGTAGCACGGCGGCCATGTCGGCCACCGCCGCGCTCATCATCGGCCGTGCGTGCAGCCACGGCGGCTTCGGCAGCGCCGCGCCGGCCGCGGGCTCCACGCGCACCGGAATGCGCGCGAGCTTGTCGCGACTTCTCGCGCCGGGCTGGCCGAGCGCCGTGAGGCTGGGTCGTTCGAGCGCGGCGGCCATCGTCAGTCTCCGAGAAACGCGACGATCAGGCGGTTCACGTCGGCGGCCGCCTCCATCTGCACCATGTGCCCGCTGCCGGCGATCACCTCGGCGCGCACGCCGTCCGGCAAGCCCTGCGCATGCCGCGCGGGAATCACCTGGTCGCGCTCGCCCCAGATCACGAGCGTGCGCGGCGCGAGCGTCGCGAGCCGGTCGCGGAACACCCGCCGCTGCGCGGCGCCGTCGAACGCGGCATGCGCGATTTTCTCCAGCGCGGCCTGCACGCCTTCGAGCCGCTTGTACTTGACGAGATCCTCGACGAGCTGCCGCGTGACCAGCGCGTTGTCCGCGAACAGCGCGCCGAGATGCGGCTTCAGCGTGTTGCGGCTGTTGCCGGCGACGAAGCCGTCGATGTACGCGCGGTTGATGTCGGCGCCGAGCCCCGCGCTCGCGATCAGCGTGAGCGAGGCGACGCGTTGCGGCGCGCGCTCGGCCGCCGTCATCGCGACCGCGCCGCCCATCGAATGGCCGATCAGGTGCGCGCGCTCGATCTGCTGCGCATCGAGCAGCGCGAGCACCGCGTCGGCCAGTTCGTCGAGGCTGCCGGTCTCGACCGCCTTGCCCGACTCGCCGTGGCCGGGCAGATCGAGCGCCCACACCGGCCGGTGCGCGGCGATATCCGCGTGATTGAACAGCCAGTTGTTCAGGTCGCCGCCGAAACCGTGGATCAGCACGGCCGGCGTGCCGGAACCGTCGCCCAGCTTCAGGAAGCGGATCGTGCGGCCGCCGATCTGCGCCTTCTCCGGCTGCGGGCCGGCCGCCTCGTCGGCAGCCACGCTCGGCACGAAATCGCGCTGGAAGTCGGCGATCGCCGCATCGATGTCGGCGTCGCTCGCATCGGCGGCCGCGACGACGCCGAGCAGCGCGCCGACGGGCAGCGTCTCGCCCTCCTGCGCCACCTGCCGGCGCAGCGTGCCGTCGAACGCGCACTCGACGCCCGACGAGATCTTGTCGGTCTCGACGTCGAGCACCTCGTCGCCCTTCGCCACGCGTTCGCCGATCGCCTTCAGCCAGCCGTTGACCTGCCCCTGCTCCATCGACAGCCCCCACTTGGGCATCGTGATCATGTGAATCGACATCGTGTCAGCTCCTCGTATTCAGGACCGCCTGCGCAATCGCATCGGCGGACGGGATGTACAGGTCTTCCAGCACGCCGGCGAACGGCGCGGGCGTATGCGGCGCGGTGACGAGCCCGATCGGCGCCTTCAGCGACCGGAATGCGCGCTGCGCGACGAGCGCGGCGATGTCGGTCGCGATCGAGCAGCGCGGGTTCGCTTCGTCGACGACCACCACGCGCCCGGTGCGCGCCACGCTTTCGAGGATCGTTTCCTCGTCGAGCGGCGACGTCGTGCGCAGGTCGATCACGTCGCACTGGATGCCGTCCTTCGCGAGCGTCGCGGCCGCGTCCATCGCGAGATGCACCATCCGGCCGTACGTGACGATCGTCGCGTCGTCGCCCTCGCGCATCACGTTCGCCTCGCCGAACGGAATCGCATAGGATTCCTCGGGGACGTCGCCCTCCCGCGTATAGAGCAGCTTGTGTTCGAGGAAGATCACGGGATCGTTGTCGCGGATCGCCTGGATCAGCAGCCCCTTCGCGTCGTACGGCGTCGACGGGCACACGACCTTCAGCCCCGGAATGTGCGTGAACAGCGACGTGAGCATCTGCGAGTGCTGCGCGGCCGCGCGCAGCCCGGCGCCGTACATCGCGCGGATCACGACCGGCGTCACGGCCTTGCCGCCGAACATGTAGCGGAATTTCGCGGCCTGGTTGAAGATCTGGTCGAAGCACACGCCCATGAAATCGATGAACATCAGTTCCGCGACGGGTCGCATCCCGCACGCGGCCGCGCCGACCGCCGCGCCGATATAGCCGCCCTCCGACAGCGGCGTATCGAGCACGCGGCCCGGAAACTTGTGGAACAGCCCCTTCGTCACGCCGAGCACGCCGCCCCATGCGTCGTCCTCGCCCGGCGCGCCCGCGCCGCCCGCGTTGTCCTCGCCCATCACGATCACGCTGTCGTCGCGCGCCATTTCCTGCGCGAGCGCCTCGTTGATCGCCTGCGAATAAGTGATCTTCCTTGCCATGTCTGTCTCCTGGAATGTTCGGTTCGCCGTGCCGGCCGCTGGGTCAGGCCGCGCTCACGGATACGACACGTAGACGTCGGCCAGCAGGTCGGCGGCATCCGGCAGCGGCGCCGCCTTCGCCTGCGCGACCGCGTCGTCGATCAACGCCTTCACCTGTGCGTCGACCGCGCGCAGGTCGTCGGTGGTCAGCGCTTCGGCACGCACGACGCGCGTTTCGAAATGCTTCAGGCAGTCCTTCTCGTCGCGCAGCTTCTGCACTTCGCCCGGCGCGCGATAGGTTTGCGCATCGCCCTCGAAGTGGCCGAAGTAGCGCGTGAACTTCACCTCGACGAGCGTCGGGCCGCCGCCGTTGCGAGCACGTTCGACGGCCTCGCCGAGCGCCTCGTGCACCGCGAAGAAGTCGAAGCCGTCGACGATCACGCCCGGCATCCCGAACCCGTTCGCCCGATCGGCGATGTTGTCGGTCGCGACCGACCAACTCGACGACGTCGCTTCCGCATAGCCGTTGTTTTCGGCGACGAAGATCGCGGGCAGCCGCCACACCGACGCGAGGTTCATCGATTCGAAGATCACGCCCTGGTTCGACGCGCCGTCGCCGAAGAAGCACACGCCGACGCCGCCCGTCTTCTTGTGCTTCGCCGCGAGCGCCGCGCCGCACACGAGCGGTCCGCCCGCGCCGACGATCCCGTTCGCGCCGAGCATCCCCATCGACAGGTCGGCGATGTGCATCGAGCCGCCCTTGCCGTGGCAGACGCCCGTCTTCTTGCCGTAGATCTCGGCCATCATCCCGTGCACGTCGACGCCCTTCGCGATGCAATGGCCGTGGCCGCGGTGCGTGGTGGCCACGTAGTCGTCGAGGCCGAGGTGCAAGATCGTGCCGACGGCGGACGCCTCCTCGCCCGCGTACAGGTGAACGAAGCCGGGTATCTCGCCGGTCGCGAATTCGACGTGCAGGCGTTCCTCGAATTCGCGGATCGTGCGCATCAGCCGGTAGGCGTCCAGCAGCTTGTCCCTGCTGAGCTGTGTCGAAGCGGTCATGTGTGTCTCCTGGGTAGGTCTGACTGCGAATGCCGCCCCGGCCAGGCCGCGGCGGCGGACTTTGGCGTTCACTCGTGCCACGCGCCGGCGTCGCGCAGCAGTTGCCGCGACGATGCGTAGCGCAGCGTGCGGCCGACATCGACCGTCAACGGCCCGCGCCAATCGAGCGAAATCTCGTAGCGATCGCCGCGCGCGACCTCGATCTCGCGCTCGCCGTCGAACGCGAGCGTGCCGCGCTCGAACGGAATCGCGTGCCACGCGCCCGGTTCGAGCCGCTCGCAACTGCGCATCACGACACGGTCGACGCGCCCCGGCGCGATCGGCGCGACGAGCGGTGTGCCGGCCGCGTTGCCGGCTTCCGCGAAGCGCATCGCGAGCCCGTGGGGCGCGCTGCGTTCGAGCGGCGCCCATGCGCCGCCGAGCGCGGACAGGCCGATGCCGTCCGGTTCCGCGAATGTGAGATAGAGCGAATCGATGTCGTCGGAGCCGGAAATCGCGCGCGCGCCGATGAAGCGCTGCCGCGCGGCGCACACGTCGACGAGCGCGATCTCCTCGCGCCCCGGCTGCGCGCCCGCGACGCAGCGCACGACGAGCCGCTTGTTGCGCACGAACGCGACCTCGGCCGGCACGGCGCCGCGCGCGGCGAGCCCTGCCGCGACGCCGGCGACGGTCGCCTCGCGATGTTCGGGAAACGCGTTGTTGGTGCCGGTGGACAGCGCGACGAGCGGCGTCGCGCCGCAATGCGCGGCCACCGCGCGATGGGTGCCGTCGCCACCGAGCACGACGATCAGCGACACGTCCATCCGGTGCAGATAGGCCGCGCCGGCCTGCGTGTCGGCGACGGAATCGGTGATCGGCAGGTCGACGAATTCGACCTCGGGCCAGCGCTCGTGCGGCGCGACCGCGCGATGCGTGTCGATCGCGCGCAGCAGCAGCGTCGCGATGCCCGTGCGGTCGCGCAGCGTCAGCACACGCTCGACGCCCATCGCGCCAAGGCCGGCCAGCAGGCGCACGATCATGTTCGCCTTCTCCGCGGTCGGAAACACGGATGCATGCGTCGTGAGGCGGCGGATGTCGCGCCCCGAAGCGGGGTTCGCGATCACGCCGACGGTAACGGGCGTCGTCACGGGTTTGTCTCCATCCAGTTGGGGGGCCGGCGCATTGGCGCATCGGCTTCGCCCGTTTCGTCCGCTGCCATCGACGGGCGGCGGATCGTCGTCGCCGACGCGATCGCGCCGGCTTGCCCTCATCTCTGCAAGCGGCGTGCCATCGTGCGTGCGATGGCCGCGAAACCCGCGTCCGCACTGGCGCGGCGGGCCTGCGCGTGTTCTGGATGCGCGGCCGTGACGACGCGGCGCACGTCGAATTCGCCGGGACGTCTCACGTCGTCGATACGGCGATGCGATCGCCGCGGCCCGCGCGCATGTGCGGCATTGCGCCCGCAAACCCTGCGTTCGCGCGGCGCCGCGCATGTAACGACCCGCCGGACGACCGCCGCACGCCACGCATGCGGCCGTCTCAACCGCGCGAGACACGGAGCGGTACCCGTGAGACGACCGTCTCACGCGCCTTGCGTGCTGCGATGCAATGTGATCCGCCGGACCGGATGTGCTACAAGAACAGCGACATCCCCGCCGTACGGAACCGGAGCCGACCATGCCCTACGCCGTCCCACAGGCCCAGCACGCCGATCGTGTACTCGGCGCGCTCGCCGGACGCCTGCCCGCGCCCGCCGATTCCGCGCGCCTCGTGTCGTCGTGGCAGCGGTCGCTGGAGCGCTACCGTCTCGACCCCGCTTCGTCGATCGGCCCCCGCGTGCTGACCGCGGCCGAGCTGCGCGAGGTGCGCGACAAGGAGGAAGCCTTCCTGCGCGCGTCGGGCCAGTGCCTGACGCGGCTGCACGACATGATCCGCGTCGCCGACTACTGCGTGATGCTGACCGACGCACACGGCGTGACGATCGACTACCGGATCGACCGCGAACGCCGCAACGACTTCCGTCACGCGGGGCTGCACATCGGCTCGTGCTGGTCGGAAAGCGAGGAAGGCACCTGCGGCGTCGCGAGCGTGCTGACCGATCTCGCGCCGATCACCGTGCACAAGACCGATCACTTTCGCGCGGCGTTCACGACGCTCACGTGCAGCGCGGCGCCGATCTTCTCGCCGGGCGGCGAACTGATCGGCGTGCTCGACGCGTCGGCCGTGCATTCGCCCGACGGCCGCGACAGCCAGCGCCTCGTCTATCAGCTCGTGCGGCAGAGCGCGGCGCTGATCGAGGACGGCTACTTCGTGCACAGCACCGCGCAGCACTGGATATTGTTCGGGCATCCGAACCGTCACTACGTCGAGGCGCAGCCGGAGTGGCTGATCGCGTTCGACGAATGCGGCAACATCGTGGCCGCGAACCGGCATGCGCGCGACGCGCTGCCGGCGCTGCGCGAGCCGCGCCATATCGACGAGATCTTCGATGCGACCGAGATGCCGCTGCGCGACGCCGCGCGGCTCGATGCGATCGTCGCGCTGCGGCTGCGCGCGACCGGCGCCCCGCTCTACGCGCGGCTGCGTGCGCCGCTACGGCGCGCCGGCCGCGAACCCGGCGCGGCATCGCGCCGCCCGGGCAGCGCCGCGCCGCGTCACGTCGGCGCGCTGACACCGTTCCTGAACAGCAGCGAGCCGCGCATCGCGCAACAGGCCGAACTCGCGCTGCGCATCGCGAGCAAGCGGCTGCCGATCCTCGTGCTCGGCGAAACCGGCGCGGGCAAGGAAGTGTTCGCCCGCGCGATCCACGACGCCGGCGCGCGGCGCGCGCGGCCGTTCGTCGCCGTCAACTGCGGCGCGCTGCCGGAGGCGCTGATCGAGAGCGAACTGTTCGGTTATGCGGCCGGCGCGTTCACCGGCGCACGCAAGCACGGCGCGCGCGGCAAGATCGCGCTCGCCGACGGCGGCACGCTGTTTCTCGATGAAATCGGCGACATGCCGCTCGCGCTGCAGACGCGTCTGTTGCGCGTACTGGCCGACGGCGAGGTCGTGCCGCTCGGCAGCGATACACCCGTGCGCGTCGACCTCGACGTGATCTGCGCGACCCACCGC
This sequence comes from Burkholderia sp. BCC1208, assembly GCF_902833095.1. Lineage (NCBI taxonomy): Bacteria > Pseudomonadati > Pseudomonadota > Betaproteobacteria > Burkholderiales > Burkholderiaceae > Burkholderia > Burkholderia sp. BCC1208. The sequence goes on along the minus strand of NZ_CADFDY010000006.1, from coordinate 404,990 downwards.
GATCTCGCGCGAATGGTGGCCAACGGCACGTTCCGCGAAGATCTGTACTACCGGTTGAGCGGCGCGACGTTCGACCTGCCGCCGTTGCGCGAACGCGCGGACGTGCGCGACGTGATCGCCGCCGTGTTCGCCGAGGAAGCGCAGGCGACCGGCCACGTGCTCACGCTCGACGCGACGCTCGCCGAACAGCTCGCCGCGCACCCCTGGCCGGGCAACGTGCGGCAACTGCGCAATGTGCTGCGCTATGCGTGCGCGGTGTGCGACGCCGCGCGCGTGACTCAGCGCGACCTGCCGGCCGAGCTCGCCGCGCAATTCGGCGGCGCCCCGGCGGGCGCGCTGCCCGACGACGAACGCGGCCGCATCGTCGCCGCGCTCACCGCGCATCGCTGGCGGCCCGACGCGGCCGCCAGCGCGCTCGGCATGTCGCGCGCGACGCTGTACCGGCGCATCGCGAAGTACCGGATCGTCGCGCCGCATCGCGCGTGACGCGCAGGCGCATGCTCCGTCATGCGGGCTGCCCGGCCGCTTCGTTCGTGTCGTTCGCCACGCCCGCCGCTTCGTCGCGCCGCGTGAACACCTCGTGCGCGGCGAACAGCGCGTTGAGCGCGGCCGGCATCCCCGCATACACGGCCATCTGCATGAACACCTCGACGATCTCGTCGCGCGTGCAGCCGACGTTCAGCGCGGCCTCGATATGCACCTTCAATTGCGGCTGCGCGTTGCCGAGCGCGGCCAGCGCGGCGATCGTCGCGATTTCGCGCGCCTTCAGGTCGAGCTGCGGCCGGCTGTAGATGTCGCCGAAGCTGAATTCGACCAGCAGCCGCCCGAAGTCCGGCGCGATCGGTGCAAGCGCCGCGATCACGCGTTCGCCCACTTCGCCGTCGATTTCCTTGAGCTTGTTCCAGCCGCGCGTGTAGCGATCCTCAACGAGTCGTTCCATCGTGTCCGTCCTGTTCCGATAAAGAGTGAGAAGGATTCGCCCGTCGTTCCGTTTCCCGTTCCCGCGCCTCGTAGTACGCGATCTTGTCGCCGATCGCCTCGAGGCTCGCCTGCAGCTCCGCGATATGCGCGCGCACCGCGTCGCGATGCGCGACCAGCAAGTCGCGCCGCGCGCCGAACGTCGACTCGCCCTGCTCGCGCAGCACCGCGAACGCCTGCATCTGCGCGATCGGCATGCCGGTCGCCTTCAGGCGCATCACGAAGGCCAGCCAGTCAAGATCGGCCGGCGCATAGAGCCGGTGCCCGGCCGCCGTGCGCGAAATCGCGCGCAGCAGGCCGGCCTGCTCGTAATACCGCAACGTGTGCGTCGACACGCCCGTCAGTTCGGCGACTTGCCCGATCGTCAGCGGACCGGCGGCGGTGGGTTGGGATACGGTTTTCGACATGGCAGGAACAAGGTTAGGAGTTAGAGTTCACTCTAAGTCAAGCGTTGTCGAACGGCCAGTGTCGCGACCGCCGGCGACACCGTAAAGAATGGTCAAAATCGGCGCCCGGTATCGGTTTCGCCCTTTACAGCACCGCAAGCCTTCAGCAAGATTCGGTCAGCCTGTCTTAAAAAGGGCACGCATTTGTCCTATGCTTAACGGCGACGCCCGGCCAGCTCGCGCCCCGTCGTCCGTTGCAACAGCCATTCATCCGTCAGAACCAGGGAGCCTATGCCATGCTGAAAAAGCTGCTGATGCTGTTCGTCGCGCTATCGCTGTCGCTCGCCGCCGGCCTTGCCGCGGCCGTCGAAGTCAACACGGCCGACCAGGCCGCGCTCGAATCCGTGAAGGGTCTCGGGCCCGTGAAGTCGAAGGCGATCATCGACGAACGCACCAAGAACGGCCCGTTCAAGGACGCCGACGATCTCGCGAACCGCGTGAAGGGCCTCGGCACGAAGTCGGTCGGGCATCTCGAGGAAAACGGCCTGACGATCGGCGGCGCGTCGACGCCGCCGAAGGGCGTGAAGCTGTCGAAGCCGGCCGCGACGACGTCCGCGACCACGTCGACCACGACGTCGGCAGGCACCGCATCCACGTCCACGACCGCGACGGCCGGTACGGCGCCCGCGCCGACGGCGAGCGCACCGGAAGCGGCCTCCAAGCCGGCCAGGACCAAGCGCGCATCGAAGAAGGAAAAGGCGGCAGCGGCTGCCGCGGCATCCGCCGACGCGGGTGCGAGCGCACCGGCGGCCGCGTCGTCCACGAAGGCGACGAAGGGTTCGAAGAAGAAGAGCAAGAAGGACAAGGCAGCCTCCGCCGCCGCGGCGTCGGGCGCCTGATGTGCGCCGCGCGCGCGACGGCGTGCGCGCGGCATTCGTTCAACGGGCGCCGTCGTCACGGCGCCCTTTTCAGTGAAGGTGAAGAACCATGGGTCTCCTCGACATCGTTGGCGGTCTGATCGGCGGCCAGGCCGGCGGCAACTCCCAAAGCGCGCTGATTACGACCGCGCTCGAATTCATCAACAACCAGCCGGGCGGCCTGAACGGGCTGATCGAGAAGTTCAAGGCCGGCGGCGCCGGCGACGTGATCGGTTCGTGGGTCGGCAACGGCGAAAACCAGCCGATCTCGCCGGACACGCTGCAGAACGTGCTCGGCTCGGACGTCGTCGGCTCGCTCGCGAGCAAGGTCGGCATCGATCCGTCGCAGGCCTCGTCGATCCTCGCGCAGGTGCTGCCGCACGTGGTCAACGGCGCGACGCCGAACGGCGAAGTGCCGGCCGGCGGCCAGGTCGACACGTCGAACGTGCTCGGCACGCTCACGCAGCTCGCCGGCATGTTCGGCGGCAACAAGCAGGCCTGAGCGCCCGCCGCGACCGGGCGGCCCGTTCGGCCGCTCCATAAGCAAACACCCCGCCGAGGCGGGGTGTTTGTTTTTGTGCCCGGTGCGAACCGGGCGCGCTGCCGACGGCAGGCGATCAGTGAACGACGCGGTCGAACACGAACTGGCCGTCGTTGACGTCGACCGGGATCACGTCCTTCGGGCCGAAGCGGCCGGCGAGGATCAGCTTCGCGACCGGGTTCTCGATCTCCTGCTGGATCGCGCGCTTCAGCGGCCGGGCGCCGAACACCGGATCGTAGCCGACCTTCGCGATCTGTTCGAGGGCCGCGGGCGACACGTCGAGCGCCATGTCGAGCTTCGCGAGCCGGTCGTGCAGGCGCGCGAGCTGGATCTTCGCGATCGACTCGATGTTGCTGCGGTCGAGCGCATGGAACACGACGACGTCGTCGATCCGGTTCAGGAACTCGGGACGGAAGTGCTGCTTCACCTCGAGCCACACGGCGTCCTTGATCTCTTCCTGCGGCGCGCCCGTCATCGCCTGGATCACCTGCGAGCCGAGGTTCGACGTCATCACGATGACCGTGTTCTTGAAGTCGACCGTGCGCCCCTGCCCGTCGGTCATGCGGCCGTCGTCGAGCACCTGCAGCAGCACGTTGAACACGTCCGGATGCGCCTTCTCGATCTCGTCGAGCAGGATCACGCTGTACGGCTTGCGACGCACGGCTTCCGTCAGGTAGCCGCCTTCCTCGTAGCCGACATAGCCCGGCGGCGCACCGATCAGCCGCGCGACGCTGTGCTTCTCCATGAACTCGCTCATGTCGATGCGGATCAGATGCTCTTCCGAATCGAACAGGAACGACGCCAGCGCCTTGCACAGCTCGGTCTTGCCGACGCCCGTCGGGCCGAGGAACAGGAACGAGCCGTACGGACGGTTCGGATCGGCGAGACCCGCGCGCGAACGACGGATCGCATCGGCCACCGCGCTGATCGCCTCGTCCTGGCCGACCACGCGCTCGTGCAGCTTTTCCTCGATGTGCAGCAGCTTCTCGCGTTCGCCCTGCATCATCCGCGACACGGGAATGCCCGTCGAACGCGACACGACTTCCGCGATTTCCTCGGCGCCGACCTGCGTGCGCAGCAGGCGCGGGCGGGTCGGGTTGTGCTGCTCCTGCTCTTCGGCCTGCGTGACCTGCTTCAGTTGCGACTCGAGCTGCGGCAGCTTGCCGTACTGCAGCTCGGCGACCTTCTCCAGCTTGCCTTCACGCTGCAGGCGCGCGATGTCCGCCCGCACCTTCTCGATCTCTTCCTTGAGCTGCGCGCTGCCCTGCACCGCGGCCTTCTCGGCGGTCCAGATCTCCTCCAGGTCCGCATATTCGCGGCCGAGGCGGTCGATCTCTTCCTCGATCAGCTGCAGGCGCTTCTGCGACGCTTCGTCCTGCTCCTTCTTCACGGCTTCGCGCTCGATCTTCAGCTGGATCAGACGACGGTCGAGCTTGTCCATCTCCTCGGGCTTCGAATCGATTTCCATCTTGATCTTCGAAGCGGCTTCGTCGATCAGGTCGATGGCCTTGTCGGGCAGGAAGCGGTCGGTGATGTAGCGATGCGACAGCTCGGCCGCGGCGACGATCGCCGGGTCGGTGATGTCGACACCGTGGTGCAGTTCGTACTTCTCCTGCAGCCCGCGCAGGATCGCGATCGTCGCCTCGACGCTCGGCTCGTCGACGAGCACCTTCTGGAAGCGGCGTTCGAGCGCGGCATCCTTCTCGATGTACTTGCGGTATTCGTCGAGCGTGGTCGCGCCGATGCAGTGCAGCTCGCCGCGCGACAGCGCCGGCTTCAGCATGTTGCCCGCATCCATCGCGCCTTCGGCCTTGCCCGCGCCGACCATCGTGTGGATCTCGTCGATGAAGACGATCGTCCGGCCTTCGTCCTTCGCGATATCGTTGAGCACCGCCTTCAGGCGCTCCTCGAACTCGCCGCGATACTTCGCGCCGGCGAGCAGCGCGGCCATGTCGAGCGACAGCACGCGCTTGCCCTTCAGCGTCTCGGGCACTTCGCCGTTGACGATCCGCTGCGCGAGCCCCTCGACGATCGCGGTCTTGCCGACGCCCGGCTCGCCGATCAGCACCGGGTTGTTCTTGGTGCGGCGCTGCAGGATCTGGATCGAGCGGCGGATTTCGTCGTCGCGGCCGATCACCGGATCGAGCTTGCCCGCACGGGCGCGCTCGGTCAGGTCGACCGTGTATTTCTTCAGCGCCTCGCGCTGGCTTTCCGCGTCCTGGGTGTGCACCTGCGAGCCGCCGCGCACCGCGGCGATCGCGGCTTCGAGCGACTTGCGCGTGAGGCCGTGCTGGCGGGCGAGCTTGCCGGCGTCGCCCTTGTCGTCGGACACGGCGAGCAGGAACATCTCGCTCGCGATGAACGTGTCGTTGAGCTTCTGCGCTTCCTTGTCAGCCTGGTTCAGCAGCCCGGCCAACTCGCGGCCGATCTGGATGTCGCCGCCCGTGCCCGTCACTTGCGGCAGGCGCGAAATGGCTTCGTTCAGCGCGCCTTGCAGCGCCTGCACGTGCACGCCCGCGCGCGACATCAGCGAGCGGGCCGAACCGTCCTGCTGCGCGACCAGCGCCGCGAGGACGTGAACGGGTTCGATGTATTGATTGTCGCGGCCTGCCGCAAGGCTTTGCGCGTCCGCGAGTGCTTCCTGGAACTTGGTGGTGAGCTTGTCGATTCTCATTTAGTCGAGACCTCCAATTTTCGATTAACACCAAGATGAGGATGGTTATGCGGCTTTCAAGCGAAATTCGGGTTGATTCAGCGCAAAAAATGCCGGATAGCCTGAAAACGGTCCAGCGGCGTGATGAGGTGGGCGCAGCGCGCGGCGCGCGCGTGTCAGTGGGCGTTGGACGACGGTTCGGCGGCGGCCGGCGCGTCGTCCGGTACCGGCGCGGCACGCACGAGCGCGACCGGACGGATGCCGAGCAGCGCCACGAGCGGCGACGCGGGCTCGGCCAGTTCGCCGAGCGTGTGACGATCGAGTTCCGCGAAGAATGCATCGCGCGCGGCCGCCAGCACGCCCTTCAGCCGGCACTGCGGCTCGATCACGCAGCCGCGCGACTCGCTGCCGTCGGACGAAAAGCAGCCGACCAGCGCGAAGTCGTTTTCGGTCGCCCGCACGACCTGGCCGACCGTCAGTTGCAGCGAATCGGCAAACAGCCGCAACCCGCCGTTGCGGCCGCGAACGGTGTCGACCCAGCCCAGCTCGCCGAGCTGCTGGACGACTTTCATCAGATGGTTCTTCGAGATGCCGTAGGCGTCCGAGATCTCCTGGATCGTCGCGAGCCCCTCGCCGCGCACGGCCAGGTACAGCATCACGCGCAGCGAATAGTCGGTGTAGTCGGTGAGTCTCATGGGCGAATACGGAAAAGATCGATCATGCCCCGTTACGTGAGCCGGGCGGATCGCGATGCGTGCAGGGCCGATTGACGGTGCCGTTGCGCGGCCCCCGGGTTGCCGGGATCGCGTGCGCGCAATAAGATGCGTGATATCTACACGTTTTCCAGGGGTTACAGGACGCTATTTTGCGTCAAAATCCGGCCGGCGTCCTGCTCGTCGCCCATGCCGTCGCCCCGTCGCCGCCCCCGATCTACCGGCCCTTTTTTGTTATGACTGCCCTGCCCGCCTCGCCCCAACCCGCACCGGCCCGCCCCCGCGACGCCGAGCCGACCGAAGACAACATCCGCGATCTCGTCTACGCGTTCTACGACCGCGTGCGCGCCGATCCGCTGCTCGGGCCCGTGTTCGATGCGAAACTGGCCGGTCGCTGGGACGATCATCTGCCGAAGATGGTGACGTTCTGGTCGAGCCTCGTGCTCGGCATCAAGGGCTATCGCGGCAACGTGCAGCAGGCGCACCAGCCGCTCGACGGAATCGAGCCGGCCCATTTCAGCCGCTGGCTGTCGCTGTTCCTGAAAACCGTCGAGGCGCGCTACGCGCCGCCCGCGGCGATCCGCTTCATGGAGCCCGCGCTGCGGATCGCGCAGAGCCTGCAGTTGAGCCGGTTCGGGTGGGACTACAGGATTCCGCCCGAGCAGCAGGCGCTGCTCGACGCGATCGCGCCGCGCCGCCCCGACGCGGGCGACGATCCGCATGCGTTGCCGTCGCGCGCCCGCGGCGAGCCGTTTCCGACGAAGATCATCGGGCGCGGCGTCGAGCCGGACGCGTAACGCCCCTCGCCCGTCGCCCCTCCCGCACGACGACGACGCGCATGCGGCACATCGCCGCATCGCTCCGTGCGCCGCGCTCAGCGCGGCGTGTTGCCCGACTCGACGCCCCAGCGCGCGAGCGCGGCATCGTCGGTACTGCGCGCATCGACCCAGCGCTCGCCGTCCGGCGTCGTTTCCTTCTTCCAGAACGGCGCTTCGGTCTTCAGATAGTCCATCACGAACTCGCACGACGCGAACGCATCGCCGCGGTGCGACGCGACCGTCGCGACCATCACGATCTGGTCGAGCGGCAGCAGCCTGCCGACGCGATGCACGATCGCGACGTCGATGCCCGGCCAGCGCCGGCCGGCCTCGGCCGCGATCTTCTCGAGCGCCTTCTCGGTCATTCCCGGATAGTGCTCGAGCTCCATTGCGGCGACCGCATCGCCTTCGTTCAGGTCGCGCACCGTGCCGACGAAGCACGCGAGCGCGCCGATCTTCGGGTTGCGCGCGCGCAATGCCGCCACTTCGGCATTCAGATCGAAATCGTCGGTCTGGACTCGTACCATAGCCATCGTCTGCTCCTGTCGACCCGAGTTAGCGCTTTAGCGCTTACTCGGGTCCCATGCATCGCGGTCGACCCGAGTTGGCGCTTCAGCGCTTACTTGGGTCCCATGCATCGCGGTCGACCCGAGTTGGCGCTTTAGCGCTTACTCTGGTCCCATGCATCGCGGTCGACCCGAGTTGGCCCTTTAGCGCTTACTCGAGCCCCATGCAAGCTCAACCGCCCGTCACCGGCGGGAAGAACGCGACCTCGCAACCTTCGGTGATCCGCGTGTCCGGGTCGGTCATCTCGTGGTTGCATGCCATGCGCAATGCGCGCCCTTCGGCGAGCGTGTCGGCCCACGCGCCGCCGCGCACGCGCAGCCACGCGCGCACGTCGCCGACGGTCGTCACGCTGTCCGGCACGTCGGCTTCTTCGTCGGCCACGCCCAGTGCTTCGCGCACGCTTGCAAAAAATTTCAGCTGAATCTTCATGGTTCGGGGAGCCGCCGCGTTACGACAGCAATTCGGAAAACGGAATGAAACGCACGGTCTCGCCCGCGCTGATCGCGTGCTGCGGCGGATTGTCGATCAGGCCGTCGCCCCAGACCGTCGACGTGAGCACGGCCGAGCTCTGGTTCGGGAACAGGTCGAGACCGCCGGCTGCATTGACGCGCGCACGCAGGAATTCGTTGCGCCGGTCGCCCTTGCTCTGCGAAAAATCGGCACGCAGCGACAACGCGCGCGGCGCGACGTCGCGCACGCCGGACAGGCGCAGCAGGAACGGCCGCACGAACAGCAGGAACGTGACGAAGCTCGAGACGGGGTTGCCGGGCAGGCCGATGAAATGCGCGTCGGCGCGCTCGTCGTCGCGGCGCACCGCGCCGTACGCGAGCGGCTTGCCGGGCTTCATCGCGATCTGCCACAGCGCGAGCCGCCCTTCGGCCTCGACGGCCGGCTTCACGTGATCCTCGTCGCCGACCGACACGCCGCCGCTCGTCAGGATCACGTCGTGATCGCGGGCGGCCGCGCGCAGCGTATCGCGCGTCGCGGCCAGCGAGTCGGGCACGATCCCGTAGTCGGTCACGTGGCAGCCGAGCCGCTCGAGCAGCCCGCGCAGCGTGAAGCGGTTCGAGTTGTAGATCGCGCCGGGCTTCAGCGGCTCGCCGGGCATCGTCAGTTCGTCGCCGGTGAAGAACACCGCCACGCGAATCCGCCGCACGACCGACAGTTGCGCGCAGCCGACCGATGCGGCCAGGCCGAGCGCCTGCGGCGTGAGCCGCGTGCCGGCCGGCAGGATCACCGCACCCTGACGGATGTCCGCGCCCTGCGCGGTGATCCATTCGCCTGCCTTCGGCGTATGCAGGATCTCGACCGCGTCGCCGTCGGCCGACGTCTGCTCCTGCATCACGACGGCATCGGCGCCGGGCGGCACCGTCGCGCCGGTGAAGATCCGCGCGGCCGTACCGGCCGCGAGCGGCGCGGCGGGATGACCGGCCGGAATGCGCTGCGACACCGGCAAGCGTCGATCGCCGTGCAGCAGGTCGGCGACGCGCACCGCATAACCGTCCATCGCGCTCGTGTGCATCGGCGGCACGTCGAGCGGCGAGCTCACGTCGGCCGCCAGCACGCGGCCGAGGGCGTCGAGGGTGGCGACGGTTTCGGCGCCGGGCAGCGGCTTCGCGGCATCGAGCAGCGCGGCGAGCGCCTCGGCGGTCGACAGCATCGGCGTGCGCGGCGCCGCGGGATTCGGGTTCGACATCGATGGAATCGGGGATCGTTGAAGTCAATACGTCATTGTAGCGACGCCGCCACGCGGACGCGCGATATGGCGGGCATGCGAACACCGTGATCGGCGCGAATTCGCGGGTCCGGCACTTCTTTCGCGCCACATGCGATGCCACGGGCCAAACACGGGCCAAACGAAACGGCCGGAACCCCGATCCGTTCGACGAATCGGCATTCCGGCCGTTCTGCACGACCGGGCACGCAGGCCCGGCCGCGCGTCATGCGCCCGTATGGGCGGCGATGAAGTCCTTCACCTGCTGCGCGTCGGCCTTCACGACCTCGAAACGTTGCGGCAGCGCCTCGAGCCCGTCGAATGCGGCCGGCCGCTCGGCTTCGCGATCGAGCGCTTCGCGGATCGTCTCGCCGAACTTGATCGGCTGCGCCGTCTCGAGCACGACCATCGGCACGCCGGCCTCCAGATGCTCGCGCGCGACCTTCACGCCGTCGGCCGTATGCGTATCGATCATCGTGTCGTAGCGCGAGAACACATCGCGGATCGTCGCGATGCGGTCGGCGTGGCTGCTGCGGCCGGACACGAAACCGAATTCGGCGACGCGCGCGAAATCGCCGCTCGCCGCGAGATCGAAGCCGCCCTTCTCCTCGACGTCGCGGAACAGTTGCATCACGCGGGCCGGATCGCGGCCGAGCAGGTCGAACACGAAACGCTCGAAGTTCGATGCCTTCGAGATGTCCATGCTCGGGCTGCTCGTGTGATAGGTGTTCTCGGCGCTGCGCACGCGATACGCGCCGGTGCGGAAGAACTCGTCGAGCACGTCGTTCTCGTTGGTCGCGACCACCAGCTTCGCGATCGGCAGCCCCATCATCCGCGCGATGTGGCCCGCGCAGACGTTGCCGAAGTTGCCCGACGGCACTGTGAACGACACGCGCTCGTCGTTGGACCGCGTCGCCGCGAAGTAGCCCTTGAAGTAGTACACGACCTGCGCGACGACGCGCGCCCAGTTGATCGAATTGACCGTGCCGATCTTCTGCCGCGCCTTGAACGCGTGATCGTTCGACACGGCCTTCACGATGTCCTGGCAGTCGTCGAACACGCCTTCGACCGCGAGATTGAAGATGTTCGGATCCTGCAGGCTGAACATCTGCGCCGTCTGGAACGCGCTCATCTTCTTGTGCGGCGACAACATGAACACGCGCACGCCGGCCTTGCCGCGCATCGCGTATTCGGCCGCGCTGCCGGTGTCGCCCGACGTCGCGCCGAGGATGTTCAGCGCTTCGCCGTGCTTCGCGAGCGTGTACTCGAACAGGTTGCCGAGCAACTGCATCGCCATGTCCTTGAACGCGAGCGTCGGGCCGTTCGACAGTTCGAGCAGCGACAGCGCCGTACCGTTCTCGGTGCCGAGCGTCTTCAGCGGCGTGATGTCGGACGCGTTCTCGCCGTGGCGCGTGTTGCTGTACACGGCCGCCGTATACGTGCGGCGCGTGATCGCGCGCAGGTCGTCGGCCGGCACGTCGTCGCAGAACTTCGACAGGATCTCGAACGCGAGATCCGCGTACGACAGCGTGCGCCAGCGCGCGAGCTCGTCGGCGGACACCGTCGGATACTCGGCCGGCAGGTAGAGCCCGCCGTCCTTCGCGAGACCGCCGAGCAGGATGTCGGAGAACGTATGGCGCTCGCCGATGCCGGCGCCGCGCGTGGAGATGTAGTTCATGTCGTCAGCCTCAGTTCAGCGCTTCCATGCGCAGCTTCGTCACCTTCGACACGACGGTCGCGAGGCTTTCGATTTGCGCGATCGCCGCATTGACGTTCTTCTCGACCGTCTCGTGCGTGATCAGGATGATGTCGGTTTCGCCGTTCGCGCCGTCGATCTGCTCCGATTCCTTCTGCAGCAGCGCGTCGATCGAGATGCCCGATTCGGCGAGGATGCGCGTGATCGCGGCGAGCACGCCGGTCTGGTCGGCGACGCGCAGGCGCAGGTAGTAGCCGCTCGTCACTTCCTCGATCGGCAGGATCGGCGTGTTCGACAGGCTGTCCGGCTGGAACGCGAGGTGCGGCACGCGATGCTCGGGATCGGCCGTATGCAGGCGCGTGACGTCGACGAGATCCGCGACCACGGCCGATGCCGTCGGCTCCGCGCCCGCGCCCTTGCCGTAGTACAGCGTCGTGCCGACCGCATCGCCGTGCACGACGACCGCGTTCATCGCGCCCTCGACGTTCGCGAGCAGGCGCTTTTCCGGAATCAGCGTCGGGTGCACGCGCAGCTCGATGCCGTTTGCGGCGCGGCGCGCGATGCCGAGCAGCTTGATCCGGTAACCGAGCTCTTCCGCGTAGCGGATGTCGGTCGCGTCGAGCTTGCTGATGCCTTCGACGTACGCACGGTCGAACTGCACCGGCACGCCGAACGCGATCGCGCTCATGATCGTCGCCTTGTGCGCGGCGTCGACGCCTTCGATGTCGAAGGTCGGATCGGCTTCCGCGTAGCCGAGTTCTTGCGCCGCCTTCAGCGCGGTCGCGAAGTCGAGCCCGCGGTCGCGCATTTCCGACAGGATGTAGTTGGTCGTGCCGTTGATGATGCCGGCGATGTACTGGATGCGGTTCGCGGTCAGGCCTTCGCGCAGCGCCTTGATGATCGGGATGCCGCCGGCGACGGCCGCCTCGAACGCAACCATCACGCCTTGCTCGCGCGCGGCCTCGAAGATCTCGGTGCCGTGCACCGCGAGCAGCGCCTTGTTCGCCGTCACGACGTGCTTGCCGTTCGCGATCGCGCGCAGCACGAGCTCGCGCGCGACGCCCGTGCCGCCGATCATCTCGGCGATGATCGCGATCGACGGATCGTCGACGACCGCGTTGAAATCGTCGGTGATCTGCGCGGTGCCGGCGTGAGCGCCGAGCGCAGCCTGCGCCTTGGCCGGGTTGCGCACGGCAATGCGCGCGACCTCGATGCCGCGCCCCGCGCGTCGTTTGATTTCTTCCTGGTTGCGGTGCAACACCGTGAAGGTGCCGCTGCCGACGGTGCCGAAGCCCAACAGGCCAACTTTGATCGGTTCCATGCTGCGTGTGATCGATGAGTAAGAAGTAGTGAGTTCCGTGTGGCTCTGCCCGCTCAGACCGAATGGCGCTTGCGGTAGCCGTCGAGGAAGCGTGCGATCCGGTTGATCGAATCGGTCAGGTCGTCGAGGTTCGGCAGGAAGACCACGCGGAAGTGGTCCGGCGTCGCCCAGTTGAAACCCGTGCCCTGCACGAGCAGCACGCGCTCCTCGAGCAACAGGTCGAGAATGAACTGCTGGTCGTTCTGGATCGGGTAGAGCTTCGGGTCGAGGCGCGGAAACATGTACAGCGCGGCCTGCGGTTTCACGCAGGTCACGCCCGGGATCGACGTCAGCATGTCATACGCGAGTTCGCGCTGCTTGTACAGGCGCCCGCTCGGCACGATCAGCTCGTTGATGCTCTGGTAGCCGCCGAGCGCCGTCTGGATCGCGAACTGGCCGGGCACGTTCGCGCACAGGCGCATCGACGACAGGATGCCGAGCCCCTCGAGGTAATCCTTCGCGTGCCGGCGGTTGTCGCCGCCGAGGCCCGACACGGCCATCCAGCCCGCGCGATAGCCGCACGACCGATAGCTCTTCGACAGGCTGTTGAACGTGACGGTGATTACGTCCTCCGACAGCGCGCCCATCGCCGTGTGCTCGAGGCCGTCGTAGACGATCTTGTCGTAGACCTCGTCGGCGAACACGATCAGCCCGTGCTGGCGCGCGATCGCGAGCAGCTCGAGCAGCAATTCGTCGGAATAAAGCGCGCCGGTCGGATTGTTCGGGTTGATCACGACGATCGCCTTCGTGTTCGGCGTGATCTTGCTGCGGATGTCGTCGAGATCGGGCATCCAGGCGTTCTGCTCGTCGCACACGTAGTGCACGGGCGTGCCGCCCGACAGGCTCACGGCCGCCGTCCACAGCGGGTAGTCGGGCGCGGGCAGCAGCACTTCGTCGCCGTCGTTCAGCAGCGCCTGGGTCGCCATCACGATCAGCTCGGACGCGCCGTTGCCGATGTAGATGTCGTCGAGGCCGACGCCGACGACGCCCTTTTCCTGCGTGTAGTGCATCACGGCCTTGCGCGCCGAGAACACGCCCTTCGAATCCGAATAGCCGGACGACGCCGGCAGGTTGCGGATCATGTCCTGGATGATTTCGTCCGGCGCGTCGAAACCGAACGGCGCGAGGTTGCCGATGTTCAGCTTGATGATGCGGTGGCCTTCTTCCTCGAGGCGCTTCGCGTGCTCGAGCACCGGGCCACGGATGTCGTAGCAGACGTTGAGCAGCTTGTTCGACTTCTGAATCGGTTTCACGACGACACGGTTCCTGGGTTGGCCTTGCGGCCGGGGGGACGGGATCAAAACTGGAAAGCGGCCGGTCTGTGCGCGCTGTCTAGACTGGGAAAAAGCGGCGGTCGGACGCGGCTTGTGACGGCGCACGACGCAAGTGGCGCCCGCAGGCGACCAAAAAGTTATAATTTAGCGGATTTTGGCCGACTTTCGCAATGCACCATAGCCGCGCCGGGCCCGCGCCGTCGGGCGTGGGCGCGTGCCCGAGGGTGCGAAACCGGCCGGGCGGGCCCGTACGGCCCTGCCAATCCATTCCCCTACGGAACCGCGGAATACCGATTTGAAACTGCACCAGGACACGAGCGGCGCGCTCAACACCGTCACCGGCTACGGCCCCGATTATGTCGACGTCAATCTCGAACGCCATGAAACGAGCGTCATCGTGCTGCCCGGCGCGCCGGTCCAGGCCTGGCCGGTGTCGTCGTTCGACGCGCTCGCGCCCGAGCATTTCGCGATGCTGCTCGACCCGACGCCCGAACTCGTGATCTTCGGCAGCGGCGCGCGGCTGCGCTTCCCGCACCCGCGGCTCGTCGCGGCGCTCACCGCGAAGCGGATCGGCGTCGAGACGATGGATTTCCAGGCCGCCTGCCGCACCTACAACATCCTGATGGCCGAGGGCCGCAAAGTCGCCGCCGCGCTCTTAATTGAACGTTAATCCCCGATGCGGTAAAACTCGGGCCGGCGCAGCGGGTCGATCCCCGGATCGCCCCGGCCAGGCCGCCCGCCCCCGGCGCACCCCGCCGGCGGCCCGTCACAACAACCAAACAGGCTGAAAACCCATGAACGATACGCCGTCGAGGCTACCGCTCAATCGCATCACGCTCGTCCTCCTGCTCGTCGCGCTCGCGATCGTCTGGTTCGCGCCGCTCGGACTGCGCCACCTGATCCCGAGCGACGAAGGCCGCTACGCGGAAATGGCGCGCGAGATGTTCGTCACCGGCGACTGGATCACGCCGCGCTACAACGGCTACAAGTACTTCGAGAAGCCGCCGCTGCAGACCTGGCTGAACGCGCTGACGTTCGCGTGGTTCGGCATCGGCGAATGGCAGGCGCGCCTCTATACCGCGGTGGCGAGCTTCGCCGGCGTGCTGCTCGTCGGCTACACCGGCGCGCGCCTGTTCAACCCGCTGTCGGGCTTCCTCGCGGCCGTCGTGCTCGCCAGCTCGCCGTACTGGAACCTGATGGGCCACTTCAACGCGCTCGACATGGGGCTCGCGTTCTGGATGGCGCTGTCGCTCTGCTCGCTGCTGCTCGCGCAACGGCCCGGGCTGCGCCCGGCCGCGGTGCGCGGCTGGATGTGGGCGTGCTGGGCCGCGATGGCGTTCGCGGTGCTGTCCAAGGGCCTCGTCGGCCTGATCCTGCCCGGCGCCGTGCTCGTGCTGTATACGCTGGTCGCGCGCGACTGGGCGCTATGGAAGCGCCTGTACCTGGTGAGCGGCCTCGTGATCTTCTTCGCGATCGTCACGCCGTGGTTCGTGCTGGTCCAGCAGCGCAACCCCGAATTCTTCAATTTCTTCTTCGTCGTCCAGCAATTCCGCCGGTATCTGACCCCGGAACAGAACCGTCCGGGCCCGCTGTACTACTTCGTGCCGGTGCTGCTGGTCGGCTTCCTGCCGTGGCTGTCGGTCGCGTGGCAGAGCCTCCGCCATGCGCTGCGCATGCCGCGCCAGCCGAACGGCTTCTCGCCGATGCTCGTGCTGCTGATCTGGAGCGCGTTCATCTTCCTGTTCTTCAGCGCGTCGCATTCGAAGCTGATCTCGTACGTGCTGCCGGTCGCGCCGGCGCTCGCGCTGATCATCGGCGCGTACCTGCCGCTGATGACGGCCGACCGCTTCCGTCGCCACCTGCTCGGCTACCTCGTGTTCTTCGTCGCCGCGGCGTTCGGGATTATCTTCCTCGCTTACCAGGGCGACGCACGCACGCCGAACGCGCTGTACCGCGCGTTCCAGCTGTGGCTGTACGCCGGTCTCGCGGTCTCGGCCGCGCTGACGCTCGCGGCCGCGTGGCTGAACCGCCGCGCGGGCGTGGCCGCCGCGCTCGCCGCGTTCGGCGCCGCATGGCTCGCGTTCGGCACGATCGGCGGCACCGGGCACGACGAGTTCGGCCGCTACAGCTCGGGCGCGCTGCTCGCGCCGGCCGTGCGCGCCGAACTGGCGAAGCTGCCGCCCGACACGCCGTTCTACTCGGTCGAAATGCTCGATCACACGTTCCCGTTCTACATGGGCCACACGACGATCATGGTCCAGCGCCAGGACGAGCTCGCGTTCGGGATCTCGGTCGAGCCGAACAAGTGGATCCCGACCGTCGGCGAATGGATCACGCGCTGGAAGCAGGACACCCATGCGCTCGCGATCATGGGGCCCGGCCAGTACGACGCGCTGGTCAAGGAAGGCGTGCCGATGCGCGTGATCGCGCGCGACAACCGCCGCGTGATCGTCGAGAAACCGCAATCGTAAGGACGTCCCCCGCATGAATCCCGTTTCGTTCGTCTGCATCATCACCGGCGTGATGCTCAACGCCTGTGCGCAACTTCTGCTGAAAGCCGGCGTCAACGCCGTTGGACACTTCGAATTCAGCCGTGCGAACATCATCCCGGTCGGGTTCAAGATCGCGACCCAGCTGCCGATCATCGGCGGCCTCGGCTGCTACGTGCTGAGCGTCGTCGTGTGGATCGTCGGGCTGTCGCGGGTCGACGTGTCGATCGCGTACCCGATGCTATCGCTCGGCTACGTCGTCAACGCGTTCGCGGCGTGGTACCTGTTCGGCGAGGTGCTGTCGGTCCAGCGGCTCGTCGGCATCGGCATCATTCTGATCGGGGTGCTCGTGCTTGCACGAAGCTGAGCATGCCTCGCGGCGTTAAGCGTCCGCCTACAAAAAATCACGGTGCGAATCCGCCAACCGGTGTTTAATGCCGGTTTCGGACGGATCGCCCGACCCTTTTATTACACGCCATTACAGGCCAAACGCGTTCATGAGCCAGAATACCGCTCCGTTTCTGCCGTTCACCCGCCCCGAGATCGATGAGGAAACCATCCAGGGCGTCGTCGACGTGCTGCGCTCGGGCTGGATCACCACCGGCCCGCAGTGCCAGAAATTCGAAGCCGCGCTGTCCGAGTACTGCGGCGGCCGGCCGGTCCGCGCATTCAATTCGGGCACCTGCACGCTCGAGATCGGCCTGCGCATCGCGGGCGTCGGCGCCGGCGACGAGGTGATCACGACGCCGGCTTCGTGGGTCTCGACCAGCAACGTGATCATCGAAACGGGCGCGACGCCCGTGTTCGCGGACATCGATCCCGTCACGCGCAACATCGACCTCGACAAGCTCGAGCAGGCGATCACGCCGCGCACGAAGGCGATCATCCCCGTGTTCCTGTCCGGCCTGCCGGTCGACATGGACCGCCTGTACGCGATCGCCCGCGCGCACAACCTGCGCGTGATCGAGGACGCCGCGCAGGCGTTCGGCTCGACGTGGCACGGCAAGCGCATCGGCGCGATCGGCGACATCGTGTCGTTCAGCTTCCACGCGAACAAGAACCTGACGACGATCGAAGGCGGCGCCCTCGTGCTGAACAACGAGGACGAAGCCGTGCTCGCGCAGAAGTACCGGCTGCAGGGCATCACGCGCACCGGCTTCGACGGGATGGACTGCGACGTGCTCGGCGGCAAGTACAACCTGACCGACGTGGCCGCGCGCGTCGGCCTCGGCCAGTTGCCGCACATCGAGCGCTTCACCGCGCAGCGCCGCGCACTCGCCCGCGCGTATTTCGCCGCATTCGACGGCGGCGCGGCCGCGAAGCTCGGCGTCGGCCTGCCGGTCGCCGAATTCGAGAACGGCAACTGGCACATGTTCCTGATCACGCTGCCGCTCGAGCGGCTGTCGATCCCGCGCGCCGAGTTCATGGCGCAGATGAAGGAACGCGGCATCGGCACGGGCATCCACTACCCGGCGATCCATCTTTTCACGCTGTATCGTGCGCGCGGGTTCAAGGAGGGCATGTTCCCCCACGCCGAACGGTACGGCGCGTCGACCGTCACGCTGCCGCTGTTTACGCAGATGACGGAAGGCGACGTGCGTCGCGTGGTCGACGCCGTCAATCAGATTTGCGAACAATACGGAAAATAAGCGTACATGAGTCCCCTTGAAGCACGCGCCGGGCATCCGGGCGCCGCGCACCTGGACGCCGGCCGGCCCGAAGTGTCGGTCATCATCCCCGTGTACAACGAGGAAGACGGCCTCGCCGCGCTGTTCGCGCGGCTGTATCCGGCGCTCGACGCACTCGACACGTCGTACGAAGTGATCCTGATCAACGACGGCAGCCGCGACCGCTCGGCCGCGATGCTCGCCGATCAGTTCCACGTACGGCCCGACACGACGCGCGTGGTGCTGCTCAACGGCAACTACGGCCAGCACATGGCGATCCTCGCCGGCTTCGCGCAATCGCGCGGCGAGATCGTCATCACGCTCGACGCCGACCTGCAGAACCCGCCCGAGGAAATCGGCAAGCTGATCGCGAAGATGCGCGAGGGCTACGACTACGTCGGCTCGATCCGCAAGCAACGCCAGGACAGCCTGTGGCGACGCAAGGCGTCGCAGATGATGAACCGGCTGCGCGAGCGCATCACGCGCATCAAAATGACCGACCAGGGCTGCATGCTGCGCGCATACAGCCGCCGCATCATCGACACGATCAACGTGTGCGGCGAAGTCAACACGTTCATCCCTGCGCTCGCGTACACGTTCGCGCAGAAACCGACCGAAATCGAGGTCGCGCACGAGGAACGCTTCGCGGGCGAATCGAAGTATTCGCTGTACAGCCTGATCCGGTTGAACTTCGACCTGGTGACGGGCTTCTCGGTCGTGCCGCTGCAGTGGCTGTCGTTCATCGGCGTGATCCTCTCGCTCGGCTCGGCCGCCCTGTTCGTGCTGCTGCTCGTGCGCCGCTTCATCGTCGGCGCGGAAGTGCAAGGCGTGTTCACGCTGTTCGCGATCACGTTCTTCCTGCTCGGCGTGATCATCTTCGCGCTCGGCCTGCTCGGTGAATACGTCGGCCGCATCTACCAGCAGGTACGCGCGCGGCCGCGCTACCTGATCCAGGCCGTGCTCGAGCAGCACGACGGCGTGCCGCCGGTGCCGGCCGCCGCGAACCGCCCGGGAGCCGCGCAATGAAGCCGCGCGCGGTCGTCTTCGCGTATCACAACGTCGGCGTGCGGTGCCTGCAGGTGCTGCTCGCGCGCGGCGTCGACGTCGCGCTGGTCGTCACGCACGAGGACAATCCGAACGAGAACATCTGGTTCGGCAGCGTCGCGTCCGTCGCGGCCGAGCACGGCATTCCGGTCGTCACGCCGGCCGATCCCGCCGATCCGGCGCTGCGCCGCGCGGTGTCCGACGCGCAGCCCGATTTCATCTTCTCGTTCTACTACCGGCACATGCTGCCGGCGGACCTGCTCGCGATCGCGCCGCGCGGCGCATACAACATGCATGGTTCGCTGCTACCGAAATACCGGGGTCGGGTACCGACCAACTGGGCCGTGCTGAACGGCGAGACCGAGACCGGCGCGACGCTGCACGAGATGGCCGCCAAGCCCGACGCGGGCGCGATCCTCGCCCAGACCGCGGTGCCGATCCTGCCGGACGACACGGCCGCGCAGGTGTTCGACAAGGTCACGGTGGCCGCCGAGCAGACGCTGTGGCGCGTGCTGCCCGCGCTGCTCGCGGGCGAGGCGCCGCACCTGCCGAACGATCTCGCGAGCGGCAGCTACTACGGCGGGCGCAAGCCCGAGGACGGCCGCGTCGACTGGTCGAAGCCGGCCGCGCAGGTCTACAACCTGGTGCGCGCGGTCGCGCCCCCGTATCCGGGCGCATTCACGGACGTCGGCGGCGCGCGCTTCGTGATCGCGCGCGCGCGCCTCGCGGCGCCCGGCGGCGCGGCAGCGGCCGCCGCGGCAGATTTGCCGCCCGGCCTGCACGTAAGCGATAATGCGCTATTCGGCGTCTGCGGCGACAGCCGCGCCCTATCCATTCTCGAGCTGTGGCAGCAGCGCGACGGCAGCGAAACCGTCGTGACGCCCGCGGAATTCGCGCAGTTCATTCATTCTTCCCGTCATTCATGAAAGCAAAAAAAGTCCTGATCCTGGGTGTGAACGGCTTCATCGGCCATCACCTGTCGAAGCGCATTCTTGAAACCACCGATTGGGAAGTGTTCGGCATGGACATGCAGACCGACCGGCTGGGCGACCTCGTCAACCACGAGCGGATGCATTTCTTCGAAGGCGACATCACGATCAACAAGGAGTGGGTCGAGTATCACGTGAAGAAGTGCGACGTGATCCTGCCGCTCGTCGCGATCGCGACGCCGGCCACCTACGTCAAGCAGCCGCTGCGCGTGTTCGAGCTCGACTTCGAGGCGAACCTGCCGATCGTGCGTTCGGCCGTCAAGTACGGCAAGCACCTCGTATTCCCGTCGACCTCCGAGGTCTACGGCATGTGCTCGGACGAGCAGTTCGACCCGGATGCGTCGGCGCTCACCTACGGCCCGATCAACAAGCCGCGCTGGATCTATGCGTGCTCGAAGCAGCTGATGGACCGCGTGATCTGGGGCTACGGGATGGAAGGCCTGAACTTCACGCTGTTCCGTCCGTTCAACTGGATCGGCCCGGGCCTCGACTCGATCTACACGCCGAAGGAAGGCAGCTCGCGCGTGGTCACGCAGTTCCTCGGCCACATCGTGCGCGGCGAAAACATCAGCCTCGTCGACGGCGGCTCGCAGAAGCGCGCGTTCACCGACATCGGCGACGGCATCAGCGCGCTGATGAAGATCATCGACAACAAGGACGGCGTCGCGTCGGGCAAGATCTACAACATCGGGAATCCGAAGAACAACTTCTCGGTTCGCGAGCTCGCGCACAAGATGCTCGAACTGGCCGCGGAATTCCCCGAGTACGCCGATTCGGCCAAGCAGGTGAAGCTCGTCGAAACGACGTCCGGCGCCTACTACGGCAACGGCTACCAGGACGTGCAGAACCGCGTGCCGAAGATCGACAACACGATGCAGGAGCTCGGCTGGGCGCCGCAGGCGACGTTCGACGACGCGCTGCGCAACATCTTCGAAGCGTATCGCGGCCACGTCGCCGACGCGCGCGCGCTCGTCGAACAGCAAGGCTGACCGGGACGCTCGCTTGGCTCGTATCGTCCTCAAGATCGACGTCGACACGCTGCGCGGCACGCGCGAAGGCGTGCCGAACCTCGCGCGCATCTTCGATCGCTTCAATGCCCGCGCGACCTTCCTCTTCAGCCTCGGGCCCGATCACACGGGCTGGGCGCTGCGGCGCGTGTTCCGTCCGGGCTTCCTGAAGAAGGTGTCGCGCACGTCGGTGGTCGAACACTACGGCGTGAAGCAGCTGATGTACGGCGTGCTGTTGCCCGGCCCCGACATCGGCCGCCGCGCGATCGCCGACATGCGCGCGATTCACGAGGCCGGCTTCGAATGCGGGATCCACACGTGGGATCACGTCTACTGGCAGGACAACGTGCGCGTACGCGATCGCGACTGGACCGCGCGTGAAATGCAGAAGAGTCATGCGCGCTTCATCGAGATCTTCGGCGCGCCGCCCGTCACGCACGGCGCGGCCGGCTGGCAGATGAACGACTCGGCATTTGAGCAGATCGACGCGTGGGGGATGCGCTATGCATCCGACGGCCGCGGCCACTCGCCGTACCTGCCCGTGGTCGGCGGCCGCACGCTGTCGCACGTGCAGATGCCGACCACGCTGCCGACGCTCGACGAAGTGCTCGGCATCGACGGCGTCGACACGCACAACGTCGCCGCGCACCTTCTCAAGTTCACCGAAACCAATCCGCACGACCAGGTGTTCACGCTGCATGCGGAACTGGAAGGCCAGAAGCTCGCGCCCGTATTCGAGCAACTGCTCGCCGGCTGGCGTGCGCAAGGCCACACGTTCGCGACGATGGGCGACTACCACGCGACGCTGGACCGCGACTCGCTGCCATCGTACCCTGTCGCGTGGGGCGAAATCTCCGGCCGCTCCGGTGAACTGATCGTCCAGCCCGACTGAGTTCGCGCGCGAGCCGGCGCTGCGCCCTTGCGGCGCGCTGCCGCGACGCCCCGCCGAACCGCGCCGCCGCAGCGGCGCCCGTCCATAACAACAGGAGAAACACGTGTCCGTCGAAGTTGACCGTCAAGTTCCCGATTTCACCGCACCGGCCACGGGCGGCGACATTTCGCTGTCCGACCTGAACGGCAAGAAGCTCGTGCTGTACTTCTATCCGAAGGACAACACGCCGGGCTGCACGACCGAAGGGCTGCAGTTCCGCGATCTCTACCCGAAGTTCAAGAAAGCCGGTGCGGAAGTCATCGGCGTGTCGCGCGACAGCCTGCGCTCGCATGACAATTTCAAGGCCAAGCTCGAACTGCCGTTCCCGCTGATCTCCGATGCCGACGAAGTGCTGTGCGCGTTGTTCGATGTCATCAAGATGAAGAAAATGTATGGCAAGGAAGTGCGCGGAATCGAGCGCTCGACGTTCCTGCTCGACGCCGACGGCGTGCTCCGTCAGGCATGGCGCGGCATCAAGGTACCGGGTCACGTGGACGACGTGCTAAAGGCTGTACAAGCGCTTTGAGGCGCGTTATATTGGGCCGCAATGAATGCCAGTTCGCCCCATATTTCTCGTAGCTGCGCCGGTGCCCGTTGCAATGTTTGCCGGCATCTGACGCGCATCACGACGGCATCAGCCGAGCCGCATGTCCCTGTCGACGGGGCAGCGGCTTTTTTTATGGAACGCGCGCCGGCCCTCTCCGGTCCGGCCCTTACCGCATCGAGGAGCTGATCGACACTTAGGCGAACCGGCTAGACGAAATTCCTGTGCGCCACCGCGCGCAAACTGCATGCGTCTACGTCACGCAGGATGCGATCAGCGGCGCACTTCATGCGACACGATTCCTCCCGAGGGACACCATGCCTTTGCCTACTCCCCCCAGCAAGCTCGGCAGCCTGCTGCCGCCCGACGAATACAAGGCGAAAGCGCGGCCCGCGAAAGCCGCGAAGAAATCCGCCGAAGGGGACGCATCCACAGCCGGCGACTATGGCCCGGCGAGCGTGGCCCAACCGATGATCGAAGCCGCGAACACGGCCGCGCCGTTGCGCGCCGTCGCGTCTTCGGCGCCCGATGCCGCGAGCGTACCCGCGCGCGGCCGCAAGACCAGGCAGACGGCCGCCCTGCTGCAGCCGCTGCCGACGCCCGTCGAACCCGCGGCGCCCGTCGTCGCACGCAACGACAAGCCGGCCGCCGACAAACCGGCCGCCACGCCCGCGCGCAACGCCGGCGCCGCGACGAAGTCGCGCGGCCGCAAGCCCGCCGAAGCCGAACTGCAGAAACTGTTCGTGCTCGACACGAACGTGCTGATGCACGACCCGAGCAGCCTCTTCCGCTTCGAGGAACACGACGTCTATCTGCCGATGATGACGCTCGAGGAACTCGACAACCACAAGAAGGGGATGTCCGAAGTCGCGCGCAATGCTCGCCAGGTCAGCCGCACGCTCGACGCGCTCGTCGCCGACGGCGGCCCGATCTCGGCCGGCATTCCGCTGTCGCGCCTCGGCAGCCGCGACGCGCTCGGCCGCCTGTACTTCCAGACGAAGCTCGCGGACATCGCGCCCGTCGAAGGCCTGCCCGAAGGCAAGGCCGACAACCAGATCCTCGGCGTCGTGCGCGCGCTACAGCGCGACCGGCCGGATCGCCAGGTCGTGCTGGTGTCGAAAGACATCAACATGCGGATCAAGGCGCACGCGCTCGGCCTGCCTGCGGAAGACTACTTCAACGACCAGGTGCTCGAGGATTCGGATCTCCTGTACAACGGCGTGCGTGAGCTGCCGCAGGACTTCTGGACCAAGCACGCGAAGGGCATGGAGAGCTGGCAGGACACGAAGACGGGTACCACGTACTACCGCGTGACGGGCCCGCTCGTCGCGTCGATGCTCGTCAACGAGTTCGTCTATCTGGAGCCGCAGAACGGCGAGCCGACGTTCCACGCGATCGTCCGCGAGCTGAACGGCAAGACGGCGCTGCTGCAGACGCTGCGCGACTACAGCCACCACAAGAACAACGTGTGGGGCATCACCGCGCGCAACCGCGAGCAGAACTTCGCGCTGAACCTGCTGATGAACCCCGAGATCGACTTCGTCACGCTGCTCGGCCAGGCCGGCACCGGCAAGACGCTCGTCGCGCTCGCGGCCGGCCTCGCGCAGGTGCTTGACGACAAGCGCTACAACGAGATCATCGTGACGCGCGCGACCGTGCCCGTCGGCGAGGACATCGGTTTCCTGCCCGGCACCGAGGAAGAGAAGATGCAGCCGTGGATGGGCGCATTCGACGACAACCTCGAAGTGCTGCAGAAGACCGACGACGCGGCCGGCGAATGGGGCCGTGCCGCGACGCAGGAGCTGATCCGTTCGCGCCTGAAGGTGAAGAGCATGAACTTCATGCGCGGCCGCACGTTCGTCGACAAGTATCTGATCATCGACGAGGCGCAGAACCTGACGCCGAAGCAGATGAAGACGCTCGTCACGCGCGCGGGCCCCGGCACGAAGATCGTCTGCCTCGGCAACATCGCGCAGATCGACACGCCTTACCTGACCGAAGGCAGCTCGGGCCTCACCTACGTCGTCGACCGCTTCAAGGGCTGGGGCCACAGCGGCCACGTGACCCTCGCGCGCGGCGAACGCTCGCGGCTCGCCGACTACGCGTCGGACATTCTGTAACGCGCAGGCCGGCCTCGGCCGGCTTTCGACGCCACGCGGCGCTCCGTTTCCGGAGCGCCGTTTTTATTTGGGGTCGAAGACAAAAGTAACGCTTCGTCACGCAATAACGCAGTTTACGCGCGAAACTTCAAGTAAATTCTCAAGAATGGTTGCTTAAGCCCCGCCGGAGCGTCTACCATCGGGTCTGTCTGTTGTCATACGATTCGCGAGCGCGCCGCGCTCGCCCGCCTTGCCATGCTTCGAATCTGGGTTCCCGTCGCCGTCGTCTCCCTGCTTGCGGCCTGTTCCAGCGTGCCGCCGCAGTCGGCATCGCGTTCCGCTTCGGGCATGAAGATCACGACGCCGCGTGCCTTCCCGGCGCCCGCCAATTTCCCGAAATTCGTCGACCACAGCGTCGGCCAGGAAGAAATCTCGATCCAGGCGATGAGCCTCGTCGGCGTCCCGTATCGCTGGGGCGGCAACACGCCGACGAGCGGCTTCGACTGCAGCGGGCTCGTACGCTACGTGATCGGCCGCGCGGCCGACGTGAACCTCCCGCGCACGACCGCCGACATGAGCGGCCGCGGCGTGTCGGTCGAACCCGACGAGATCGCGCCGGGCGACCTGATCTTCTTCAATACGACCGGGCGCCCGCATTCGCACGTCGGTATCTATGTCGGCAAGCTGCGCTTCGTCAACGCACCGTCGACGGGCGGCACCGTCCGGCTCGACTACCTGACGAACCCGTACTGGGCGAAGCGCTTCGACGGCATTCGCCGCGTCGCGCCGCCGCGCTCGGCCCCGACGCCGTTCGATGCACCGACCTACGAGGCCAAGCGCGATGCGCCACGCAATCCGCCGGCGGTCGCGGCCGCTCCGGTGGTCGTGACGGCTGCCGCCGCACCGCGTCAACCCGCGTACGCACCGCCGCAAGCAAGGGCGACGCAGGCGACGGCGACGACCGCCCCGCCCGCGCCGGTCGTGACGGCCGCCGCAGTTGCACTGCCCGCACCGGCCACCGATCCATACGAACCGCCGCCACCGCGGATGCAGACGGCCCAGCAGCAAGCCACGTCCGCGAATGACGCCATGCCCGCGATGACGGCCGATGCAGCAGCGGCCGCCCCGGCGGAAGTCGGCACGCAGATTCCGACCACCGCGCTGACGGCCGCCCAGGCCGCCGCCTTCGATGCCGAACCGCCGCCGGCCACCGCATCGGCGCCCCCGCGCGGTATCGAGCCCGCGCCCGTGCAGGTGTTACGTGCATCGACGCAATCCGCGCCCGTCAGGCCGCGCACCGGTACGGCGGACGATCCGATCGCACGGTTTGCGAACGGCAGTTACTGACCGGTCGCTCGCACCCGCCCGTCAACGACGTTGGCGGCATCTGCCGCCCCTCACCTCGTCGTCGCCCCCTTCCGCCGCCCCAAAAAAAATGCGCCGCAGCCTTTCGGCTTGCGGCGCATTTGATGTCGATGTCGATCCGGTAGTGTCGGCGCTCAGAAGATCTGATGTCCGAGCCACCACCCGCCGGCCGCGAACAGCGCGGCCGCCGGCAGCGTCAGCACCCACGCCCACACGATGTTGCCGGCGACGCCCCAGCGCACCGCCGACAGCTTCTGCGTCGCGCCGACACCGACGATCGCACCGGTGATCGTGTGCGTGGTCGACACGGGAATGCCGAGGAACGACGCGATGAACAGCGTGATCGCGCCACCGCTTTCCGCGCAAAAACCGCCGACCGGCTTGAGCTTCGTGATCTTCTGGCCCATCGTGCGCACGATGCGCCAGCCGCCGAACAGCGTGCCGAGGCCCATCGACAAGTAGCACGCGCCGATCACCCAGGCCGGCGGCGCATCGGCGGTCGCCGACGCGTAACCGCTCGCGATCAGCAGCATCCAGATGATACCGATCGTCTTCTGCGCGTCGTTGCCGCCGTGACCGAGGCTGTACAGGCCGGCCGACAGCAGTTGCAGCCGGCGGAAACGCCGGTCGACCTTGCTGGGCGCGGTACGGAAATACAGCCACGACACACCGAGCATGAACAGCGAACCGAGGATGAAACCGAGCAGCGGCGAAATGAAGATGAACGCGATCGTCTTCAGCAGCCCGTCGATGTTCAGCGCACCCCAGCCGGACTTCGCGAGCGCCGCGCCGACGAGGCCGCCGATCAGCGCGTGCGACGAGCTCGACGGAATCCCGTAGTACCACGTGATCACGTTCCAGCCGATCGCACCGATCAACGCGCCGAACACGACGTAATGGTCGACGATCTCGGGATCGATCGTGCCTTTACCGACGGTCTGCGCGACTTTCAGGTGGAAAATGAAGTACGCGATCACGTTGAACGCGGCCGCGAACACCACGGCCTGCTGGGGCTTCAGCACCCCTGTCGACACGACGGTGGCGATCGAGTTCGCCGCATCGTGAAAGCCGTTCATGAAATCGAATACGAGCGCGACGAGCACCAGCGTCGCGACCATCCAGAGGGCGAGTTGTATCGAATGCATCGTGGTCCGCTCAGGCGTTTTCCAGCACGATGCCTTCGATGATGTTCGCGACGTCCTCGCACTTGTCGGTGATCTCCTCGAGCAGCTCGTAGATCGCCTTCAGCTTGATGAGCGTCTTCACGTCGTCTTCCTCGCGGAACAGCTTCGACATCGCCGCGCGCAGCACGCGATCGGCCTCCGACTCCCAGCGGTCGATTTCCTCGCACTGCTTGAGGATCTGGGCCGACTGCTTCATGTCGGACAGCAAGCCGACGGCCTGCTGCACGTGTTGCGCCGACTGCGTGACGATGTGCGCGAGCTGGCTCGCCTCGGACGTGACGGACTGCACGTCGTACAGCGACACGGCCGTCGCGACGTCTTCCATCAGGTCGAGGATGTCGTCCATCGTCGTGATCAGCTTGTGGATCTCGTCGCGATCGAGCGGCGTGATGAAGGTCTTGTGCAACAGATCGATCGCCTCGTGCGTGAGCTTGTCGGCGGCCTTCTCGGCGATTTGCACGTTTTGCTTGTGAATCTCGGCGTCGGCGAGATTGTCGATCAGCAGTTCGAGCTCGCGGCCACCGGAAACGATGTGCTTCGCGTGCGCGTTGAAGAGTTCAAAGAACTTGCCCTCGGTGGGCATGAATCGACCGAACATGGGATTCCTGAGAGATTGTCAAACTACTGTCACGAAAACGGGCGACATTGTACCGTTTCCGGTCGCGCCGCGGCGCGCGCACATGCACGCGCCGGGATTGGATACAACGTTTGGCGAAATAGGGGTTTACTTCCGGCGTTATTCGCCGTGGAAGGTTTGCGCCCCTGCAAAATTGTCGAACTTCGTGTATTGACCGATGAACGTGAGCCGAACGGGGCCGATCGGACCGTTACGCTGCTTGCCGATGATGATTTCCGCGGTGCCCTTGTCGGGACTGTCCGGGTTGTAGACTTCGTCGCGGTAAATGAACAGGATCACGTCCGCATCCTGTTCGATTGCGCCCGATTCGCGCAAATCGGACATCACCGGGCGCTTGTTCGGGCGCTGTTCGAGGCCGCGGTTCAGCTGCGACAGCGCGATCACCGGCACGTCGAGTTCCTTCGCGAGACTCTTCAGCGATCGCGAAATTTCCGAAATCTCGGTCGCGCGGTTCTCGCCCTGCGACGAACCCGACATCAGCTGCAGGTAGTCGACGATGATCAGGCCGAGCTTGCCGCATTGCCGCGCAAGTCGCCGTGCACGGGAGCGCAATTCCATCGGGTTCAGGCCGCCCGTTTCGTCGATGAAGAGCTGCGCCTCGCTCATCTTCTGCACCGCGTGCGTCAGTTTCGGCCAGTCCTCGTCCGTCAGGCGGCCCGTGCGCATCCGGTGCTGGTCGAGCCGGCCGATCGAGCCGAGCATACGCATCACGAGCTGGGTGCCCGGCATTTCCATCGAGAACACCGCGACCGGCAGCCCGTACTCGACCGCGACGTATTCGCCGATGTTCATCGAAAATGCGGTCTTCCCCATCGACGGTCTTCCGGCCACGATGATCAGCTCACCACCGTGCATCCCGGACGTCATCCGGTCGAGGTCGATGAAGCCCGTCGGCGTGCCCGTGACGTCGCTCGGATTCGCGGTGTGGTACAGCGTATCGATGCGCTCGACGACCTGCGTGAGCAGCGGGCCGATCTCGAGGAAGCCCTGGTTGCCGCGCGCGCCCTCTTCGGCGATCGAGAACACCTTCGATTCGGCTTCGTCGAGCAGCTGGCGGACTTCCTTGCCCTGCGGATTGAAGGCGTCGGCCGAGATTTCGTCGGCGACCGACACGAGCCGGCGCAGCACCGCGCGGTCGCGCACGATTTCCGCGTAGCGGCGGATGTTCGCCGCACTCGGCGTGTTCTGCGCCAGGGCGTTCAGATACGCGAGCCCGCCGACGTCGTCGGCCTTGCCGGACGTGGTCAGCGCTTCGTACACGGTCACGACGTCGGCCGGGCGCGTCGACGCGATCAGGCGGCCGATATGCTCGTAGATGATCCGGTGGTCGTAGCGATAGAAGTCGCCCTGCGACAGGAAGTCGGCGATCCGGTCCCATGCCGCGTTGTCGAGCAACAGGCCGCCGAGCACCGACTGTTCGGCTTCGACCGAATGCGGCGGGACTTTCAGCGATTCGATTTGGGGATCTTGCGGCGCGTTCATGGGTTGGGATTATCGCGAATAGATGGCGGCAGCGCTACCACCGCTTGCGGGAGCGAGCGGACAATAAAAAAGGCAGGCCCCGGTTGCCCGGGCGCCTGCCCTTGTCCGAGCGACGGAAGCCGCCCGGCAAGCTTGCATACGCTTACGCGTGGTCGCCGATCACGTTGATCGTGACGTCGACGACGACGTCCGTGTGCAGCGCGACCTGGACGTTGTGCTCGCCGATCATCTTCAGCGGGCCTTCCGGCATGCGCACTTGCAGCTTCTCGACTTCGTAGCCTGCCTTCTTCAGCAGTTCCGCGACGTCGCCGTTCGTGACCGAGCCGAACAGACGGCCGTCGACGCCCGACTTCTGCGTGATTTCGAACGTCTGGCCGTTCAGCTTCTCGCCGACTGCCTGCGATGCCGCCAGCTTTTCAGCGGCGATCTTTTCGAGTTCAGCGCGGCGCACTTCGAATTCGGCGATCGCTTCCTTCGTTGCACGGCGAGCCTTGCGGTTCGGGATCAGGAAGTTGCGAGCGTAACCGTCCTTGACCTTGACGATGTCGCCGAGGTTACCCAGATTGGCGACTTTTTCCAACAGAATGATTTGCATTCGAATTCTCCTTATTGCGTCGCCTGATTACGCCTTGTGCTGATCGGTGTACGGCAGCAGCGCGAGGAAACGCGCACGCTTGATGGCCGTATCCAGCTGACGCTGATAGTGCGCCTTCGTACCCGTCAGACGAGCCGGCGTGATCTTGCCGTTTTCGCCGATGAAGTCCTTCAGCGTTTCCGTGTCCTTGTAGTCGATTTGCTCGACGCCGGCAGCCGTGAAACGGCAGAACTTCTTGCGCTTGAAGAGCGGGTTTTGTTGCTGACGACGCTTGTCGAATTTCTTACCAGTCGGGCGGGGCATGATTTCAGTCCTTTCCAATGTCCTGCAATGCTGTGATGTGAAACACCAAGGTTCTCGCGTTGCGGCTTTTCTTGGCCAGGAAGCCCGTGAACAGCGTTTCGACGCCCATTTCACGACTCTCCAGCCTGCCGCTCGCCTCACCGGCCGCCACCGCCTCGATCGTCATTTCGACCTGACGGGGAATGCCTGCTTCGACGACTTCCGTGCGGTGATGCAATGTGGCGCTTGCGATCGGAACACCTGCCGGCGTATATCGCACCGGTGCGCGTTCGACGACGCTCGCCGTCAATTGCAACTTGTTCACGTAAGTGGCGCGCTCCTTGATGGCTTAATGAGTGACGAACTTAAGCCTGCGCTTCGGCCGGCTGAGCTGCAGCCGCCTTCTTGGCTTCTTCGCGCTGAACTTCCTTCATCATCGGCGACGGGCCGGTTTCGGCCTTCTTCATCTTGACGATGAGGTGGCGCAGCACGGCGTCGTTGAACTTGAACGCGTGTTCGAGTTCGTCGAGCGTCGTCTGGTCGCACTCGATGTTCATGCAGACGTAGTGAGCCTTCGCGAGTTTCTCGATCATGTAGGCCAGTTGGCGACGGCCCCAGTCTTCGACACGGTGGATCTGGCCGCCGTGCGACGTGATCGTGGTCTTGTAACGCTCGATCATCGCGGGCACTTGCTCGCTTTGATCGGGGTGCACGATGAATACGATTTCGTAATGACGCATTACACACTCCTTGTGGATTAAAGCCACCCGGGCGTCTGAACCGGTGTGGCAAGTGAGAAGCCGAAGATTCTAACCCGGTTACGGGGCGCGCGCAAGGTCAATCGATGATTTGCAAACGGATTCGGCCGTGTTTTCAAAGACTTGAACAGGAATGCCGGTGCAAACGACCATCGTTCGGGCCTTCTGGCGTCGGGGTCGGAACGGAAACATGCCGGCGCCGACGCCGCCGCGATCATTCGCCGGGCGTGCCCGCGAGCCGCGCGTCGAGCGCCGTCCGGAACGCCGCGAGCGCCGACGGCTCGGCGTCGGTCACGGCCCACCACGTCATCCCGGCCGCGTTCCAGCGGTCGAGTGCATAGCCCTGCGACACCGTCGAATACGGGGCGGACGGTCGCTGCCCCGCCGGCTGCACGTAGACGTCGACCACGTGCTGCCGGTGACGGTAGACGAGCACCGCGACGCGGCGACGCCCGACGTAGTCGAGCCGGCCGCCGATCAGCGCGAAGCCGTTCGTGGCGAGATCCTCGACCGGCGGCGCATAGTCGAGCCGGCCGTTGAACCACGGCTTGACCGTGTGCTGGTCGGTCGAGATCACGTCGATGTCGCGCGCCGACAGGTCGGCCCGCACGTGGCTCGCGACGAGTTCGTCGACCATGCGGTCGGTGTCGGCATGGCGGGCGGACCATGCCATTCCGCCCGCCGCCGCGAGCGCCATCAGCAGCGCGACGCCCCAGCCGAGGCCCGGCAACGCGGCCACGCGGGGCCCGGTACCGGTCGATACCGGTCGTGCCGACCCGCCACGCCCGGTCAGCCAGGAGAACCAGTCGCGCCCGCGCGGCCGCCGCGGCGGTGACGGGGACTCAGGCCGCGGCTCGGCCCGCGACGGCTCATGGGCACGCGCGTCGGCGGCTGCCGGCAGACTCGCGAGGATGCTCGCCCGCAGCGCGTCCGGCGCGCGGTGATAATCGGCCTGCCGGACGGCCTGCACCAGCGTGACGATTCGCGCACGTTCGCGGCGGCACGCCTCGCACCCCTCGACATGCTGCTGGACCCGCAACGCATCGGGCGCCGACAGCTCGCGGTCGACGTCCGCGTCCAGCAATGCTCGCGCTTCGTTACAGTCCATCGATAGCCTCCGATGCGGTTCCGCCGGCCGGCGCACGGCCCTGCCGGCCTTCGGTCGCCGGCGCCGGCGCGCCGCCCAGCAGCGCGGCGAGCTTGCGCCGGCCGCGCGCGAGCCGCGACATCACCGTGCCGACCGGCACGTCCGCGATCGCCGCGATCTCGCGGTAGCTCAGGTCCTCCATTTCGCGCAGCACGAGCACCTCGCGGTATTCGGGCGGCAGCTTCGCGAGCGCCGCATTCACGAGCCGCACGTTCTCGCCGCGCAACAGGTGCGCCAGCGGATCCTCCGTGGCCGGCTGCCAGTCGTCGGGCACGTCGGCGTCGTCGAGCGTATCGGGCAGCGCGACCTCGTGCGCATGCGTGCGCCGCCGCCACTCGGTGTACCAGGTGTGGCGCACGATCGTCAGCAGCCACGGCCGCGCGTTGTCGCCGCGACACGAATCGACGAAGCGCAGCGCGCGCATGCACGCGTCCTGGACGACGTCGTCCGCATCGCCGGCGCTGCCGCTCAGCCAGCGCGCGAGGTTGTACGCGGCGTCGAGATGCGGCAGCACGAGCGTGCGAAACCGCTCGCCGCGCGCGGCCGCATCGTCCGCCGCCCGTTCATCGACCGCCTGTCCGGCTTGCCCCACATGGCCTCCCTGGTCCCGGCGGCCGACGCCGCGCCCGTTCCGCGCACGGCGCCCGGACAGACCGGCAACGTGCGCGCTCGATGACCTTACCGCTGCTGCGTCGAGTTTATTCCCGCGCCGGGCGCACGAAGCGTAAAAAATCGCCGGACGGCCGGGCGGGCCGCCCCGCTACGGCGTGGAGCTCCAGTAGCCGGGGCGCGCGTACGCGGCGCGCAGGTAGTCGATGAAATAGCGCACGCGCGCCGGCACGTAGCGCTGCTGCGGGTAGACCGCGAGGATGTCGTAGTCGGGCAGCGCATATTCGTCGAGCACGGTCTCGAGCGCGCCCGTTTCGAGCTGCGCGGCGATTTCCCACGTCGAGCGCCAGCCGAGCCCGAGCCCTTCGGCCACCCAGCGGTGCAGCAGTTCGCCGTCGTTGCAGTCGAGATTGCCGGTCACGCGCATCGTCGCGATCTTGCCGTGGCGCTGGAAATACCAGCCGCGGTTCTGGCCGCCCTGCAGGTTGAACGCGAGACAGTTGTGCTTCAGCAGATCGTCGAGCGACTTCGGCCGGCCGTGCTTGCGGAAATACTCGGGCGTGCCGCACACGACGCGCCGGTTCGATGCGAGCTTCACCGCGACGAAGTTCGGATCGACCGCGCCGCCGATCCGGATCGACAGGTCGTAGCCCTCGCGCACGAGATCGACGACGCGGTCGGTCAGGTTGAACGACAGCTGCATCTCCGGCTTGTCGGCCAGAAAGCCCGGCGCGTGCGGCGCGACGTGCTTGCGGCCGAACGCGGCCGGCGCCGACACGATCAGGTGGCCGCTCACCGCGCGCCGCCCGGCGGCCAGCTCGTTCTCGGCCTGATCCCATTCGGTGAGCAGCCCGCGGCAGCGCTCGAGGAACGCGGCCCCCTCCTCGCTGACGACCAGCCGTCGCGTCGAGCGATACATCAGCTTCACGCCGAGGCGCTTCTCCAGCGCGTCGATGCGCCGCCCGAGCACCACCGGCGACACGCCCTCCTCGAGCGCCGCCGCCGCGAGGCTGCCGGCATCGGCCACCCGCACGAACGTCTCGATCTGCTTGAAGCGATCCATCTTTCGTCTCCGTCTGCGTTCCGACTCCGGCGGGAAGCCCCGTCCGGCGGTCATTCCATACTTTTAGTTTCGAAATAAGCGACTTCGGCTGATCTTATCAAACCTTTCCTGCATCCCTAAAGTGTTCCCAACAGACCGATTCGCAAGATCCGCCACATTCAAGGAGACATTCATGGCCAAGATGAGAGCCGTCGACGCAGCCGTACTCGTGCTCGAGAAGGAAGGCATCCAGACCGCGTTCGGCGTGCCCGGCGCAGCGATCAACCCGTTCTACTCGGCCATGCGCAAGTCGGGCGGCATCAGCCACGTGCTGGCGCGCCACGTCGAAGGCGCATCGCACATGGCCGAAGGCTTCACGCGCGCCGCACCGGGCAACATCGGCGTGTGCATCGGCACGTCGGGCCCCGCCGGCACCGACATGATCACCGGCCTCTACTCCGCGTCCGCCGACTCGATTCCGATCCTCGCGATCACGGGCCAGGCACCGCGCGCGCGCCTCTACAAGGAAGACTTCCAGGCCGTCGACATCGAATCGATCGCGAAGCCGGTCACCAAGTGGGCCGTCACCGTGCGCGAACCGGCGCTCGTGCCGCGCGTGTTCCAGCAGGCGTTCCACCTGATGCGCTCGGGCCGTCCGGGCCCGGTGCTGGTCGACCTGCCGATCGACGTGCAGCTCGCCGAAATCGAATTCGACATCGACACGTACGAACCGCTGCCGATCTACAAGCCCGCGGCCACCCGCGCGCAGATCGAGAAGGCGCTCGCGATGCTCAACGACGCGGACAAGCCGCTGATCGTGTCGGGCGGCGGCGTGCTCAACGCGGCGGCCGAAGACCTGCTCGTGCAGTTCGCCGAAACGGTCGGCGTGCCGGTGATCCCGACGCTGATGTCGTGGGGCGCGATTGCCGACGACCATCCGCTGATGGCCGGCATGGTCGGCCTGCAGACGTCGCACCGCTACGGCAACGCGACGATGCTCGCGTCCGACTTCGTGCTCGGCATCGGCAACCGCTGGGCGAACCGCCACACGGGCAGCGTCGAGGTCTACACGAAGGGCCGCAAGTTCGTGCACGTCGACATCGAGCCGACGCAGATCGGCCGCGTGTTCGGCCCCGATCTCGGCATCGTGTCGGACGCGAAGGCGGCGCTCGAACTGTTCGTCGCGGTCGCACGGGAATGGAAGGCGGCCGGCAAGCTGAAGGACCGCAGCGCATGGGTGGCCGACTGCCAGGAACGCAAGCGCACGCTGCAGCGCAAGACCCACTTCGACAACGTGCCGGTCAAGCCGCAGCGCGTGTACGAAGAGATGAACAAGGTGTTCGGTCGCGATACCTGCTACGTCAGCACGATCGGCCTGTCGCAGATCGCCGCCGCGCAGTTCCTGCACGTGTTCAAGGCGCGCAACTGGATCAACTGCGGCCAGGCCGGCCCGCTCGGCTGGACGATCCCCGCCGCGCTCGGCGTGCGTGCGGCCGACCCGAGCCGCCCGATCGTCGCGCTGTCCGGCGACTACGACTTCCAGTTCATGATCGAGGAGCTGGCGGCCGGCGCGCAATTCAAGCTGCCGTACGTGCACGTCGTCGTGAACAACTCGTACCTCGGGCTGATCCGTCAGGCGCAGCGCGCGTTCGACATGGACTACTGCGTGCAGCTCGCGTTCGACAACGTGAACGCGCCGGAACTGAACGGTTACGGCGTCGACCACGTGGCCGTCGCGGAAGGCCTCGGCTGCAAGGCGCTGCGCGTGTTCAAGCCGGAAGAAATCGAGCCGGCGCTGCGCCAGGCGCAAACGCTCGCGGAAGAGTTCAGCGTGCCGGTGGTCGTCGAAGTGATTCTCGAGCGCGTGACGAACATCTCGATGGGCACCGAAATCGACGCGATCAACGAATTCGAGGAGCTCGCCGAAAAGGCCGAGCACGCACCGACCGCGATCTCGATGCTCGACTGACCCGCACGACATTTTTGACTGACCGACCGAAGAGGCTTAGCTCATGCCG
Organism: Burkholderia sp. BCC1208; assembly: GCF_902833095.1. NCBI lineage: Bacteria > Pseudomonadati > Pseudomonadota > Betaproteobacteria > Burkholderiales > Burkholderiaceae > Burkholderia > Burkholderia sp. BCC1208. Next base: position 369,484 of record NZ_CADFDY010000006.1, on the reverse strand, counting down.
AAGTTTGCTGCAAACCTGACCATGCTGTTCAACGAAGTGCCGTTCCTCGACCGCTTCAAGGCGGCCGCGGACGCGGGCTTCGACGCCGTCGAGTTCCTGTTCCCGTATCCGTACGCGAAAGAGGAACTCGCCGAACGGCTCGAGACGCACCGTCTGCGCCTCGTGCTGCACAACCTGCCTGCCGGCAACTGGGACCTGGGCGAGCGCGGCATCGCGTGTCTGCCCGATCGCGTCGACGAGTTCCAGGAAGGTGTCGGCCGTGCGATCGAGTATGCGAAGGCGCTGAAGGTGCCGCAGCTGAACTGCCTCGTCGGCATCCCGTCGGCGAGCACGGCGCGCGACAAGACGTTCGTGACGATCGTCGACAACCTGCGCTTCGCCGCCGATGCGCTCAAGCGCGAAGGCATCCGCCTGCTCGTCGAGCCGTGCAACAGCTTCGACATCCCGGGCTTTGCGCTGAACCGCTCGTCCGAAGGGCTCGACGTGATCCGCGCGGTCGGCTCGGACAACCTGTTCCTGCAGTATGACATCTATCACATGCAACGCATGGAAGGCGAACTGGCCGCGACGATCGAACGCAACCTCGCGTCGATCGGCCACGTCCAGCTCGCGGACAACCCGGGCCGCAACGAGCCGGGCACCGGCGAGATCAACTACGCGTTCCTGTTCGCGCTGCTCGACCGGCTCGGCTATGCCGGCTACGTCGGCTGCGAATACAAGCCCCGTACCACCACGACGGAAGGCCTCGGCTGGCTGCAAAGCGTGGCCGGTTGCGCACCGGCCTCGGCGCGTCGCGCCGCCTGAGTCGCACCCTTCCCGTTTTCAGCCCCATAGGAGACTTTCACATGGCAACCATCGGTTTCATCGGCCTCGGCATCATGGGCGCGCACATGGCGCGCAACCTGCTCAAGGGCGATCATCAGCTCGTCGTGAACGGTGCGTTCCCGATTCCGGACGACCTGCGCGGCAGCGCGAAGGTCGTCGCGAGCTCGACCGAAGTCGCGCGGCACGCCGACATCATCATCTCGATGGTGCCGGACACGCCCGACGTGCGTAACGTGCTGTTCGCCGACGACGGCGTCGCGAAGGGCCTGACCGCCGGCAAGCTCGTGATCGACATGAGCTCGATCTCGCCGCTCGACACGCAGGAATTCGCCAAGCAGATCAACGCACTCGGCTGCGACTACCTCGACGCGCCGGTGTCCGGCGGCGAAGTCGGCGCGCGCGAAGCGACGCTGACGATCATGGTCGGGGGCCCGGAGCAGGCGTTCGAGCGCGCGAAGCCGCTGTTCGAGAAGATGGGCAAGAACATCACGCTCGTCGGCGACAACGGCGCGGGGCAGACCTGCAAGGTCGCGAACCAGATCATCGTCGCGCTGAACATCGAGGCGGTCGGCGAAGCGCTGCTGTTCGCCGCGCGCTCGGGCGCCGATCCGGAGCGTGTGCGCCAGGCGCTGATGGGCGGCTTCGCCGCGTCGCGCATCCTCGAAGTGCACGGCGCGCGGATGACCAAGCGCACGTTCGATCCGGGCTTCCGCATCGAGCTGCACCAGAAGGACCTGAACCTCGCGCTCGACGGCGCACGCAAGCTCGGCCTCGCGCTGCCGCACACCGCGAGCGCGCAGCAGCTGTTCAGTGTGTGCGCATCGCACGGCGGCAAGGCATGGGATCACTCGGCCCTCGTGCGAGCGCTCGAGATCATGTCGAACTTCGAGATCGGCCAGACGCCGGCCGCGTAACGCGGATGCGGCAACGCGCGCTTTCGCCGCGATGGCGCAGGCGCGCGACGAATACACGCGACTCGGCCGCGGCCGGTCGCATCGATGCGCGACGCACGCGCGCATCACGGTGGGGCGCCCCGCCCCGCATCGCCAACGGCGTGCGGGACGGGGCGAAAAACGCCGCTCTGGGCTGAGAGCGGCGTGGTGGGGTCCGCAGCGGCACCCGGCGGCGCCGGGGAAGCCTTGGTCGGTCAGACGTCGTCGTCGGGTGTCCGCCTGTCGGATTTCGCGTATTACATTTCTTTACGTTCGAGCGTGCGATTTTTCATGCAATCGTCGCGTTGAACGCCTACACTTTCGCCACGCCTTTCGAGAAAACCGCCGCGCCTGCGCGCCCCTTCCGGGGCCCGCACCCAGCGCGGTGTTTTTTTCGCCACTTCACGGCGCGTTTTCTTTTCAACCACCTAAGGAGTGCAACGATGGGTCTTCTTTCGTTTATCAAGGAGGCGGGTGAAAAACTGCTGGGTCACGCCGATGCACAGGCAGCGGAAGATCCGAATGCCGCGAACCAGACCGCGGCCGATGCGATCAAGAATTACATCAACTCGCAAAATCTCGACACGTCGAACCTGACCGTCGCGTTCGACGGCGCATCGCGCACCGTCACGCTGTCGGGCAGCGTTGCCGATCTCGACACGAAGGCGAAGGTCAAGGTCGCGGCCGGTAACGTGCAAGGCGTCGCGGGCGTCAACGACGACGATCTGCAACCGGACGATCCGGAAGTGCAGTACCACGACGTGAAGCCGGGCGACACGCTGTCGGCGATCGCCAAGGAAGTGTATGGCGATGCGAACAAGTACCCGGCGATCTTCGAGGCGAACAAGCCGATGCTGTCGAGCCCGGACCGGATCTACCCGGGCCAGAAGCTCGTGATTCCGCCGCAGTCCTGAGCGCGCAGTCCCGAGCGTTCTCGTAGCACCGACGCAAAAATGGCAGGCCAGTGGCCTGCCATTTTTTATGCGCGCCGCACGCCGCCCGAGCGGCGTGCCATCCGTCACAGCGTATCGAATGCGCGCTGCAGTGCGTCTCGATCCTGAATGCCGTTCGCGAGCGCGAGCATCAGCAGCACGCGCGCCTTGAACGGATGCAGCGAGCCCGCGCTCACGAAACCGAGCGCATCGTCGCTCGCGGCGCCGTTGCGCATCACGTGTCCCGAACCGACGCGCGACGCACGGACCACCGCCACGCCCGCATTCACCGCATCGGCGAGCGCCGCCTGCAGCGTCGTATGGATCGACCCGTTGCCGGTGCCCGCGACGACGAGTCCGCGCACGCCGGCCGCGACGAGCGCGTCGACGGCCGTGCGCGTCACGCCCGCATAGCTCGCGACGACTTCGACCGGCGGCCACGCCGCGGCGATCGCCAGTTGCGTGTCACGCGTGCGTGTGACGCGGCGCGCGAATTCGACGCGGCCGTCCTGCACCCAGCCGAGCGCGCCGAGCTCCGGGGAATGGAACGCGTCGACCGCATAGGTGCTCGTCTTCACGACGTCGCGCGCGCCGTGGATCCGGTTGTTGAACGCGACCAGCACGCCCTGCCCGCGCGCGGACGGATGCGCGGCCACCGTCACCGCGTTCAGCAGGTTCAGCGGGCCGTCGGACGACAGCGCGGTGGCCGGCCGCATCGCGGCCGTCAGCACGACCGGCTTGTCGCCCCGGACGACCAGATGCAGCGCATACGCGGTTTCCTCGAGCGTATCGGTGCCGTGGGTGATCACGATGCCGTCGATGGCCGGGTCGGCCATCAGCGCGTCGATCCGCGCGGCGAGCGTGTTCCACAGCGGCAGCGCGAGATCCTTGCTGTCGATGCTGGCGACCTGCTCCGCGTCGATGCGTGCGACCGACGCGAGCGCCGGCACGGCGTCGACCAGGAAATTGACGCCGAGCGCGCCGGCCTGGTAGCCGGCCGTGCTGGCCGCGTCGGGCGCGGCGCCGGCGATCGTGCCGCCGGTGGCGAGTACGGCGATGCGCGGCAGCGCCGCCGCGGACGAAGGGGATGCGGTGTTCGGTGTATTCATGGCCGCGATTGTAATGGCTCGCGGCCGGGAGCCGGCAGGTTCCGGCGCGGCGGCCGGCAGAGGCCGGCGCGCATCATGGTTTGTCCCGATCTCCGGGCCGCGCGCGCCGTCAACGGCCGTGGCGTGCGCAACGTTATAGGAAGTGCCGTTTTGGTGTTTTCACCTTGATTTGCCATAATCGGAGCGCGTGGTGCGATGTGGCCCTGTCCTCGTCGCGTCGCGCTTCGTGACGGCGTCGATCACACGCAATTCACCCCATGGGAGTGTCGAAATGAAAATCCAATCGCTCGTAGCCGCAGTGCTTCTCGGCGGCATGCTGGCTTCCCCCGCATTCGCGGCGAACAGCCAGCAGGACAAGATGAAGGCCTGTAACACCCAGGCATCCGGAAAGACGGGCGACGAACGCAAGGCGTTCATGAAGGACTGCCTGTCGGCGAAGCCCGCGAAGGCGATGACGCAGCAGGAAAAGATGAAGGCATGCAACACACAGGCCACCGGCAAGAAGGGCGACGATCGCAAGACGTTCATGAAGAGCTGCCTGAGCAACCAGCCGGCCGCCTGAGTTCCGGCGCTCCCGTCTCGAATGCCGCGCCCCGCTTCGGCGGGCGCGGCATTTTTCGTTTTCGTTGCATGCGCATCGACGCACGCATTCCAGCATTTCCCGCCCCGTTTTTCCGCCTGCCGGCCCGGCGCCCCCACATGGTGCGGCAATTCGCCGCGTTTTCTTCTATGATGGCTGCAACGCGGCCCACCCAAGACCAAGAAGCGCCATCGGGCCGCCCTCGAGACGGACGCGCACGCGCGTCAAACGGAGGCTTGGATGGCATGGAGACAACACCGCTGGTTCCGCCGCTGGCTGATCGTGATCGTGTTCTGGGCGGTGCCCGTCGCGATCGTCGCCGTACGCGAGATCCGCGAGGAAATGGCCTACAACAAGGCGGACCTGCAGCTCGCGCTGACCACCTGGCAGCTCACCGACGCGCAGCAGGCCGCCGGCGCCGCCGCGAAGTGCCACGGGGATCCTGACGAAGCGCGCGCGGCCGGCTGCCCGGCCGAGGTGCTCGCCGCCAACGCGCCGCGCCAGCAGGCGGCTCGCGACGAATACGTGGTGCGCCGCAATACGCTCGCCGGCTATCTGTGGCACGCGTTCGTCGGCTACTGGGTCGTGCCGGCCGCATTCCTGTTCGCGTGCGGCGTCGTGATCGCGCTGATCCGCCGCGCGCTGCGCCGCCCGCCGATCAAGCCGCCCGTTCCGCCCGTCCCGCACTGACACCGGCGCGCGCCACAAACGCCGCCGCCTTCCCGCCCGACCGTCGCGCGCCCCGCATGCCGACCACGCCCGCGGCGCGCCCCACGCGTCGGCGCCGCTTCGTCCGTTGGCGCGCTGCGACACCCCCACGCGATTTGACGCTTTTTCACGCGGCAACGAAAAGAGGCCGTAAGCCGCTGTGATATAACTGCCGACGTGATCCGCTCCTTGAGCGAGACTCACTCCGAACATCATCCGATGGAGAACAACGATGCAAAAACGGAATCTTGTGCTGAAAGCCGCCGCTGCGCTCATCGTCGGTAGCCTCGCGCTCACCGGTTGCACCACCACCCCGGACAAGCCGGACAACGCCGCGACCAACGCGTCCAAACGCCAGTCGATCGACGCGAGCGTCGACGCCACGCTGTCGCGCATGTACTCCACGGTCAAGGGTTCGCGCGAGCTCGTCGCGAAATCGCGCGGCGTGCTGGTCTTCCCCGAAGTGCTCCAGGCCGGCTTCATCGTCGGCGGCCAGTCTGGCAACGGCGCGCTGCGCGTCGGCGGCAGCACGGTCGGCTACTACAACACGTCGTCGCTGTCGGTCGGCCTGCAGGCCGGCGCGCAGTCGAAGGCGATCGTGTTCCTGTTCATGACGCAGCAGGCGCTCGACGAATTCCGCAACTCGGACGGCTGGGCAGCCGGCGCCGGCGCATCGGTCGCACTCGTGAAGATGGGCGCGAACGGCGCGGTCGACTCCAACACGGCCACTGCACCGATCCAGGTCGTCGTGCTGACCAACGCCGGCCTGATGGGCGACGTGTCGATCAACGGCACGAAGGTCACGAAGCTCAAGATCTGACGTTGACGCACTGCCCGCGCGTGCCGCGCGCGGGTCATGCGCAAACGGCGATGTCCTGGCGGGCATCGCCGTTTTTTTATCCGCCGGCGCCGTGCGCCGAGGCGGTCCGGTCAGGCCGATCAGGTCGTCGAGTCGATCACCTTGAAGCGCGAGCGCTTCTGCGCGCGGATCACCGACTGGTACACGTCCACGTACTCCTGCGCCATCCGGCGCGACGTGAAGCGCTCCTCGAAGCGCTGGCGCACGCGCGCACGCGGCAGCAGGTGCAGCCGGTTCACGGCGGCCACCGCGCTGATCTCATCCTCGACGATGAAACCCGACACCCCCTCGTCCACCACTTCGGGCACCGCGCCGCGGTTGAACGCGATCACCGGCGTGCCGCACGACATCGCCTCGATCATCACCAGGCCGAACGGCTCCGGCCAGTCGATCGGAAACAGCAGCGCATGCGCGCCCGACAGGAATTCAGCCTTCTCGTGATCGGCGATCTCGCCGATGTATTCGACGTGCGGCAACGCGAAGAGCGGCTTGATCTCGCGGTCGAAGTATTCCTGGTCGGCCGCGTCGATCTTCGCGGCGATCCGGATCGGCAGCCCGCACTGGCGGGCAATGCGGATCGCGGTGTCGACGCGTTTTTCCGGCGAGATGCGGCCGAGGAACGCGAGATAGCGCGGCTCGACGGGCTGCGGCAGGTACAGCGCATCGGGCAGCCCGTGATAGACGGTCGTCAGCCATTTCGCCTGCGGCAACGGCTGGCGCTGCGAATTGGAAATCGAGATCACCGGCGCCGTGTTGAACGTGTCGAACACCGGTTGCTGCTCGGGCAGGTCGAGCCGGCCGTGCAGCGTCGTCACGTAAGGCGTTTCCTGTCGGTTGAAGACCGAGAACGAGTAGTAGTCCATGTGGAAATGGAGCACGTCGAAATCCTTCGCGCGGCGCGCGACCGTCTCCATCAGCAGCATGTGCGGCGCGACCCGGTCGCGGATCGACGAATCGAGCCGCAGCGCGCGCGGCCACACGGGCTCCAGCTTCGCGCGCGTGGTCGAATCGCCGCTCGCGAACAGCGTCACATCATGGCCGAGTTCGACTAGCGCCTCGGTGATGTAGGACACGACGCGCTCCGTGCCGCCGTACAGCTTCGGCGGCACGGATTCGGTCAGCGGGGCGATCTGGGCAATTCTCATGGTCCACGTCTCCTGTGTCCTGTCCGTTGCGGTGCAGCCGCCGGGGGTCCGCGCTTGCGCGCACCCTGCCCGCGTCCATGCCGCGCCGGCCGGCGTGGCGCCAGCCGGTTATCTCATTATTATTCGCGATCCCGCCGAGCGGAACCGCCGGTCTTTCATTTTTTGGGGGTTGTTACAGACCGGATACATTCCGCCGAGCCGGACCGCCCGCCTCGCATCGAGGCGGCCGGGGCCGATCCGATGCCTTCGGCGCCGATCACGACCCAAAGCACGCCATCAGGCTGTCAGCGCGACGGCCACTTCCAGGCCGGCAGGTCGCGCGAGTCGGCATCGACGAGCGCGGTCGCACCGAGCTGCTTGTCGAGCACCAGCGATTCGCAGCCGGCCTCGCGCTCGAGCGTCGCGATGAGACGCGCCGCGTGCGACACGACCAGCACCTGCGAACGCCGGGCGGCCTGCGCGATCAGGCGGCCGAGCGCCGGCAGCAGATCGGGATGCAGGCTCGTCTCGGGTTCGTTCAGCACCATCAGCGCCGGCGGCCGCGGCGTCAGCAGCGCGGCCGCCAGCAGCAGGTAGCGCAGCGTGCCGTCGGACAGCTCGGCCGCCGTCAGCGGCCGCAGCAGCCCCGGCTGGCGCATCAGCACGTCGAAGCGGCCGCGGCCGCCCGGATTGTCGATCTCGACCGACGCACCGGGAAACGCGTCGTCGATCGCCGCATCGAGTGCCACGCCGTCGCCGATTTCGCGGATGGTCTGCAGCGCGGCGGCCAGGTCGGCCCCGTCGTCCGCGAGCACCGGCGTATGGGTACCGATGTGCGACTGGCGCGCCGGCGCCCGCGCATCGGTTCGGAAATGGTCGTAGAAGCGCCACGAGCGGATCCGCTCGCGCACCGCGATCATCTCGGGCGCCCCGGTCGGATCGGCGAACTCGGTCATCATGCTGTCGAAGCTGGCGACCGGTTGCGGAATCGTCTGCCAGTCGCCCGACGCGGTACGCGCGCGAATCTGCGCGCCCTGCCGGTCGACCAGCAGCGTGGACGGGCGCGGCAACGCGCCGCCCCAGATGCATTCGCGCTTGATCACCGGATCGAGCGCGAACGCCGAGCTGCTCGGCAGCGGCAGGCCGAGATCGATCGAATAGCCGAAATCGTCGCACGCGAAGCCGAGCTTCAGGCTCACCGGCCCGCTGCGCACGGTGCCCGTCACCGGCACCTCGCCGGCCAGCATCGCGCGCGAGAAGCGCTCGGGGCCGGCCCATAACGCCGACGGCAAGCCGCCCTCGCGCGCGAGCGACGGGATCACGCGGCCCTGCGCGGTGTCGGCGAGCAGCCGCAGCGCGCGGTACACGCTCGACTTGCCGCTGCCGTTCGGCCCCGTGACGACGTTGAGCCCCGCGAGCGGCACGATCAGCTCGCGCAGCGAGCGGTAATTGGCGATGGCGAGCGTCTTCAGCGCGGTCATGGGAATGGGCAATGGGGCATGGCAGGCAGGCGCCGGGGCCGCGTTCAGCGGCCGTCGACGGCCTGCGGATCGGCTGCGGTGTTGGCCGCCGTGCTGGCGGCAGGCGACCGCGCGTGCGGCCGTTCAGGATTCGGCGCATCGGGCGCGGATTCGTGCGGATACAGCTCCATCCGGTTGCGCGGCAGGCATTGCGGATAGCGGTTCTGCAGATAGGCGATCAGCCCTTCGCGCACGCGGCAGCGCAGATCCCAGCACGACGACGAGTCGGCCGCGCTGACGAGCGCACGCAGCTGCATCGTGCGCTCCGTCGCATCGGTCACCTGCAGCACCTGCACGCGGCCGTCCCATTCCGGCGCGGCGTGGACGAGCCGTGCGAGTTCCTCGCGCAGCGGCGCGAGCGGCGTGCGGTAATCGACCGACAGGTAAACGGTGCCGATGATCTCCGCACTGCTGCGCGTCCAGTTCGTGAACGGATTCTCGATGATCCATTGCAGCGGCACGACGAGACGCCGCTGGTCCCACAGTCGCACCGACACGAACGAGCCGGTGATTTCCTCGATGCGCCCCCACTCGCCCTGGATCACGACCACGTCGTCGAGCCGGATCGGCTGCGTGAGCGCGATCTGCAACCCGGCAATCAGGTTGCCGAGCACCGGCCGCGCGGCGATACCGGCGACCAGCCCTGCCACACCGGCCGATGCCAGCAGGCTCGCGCCGATCTGGCGCACGTTCGGGAACGTCATCAGCGCGGCGCCTGTGCCGATGATCACGATCAGCACCATCACGGTCCGCACGAGGACCTTGGCCTGCGTATGGATGCGCCGCGCCTGGAGATTGTCGGCCGTATCGATCGGATGGGCCTGGATGATCGCGTCGCCGACGCCGGCCGCGAGCCGCACCAGCAGCCACGTGAGCGACACGATGGAGCCGACCGCGGCCGCGGTGCGCATGCCGCGCACGAACGACATGCCGTCGTCCGCCTGGAGCCACAGGAATTCGAGCGCCAGCAGCGCCAGCACGACGAGCGACGGCTTGTCGATGTAGCGCAGGATCGCGCTCATCAGCGGATACGGCTGCGCGACACGCTTGACGACGCGCGCGCCGAGGCGGTGCACGACCGTGACGACCAGTATGACGATGACCGACACGCCCAGCGTGCCGAGCCACGAATGCAACGGCGCATCGGCGATGCGCTGCAGTTCCTCGATTGAAATCATCGGCGCCCTCGAGTGATGAAGCGCACAGGCTTCGTCCTGGATGCGTCGGCGACGTCCGGGCCGCGCACGCGCCCGGACACGGCGTCAGATCAGTTGCCGCTCCTGCAGGGAAACGCCTTGCCGAGACCGAGCGACACCGCGGTGCTCGCGTTGTAGTCGGCCAGCTTCGGATTTTCCGCGATGTACTTGCGCACCGCGTCCGTCATCTGTTGCGCCCGGATGTCGGGCGGCAGACAGAAGTACTGACCGACGCGCGGCCCCGTGGTGCCGCCGATCGCATCGATCGTGTTGTAGACGCCGTCGGCGGCGCCTTCGATATAGGCCGCGCACGACGCCCGCGACTTGACGTCCGTCTTCGCGCACAGCCGGTCGAGATCCGCGCCCGTGAAAGCCGCCGCCGACAACGGCACGGCAAACGCCGCGGCACAAAACATTGCGCGCAACATGGTGTTCCTTATGTCAATGCGGCCGGAGACCGCCTGCTGCGTTGGCCGGTGCGGCGCCGGATGCCCGCCGGCTCCGGCCGGAAGCCGGCCGGGCGGACAGCCGTCGCCGCACCAAAAACCGTTATTTTGCACTCTTTTGAGCATCTGCCGGCGCCCCCGCACCGATACGCGTCGTCCGCTTGCTCAGGATCCCGATCGCGTCCGGCGCGTTGTAGTGCTTCGCGAACTCGAGCGCGGTGATGCCGAGCTGGTTCTTCACCTGCGGATCGGCGCCCTGGTCGAGCAGCAGCGTGACCGTCGACGCATGGTTGCCGCGCGCGGCCATCATCAGCGGCGTCGTGCCGTTCGGCGATGCGGTGTCGATGTACGCGTCATGGTCGAGCAGCACCTTGACGACCGCGTCCTGGCCGTTGGTCGCCGCGTAGTGCAGCGGCGCCCAGCCCTTCTTGCCGACTTCCGCGCCCTTGTCGATCAGCAGCTTGACGAGATCGAGGTCGCCGTTCAGCGACGCGAGCATCAGCGCGTTTTCGCCGGCCTTGTCTTCCTTCTCGAGATCGACGTTCGGCGTCGTGGCGATCGCCGCCGCGACCTTGTCGGACTTCTCGCGCGCGGCGATCACGAGGATCGGGTCGCCATTCGGCGCGAGCGTGTTCGGATCGAGCTTGCCGCTCTTGAGCTGCTTGCCGATATCGGCGATGTCGTCGAACTTGACGGCCTTGACGATCGCGTCGAGCGACTCGGCATGCGCGCCGGCGGCGGCGAACAGCCCGCTCGCGACGAATGCGGCCGCAACGAGTGCGCGTTTGGGCAAATGGTTGGTCGGCTTCGTCATTGTTGTGGGCTCCTTCCCTGGGTTGTCGGCTGCGCGCACGTCGTTAGCGAGCGATCTTGAACAGCCGGAAAAAGTTCTGCGTCGTCGCATCGGCGAGCGCCTCGACGGCGATCCCGCGTTCGGATGCGATAAAGCGTCCGACATGGCTGACGTACGCAGGTTCATTCGGCTTGCCGCGATACGGCACCGGCGCGAGGTACGGCGAGTCGGTCTCGATCAGCAGCCGGTCGAGCGGCACGCGCCGCGCGACGTCCTGCACGTCGGTCGCGCTCTTGAACGTGACGATACCCGACAGCGAGATATGGAAGTTCTGCGCGAGCGCCTGCTCGGCGACCGGCCACGGCTCGGTGAAGCAGTGCATCACGCCGCCCGGCACGTCCGCGCGCTCCTCGGCCATGATCCGCAGCGTGTCCTCCGACGACGCGCGCGTGTGGATGATCAGCGGCTTCATCGTCGCGGTCGCCGCGCGGATGTGCGTGCGAAAGCGTTCGCGCTGCCATTCCATGTCGGCGATCGAGCGGCCTTCGAGGCGGTAGTAATCGAGGCCGGTTTCGCCGATCGCGACGACCTTCGGGTGCGCGGCCAGCTCGACGAGCTCGGCGAGCGTCGGCTCGCGCATCTCCTCGTGATCGGGATGCACGCCGACCGATGCGTACACGTTGTCGTGCGCTTCGGCGATCGCGAGCACGTCGGGCAGCGTCTCGAAATCGACCGAGACGCACAGCGCGTGCGTGACGTCGTGCTCGCGCATGTTCTCGAGAACGGCCGGCAGACGGTCGGCCAGGCCCTTGAAATTGATGTGGCAGTGAGAGTCGACGAACATCGTGTTTCCTGAATACGTGAGACGGGCGCTCATGCGCCCGCCGGCATGCGGCACCGGGCGGCGTGGGCGGGCCGGCCGGCCACGGTCGCGCCCCCGCGTGATCCGTTCATCGTTTCGCAACTCATCGGAAGCAATGCCGGATCAAGCAAACATTTCCCGATATCCGAGAAACAATTCCTCGAATACGAGCCGCGCGTTGAGCGGATGGTTCTCGACCGTCCGCTGCCGCGTCACGGCTTTCATGAAGCGCGCGAAGGCGTTCGCGTCGACTGCTTCCGCGCAGCGCGCAAGGGCCGCCGCGTGCATCGGGAAGTAGCGCGGCGCACCGGCCATCCGCTGGGCGAGCAGATCGTACAGCCAGCGCTGCAACCAGCCGAGCACCAGCGGCACCGGCAGCTTCTGCAGCGTCTCGCCGCATGCGAACGGATCGCAGCCCGCACCGGCGGCCAGTTGCCCCAGCGTGTAGTCGCGCAGCGGGCGGTTCTCGTCGCTCGCGAGCGCCAACGCGGCGAGCGGCGCGCCGCCGGCTTCGGCGAGCAGCGCGCTGGCGTGATCGACACCCTGCGCGGCGAGCCACGCGGCGGCGGCCTCCGGCGCCGGCACGCTCATCGGCCACTGGCGGCAGCGGCTGATGATCGTCGGCAACAAGCGGTCGATGCGCGCCGACACGAGCAGGAACACGACGCCGGCCGGCGGCTCCTCCAGCGTTTTCAGCAGCGCGTTCGACGCGGCGACGTTGAGCGCCTCGGCCGGATACAGCACGACGACGCGCGCGCCGCCGCGGTGCGAACCCACCCCGCAGAAGTCGAGCAGCGCGCGCACCTGCTCGATCTTGATTTCCTTGCTCGGCGCGCGCGTCTTCTTGCCGCCTTCGTCCGCATCGGCCGGCTTCGCGTCGTCCGCCGCACCCGGCGCCTCGCCCGCTAGCGCCTCGGGCAGCACGATCCGGTAGTCCGGATGGTTGCCCTGCGAGAACCAGTTGCAGGCCGCGCAGGCGCCGCACGGTTCGCCGTTCGGCTGCGGCGATTCGCACAGGAAGCCCTGCGCGAGATGCTGCGCGAACTGCAGCTTGCCGATCCCGGCCTGACCGTGCAGCAGCAGCGCATGCGGCCATTGCGCGCGCAGTTGCTGCAGGCGGTTCCAGTCGTCGGTTTGCCACGGATAGATCATGGGGTGCGTTCCTTGCGGGTTACAGCGCGGCGAGCACGCGTTCGAGCTGCTGGCGGATCTCGGGAATCGATCGCGTCGCGTCGACGATCGCGAAGCGGTGCGGCGCCTCTTCCGCGCGCCGCAGATATTCGGCCCGCGTGCGGGTGAAGAACGCGTCGGACTCGCTTTCGAACTTGTCGGGCATGCGCGCGGCGCCGCGACGCTCGCTCGCGACCTGCGGCGCGACGTCGAACAACACCGTGAGGTCGGGCTGGAAACCGCCCTGCACCCAGCGCTCGAGCGTCTCGAGCTTGTCGCGCGGCAGCCCGCGCCCGCCGCCCTGGTACGCGAAGGTCGCGTCGGTGAAGCGATCCGACACGACCCAGTCGCCGCGCGCGAGCGCCGGCTCGATCACGAGCGCGAGATGCTCGCGACGCGCGGCGAACATCAACAGCGCTTCCGTCTCGAGATCCATCGGCTGGTTCAGCAGGATCTCGCGCAGTTTCTCGCCGAGCTGCGTGCCGCCCGGCTCGCGGGTGACGACGACCTGCCGGCCGGCCGCGGCCAGCCGGCCCTGGAGGCGTTCGCAGAACCATGACAGGTGGGTGGTCTTCCCCGCCCCGTCGATGCCTTCGAACGTGATGAATTTACCGCTCGCCATTATTGACCTCGTATGTACTTGTCCACGGCCTTGTTGTGGTCGCCGAGCGTGTCCGAGAACACGCTCGTGCCGTCGCCCTTCGCGACGAAATAGAGCGCGCTCGTCGGAGCCGGATTGATCGCCGCCTGCAGCGCGGCGACACCCGGCAACGCGATCGGCGTGGGCGGCAGCCCGCGTCGGGTGTAGGTATTGTAAGGAGTGTCGGCCTGCAGGTCGCGCTTGCGCAGACGGCCGTCGTACGCGTCGCCGAGCCCGTAGATCACCGACGGATCGGTCTGCAGCGGCATGCCGATCCGCAGCCGGTTCGCGAACACGGCCGCGACGAACGCGCGGTCGGCCGCGTGGCCGGTTTCCTTCTCGATGATCGACGCGATCGTCAGCATTTCGTAAGGCGTCTTGTACGGCAGCCCCGGCGTGCGCGCGGCCCATGCCTCGTCGATGCGCGTCTGCATCAGCCGGTAGGCGCGCCGATAGATGTTCAGGTCGCTCGTGCCCTTGTCGAACAGGTAGGTATCGGGAAAGAACAGCCCCTCGCCGCTGCCGCGCTGCACCGCGCCGTCCGATGCGCCGATCGCGCGCAGCAGCTCGGCGTCGCTCATGCCGGCCGTCGAATGCGCCAGATCGGGGTTCGCGTCGAGTTCCGCGCGCATCCGCTTGAAGGTCCAGCCCTCGATGACCGTCGCGACGTACTCGTTCACGTCGCCGCGCGCGATCTTCTGCAGCACGTCATAAGGCGTGATGCCGGTCTTGAATTCGTAGTTGCCCGATTTGAGCCGGCTCGACAGCCCGAGCACGCGCGTCATCGCGACGAAGGCGAGCGGCTCGACCGGCACGCCGCCGCGCTTGAGCTGCAATGCGACGCTCTTCACGCTGCTGCGCGGCTTGATCGTGACGTCGAGCGATGCCGAGCCCAGCAACAGCGGCCGGGTCGCCCAGTAATACCCGCCGCCCGCGCCGGCAGCGGCCACAACGACGGCCAGCGCCACGATCGTCGCGGCGCATTTCTTCAGTAGGGACATGGAAACGTGACTCAGGTAAGACCCATATAATACTTGCTCGCCTCCGTCAAAGTCAGGGTTGACTGTTCCCTCATTCCATGAGCACACCGTTCGCTTCACCGGCTGCCCAGGCCGCATCTGCCTCGCTCCCCGTTTTCCCCCGCCCGTCCGCCGCCGATTTCGAAGCGCCGGGCGCCTGCATGCCGCTGCCGCAGTTCGGTGTGATCGACGTGGCCGGCGACGACGCCGCGACGTTCCTGCACAGCCAGCTCACCAACGACATCGAGCATCTCGACGCCGGCAGCGCCCGGCTGTCCGGGTACTGCTCGCCGAAAGGCCGCTTGCTCGCGTCGTTCCTCGCGTGGCGGGCCGGCCACGGCGTGCGCCTGCTCGTGTCGAAAGACGTGCAGCCGGCCGCGCAGAAGCGGCTGTCGATGTTCGTGCTGCGCGCGAAGGCGAAGCTGACGGACGCGAGCGACACGCTCGCGGTGGCCGGCTTCGTCGGCGACGTGCGCGAGGCGCTGTCGGGCATCTTCGATGCGCTGCCCGACGGCGTGCACGTGAAGGTCGACGGCCCGGCCGGCGCATTGATCCGCGTGCCCGATGCGGCCGGCCGCAAGCGCTATTTGTGGATCGGCCCGCGCGCCGAAGTCGACGCGCGCGTCGCCGCGCTGGCCGGCACGCTGCCCATCGTGTCGCCCGCCGTATGGGACTGGCTCGACGTTCGCGCGGGCGAGCCGCGCATCACGCAGCCGGCCGTCGAACAGTTCGTCCCGCAGATGGTCAACTTCGACGTGATCGGTGCCGTTAACTTCAGGAAAGGGTGCTACCCGGGCCAGGAAGTGGTGGCGCGCAGCCAGTACCGCGGCACGATCAAGCGCCGCACCGCGCTCGCGCACGTCGCCGGCGACACCGATACCGTGCATGCCGGCGTCGAGCTGTTCCATAGCGACGACCCGGGCCAGCCGTGCGGGATGATCGTCAATGCGGCGGCCGCGCCGGCCGGCGGCGTCGACGCGCTGGTCGAGATCAAGCTCGCCGCGCTCGACGGCGGCACGGTGCACCTCGGTTCGGCCGACGGCCCGGCGCTCGCGTTCGATGCGCTGCCGTACGCGTGGCCGACCGAAGCCTGATGCACTGACAACCCGTTCGCGCGCCGGCTCGCGAGTCGCAGCCGGCGCGCGACGTTTCCTGCGAGAGATTCGCCCGATGTGTCTGATTGCCTTCGACTGGCAGCCCGATTCCGCCGCCGGTCCCGTGTTTACCCTCGCCGCCAATCGCGACGAGTTCTTTCGCCGGACCAGCGCGCCGCTCTCGTGGTGGGAGGACGTGCCGGGCGTACTGGCCGGCCGCGATCTCGAAGCGGGCGGCACGTGGCTCGGCGTATCGCGCGACGGCCGCTTCGCCGCGCTGACCAACTACCGCGCGCCGTTCGACATCCGCGCGGGCGCGCCGACCCGCGGCAAGCTGGTATCCGACTTTCTCGGCGGCCCGTCCGCCGCACCGCTCGACTATCTCGCGCAGCTTGCCGAGCACGCGGCCGTGTACAACGGCTTCAACCTGCTCGTCGGCGACTGGCGCCGGCGCGAACTCGCATGGTTCTGCAACCGCGCGCCCGAGGGCGAAAGCCGTGTCGCCGCGCCCGTCGCGATCGCGCCGGGCGTGCATGCGCTGTCGAATGCGCGGCTCGACACGCCCTGGCCGAAAGTGGTGCGCAAGCGCGCGGAACTCGGCACGCTGCTCACCGACAATCCGACCCCGTCGCTCGACGAACTGATCGCGCTGATGCGCGACCCGCACGTCGCGGACGACGACGCCCTGCCGCACACGGGCATTCCGATCGAGCGCGAACGTGCGCTGTCGGCCGCGTTCATCGAGACACCCGAATACGGCACGCGCGGCACCACGGCGCTGCGCGTCACGATGAAGGAAGGCGTGCGGCTGACGGTCGAGATCAAGGAGCGCAGCGACGACGACGGCTCGCACCGGACCGCCCGCCCGGGCGCGTTCGAGCGCGCGTTCACGTTCGATATCGACGCGACGCGGCCGCGCTGAACGCACGCATTGCGCGCTACGGCGCGCGTGCCATCTCGACGTGCGGCACGCCGGCTTCGACGAACGGTTCGCCGACCGCCGCGAAGCCGTGCCGCAGATAGAACGACACCGCCGAATCCTGCGCGTACAGCCGCACGACCGCTTCGCCGCGGCGCCGTGCGGCGTCCAGCAGCGCATTCAGCACGGCCGACCCGACACCCTGCCCGCGCACGTCGGCCAGCACCGCGACGCGGCCGATCGTGCCGGACGGCAGCAATCGCCCCGTCGCGACCGCGCGGCGCACGCCGGTCGCCGCGTCGGTCCGGTACGCGACCGCATGCAGCGACAGCGGATCGTCGTCGTCGAGTTCCCATTCCGGCGGAATCTGCTGCTCGCGCACGAACACCGCGTCGCGAATCCGCGCAGCGTCGCCGCCCAGTACCGTCCAGTCGCCCGTTTCCACCACGCCCACGCCGTTCGTCATCGCAGCTCTCCCGCGGCATGCGCGCCTTCACGCGCTCGCCGTCAAACTTCGTCGAATGCAGCCTTCAGCGCCGCGACCGCATCGGCATGCGCGGCCCGCACTTCCGGCACGTAGCCGCCCATCTTGAAGAATTCGTGGATCATCCCCGGATAGCGGACCAGCGTGACCGCGTTGCCGGCCGCGCGCAACTTGTCCGCGTACGCGGCGCCCTCGTCGCTCAGCGGATCGAATTCGGCCGTCGCGATCCATGCCGGCGCGACACCCGCGAACGACGGCGCATCGCGCGTGCCGTCGAGCGGCGCGAAACGCCAGCCGTCGCGGTCCGCCCGATCGCGCACGTATTGCGCGAAGAACCACTGGATCGTGTCCTGCGTCAGCAGGTAGCCGTTCGCGAGCCGTGCGTGCGATTCGGTGTCCTGGTGGCCCGTCACGCCCGGATAGATCAGCAGTTGCAGCGCAAGGCGAATGCCCGCGTCGCGCGCGAGCACCGCGCACACCGTCGCGAGCGTCCCGCCCGCACTGTCGCCGCCGACCGCCAGCCGCGCGGCGTCGATGCCGAATGTGGCGGCCTCGCGATGCAGCCACTGCAATGCGTCGTCCGCGTCGTTCACCGCGGTCGGAAACCTGTGTTCGGGCGCGAGCCGGTAGCCGACCGACAGGACCGCGCATCGCGCATCGTGCGCGAACATCCGGCACAGCGCATCGTGCGTGTCGACGCTGCCGACCGTGAAGCCGCCGCCGTGGTAGTACACGAGCGCGGGCAGCGGCTCGGCCAGGCTCGGCTCGACCGGCAGATACAGCCGCGCACCGATCGTGCGGCCGTCCCGCGTCGGCACGGCGCATTCCTCCACCGCATGCATCGGCGCCGGTGCGACGTCGAGGATCGGCGCGCTCTTCTCGTATGCGGCGCGCGCCTGCTGCGGCGTCTGGTGGTGGTACGACGGGCGTTTCGCGCGCTCGATCATGTCGAGCACCTGGGCGATCTTCGGATTCAGCGGCATCGGTATGGACGGCGCCGGCGTGGCGCCGTGAACGGACAAGCGTGACATGATGCCACGCGCGCGCCCGGCGGGCGCGGCGCGCGGTGTGCCGGCCAGCCCGTGCTCCAAAACGAGACGGCCCTGCCTCATCGAAGAGACAGGGCCGTGCGTGACGGATGCTTACGCGTCGCTCGGGCCGGGCTGGGCGTCCGGCGCGGTGCGCGAGCGTTGCCGCTTGATGTCGCGGCCGACCGCGAGCCGCCGCATGTACTTGAACGTACCGAGCGCCTTCGCGACGAAATTGCCGTCGCTGTCGCGCACTTCGCCTTCGCAGTAGGCCATCGTCGTCGAGCGGTGCATCACGCGCCCGTAAGCGCGCAGCTCGCCGCGGCCCGGCTGCATGAAGTTCACCTTCATCTCGACCGTGACGACGCCGACGCCGTCGTCGGTCAGGCTGCGCGCCGCCATCGCGAGCGCGATATCGGCGAGCGTCATCGTCACGCCGCCGTGCGCGATGCTCCACGTGTTCATGTGGCGCTCCTCGAGCGGCAGCACGATCTCGCTCGCGCCATCCTTCGCGGACACGAGCTGCACGCCGAGCAGATCGACGAACGGGCTTTCGATCGACGGGCCTTCCGTCGGGGTTGCCGCGTCGCTCATCGTGCGTTGTCGACGATGTAGTCGACGCACTCGCGCGATTCGGCCACCGCGACGACGAATTTCTTCACTTCCTGGTGGACCGGATGCACCTGGTATGCGTCGAGCGCGGCCTTGTCGGCGAAATCGGAGACGAGCACGATGTCGGCGGTCGCGTCGAGGCCCGGCGTCGCCACGCCGACGTCGATCTGCAGGGTACCCGGCACGAGGTCGCGGCAGCCTTCGAGCTTTTCCTTCAGCTTCAGCGCGTTCTGCGCACGCGTCGCGCCTTCCGCCGATTCCTTCAACTTCCACATGACGATATGTCTGATCACTTCGTTCGCTCCTGTTCGTGTTGGTTCGGCGCTTCGCCTGCAACCGTTGCCAGTCGGGCGCTGTCGGCCCTTCCCACCGTTCGCTCGCATTCGCTCGAAGTCGCGCTCGGCCGAGAAAAAGCGGGTATCGCCTGCAATCTTCGAGGGCGGCCCCCGCGTCTCATCGTGCCACTTGCCGACGTCGAGATCCGACGAGCAAACACAGGCGACAAGCCTACCAAACTTACGGGCGCCAATGGCGCCGTATCTCGGGGTTCAGTCATCCGGCGCCAAGCGCTGGCGCTGCCGATACGGGATTGCCGGGAAGGAGCGTTTATTCGCGATCGGCGAATATCCGCCGTTGGTTTCCAGGACGGCCGATACAAATCCCGCATCCTTCTCGCGCCATTCGTAACCGCGCGATAACCCGCAAACGACAATATTCCCGCGCACCGACAGACGCCCAACCCGCGTCAGGCGACGGGGTTATCGTCCCCGACGACCACGCCGAGGAGCACATCGATTGCAGCACGCCCGGCGGCTTCAGCGATGAGATAAGCCCACCGGCGCGTATAGGGGCCGTTGTGCAGCGAAATCTTGCCGCCGCGCCCACCCACGACACGAAGATTGTCCGCGCCCTTGATCTGAAACGTGACGTCGTAGAGATCCGCAGCGGCCGGCGTGAGTTCGACATGGATTTCGAATCCGCGGTACACGATCATCCGATACATGGGACGCTCCGTTGAGGGTCAGAGGGCAGCCGGTAACCGGAGCGGGAGTTCGCTAACCGCTGCGAACCCGTGCGCAACCCGCCTCGCGGCACGCGAGACAATGCGCAAGCACATCGACGTTGATTTGCACGACCGATACCGGTCTGGAAGAACCCCGGCGCCAGGCTCGTCACTTCGCGCCGAGATGCGTCCCGCCGATGTCCACCCGGATCGTTTTTTCCACAAAAAACGACGGTGAAACAGGCCAGCAGCGACGACGCCGGTCGATTGCCCGCGTACGCCCGCAGCGCGTTCACATGTCGACGACCGAAGCGCCGCTCACCTTCCCGTCGACGATGTCCTTTCCCTGCTGCCCGGCAGCGCGCCTCGCCACGCCGAAATCGGAGAATGCCTCGGGCTGGTTTAGCCGAAAAACGCGACCTTCCGGAGAGCTGGCCATCGATGCCGGACGACAGATTCGCACCGCGACGTCATACCCTTCGGCGTAACGGGAATGTCGGTCAAAGCGATCGAACGTGCGGGAGAAGACAAGAGGATGAAGTTCGTACCCCTTGTAGAGAAAAAACGGGTATGCCGGCATGTTGGTCACTCCACAGGGGGGAGGCCCACTATACATGGGAACAGGCAGCGCAGGGCGACGCAGATTTCTCCGCCTTGCACTTGCCGAAGGCGCTCTCGCGCGCATCGCGATCGCCCGGTCTGCAAGCGGATCGCTGCCTGCACGTGACGACGGATATCAGCCGGCGAAGCCGGCACCTGCACGGCCCGAACCAGCGCCGTTTTTTCCGCTGCGTTCGCCTCTCGAGCGGCGCGCCCTGTCTGTTCGTAGTCTTTAAAAATGGGCGATCACGAACGACGGCATCGGATACGAGTACGTCGCGTCGCAGCCGAAATAAAACCGTTGCGTCATCGGCGATGCGCGTATGATGGTCTCATCCGAGCCCCATTTGCAGATTGACGGCTCGCCCCTCTCCCCGGTTTCGTGTCGCCCCTGCTTGCGCACAACCTTCCCTCCTCTTGCGACACCCGTCGTGCGGCAACGCCCCAGTTCGCAATCGGCTCCTGCGCCGTGAACTCGAGTGTTCTAGCGGGCAGCCCGTCAAGAGGCAAAACGCAATCAAAAGGCGGCAAACATGAACGGGTACTGTGATGCGGAACGCGAACTGGTACATATCAGGCGAGCGATCGGCCTGCTTGAGCAGGCACGGCATGCGTTCGTCAACAGATCGTCGGTCAGCGATCCAGCGTATTGGCGCATCAGGCTCAACAAACTTCGCACGCAGTCCGAGCGAAACAGGATCCTCGAACTTCAGGTGGACGAGCTTTTGGGGCGCCTCGGACGAATCCAGGATTCGCGCCCCCGCAAGTAGGCGCCTCGTTTCGCACCCTTTTCCCGTGCACGCGTAATCCGGGAGGCCGTTCGAGCGAATCGGATTCAAACTTCGGAGCAACATCATGATCGACACCAATCCACGCAACACGTTTCGGCACCTTCCACTTTCGCCCGAGCAAGACGCGGAAATCCGGCACTACATCAAGAAGAAAGAGCAAAGGGGGGAACAATGGGACACCCCGGAACTGGCGATGATGCTTGAAGACATGCTTTCCCCGCCGCCCAGCGACGACGACGAGGAGCCCGAGCCTGGCGTCGAGGAAACGAAGCTCGCCTGCGAGTATGCGCTGGCATCGATCGACGAAGCCATGGAATCCGGTTCCGCAAGCGAAGAACGACTCGCGATCGTGGAAGCCGAGGAAATGAAGCACCCCAGGCGATAAGGCCTTGCCCGCGTCCCCGTGTGATGTCCGCGACCTGACGATCGCTCGAGGCCGCCGTCCCGGATACCTTCGGAAGCAGGTCCGATAGCGACCTTCTCGTACAGGGCGAGCATGCAGGCAACAGCAGCCAGCACCCGAGGCGATGGCTCAATGATCGGCTCGCATGGGCCGACAGCGATTCTCGACGATGACAACGTCTGGAGAAGAAAATGCTCTTCAATTCGACACGGTTCCGGATCGATCCGACACCACGCAGGGCCGATCGGCAGTACGTCGCACACGTGAGGATTACCACGATACTCGTGGACGGAGCGGAGCGAGAAGTACACACGAGCGGCGATCTGGCGGCCTTCGAGCGTCGCGACGATGCAGTTGCGTACGCAACTAAATGGGCGGAGGGATGGCTGACGTCGCAGTTTGGTTGATCGCCGTCTCGATACTCCGTACCTCACTACGTTGCCCTGCCGGAAGGCTCCTGGCCGGACAGAAGGCTCGAAACCGCGCATCGAATGCGGTTGCCGGCAGCCCCCCGAAGCGTGCGGTGATCGCCGTAACGCTTAAAGAACCCGCAGCATTGAAACGGCCGACTCCGGACACACGCCCTGAAACTGCGGCGACGCGAGCACCGCAGACGGCACGTCCCCTCGTGCAACGCGCACGAAACCCAGACGGGCGAAATAGCTCTCCGCGGTCGTCGTGAGCAGCACCAACGACCGAACGTTGCGGGACAGGCACGCATCCACGAGCCGCGACACGATCACCCGCCCGACGCCGGCATCGCGTACGTGCGCGGCGACCGCAACGGAACGCAGCAGCGCGACGTCACCGTAATACTCGATACCCCCGCATCCGCATATCGTCGAATGCTCGATCGCAACGACGAAACGTTGCACATGGCTTGCGACGCCGTCGGCTGGCAAGGCGTTCTCGCGCAGCAATGCTTCAATCGACGGCAAGTCATCGACAGCGGCGCAACGGATCTCCATCTTCGCTCCTTCCGTCGGATGCTAGATGCTTCGCTGGTTCACACGCCGTGAAAGCGCTTCGGCGCTCTCCTTCCGTTCGCTGTACCGATCGACCAGGTACGGACCGATGTCTCTCGTCAGCAACGTAAATTTGACCAATTCTTCCATCACGTCCACGACACGATCGAAATAAGCGGATGGCTTCATCCGCCCCGCTTCGTCGAACTCCATGAACGCCTTCGCCACCGACGACTGGTTCGGGATGGTCAGCATGCGCATCCAGCGTCCGAGCACACGCATCTGGTTCACCGCGTTGAACGACTGCGAACCGCCGCTCACCTGCATCACCGCGAGCGTCTTGCCCTGCGTCGGCCGCACGGCGCCGATCGACAGCGGAATCCAGTCGACCTGCGACTTCATGATGCCCGTCATCGCGCCGTGCCGCTCCGGCGAGCACCACACCATCCCTTCCGACCACATCACGAACTCGCGCAGCTCGACGACCTTGGGATGACTGTCGGGCGCGTCATCCGGTAGCGGCAGCCCGCTCGGATTGAACACGCGGACTTCGGCGCCCATCGCCGTAAGCAAGCGTGCCGCTTCCTCGACCAGCAAGCGGCTGAACGAGCGCTCGCGCAGCGACCCATAGAGCAGCAGAATCCGGGGAGGATGAGTCGACGGCGCCGCCGGCCGCAATTGGGCGGCATCCGGCACGCGGAACAGCGCGGTGTCGAGTTGCGGTAAATCGTTCAGGTAGTCGGTCATGTGCAGATGCTCCGATGTGTTCAGGCCCGGCACTCGTACCAGCCCTTCGACCGATTGACGACACGCACGACCAGCAACATCACCGGTACCTCGATCAGCACGCCGACGACGGTCGCCAGCGCGGCGCCCGAGTGAAATCCGAACAGGCTGATCGCCGCCGCGACGGCCAGCTCGAAGAAGTTGGACGCGCCGATGAGCGCCGACGGACATGCAACGCTGTGCTTCTCGCCGACCGCGCGGTTGAGCCAGTAGGCCAGTGCCGAATTGAAGAACACCTGAATCAGGATCGGTACCGCGAGCAGCGCGATCACGAGCGGCTGCGCCAGAATCGCCGCGCCTTGAAATGCGAACAGGAGTACGAGCGTCGCGAGAAGCGCGGCGATCGACCAGGGAGCAATCCTCACCATCGCGGCATCGAATGCGGCCGCGCCCTTTGCGAGCAGGCGCTTGCGCCACAACTGCGCGAGGATCACCGGAACGACGATGTACAGCACGACCGATGTGACCAGCGTCGCCCACGGTACGGCGATCGCCGACATGCCGAGCAGCAGCCCGACCAGCGGTGCGAACGCGATCACCATGATGCTGTCGTTCAGCGCGACCTGCGACAACGTGAACAGCGGATCGCCATCCGTGAGCCGACTCCACACGAATACCATCGCCGTACACGGCGCCGCGGCAAGCAGAATCAGGCCCGCGATGTAGCTATCGAGCTGGTCCGTCGGCAACATCGGTGCGAACAGGTGGCGAATGAACAGCCAGCCCAGGAACGCCATCGAGAACGGCTTGACGAGCCAGTTCACGACGAGCGTGACGCCGATGCCTTTCACGTGCCGACGTACCTCGTGCAACGCGGCGAAGTCGACCTTGACGAGCATCGGGATGATCATCACCCAGATCAGCAGCCCGACGGGCAGATTGACCTGCGCGTATTCCATCCGGCCGATCTGCTGGAACAAACCGGGCAGCACCCGGCCGAGCGCGATACCTGCGACGATACACAGCGCGACCCAGACAGTAAGGTAGCGCTCGAAGAAATTGATGGCCGGCTTGTTGGCAGCGGCCTTGCTCGGCGGGGCAGCGTTGTACGTGGTCATTGCACGGGGTTCGGTCTCGAAGGCGTCGCGCGCCGCTCGCGTCGGCGGCGGGCCGCGGTATGGGCGATCAGTTTCGCGAGATATCGGTCAACGCGTCCTGAAACTCGGCATTGCTCATGCGCTCGAGCGGCAACGCCAGCAACTGCAGCATGCGATAGCCGATCGCCTGACGCGTCAGGTCGAAGGCAAGTCGCCTGCCTTCGTCATCCCCGACCGCATTCGACGGATCGGCGTAACCCCAATGGACCTTGACGGGGCTGCCGGGCCAGTACGGGCACGTTTCGGCTGCCGCACTATCGCACACCGTGATGACGACACGCATCTCGGGCGCCCCGTCGCCGACGAATTCGTCCCAGCTTTTACTGCGGTATCCGTCGACGTCCGCGCCGGCGTTCGTGAGCGCCTCCAGCGCGAACGGATTGAGGCGACCGCTCGGCGCACTGCCGGCGCTGTACGCCCGGACGTCCTTGCCGAGCCTCGCGGCCCAGAAATTGAGCATGCCCTCCGCCAGCACGCTGCGGGCGGAGTTGTGGGTGCAGAGAATCAGTACGTTCGTGGTCATGGGCGATGCACGCGAAGGCGCGTCAGGATTGGCCGCTACCGGGCGTGGAGCACGCCGACACCGGCGAACATGGATTGCCGCCGCAGCAGTTCTCGGTGAGGTACGCGACCAAGCCGTTCATCGTCGCGAAGTTTCCGCAATAGAACACGAAGCGGCCTTCTTGCCGGCTCGTCACGAGTTGCGCATACGCCAGTTCCTTCAAATGGAAGGACAGTGACGACGGCGGCACGTCCAGCAACGTGGCGATCTGCCCGGCGGACATGCCTTCCGGCCCGGCCTGGACGAGCGCGCGAAATACGGCGAGCCGGGACTCGTGCGCGAGCGCTGCAAGCGCGGCGATGATTTGGTTCGATTCCATATTTCTATAATAGTCGAAATATGGAACGTTGCGTAGCGTGACGCTGGAAATGTCGTCGGTCCGAGCTCGCGTCAGCTGAGTAAAACCAGTATCGAATCTCCTGTTCTTCAATGCTCCGGGCGACGATCCGCGTTCAGCGACGGTAGCCGCCCCGCCCGCCCGACCTGGCGATTCCGATGGGAGCGCACGCACAATCCTGGTCGAAGGGCAGGAACGCAGATTGCACGGCTTCGTGCCCACCGTCCCCGGGCGCGTCGGCTCCTTACCCAAATGGCCGACACAAACATGACGATTCCTCTACTGTCCGGCATCAATCGCCGGCGCGATACGGTATTGCCGACCGTTTTGTCAGCGGATATCCGAAGTGAATTAATTCGAATCCATTAAATCGCACATTTTACCGGCATGGCGGGTAATAATTGCGACCATCTTTCCAACTCAATAGTCGACGACAAAAACATTATTGACTTGGACTTTCTCGCAAATTTAGAATCGCCTACGACGGCTTACGTATCATTTTCTTCGCCGCCCCGGATTCGCCACTCACCCGCGCGAAGGGCTTTCGCATTGCCTTTCTCGCGGAGCATCGATGCGTCACCCCTTGTCGTTTTTCAGCTTCCGGCATTTATTGGCCATTCGGTTATTTGCCAACCTATTTTCTTTTCGAAGAATCGCAACATCCCGATTAATTCCCGTCATTCGCCGGAATGAATTCAAACCGGGATCAAGCGATCCAAGATCCGCCGATCAGAACATCCGGATATAAAAATCGCCATTCATCAGGAGGGACATCAACATGCATCGCCTTGCGAAGTCGCTGTGTCTCGGGCTCGTCTGCGCCGGTCTGCTGTCGGCCTGCAACGACGACGACGTCAAATCGAACAGCCCGCCGTCGAACACCGCCGCGTTGTCGTTCCGTATGGATACCGGCGGCCAGATCAACGCGTTCTACCGGCAGGACAAGGTCGCCGCGCACCTGCTCGTGCGCTCGTCGACGAAGCCGCGCCTGCTCGTGGTCTTCCCCGCCGGCAACAGCGGCACCGGGCTGTGGTTCGACGACACCGCGCAGCCGGTGAACTGGAGCCTCGACACGCCGCCGTCCGCGCTGTCGGCGCCGGACGCACACGGCCGCCCGCTGTACGGCATCGGCGCCGACGTGTCGGTCGACACCGGTACGCTGACGATCCGCCAGGGCGTGCTCAGCAACGTGCGCTTCCTGCGCGACTTCAACGGCGGCGCCACGATTCCGCAACAGATCCTCACCGCGCCGACGGTCCAGGGCAGCACCGCGCAATGGCAACGCGACCGGATCGACGGCGCGCCGGGCTATGCGCTGCGCATCACGCTGCGCGACGGCGGCAGCATCGCGCCGGCAGCGGGCGGCAAGCTCGTGCTGAGCGCGCCGGCGGGCTCGCACACGCTGAAGCTGCACATCGATGCGCTAACGGGCGAGACGCCGCTGTCGCCGATCGCGCACGCCGACCTGTTCGCCCCGTCCGTGAATCCCGACCCGGTCAGCCAGAACGTGCTCGAATTCCTGAGCTTCAACGACAAGCTGCTGGCCGGCTCGTGGCAGTACGACACGTACTTCGGCCGCGACACGCTGATCTCGGTCCGCATGCTGATGCCCGTGCTCGAACCCGCGGCGATCGAGGCCGGGCTGTCGTCGGTGCTGAGCAGGCTGTCCGCCGACGGCAAGGTCGCGCACGAGGAAGGCATCGGCGAATTCGCGCTGATCGACAACCAGAAGAACGGGCGGCCGAACGATCCGACACCGACCTACGACTACAAGATGATCGACAGCGACTACCTGCTCGCGCCGATCGCGGCCGCGTGGCTGGTCGACGATACGCGCGGCCAGGCCCGCGCGGCCGCGTATCTGGCGCAGCGCGGCAGCGACGGGCAGACCAACGGCAGCCGTCTCGTCGTCAATCTGCTGCACGTCGCGACGACCGCGCAGCCGTTCGCGCAGCAGCCGTCGGTCGCGAACCTGATCCACCTGCGGCCCGGCGAAATCGTCGGCAACTGGCGCGACAGCACCGACGGCCTCGGCGGCGGCGTCTACCCGTACGACGTGAACGCGGTGCTCGTGCCGGCCGCGCTGCGCGCGGCGAATGCGTTCCTCGCCCGTGGCCTGCTCGATCCGTACCTCGACGCGGGGCAGCGCGCGACGCTCGCCAACACGGCGAACGAAGCGGCCGTCTGGGAAACGCAGGCGCCGCCGCTGTTCCAGGTCAGCGTGCCGGCCGCGCAGGCAGCCACCGACGTGTCGGCTTATGCGCCGTCCGCCGGCGTGCCGGCCGGCGCCGCGCCCAACGCACCGCTGGCCTTCTACGCGCTGTCGCTCGACCAGCAGGGCAACCCGATTCCGGTGATGAATTCCGACGGCGGCTTCGCGCTGCTGTTCGGCACGCCGCCGGACGATCAGCTTCAGCGGATCGTCGCCGACGTCACGCGGCCGTTCCCGAGCGGGCTCGTGACCGATGCCGGGATGCTGATCGCGAACCCCGCGTATGCGAACCCGTCGCTGTGGCCGAAGTTCACGAGTTCCGCGTATCACGGCACGGTGATCTGGTCGTGGCAGCAGGCGATGTGGGTGGCCGGGCTCGATCGCCAGCTCGCGCGTCAGGACCTGTCGGCCACGACACGCACGCTGCTCACGCAGGCGCGGCAGACGATCTGGCAGGTGATCTCGAACGGGCGCGACATGCGCACCTCGGAAATGTGGACGTGGTCCTACGTGAACGGCAAATATCAGACCGACGCATTCGGCACGCGCAGCGCCGATGCGACCGAAGCCAACGCGGCGCAGCTCTGGAGTACGACGTATCTCGCGATCCGCGATCCGCAGCAGCGCGCGGGCAAGTACTGGTGGCAGGCGTCGCAGCCGATACAGGACGAACGGCCGAAGCAGGCGACCGCGGTGGCGTCGCGCTAGCGCGTCGCCGCGCGCGTGCCGACCGGCACCGGCATCGGCGCTGGTCTGCAAAAGCCCCGGCGGCGCGCCCGCCGCCGGGGCGTCGGTGGAATGCGGATCATCGCGACACCACGCGGTTGCGCCCTTCCCGCTTCGCCTGGTACAGCCGCTCGTCGACCACCCGCAGCAGCGCATCGACCGTGCTGCCGTCGACGCCGTATTGCGCGACGCCGACGCTGACCGTCACCTGCACGCGCTTGAAGTCGAGCCCGAACGGCGCACTCGCGATCGACGAACGCACGCGCTCGGCCGTCATCCGCGCGCCCTCGAGCGGCATGTCCGGCAAGAGCGCCATGAACTCCTCGCCGCCGACCCGCGCAAGCGCGCCCGCCGGCCGGATCGCCTCGAGGCACTGGCGCACGACGCCGCGCAGCACCTCGTCGCCGATCTGGTGCCCGTATGCATCGTTGATATTCTTGAAATTGTCGAGATCGAGCGCGAGCAGGCAGAACGGCGTGCCGTCGCGCTCGGCCCGCACGATCTCGCGCTCGACCTGCGCGATGAACTGGCGGCGGTTCGACGCGCCCGTCATCGGGTCGGTCGCGGCCATGTACTCGAGCTTCTGGTTCGTGCGCCGCAGCTCCTGCAGCGCGCTTTCGGTGCGCGCCATCGATTCCGACAGCCGGCTCATCAGATCTTCCTGGCTGTAGATCGCCGAGAACGAGCGCGTCGTCTGCAGCGCCTGCACGACGCCGTAACTGAGCAGGAAGAAGCCGCCCGCGAAGATCGCATGCGCGAGCCACCACATGTGATTCCACGGCTTGCCGAGGATGAACGCGAGCGACGACAGCGCGAACGCCATGATCGACACGCCGTAGATCACCATCAGCGGCGAGCGGATCCGCCGCGCGAGCAGCAGCCCCACGTTCAGCAGCGAGAACACCAGCGCGCCGCCTTCCATCGACAGCCGCGTGCCGAGCGCGCCCGCGACCGGCGAATACGCGATGTACGCGACCGCCACGTTGACGATCACGAAGAACACGATCCACGGCAGCCACGTCCGCGCGCTCGTGCGCTTGTCGATCCGGTCGGGCGGACGCGAATACGACAGCAGGCCCGTGAGCAGCAGCGCCGACATCACGAAGCGCGATGCGGGCCCGTACAGCAGGAACAGCCAGATATTGTGGTGCGCCATCCCGGTGAATGCACCGTGCAGCGCATAGATCATCGCGAAGCCGAGAAAGCCGAGCGTCAGCCAGCGCAACAGCGGCTCGCCGGACGACCGGTAGCACACCCACGTCACGTAGGTGACGAACGCGCCTTCGAGGGTCGCCGCCGCGATCGCGATTTCATGGAAGGCGTGGCTCTCGAACACGACGCTCCGGTCGCTGAAGAACCACAGATAGGCAATCAGATACGCAGGCAGCAGCGCGAATCCGACCAGCAGGCATTTCGCGTAGAGCCTCGCGGCCGCGCTGACGACGCGCGGCGGTTCCCCGGCTGCATGGGTCGTACTCATTCGGTCCCCGGTCGGTCTGCTGTGATGATTCGAATCTTCGCGGCACGGATCGCACGACGCACGATCCGGCCCATCGTGCCGAAAGGCAAATGTCAGAGCAAGTATAGGTGGGGCAATTCGTTTGACAAGTCAGGGGAAACGGCATTGCCGGGTGCATGCCTTTTGCTTCCCGATCGTTGCGAATGGCGCGGGGCCGCGCCGATTCGCCGCGGCGGCGTGCGGTGACGCCGAAGCGCGACCGCGGCCGCCGCTCAAAGATCAGAGGATTTCGAACAGGCCGGCCGCGCCCTGCCCGCCGCCGATGCACATCGTGACGACCACGTACTTCACGCCGCGCCGCTTGCCTTCGATCAGCGCATGGCCCGTCAGGCGCGCGCCCGACACGCCGTACGGATGACCGACCGCGATCGCGCCGCCGTTCACGTTCAGGCGGTCCTCGGGAATCCCGAGCGTGTCGCGGCAGTACAGCACCTGCACCGCGAACGCCTCGTTCAGTTCCCACAGGCCGATGTCGTCGACTTTCAGCCCCGCCTGCTTCAGCAGCTTGGGCACCGCGAACACCGGGCCGATGCCCATTTCGTCCGGTTCGCAGCCGGCCACCGCGAAGCCGCGGAACGCGCCGAGCGGCTGCAGCCCGTCGCGCTGGGCGGCCTCGGCGCTCATCACGACGCACGCCGACGCGCCGTCCGAGAACTGGCTCGCATTGCCCGCGGTGATCACGCCGCCCGGCACGGCCGAGCGGATCTTCGACACGCCTTCGAGCGTCGTGTCGGGGCGGATGCCCTCGTCGGCCGATACCGTCACTTCCTGCGTGAACAGGCGCCCCGTCGCCTTGTCGGCGATGCCCGCGAGCACGGTGATCGGTACGATCTCGTCGCGGAAGCGCCCGGCTTCCTGCGCGGCCGCGGCGCGCAGTTGCGACTGCACGCCGTACGCGTCCTGCCGCTCCTTCGAGATGCCGTAGCGCTGCGCGACGTTCTCGGCCGTCTGCAGCATGTTCCAGTAGATCTCGGGCTTGTGCTGGACGAGCCAGCCTTCCTGGATCATGTGCCGGTTCATCTCGTTCTGCACGCACGAGATCGATTCGACGCCGCCGGCCACATAGATGTCGCCTTCGCCCGCGATGATCCGCTGCGCGGCCAGCGCGATGGTCTGCAGCCCCGACGAACAGAAACGGTTCACCGTCATCCCCGGCACGCTCACCGGCAGCCCGGCGCGCAGCGCGATCTGCCGCGCGATGTTCGCGCCCGTCGCGCCTTCGGGGTTCGCGCAGCCCATGATCACGTCCTCGACGCGCGCCGGGTCGAGCTTCGCGCGTTCGAGCGCCGCCGCGACCACGTGGCCGCCGAGCGTCGCGCCGTGCGTCATGTTGAAGGCGCCGCGCCAGGATTTCGCCAGCGGCGTGCGTGCGGTCGATACGATTACGGCTTCGGTCATGCGAGTCTCCTTCGGTCCTGCTTCATGTCCTGAATCGGATGGGGAATGCGCTACGCCGCCGGGCGCGCGCCGGCGGACGTCGCATGCGCGACGCCCGCTGCCTGCATCTGCTGCCATGCGCGTGCCAGCGACCCGTTCAGGTCGATCGCACGGCACGCATCGTTGATCACCGCGGCTTCGAAACCGGCCGCGCGCGCATCGAGCGCCGACCACGCGACGCAATAGTCGGTCGCGAGCCCGCAGCACCACACGCGCTTCGCGCCGAGTTCGCGCAGGTAGCCCGCGAGCCCCGTGCGCGTCGTGCGGTCGGCTTCGACGAACGCGGAATAGCTGTCGACCTGCGCGTCGCCGCCCTTGCGGATCACGAGCCGCGCGTGCGGGATGTCGAGGTCGCGATGCAGCGCCGCGCCGTCGGTGTCCTGCACGCAATGCACGGGCCACAGCACCTGCTCGCCGTACGGCAGGGCGAGCGTCGAGAACGGCTCGCGGCCCGGATGGTTCGCCGCGAACGACACGTGCTCGCTCGGGTGCCAGTCCTGCGTGAGCACGACCTGGTCGAAACGTTGCGCGAGCGCGTTGATCACGGGCACGACCGCATCGCCGTCGGGCACCGCGAGCGCGCCGCCCGGCATGAAGTCGTATTGCACGTCGATCACGAGCAGGACGTCGTCGGTGCGTTTCATTGCATGTCTCCAGACAGGATCGGCCGCGCCGCGAGGCGGCGCCGTCAGCCGTTGAACCCGCGGCCGGCCTTCGCCAGTTCCGCGATCGACGGCGCGAGTTGCCACGCGTCGCCGTTCGGCGCCGCCGCATAGCGGCGAATCGCGCGCTCGACGTTGTAGAGGCCGACCGCGTCCGCATACAGCATCGGGCCGCCGCGCCACAGCGGGAAGCCATAGCCGGTCAGATAGACCATGTCGATGTCGGACGCCTTCGACGCGATCTTCTCCTCGAGGATCTTCGCGCCTTCGTTGACGAGCGCGAACACCAGCCGCTCGACGATCTCGTCGTCGCCGATCTTGCGCCGCTCGACGCCGCGCTCCTTCGAATACGCGACGACCATCTCGTCGACGAGCGACGACGGCTTCGCCTTGCGATCGCCCGGCACGTAGTCGTACCAGCCGGCGCCCGTCTTCTGGCCGAAGCGACCCTGTTCGCACAGGCGGTCGGCGATCTTCGAATACTGCAGCCCGGGCTGCTCGACGTAGCGCCGCTTGCGGATCGCCCAGCCGATGTCGTTGCCGGCGAGGTCGCTCATCCGGAACGGCCCCATCGCGAACCCGAACTTCTCGATCGCGCGGTCGACCTGCGCGGGCAGCGCGCCTTCCTCGAGCATGAACAGCGCCTGGCGGATGTACTGCTCGATCATCCGGTTGCCGATGAAGCCGTCGCACACGCCCGACACGACCGCCGTCTTGCGGATTTTCTTCGCGACGGCCATCACGGTCGCGAGCACGTCCTTCGCAGTCTGTGCGCCGCGCACGACCTCGAGCAGCTTCATCACGTTCGCCGGGCTGAAGAAGTGCATGCCGACCACGTCCTGCGGACGCTTCGTGAACGCGGCGATCTTGTCGACGTCGAGCGTCGACGTGTTCGACGCGAGGATCGCGCCCGGCTTCGCGACTTCGTCGAGCTTGCGGAACACCTGCTCCTTCACGCCGAGCTCCTCGAATACGGCCTCGACGATCAGGTCGGCGTCCTTCAGGTCGTCGTAGGACAGCGTCGGCGCGATCAGCGCCATGCGCGCGTCGAGCTTCTCCTGCGTGAGCTTGCCCTTCTTCACCTGCGCGTCGTAATTCTTGCGGATCGTCGCGAGGCCGCGCTCGAGCGCCTCCTCCTTCGTCTCGAGCAGCGTGACGGGCAGCCCCGCGTTGATGAAGTTCATCGCGATCCCGCCGCCCATCGTGCCCGCGCCGATCACGCCGACCCGGCGGATCTCGCGCAGCGGCGTGTCGGCCGGCACGTCGGGAATCTTGCTAGCCGCCCGCTCGCCGAAGAACGCATGACGCAGCGCGCGGCTTTCCGGCGTCATCATCAGCGCGACGAAACCTTCGCGCTCGGCGATGCTGCCCTTGTCGAAACCGTTCAGCACGCCGGCCTCGATCGCGTCGATGCACTTGTGCGGCGCGGGGAAATTCGGCGCGGCGGCCCGCGCGGAATTGCGTGCGAACTGGATGAAGCCCGCCGCGTTCTCGTGGACGATCTTGCGATCGCGCACGCGCGGATGCGGCCCCTTCTGCGCGCCGACCGTGCGGGCGAACGCGACGGCCGCGTCGAGCGGATCGCCGTCGGCCATTTCGTCGAACAGCCCGCTCTTCGCGAGTTGCTCCGACGGCACCGGCGCGCCCGACACGATCATGTTCAGCGCGGTTTCGAGCCCGACCGCGCGCGGCAGGCGTTGCGTGCCGCCCGCGCCCGGCAGCAGCCCGAGCTTCACTTCGGGCAGCGCGACCTGCGCGCCGGGCGCCGCGACGCGGTAATGCGCGCCGAGCGCAAGCTCCAGGCCGCCGCCCATCACGACGCTGTGCAGCGCCGCGACGACCGGCTTCGCGCTCGCCTCCACCGCGCGGATCACGGTGTGCAGCGTCGGCTCCTGCAGGGCCTTCGGCGTATTGAATTCGGTGATGTCGGCGCCGCCCGAGAACGCGCGGCCCGCGCCGGTCAGCACGATGGCCGTGACCGACGGATCCTGCGCGGCGCGATCGAGCGCGTCCATGACGCCCTGGCGGGTCGACAGGCCGAGCCCGTTGACGGGCGGATTGTTGAGCGTGATGACGGCCACGCCGTCGCGAGTCGAGTAATCCACTGCCATCTGCCTGCCTCCATGCATCGCGCGCCGGATTGGCTGCGCTTCATTGTGCGCGGTCGAACGGCCGCATGTCCGGATGAACGGAGGCAGCATACAACGAAAAAGCACGGTCGTTCAATTTGAATTTTGCTCCCGATCCGGGGACGGATCGGGAGACCGATTCGCAGGCCGGCGGCGGCGGCCCGGCACGGGGCTTACGGCTCGCACACCGCCGTCGGCAGCACGTAATCGCGGAACGTCTCGCGCAGCTTCAGCTTCTGCAGCTTGCCGGTCGCCGTGTGCGGCAGAGATTCGACGAACACGACGTCGTCGGGAATCCACCATTTCGCGACCTTGCCCTCGTAGAACGCGAGCAGCGTGTCGCGGCTCAGGTTCGCGCCTTCGCGCGGCACCACGACGAGCAGCGGGCGCTCGGTCCATTTCGGGTGCGCGCAGGCGATGCAGGCGGCTTCGGCCACCCCCGGATGCGCGATCGCGACGTTCTCGATGTCGATCGAGCTGATCCACTCGCCGCCCGACTTGATCACGTCCTTGCTGCGGTCGGTGATCTGCAGGAAGCCGTCGGGGTCGATCGTCGCGACGTCGCCGGTCGGAAACCAGCCGTCCGACAGCGGCGACGCATCGCCGCGAAAGTAGTGGTCGATCACCCACGGCCCGCGCACCTGCAGTTCGCCGAACGCGATGCCGTCCCACGGCAGCTCGCGGCCGTCGTCGCCGACGATGCGCATGTCGACGCCGCAGATCACGCGCCCCTGCTTCTCGAGCAGCCGGCGCTGCGCGTCGAGCGGCCGCTGCGACTGCGCCCAGTTGAGCTTCGCGAGCGTGCCGAGCGGCGACAGTTCGGTCATCCCCCACGCATGGATCACGCGCACGCCGTATTCGTCCTCGAACGTACGCAGCATCGCGGGCGGGCACGCGGAGCCGCCGATCACCGTGCGGTTCAGCGTCGAGAAACGCACGCCGGCTTCGCGCATGTAGTTCAGCAGGCCGAGCCACACGGTCGGCACGCCCGCGGAGAACGTCACGCGCTCGGCCTCCATCAGCGCGTACAGCGATTTCCCGTCGAGATCCTTGCCGGGCAGCACCAGCTTGCCGCCCGTCAGCGGCACCGCGTACGGCAGCCCCCAGGCGTTGACGTGGAACATCGGCACGACGGGCAGCACGGCGTCCATCGCGGACAGGTTCATCGCGTCGGGCAGCGCGGCGCCGTACGCGTGCAGCACGGTCGAGCGATTCGAATACAGCACGCCCTTCGGGTTGCCGGTCGTGCCGGACGTGTAGCAGAGCCCCGACGCCTGCCGCTCGTCGAGACGCGGCCAGTCGTAGCGGCCGTCCTCGGCTTCGACGAGCGTTTCGTAGCAGAGGAACGGCGTGGCGCCGGACGGCAGGTGCGCGGCGTCCGTCATCGCGATCCAGCCCTTCACGTGCGGGCATTGCGGCGCGATCGCGTCGACCAGCGGCGCGAAATTGATGTCGAACAGGACGTAACGGTCTTCCGCGTGATTGACGATGTACGCGATCTGTTCGGGAAACAGGCGCGGGTTGATCGTGTGGCACACGGCGCCCATCCCGCCGATCGCGTAATACGCCTCCAGATGCCGGTAGCCGTTCCACGCCAGCGTGCCGACGCGCTCGCCGGTTTCGACGCCGAGCCGCGCGAGCGCCTGCGCCAGCTGCTTCGCGCGGCGTTCGCAATCGCGGTACGTGTAGCGATGCAGGTCGCCTTCCACGCGCTTCGACACGATCTCCGTGTCGCCGGCGTGCCGCGCGGCATGCGAAATCAGCGACGACACCAGCAGCGGCACATCCATCATCTGGCCCAGCAACGGCTTACCCATCGTCTTGTTCTCCCTGAGGATGCGAATCGGTGACCAGCCTGGGGGCCGTTTCCGTACGGAAGCGGTCCCGGTGCGCGCCCGTCAGCGGCCCCGGACGGGCGTGGCGCGCGATGCGCGGGCCGCCATGCGGGCGGCGCGACGCCGCCTTACAATATCGGCTTACCCAGAGGCGCTCAACATGTCGTTTTCCCGAAGCGCAGCCGATGCGGCTGACACTCTCCCCGACCTCCCCGCGACGCTCGGCGCGCCCGCCGAACGCGCGTTCGTCACGCTCGGCGACGCGTTTCATACGCGACTGCCGGCCGCGCCGCTTGCCGCGCCGTACGTCGTCGGCTGTTCCGACGAAGTCATGCAATTGCTTGGCCTGCCGCCCGCGATCGCCGCGCAGCCCGGTTTCGCCGAACTGTTCGCCGGCAACCCGACGCGCGACTGGCCCGCGCACGCGATGCCGTACGCGTCGGTCTATTCCGGCCACCAGTTCGGCGTGTGGGCCGGCCAGCTCGGCGACGGCCGCGCGCTGACGATCGGCGAATTGCCGGGCACCGACGGCCGGCGCTACGAACTGCAGCTCAAGGGCGGCGGCCGCACGCCGTACTCGCGGATGGGCGACGGCCGCGCGGTGCTGCGCTCGTCGATCCGCGAATTCCTGTGCTCGGAAGCGATGCATCACCTCGGCATCCCGACCACGCGCGCGTTGACGGTGGTCGGCTCCGACCAGCCGGTGGTGCGCGAGGAGATCGAAACGGCGGCCGTCGTCACGCGCGTGTCGGAGAGCTTCGTGCGCTTCGGCCACTTCGAGCACTTCTTCTCGAACGATCGCCCCGACCTGCTGCGCCAACTTGCCGATCACGTGATCGACCGCTTCTATCCGGCCTGCCGCGACGCGGACGATCCGTACCTCGCGCTGCTCGAGGCCGCGACGCTGCGCACTGCCGACCTCGTCGCGCAGTGGCAGGCCGTCGGCTTCTGCCACGGCGTGATGAACACCGACAACATGTCGATCCTCGGCGTGACGATCGACTACGGCCCGTTCGGCTTCGTCGACGCGTTCGACGCGAACCACATCTGCAACCACTCCGATACCGGCGGCCGCTATGCGTACCGGATGCAGCCGCGCATCGCGCACTGGAACTGCTACTGCCTCGCGCAGGCGCTGCTGCCGCTGATCGGGCTGCAGCACGGCATCGCCGACGACGATGCGCGCGCCGAGCGCGCGGTGGACGATGCCCAGGCCGTGCTCGCGAAGTTTCCGGAGCGCTTCGGTCCCGCACTCGAACGCGCGATGCGTGCGAAGCTCGGCCTCGAGCTCGAACGCGAGCACGACGCCGACCTCGCGAACAAGCTGCTCGAGACGATGCACGCGAGCCACGCGGATTTCACGTTGACGTTCCGCCGGCTCGCGCAGATCTCGAAGCACGACGCGAGCCGCGACGCACCCGTGCGCGACCTGTTCATCGACCGCGAAGCGTTCGACGCATGGGCGAACCTCTACCGCGCGCGGCTGTCCGAGGAAACGCGCGACGACGCGGCGCGCGCGATTGCAATGAACCGCGCGAACCCGAAATACGTGCTTCGCAACCATCTGGCCGAAGTCGCGATCCGGCGCGCGAAGGAAAAGGATTTTTCGGAAGTCGAGCGGCTCGCGCAAATCCTGCGCCGTCCGTTCGACGAACAACCGGAGCATGAAGCGTACGCGGCGTTGCCGCCCGACTGGGCCGGCTCGCTCGAAGTGAGCTGCTCGTCCTGAGCCTGCAACCCGCGCATCTCGACCGACCGATCAGGAGAACCCCATGTCACACGATTCCGACGATAAGACCTTCCCGTACCAGAAGGACGACGCCGAGCTGCGCCGCCGGCTCACGCCGATGCAGTACGAGGTCACGCAGCACGCGGCGACCGAGCGCGCGTTCACCGGCGAATACACCGACACCGAGGATGCCGGCATCTACAAGTGCGTCGTCTGCAGCACGCCGCTGTTCGAATCCGGCGCCAAGTTCCACTCGGGCTGCGGCTGGCCCAGCTACTTCAAGCCGCTCGACGGCGAAGTGATCGACGAGAAGGTCGACTACTCGCACGGGATGGTGCGCGTCGAGGTGCGCTGCAACCACTGCGGCGCGCATCTGGGCCACGTCTTCGAGGACGGCCCGCGCGATCAGACCGGTTTGCGGTACTGCATCAATTCGGCTGCGTTAAACTTCGAGTCCCGACCCGAAAACGAATGAGCGGCGCCGGGCGGATCTGCCGGGCGGCCAGCCTCGGGCCGGACCGCCCCGATCCGCGACGGCGATGCCTGGCGGGTCCCTACAACGATGACAGGCCGCGCCAGCGGCCCGTCACGCAGCTGCGAGCGCCATGAAATTCCTGTTCGATCTGTTTCCGATCATCCTGTTTTTTGTCGCCTTCAAGGTCTGGGGCATCTTTACCGCCACCGCGGTCGCGATCGTCGCGACGCTGGCCCAGGTCGCCTGGGTCGCCTTCCGGCACCGGAAGGTCGACACGATGCTGTGGGTCAGCCTCGGCGTGATCGTCGTGTTCGGCGGCGCCACCCTCGTCCTGCATGACGAGAAATTCATACAATGGAAACCGACCGTGCTGTACTGGCTGTTTGCGATCGGGTTGCTCGCCGCGCGTTATGCGTTCAGCAAGAACCTGATCGAGAAGATGATGGGCAAGCAGCTCACGCTGCCGTCGCCCGTGTGGGACAAGCTGAACGTCGCGTGGGCGATGTTCTTCGCGGTGCTCGGCGTCGCGAACCTGTACGTGGTGCACAACTTCACCGAATCGCAATGGGTGAACTTCAAGCTGTTCGGTACGACGGGCGCGATGGTCGTATTCATCATCCTGCAGAGCCTGTGGCTCACGAAGTACCTGAAGGACGAATGACATGAGCGACGCCTTTCTCCACGCCTCCCCCGACGAACGCATCGCGCTGATCGAAGCGCGCCTCACCGCGTCGCTCGCCCCGCTGTCGCTCGCCGTGCGCGACGACAGCGCGCAGCACGCAGGCCACGCGGGTGCCTCCGCCGGCGGTCATTTCACGGTCACGATCGTGTCGTCCGCGTTCGCGGGCAAGCCGCGCGTCGCGCGGCACCGGCTGGTGTATGATGCGCTCGCTGATGCGATGCAGCGCGGCATTCACGCGCTCGCGATCGTGGCTTACACGCCCGAAGAATTCAACGAATCTTCAATCTAGTCTCATTAGGAATTCCCGATGATCCTGAAATCCCCCCGCCTGTGGGTCGCGGCGGCTGCATTTGCAGCGGCACCGGCATTCGCCCAGAACATCGCCGTCGTCAACGGCACGCCGATTCCGAAGTCGCGCGCCGACGCGATGGTCGCGCAGCTCGTTCAGCAAGGCCAGACCGACGGCCCGCAACTGCAGCAGGCCGTGCGCCAGGAACTCGTGAACCGCGAAATCCTGATGCAGGAAGCGATCCGCGAAGGCATCCCGAATCGTCCGGACGTGAAGGCGCAAGT
The DNA here is from genome assembly GCF_902833095.1 of Burkholderia sp. BCC1208. NCBI lineage: Bacteria > Pseudomonadati > Pseudomonadota > Betaproteobacteria > Burkholderiales > Burkholderiaceae > Burkholderia > Burkholderia sp. BCC1208. Next base: position 330,109 of record NZ_CADFDY010000006.1, on the reverse strand, counting down.
CGCCGTCGCGCAGCAGACCGTCGTGCTGCGCTCGATGATCGAGAGCTTCCTGAAGAAGAACCAGCCGACCGACGCCGAAGTGAAGGCGCGTTACGACAACCTCGTCAAGGGCGCCGGCGGCAACCGCGAATACCACCTGCACCACATCCTCGTCAGCGACGAGCAGCAGGCGAAGGACCTGATCGCGAAGATCAAGGCCGGCGCGAAGTTCGAGGATCTCGCGAAGCAATACTCGAAGGATCCGGGTTCGGGCAAGAACGGCGGCGATCTCGACTGGTCCGACCCGAAGGCGTACGTGCCGGAATTCGCGGCCGCCGCGCAGAAGCTGCAGAAAGGCCAGATGACCGATACGCCGGTGAAGACGCAGTTCGGCTGGCACATCATCCGCGTCGACGACATCCGCGACATCGCACCGCCGCCGTTCGAGCAGGTGAAGGCGCAGATCGCCCAGCAGCTCGTGCAGCAGAAGCTGCAGGCGTTCGAGGAAGGTCTGCGCCAGCAGGCCAAGATCCAGTAACGCCGGCGCGCGTCGCACGCGCATCGAAAAGCCGCTCTTCGGAGCGGCTTTTTCTTTTGGCGCGCACGAACACGTGTCTCGCGACGCGACGGCGCTCAACCGGCGCGCAATAAAAAACCGCTCCGAAGAGCGGTTTTTCCCGTGTCGGGCATCGCCTGCCCGCAGGGTTCGCTACGCGGGATAAAACACGTCGTGATAACGCGCTTCGCCCGACGGCAGCGGCGCCGATTCGTCGAACGGCAGCGCGAGAAAATACTCGGGCGGCACGCCCGGAAACACGATGCCGCCGTGCGGTTCGAACCCGAAACGCGCGTAATACGCCGGCTCGCCGAGCACCACGCAGCCGCGCGCGCCGAGCCGCCGCAACGCGTCGAGCCCCGTGCGCGCGAGCCCCGCGCCGATGCTCTGCCGCTGGCAATCGGGCCGCACCGCGAGCGGCGCGAGTCCGTACCACTGCTGGCTGCCGGCCGGCTCGCCGCCGATCGCGACGGGCGAAAACGCGACGTGCCCGACGATACGCCCGTCGCGCTCCGCGACGAGCGATACGCTCAGCGCGCCGTCTGCGCGCAGTGTCTCGACGATGCGCTGCTCGAACGCCCCGCCCTGCGGCTCGCCCGCGAACGCCGCCCGGATCACGCGGCCGATCGCGTCGGCCTCGCCCGCCCGTTCGTCACGCAGCGTGACGACCTCGACCGGTGCGTTCGGGTCGAACATCATCCGGATCAGCCGATCCAGCGGCGCGCGTTGCGGAACACCCGCATCCACGGGCTCGCTTCGCCCCAGCCTTCCGGGTGCCAGCTCATCGTGACCGTGCGATGCACGCGCTCCATGTGCGGCATCAGCACCGAGAAGCGGCCGTCCGCCGTCGTGACCGACGTGATGCCGGCCGGCGAACCGTTCGGGTTGAACGGATAGCGCTCGGTCGCTTCGCCGCGGTGATCGACGTAACGCATCGCGACCGCGACGCGATCGATGTCGCCCTGCTGCGAAAAGTCCGCATAGCCTTCGCCGTGCGCGACCGCGACCGGAATCCGCGAGCCTTCCATGCCCGCGAAGAAGATCGACGGCGACTTCTCCACTTCGACGAACGAGAAGCGCGCCTCGAACTGCTCGGACTTGTTGCGCGTGAACTTCGGCCACGCTTCGGCGCCCGGGATCATCGACGCGATGCTCGACAGCATCTGGCAGCCGTTGCAGATACCGAGTGCGAACGTATCGGGACGCGCGAAGAAGGCCGAGAACATGTCGGCGAGGTTCGCGTTGAAACGGATCGTCTTCGCCCAGCCTTCGCCCGCGCCCAGCACGTCGCCGTACGAGAAACCGCCGCACGCGACCGCGCCCGCGAAATCGGCCAGCGTCGCGCGGCCCGCGAGCAGGTCGCTCATGTGCACGTCGTGCGCGTCGAAGCCCGCGCGATCGAACGCATACGCCGTTTCCAGATGCGAGTTCACGCCCTGTTCGCGCAGGATCGCGACGCGCGGCCGTGCGCCCGTCGCGATGAACGGCGCGGCGATGTCGTCGGCCGGATCGAACGTCAGCACCGGCGAGATGCCCGGATCGGCCGCGTCGAGCAGCGCGTCGTATTCGGCATCCGCGCAGGCGGGGTTGTCGCGCAGGCGCGCGATGCGCCAGCTCACTTCGCTCCATGCGCGATGGAGTTCGGTACGCGGCGCGCCGAAGATCTTCTTCGCATCGCGGTACACCTCGATCACGTCGCGATCGTTGACCGAGCCGATCACGTGCGAACAGGTCGACAGGCCGAACTCGCGCAGCGCACCGAGCACCGCGTCGCGGTCGGACGCGCGCACCTGCACGATGGCGCCGAGCTCTTCGGAGAACAGCGCGCGCAGCGTGCGATCGTCGCGACGGCCGCTCGTCTGCTTCGCCCAGTCCTTCGCGTCGCCGTAGTCGGATTCGTGGTTCGGGTCGAGCGTCAGCATGTCGACGTTCAACGACACGCCCGCACGGCCCGCGAACGCCATTTCGCACACGGTCGCCCACAGGCCGCCGTCCGAGCGGTCGTGGTACGCGAGCAGCTTGTCTTGTGCATTGAGCGACTGGATCGCGTTGAAGAAGCGCTTCAGGTCTTCCGCGTCGTCGACGTCCGGCGTCGCATTGCCGACCTGCTGCGTGACCTGCGCGAAGATGCTGCCGCCCATCCGGTTCTTGCCGCGGCCCAGATCGATCGCGATCAGCACGCTGTCGCCCGCGTCCGCCACGCGGCGCAGTTGCGGCGTGAGATGGCGGCGCACGTCATCGACCGGCGCGAACGCGGAGATGATCAGCGACACCGGCGACACCACTTCCTTCGCGACGCCCTGCTCGTCCCACTTCGTCTTCATCGACAGCGAGTCCTTGCCGACCGGGATGCCGATCCCGAGCGCCGGGCACAGCTCCATGCCGATCGCCTTGACCGTGTCGAACAGCGCGGCGTCCTCGCCGGCCGTGCCGCATGCGGCCATCCAGTTCGCCGACAGCTTCAGCTTGTCGAGCGACGCGATCGGCGCGCTCGCGATGTTCGTGATCGCTTCGCCGACGGCCATGCGGCCCGATGCCGGCGCGTCGATCACCGCGAGCGGCGTACGCTCGGCCATCGTCATCGCCTCGCCCTTGAAGCCCGCGTAGTCGAGCGCGGTGATCGCGCAGTCGGCCACCGGCACTTGCCACGGGCCGACCATCTGGTCGCGCACCGACGTACCGCCGACCGAACGGTCGCCGATCGTGATCAGGAACGACTTGCTGCCGACCGTCGGGTGCTTCAGCACGTCGAGCGCGACTTCCGACAGCGCGATGCCCGTCACGTCCACCGGCGCACGCTCGGTGCTCACGCGCACGACGTCGCGGTGCATGCGCGGCGGCTTGCCGAGCAGCACTTCCATCGGCATGTCGACCGGGTATTCGTCGGCGCCCGTCGCTTCGTCGTCGACGAGCTTCAGCTGGCGTTCGTCGGTCGCGACACCGACCACCGCGAACGGGCAGCGCTCGCGCGCGCAGATCGCCTCGAAGCGCGGCAGGTCGGCCGGCGCGATCGCCAGCACGTAACGCTCCTGCGCCTCGTTCGACCAGATTTCGCGCGGCGACAGGCCCGATTCCTCGAGCGCGACCTTGCGCAGTTCGAAGCGCGCGCCCTTGCCCGCGCCGTCGACGATCTCGGGGAACGCGTTCGACAGGCCGCCCGCGCCGACGTCGTGGATGCTCAGGATCGGGTTTTCCGCGCCGAGCTGCCAGCAGCCGTTGATCACTTCCTGCGCGCGCCGCTCGATTTCCGGGTTGCCGCGCTGCACCGAGTCGAAATCGAGCTCGGCCGTGTTCGCGCCGGTCGCCATCGAGCTGGCCGCGCCGCCGCCCATGCCGATCCGCATGCCGGGGCCGCCGATCTGGATCAGCAGCGAGCCCGCCGGCACGTCGTGCTTGTGCGTATGCTGATCCGCGATGTTGCCGAGGCCGCCCGCGATCATGATCGGCTTGTGATAGCCGTGCACCGTGCCGCCGACGTTCTGCTCGTACACGCGGAAGTAGCCGCCGAGGTTCGGGCGGCCGAATTCGTTGTTGAACGCGGCGCCGCCGAGCGGGCCGTCGATCATGATCTGCAGCGGCGACGCGATGCGGTCCGGACGGCCGTAGGGGCCGTGCTGCTCGTTCGGGTTGCGCTCGGCCACCGGCTGCGCCGCGTCGCGTGCGCTTTCCCACGGCTGGCGGGCGTCGGGCAGGTCGAGGTTCGACACGGTGAAGCCCGTGAGGCCGGCCTTCGGACGCGCGCCGCGGCCCGTCGCGCCTTCGTCGCGGATCTCGCCGCCCGCGCCGGTCGCCGCACCCGGGAACGGCGAGATCGCCGTCGGATGATTGTGCGTCTCGACCTTCATCAGCGTGTGCGTGAGCTCGGTGTGGCGGGCATAACGCTCGCCCGGCTCGCCGGCCGCACCCGCGTTGCGCGGGAACCAGCGTTCGGCTTCGGCGCCGACCATGATCGACGAGTTGTCCGAATACGCGACGATCGTGCCCTGCGGGCTCAGCTTCTCGGTGTTGCGGATCATCGCGAACAGCGACATGTCCTGCGCTTCGCCGTCGATCGTCCACTGCGCATTGAAGATCTTGTGGCGGCAGTGTTCGCTGTTCGCCTGCGCGAACATCATCAGTTCGACGTCGGTCGGGTTGCGTTCGAGCTTGCGGAACGCGTCGACCAGGTAGTCGATCTCGTCGTCGGCGAGCGCGAGGCCCAGCTCGACGTTCGCGCGCTCCAGCGCGCCGCGGCCGACGCCCAGCACGTCGACGCTCGCGAGCGGCTTGGCCGGCAGTTCGTCGAACAGGTGCTTCGCGTCGTCGCGCGCCGCGACCACGCTTTCGGTCATCCGGTCATGCAGCGCGGCCGCGACGGCCGCGCGTGCGTCGTCCGACAGCACCTTCTTGCCGCCGAGCAGGCCCGACTTCAGCGTGACCGTGAATTCGACGCCGCGCTCGATGCGGCGCACCTGCGTGAGGCCGCAGTGCTGCGCGATGTCGGTCGCCTTGCTCGCCCACGGCGAAACCGTGCCGAAGCGCGGCAGCACGACGAAGGTCTCGGTCGCGCCCTTCTCGCCCGCCGGCTGGAACGGCTCGCCGTAGTGCATCAGCGCGTCGATGCGCGCGCTGTCGTCGGCCGACAGCGGCTCGGCCGCATTGACGAAGTGCAGGAACTGGCCGCGCACCGCGACGATGTTGGCGTCGATTTGCCTGAGCGTGTCGAGCAGACGGGTTTGACGGAAATCGGAGAGGGCCGAAGCGCCGGGAAAACACGAGAAGTGAGCCATGGGCTGGACTGACGTCGATGAGTCGCGCGAGGTGGCGACGTGGGGCGAAAGGAAGGCCGTAATTATACCCGGAAGTCGGCCGCCCAAGACCGCCGATCGGTAGTCCGCGTGCACCGCCCCGGTGCCCGGGCGCACGGCGCGCACGGCCGCCCGCCGGAGCGGCCCGCGGCGGCCCGCGCGCCGGCCGCCGCGGCGCGAGCGCACGACCTGGTGCTCGGCCGGCGCCGGCTAGCGCACTTTTGGCGCTATCATTCCGGGTTGACCGGGCCTCGGCCCTCAGCGAATTCTCACCGGGCGGCGTGCGCGCCGCCCGTCATCGAAGCAATCCAATGGATGTCATCGTCATCGGCGGCGGAATCAGCGGCGTCGCCACCGCCTACCAGCTGCGCGCGGCCGGCCATCGCGTGTGCGTGGTCGAACGCCACGCGACCGTCGCGCAAGGTGCGACCTACGGCGACGGCGGCGCGCTGCTGCCGAGCCCGCTCGACGTCTGGTTCGGCCCGACTTTCATGCGCCAGCGCCAGTCGCGCGACAGCGGCGTCGTCTACAAGCCGGGCTTCAACGGCGGCGTGCGCCACTTCGTCAAGCAGCTCGGCACGCTGCGCGAGCCCGACGCGTTCGCCGCGCAGTACGCGCGGCTGCGCCCGCTGATCGACGTGTCGCGCGACACGCTCGCCGATATCGAGGCGCGCCTCGAGCTCGAATTCGAGCAGAAGCCCGGCATCCTGCACGTCGTGCGCGATCCGCGCGACTGGGACGCGCTGCAACCGGCGCTCGACCTGCTGCGCACGCTCGACCAGCCGTACCGCACGCTCACCGCCGACGAATGCGCGGCGCTCGAACCGTCGGTGCCGGCCGAGCCCGGCTTTGCCGGCGGCGTGCTGCTCGAAACCGAGCGCACCGGCAACTGCCCGCTGTTCGCGAAACTGGTCAAGCAGACGCTCGACGAGCACGGCGTGCAGTTCCGCTTCGGCGCGGACGTCGCCGCGATCCGCGTCGACAACGGCCGCGCGGCGGTCGAGCTCGTGCCGCCGGGCAACCGGAGCGCGGCGAAGGCGCGCGAGGTCGACGTGATTTCCGCCGACGCGATCGTGGTCGCCGCCGGCGCCGGCAGCATCGCGCTGCTCGAACGGCTCGGCTGGCGCCTGCCGCTGCACCCGGTGCGCGTCCATACGCTCACCGCGCCAGTCGCGTACGAAGAACACGCACCGCACCTGAGCGTCGTCGATTCGATCAAGCGGATCTCGATCACGCGCACCCATCAGCGGCTGCGCGTCGGCGGGGCCGCGGTGCTGCAGAGCCAGGCCGACACCGCGAAACCGCTCGCCGAGCCGCTGTCCGAAGCCGCGCTCGCGCTCCTCGGCCAGGCCGTCCATGACTGGGTACCGGGTGCCGCGAAGATCTCGGCCGCGCTGTCGTGGCAAGGCACGCAACTGCTGTCGCCCGACGGTCTGCCCGTCGTGGGTCCGACCCCGCATCCGCGCGTGTTCGTCAATTTCGGCCATGGCCCGGCCGGCTGGGGCCTCGCGTGCGGGTCTGCTAAAGTGGTGACCGACTATCTGGGCGGCAACGTCCAGCACTGGCCCGCCGACACGCTCGCCGCGCTGAGCGCCGGCCGCTTCACGACCTGACCGCCGCGGGCCGGCCCGTGGCGGCATCCTTGCCAGCCGCCACGATCCCGCGATGACCGTTACCCGCCCGCTTCCCGATTCCGATCCGATCGCGCTGCTGCGCGTCGCCGACCTGCGCGCGGCCGAAGCCGATGCAACCGCCGCGCTGCCGCCGCACACGTTGATGGGCCGCGCCGGCGCCGCCGCCGCGCGCTGGCTGTCCGAGCGCGTCGCCGGCGACGATCGCCCCGTCTGGTTCGCGGTCGGCCCCGGCAACAACGGCGGCGACGCGCTGGTGGCCGCCGCGCAGCTCCAGCAGCTCGGCGTCGCGACGCATGCTTGGATGCCGGTGCCGGTCAAACCGGACGACGCGCAATGGGCACTCGGTGTCGCGCGCACGGCAGGCGTGCCGTTGTCGGCCGCCCCGCCCGCGTCGCTGGAAGGCTATGCGTGGGTCGTCGACGGGCTGTTCGGCATCGGTCTCGGCCGCGCGCTCGACGGCACGTTCGCCGAGCAGGCCGCACGCATCGCCGCCCATGCGCGCGACGGCGGCCGCGTGCTCGCGCTCGACGTGCCGAGCGGGCTCGACAGCGACACGGGCCGGATCGTCGGCGCGGGCGTCGCCGTCGCAGCCACCCATACACTCACCTTCATCGGCGCGAAGCCCGGCCTCTACACGGGCGACGGCCGCGATCTCGCCGGCGAGATCCACGTCGCGTCGCTCGACGTCGCGCCGCCCGCCGCCCCGGCCATCGTGCTGAACGCGCCCTCGCTGTTCGCCGCGGCGCTGCCCGCGCGCGCGTTCGCGTCCCACAAGGGCACGTACGGCAGCCTCGCGGTGCTCGGCGGCGACACGGGCATGTGCGGCGCACCGATCCTCGCCGCGCGCGCCGCGCTGTTCGCGGGCGCCGGCAAGGTGCACGTCGGCTTTCTGGGCGCGGGCGCGCCGCCGTACGATCCGCCCTTCCCCGAGCTGATGCTGCATCCGGCCGACACCCTCGGCCTCGGCACGATGACCGCAATCGCGGCCGGTTGCGGGCTCGGCACGCGCGAGGCCGCGGCGACGCTCGTACGCGACGTGCTCGCGCAAGACATCGCGACGCTGCTCGATGCCGACGCGCTGAACCTCGTCGCGACGCACGCGGACCTCGCGGCCGCCGTCGTCAGGCGCGGCGCGCGCGGCAATCCGTGCGTACTGACACCGCATCCACTCGAAGCCGCGCGCCTGCTCGGCGGCGACACGGCAGCCGTGCAGCGCGACCGCGTCGCGGCCGCGCAGGCGCTCGCCGCCCGTTACGCGGGCGTCGTCGTGCTGAAAGGCTCGGGCACGGTGATTGCAGCGCCCGACGGGCGGGTGGCGATCAACCCGACCGGCAATGCGGCGCTCGCCACCGGCGGCACCGGCGACGTGCTCGGCGGCCTGATCGGCGCGCTGCTCGCGCAGCGGGTCGCACCGTATGAGGCGGCGCTGGCGGGCGTCTATCTGCACGGCCTCGCGGCCGACACGCTGACCGCAAACGGCACCGGCCCGGCCGGGCTCACCGCGGGCGAGCTCGCGCCGATGGTGCGCACGCTGATCAATCGCCTTTTTTATCCGTCGCCGCGCGCCGACACGTAACGCCGCTATACTGACTGCCCCGCCGCACGGCGGGCCTTCTCGTCCGCCGGCTTTCCGATCCCGATGAGCCGGCGCGGCATTCCTCCCGATTCACGCTTCACTCGAACCGCCATGACGCTGAAATCGCTCCCCGCCTGGACTGCCCTTCAATCCCACTTCGAACAGATCCGCCACGCGCGGCTGCGCGACTGGTTCGCGCCGGAAAACGACCGCGCGCCGACCCGCGCCGAACGCTTCACGATTCCGGGCGGCGGTCTCGCGGCCGATTTCTCGAAGAACCGCATCGACGACGAAACGCTGCGCCTGCTCGTGCAGCTCGCGCGCGATGCGGGCGTCGAAGCGCGCCGCGACGCGATGTTCGCGGGCGAGATCGTCAATCCGACCGAAGGCCGCGCCGCGCTGCACACCGCGCTGCGCGCGACCGACCCGCAGGCGCCGTTCCACGCGCAGGTGAGCGCCGAGCGCGCGAAGATGGCGACGTTCGCGCGCGCCGTGCGCAGCGGCACGTGGACGGGCCATACGGGCAAGCGCATCCGCCACGTGATCAACATCGGCATCGGCGGCTCCGATCTCGGGCCGAAGATGGTCGTGCATGCACTGCACCACGTCGCCACGCCCGACATCACGACCCACTTCGTGTCGAACGTCGACGGCGCCGATCTCGCACGCGTGCTCGAACAGGTCGATCCCGAGGAAACGCTCGCGATCATCGTGTCGAAGACCTTCACGACGCTCGAGACGATGACGAACGCACGTTCGCTGCGCGACTGGTTCGTCGCGCGCGGCTGCCCCGAGGATGCGCTCGCGAAGCACTTCGTCGGCGTGTCGGCGAACCCGGCCGAAGTCGTGAAGTTCGGCATCGCCGCCGACAACGTGTTCGAAATGTGGGATTGGGTCGGCGGCCGCTATTCGCTGTGGTCGGCGGTCGGCTTGTCGATCATGATCGCGGTCGGCCCCGAACAGTTCGACGAGCTGCTGGCCGGCGCGAACGACATGGACCGTCACTTCCGCGAAGCGCCGCTCGAGCGCAACCTGCCGGTGCTGCTCGGCCTGATCGGCATCTGGTACCGGAATTTCTTCGGCTCGCAGAGCTATCTCGTCGCGCCGTATTCGGAAGCGCTGCATTACCTGCCGTCGTACCTGCAGCAGCTCGAAATGGAGAGCAACGGCAAATCCGCGCGCCTGGACGGCACCTTCGTCGACTACCCGACCTCGGCCGTCACGTGGGGCGAGCCGGGCACCAACGGCCAGCATGCGTTCTTCCAGATGCTGCACCAGGGGCCGACGATCGTGCCGATCGACTTCATCGCGGTGCTGACGCCCGAGCATCCGCTCGCGAGCCATCACCCGAAGCTGCTCGCGAACTGCTTCGCGCAGAGCGAGGCGCTGATGCTCGGCCGCACGCTCGAGGAAGCGCGCAAGGTCGCCGGGCCCGGCAAGGAAGCGCTCGCGCCGCACCTGACGTTCCCCGGCAACCGCCCGACCACGACGCTGCTCGTCGATGCGCTGACGCCGCGCACGCTCGGTGCGCTGATCGCGCTTTACGAGCACAAGGTGCTCGTGCAGGCGACGGTGTGGGACATCAATCCGTTCGACCAGTGGGGCGTCGAGCTCGGCAAGATTCTCGGCAAGGTCGTCGAAGCCGACCTGTCGGCCGAATCGGTCGATCCGGCGAAGCACGACTCGTCGACCACGGCGCTGATCGAGCGCGCCCGCGCGGCGCTCAAGCGTTGAAGCCGTTAAAGCCGTTAAAGCCGTTGAAGCCGTTGAAGCGCTGACGCGACGGCGTCATGCCCGTGCCGGCCGCGCAATCCACGCCGCGCGGCCGGCACGAACATTCACGCGCTGCGCTAAGCCGCGTGCGGCGCGACGATGCGCCCGGCGTCGATGGTCACCGTCGTTGCGCAGCGGCGCGCGAGTTCGGCATCGTGCGTGACGAGCACCAGCGTCGCGCCATGCGTGCGGTTCAGTTCGAACATCAGGTCGATGACCGCGTGTCCGGTTGCAGCATCGAGGCTGCCGGTCGGCTCGTCGGCGAACAGGATCGCCGGGCGCGTGACGAACGCGCGTGCGAGTGCGACGCGCTGCTGTTCGCCGCCCGACAGCAGCTTCGGATAATGCGCGGTACGCTCGCCGAGCCCCACCTGCACGAGCAGCGCCCGCGCGCGGTCGGCTGCGTCGCGCGCGCTGATGCCGCCCTGCAGTTCGAGCGGCAGCATCACGTTCTCGAGCGCCGTCAGGTGCGGCATCAACTGGAACGACTGGAATACGAATCCGACCGCGCCGTTGCGCAGCGCCGCGCGTTCGTCCTCGTCGAGCTGGTCGAGCGCGCGACCGAGCAGGCGAACCGTGCCGCTCGTCGCGCTGTCCAACCCCGCAAGCAGGCCGAGCAGCGTCGATTTGCCCGAGCCCGACGCGCCGACGATCGCGAGGCTGCTGCCCGACTGCACGGCGAGCGTGATGCCGTCGAGGATCGTCAGCTCGCCCGTTGCATCGGCAACCCGTTTGCACACGTCATGGACTTCGATGATCGGATCGGTAATCTTGAACATGGACACGACATTTCGCTGGAAAAGACGCGCGGCGGCCGCCGCGCTGCTGGGCACCCTGCTGGCCGTCACCGTCACCGTGCCCGCGCGCGCCGCGACGGCACCGGCATCGAGCCCGCCCGTGATCGTCGTGCTCGGCGACAGCCTGTCGGCCGAATACGGATTGCCGCGCGACACCGGCTGGGTGTCGCTGCTGCGGCAACGGCTTTCGACCGAGCGAATCGATTATAGCGTCGCGAACGCCAGCGTCAGCGGCGACACCACGAGCGGCGGCCGTGCGCGGTTGCCCGCGGTGCTGCAGCGGCTCAAGCCCTCGATCGTCGTCGTCGAGCTCGGTTCGAACGATGCGCTGCGCGGCGTGCCGCTCGCGACGACCGAGCAGAATCTGCGCGACATCATCGCGAGCGCGCGGCGCACCCAGGCGAAAGTCGTGCTGGTCGGCATGTACGTGCCGCCCAATTACGGCCCCGATTACACGCAGAAGTTCCATGCGGTCTATACGCGGCTGTCGAAAGATCTCGGCGTGCCGCTCGTGCCGTTCCTGCTGGCCGGCATCGAGAACAAGCCCGAAATGTTCCAGGCCGACCAGATGCATCCCGCGCAGCAGGCCCAGCGCATTCTGCTCGACAACGTGTGGCCGGCGCTGAAGCCGTTGCTCGGCAAGCCGCACGGCTGAGCGCGGCGCACCGGAAAACAAAAAGCCCCGCTTCGAGCGGGGCTTTTTGATGGTTGCGGGCAAAACGATGCTCAGTTGTCGCCGTCCTGCTGCTGGCCGGCCGTCGTGCTGCCGTACAGCTTCACCTTCGAGCGATCGCGCAGCGCGGCGAGGTACGCTTCGCCTTCGCTCTGCGCGTCGACCTGCGCCATCTGCTGCTGCGCGGCCGCCAGTTGCTGCGGATCGACCGCCGAACCGGGGATCACCGCGTTCACACGGTAGATCGCATAGCCGTCCGCGCCGAGGTCGACACCGACGTAAGCCGGCAGCGTCTTCGCATCGACCTTGTAGACCGCGCTCAGCGCAGCCGGCGTCAAGCCCTGCGCCTGCGTGCGCGACACCTTCTGCGCGGCCGCGAGCCCGTCGGTCGACTTCGACTTCTGCAGTTCGGCCAGCTTCGCCGCACCGTCCTTCTTCGCGAGTTCCGCGGCCTGCTCGGCGATGACCTTCTGGCGCACGACGTCCTTGATCGTGTCGAGCGCGGGCACCGCCGCCGGCTTGTGCTCGGTCACGCGCGCCGAGATCAGCGTGTTGTTGCCGACGTCGATCGCCTGCGTGTTGTTCTGGTTCTTCACCGCGTCGTTCGCGAACACGGCGGCCAGGAACTTCGGATTGTTCAACGGGCTCGTCGGCGGCAACTGCGGATTCGGCACCGGCGTGACGGTGGCCGTCTGGATCGTCAGCTTGTACTTGTCCGCGGCCGGCTGCAGCGTCTTCGCCTTTTCGTAGACGGTCGACGTGAAGCCTTCCGCGTTGTCCGAGAACGCCTTCGATGCGTACTGCTGCTTCAGGTCGACCGCGATCTGGTCCTTCACGTCCGCGAACGGCTTGACGATCGCCGGCTTCACTTCGGTTGCCTTCAGGATGTGGAAACCGAGATCCGACTGCACGATCCCGCTCACGTCGCCCTGCTTGAGCGAGAACGCCGCATCGTCGAACGCCTTGCCGCCCGCGGTCGAGCCGCGCGTGATGAAGCCGAGGTCGCCGCCCTTCGCTGCCGACGGCGCGTCCTGCGAGTTCTTCTGCGCGATCTGCGCGAACTGGTCCGGGTGCGCCTTCACGTCGGCGAGCAGTTGCTCGGCCTTCGCCTTCGCGGCCGCCTTGTCGGCCGCGCTGGCGCTGCCCGGCGCGGCGATGAAGATGTGGCTCACGCGCACCTGTGCTTCGGTACGGAAGTGCGTCGGATTGTCGTCGTAGAACTTCTTGATGTCCGCCTCGGTCGGCTGCGCGCTCGCGGCCGCCGCGGCCGGCGAATAGACGAGGTACTGGATCGTCGCGGTTTCCGGCGTCGCGAAGCTCTGCTTGTGTGCGTCGTAGTACGCGGTGAGCTGCGCGTCGGTCGGCTGGACCTTCGCCGCGAAGTCGCTCGCCTTCAACACGAGCGCCTGCACTTCACGCTGCTGCGCGGCGAGTTCGGACAGGCGTTGCGCGAGGCTCTTCGGCGTGAACGCGCTCGACACGATGCTCGCCGGAATCTGCTGGAGCGAGAGGCTGTAACGCACGCGCTCCTGGTACTGCTCGGGTGTCATCCCCTGGAACGACAGCAGTTGCGCGTAGCGTTCGACGTCGATCGTGCCGTCGGGCTTCTTCAGCGACGCGATCATCGGGTCGCTCATCAGCGCGTCGCGCACGGCGTTGTCGGATGCGGTCAGGTGCAGGCGTTGCGTCTCGTCGGCCAGCACGCGTTGCTGGATCAGGCCATCGAGCACCTGCTTGCGATGCTCGGGCGTGTCGAACATCTTCATGTCGAACTGCCCGCCGAGCGCCTGGCGCGCCTGGTCGATCTGCTGGCGGAACGCGCCGTCGAATTCGACCCGCGTGATCTTGTGCCCGTTGACTGCCGCGACGTTCGCACTGTCGTCGAAGAAGCCGCGGAAGCCTTGGATCCCGACGAAACCCAGCCCCGGCAATACGATCAAGAGCAGGAGCGCCATCATCAGGCGCTGGTGATTACGGAAGAAATCGAGCATGCGTGACGGGAAAATTGGACAAAACGTCCGATATTACAACATACGGGGTGGGACGGGCGAAAAGCGGGCACGGAACGAACCCGCAAGCGGCTTCCTCCACTCCGCAGTCACGCGCCCGCAAGCGGGCGCAAAACCGAACGCACAAACAACAATGCCCGCACGAGGCGGGCATTGTTGTTTGTTTGGCGGAGCGGACGGGACTCGAACCCGCGACCCCCGGCGTGACAGGCCGGTATTCTAACCGACTGAACTACCGCTCCTTGGTCTGGCTGAATCGTGAAACTGGTGGGTGCTGAGGGGTTCGAACCCCCGACCTACGCCTTGTAAGGGCGCCGCTCTACCAGCTGAGCTAAGCACCCGTTTCCGATTCGTTCCGACTGCGATCTGCGTTTCCGCATCAACAATCAGCGAGCCCGCAAGTTTAATTCATCCCCGATCATTTTGCCAAGCCTGCTGCGTGATTTTTTTAACGCACGCGCTCGCACGATTCCCTCGCACGATTCCGATCCACATAAAAAAACCCGCGGACACCGCCGCGGGTTTCGTGAACAACCGTCGGCCACGACGGTGCTCAGGGCCTCAGTGCTTGACGACTTCCGTCGAGCCGGCATCCTTCGCCGCCTCGCCGACCGGCGCTGCTGCCTTCGCTTCTTCTTCCGGCGGCAGCGGAGTCGGCGAACGCTCGAGCGCGAGCTCCAGCACCTTGTCGATCCAGCGGACCGGCACGATCTCGATCGCGTTCTTCACGTTGTCCGGAATGTCCGCGAGATCCTTCACGTTCTCTTCCGGAATCAGCACGAGCTTGATGCCGCCGCGGTGAGCCGCCAGCAACTTTTCCTTCAGCCCGCCGATCGGCAGCACTTCGCCACGCAACGTGATTTCGCCCGTCATCGCGACATCGGCCCGCACGGGAATACCCGTCAGCACCGACACCAGCGCGGTCGTCATCGCACCGCCGGCGGACGGACCGTCCTTCGGCGTCGCACCTTCCGGCACGTGGATGTGGATGTCCTGCTTCTCGAACGCCTCGTCCTTGATACCGAGACGACGCGAACGCGAGCGCACGACCGAACGTGCGGCCTCGACCGACTCCTTCATCACGTCGCCGAGCGAACCCGTGCGGATCACGTTGCCCTTGCCCGGCATCACCGCGGCTTCGATCGTCAGCAGATCGCCGCCGACTTCCGTCCACGCGAGGCCCGTCACCTGACCGACCTGGTTTTCCTTCGCCGCGAGGCCGAAGTCGTACTTGCGCACGCCGAGGAACGTATCGAGGTTCTCGCCATCGACCTTGATCGCGCCCGATGCCTTCTTCAGCAGCAGCATCTTCACGACCTTGCGGCAGATCTTCGACACTTCCCGCTCGAGCGAACGCACACCGGCTTCGCGCGTGTAGTAGCGGATGATGTCGCGGATCGCCTGCTCGGTGACGTCGATCTCGCCTTCCTTCAGCCCGTTGTTCTTCTTCTGCTTCGGCAGCAGGTAACGCTGCGCGATGCTGACCTTCTCGTCTTCCGTATAGCCCGACAGACGAATCACTTCCATCCGGTCGAGCAGCGGCGGCGGGATGTTCAGCGAGTTCGACGTCGCGACGAACATCACGTCCGACAGGTCGAAGTCGACTTCGATGTAGTGGTCGGCGAACGTGTGGTTCTGTTCCGGATCGAGCACTTCGAGCAGGGCCGACGACGGATCGCCGCGGAAATCCATGCCCATCTTGTCGACTTCGTCGAGCAGGAAGAGCGGATTGCGCACGCCGACCTTCGCGAGGCTTTGCAGGATCTTGCCCGGCATCGAACCGATATACGTGCGGCGGTGGCCGCGGATCTCGGCTTCGTCACGCACGCCGCCGAGCGCCATCCGGACGAACTTGCGGTTCGTCGCACGGGCGATCGACTGACCGAGCGAGGTCTTGCCGACGCCCGGAGGCCCGACGAGGCACAGGATCGGCGCCTTGACCTTGTCCACGCGCTGTTGCACCGCGAGATACTCGAGGATCCGTTCCTTGACCTTCTCGAGGCCGAAGTGATCCTCGTCGAGCACCTGCTCGGCGTTCGACAGGTCGTTGTTGACCTTGCTCTTCTTGCGCCACGGCAGGCCGATCAGCGTGTCGATGTAGTTGCGCACGACGGTGGCTTCCGCCGACATCGGCGACATCAGCTTCAGCTTCTTCAGCTCGGCGTCGGCCTTCTTCTTGGCTTCCTTCGGCATGCGCGCGGCGTTGATGCGCTTCTCGAGTTCCTCGAGATCCGCGCCTTCCTCGCCTTCGCCCAGTTCCTTCTGGATCGCCTTGACCTGCTCGTTCAGGTAGTACTCGCGCTGGCTCTTTTCCATCTGGCGCTTCACGCGCCCGCGGATGCGCTTTTCGACCTGCAGGATGTCGATCTCGGCTTCGAGTTGCGCGAGCAGGTGCTCGAGGCGCTCGATGACCGGGAACATTTCGAGGATGTGCTGCTTCTGGTCGAGCTTCAGCGGCAGGCGCTCGGCGATCATGTCGGCGAGACGGCCCGCTTCGTCGATGCCCGACAGCGACGTGAGGATCTCCGGCGGGATCTTCTTGTTCAGCTTCACGTACTGGTCGAACTGCGACACGATCGCGCGACGCAGCGCTTCCGTCTCGGCGCTGTCGGCGTGATCGGGCTCGAGCGGCATCACTTCGCAGGAGAACTGCGTCTCCTGTTCTTCGATGGACAACGCCTTCGCGCGCTGCAGGCCCTCGACGAGCACCTTCACGGTGCCGTCCGGCAGCTTCAGCATCTGCAGAATGTTGGCGATACAACCGACCTCGTACATGTCCTTTTCGGTCGGTTCGTCCTTGGCCGCGGTTTTCTGGGCGACGAGCATGATGTGCTTGCCGCCTTCCATCGCTGCTTCGAGGGCCTTGATCGATTTCGGCCGGCCCACGAAGAGCGGAATGACCATGTGCGGGAAAACGACGACGTCCCGCAGCGGCAGCAGCGGGAGCGTGATGCGTTCCGGCGGGAGAAGTTGGGTGCCTGACATTTCATTTCCCCATGAGTGGAATCAATTGTTCGGTAATTGAGGCCGCCACAACGAATTGCAAGCCTTCAAGTGCGGGAAATATTCGGTAAGAAAGTAACCACCGCGTGTCGAGTCAGAGTTACCCACAAGATAAACGAAAAAAAGCCGCCCACGGACTCATGAACGGCCTTTTTCGCTGAACATCGTCGGCAAGCCGGTCAGTTCGAACCCGCCACCTTCGGCGTGTCCTCGTAGATCAGCAAGGGCTTGCCGTCCCCATCGATGACGTTCTCGTCGATGATGACTTTGCTGACCCCTTTCATCGTCGGCAGCTCGTACATCACGTCGAGCAACGCCTGTTCGATGATCGAACGCAAACCGCGCGCGCCGGTCTTGCGGCGGATCGCCTTGCGGGCGACTGCCTGCAATGCGCCCGGCCGGATTTCCAGCTCGACGCGCTCCATCGCGAACAGCTTGTGATACTGCTTGACGAGCGCATTCTTCGGCTCGACCAGGATCTTCATCAGCGCGACTTCGTCGAGCTTGCCGAGCGTCGCGACCACCGGCAGGCGGCCGATCAATTCGGGGATCAGACCGAATTTGATCAGATCTTCCGGTTCCGTTTCGCGCAGCACTTCGCCCGCGTCGCGTTCCTGCTTGCTCTTGACCGTCGCGCCGAAGCCGATGCCGGTTTTCTCGGTACGATCGGTGATCACCTTTTCGAGACCGTCGAACGCGCCGCCGCAGATGAACAGGATGTTGGTCGTGTCGACCTGGATGAAATCCTGGTTCGGATGCTTGCGGCCGCCCTGCGGCGGCACCGACGCCATCGTGCCCTCGACGAGCTTCAGCAGCGCCTGCTGGACGCCCTCGCCCGACACGTCGCGCGTGATCGACGGGTTGTCCGACTTGCGGCTGATCTTGTCGATTTCGTCGATGTAGACGATCCCGCGCTGGGCCTTGTCGACCTCGTAGTTGCAGTTCTGCAACAGCTTCTGGATGATGTTCTCGACGTCCTCGCCGACGTAGCCGGCTTCGGTCAGCGTCGTCGCATCGGCGATCACGAACGGCACGTTGAGCAACCGCGCGAGCGTCTGCGCGAGCAGCGTCTTGCCGGAGCCCGTCGGGCCGATCAGCAGGATGTTGCTCTTCGACAGCTCGACGTCGTCCTTCTTGTCGAGATGCTTCAGGCGCTTGTAGTGGTTGTACACGGCCACCGCGAGGATCTTCTTCGCGCGCTCCTGGCCGATCACGTACTGATCGAGGATGTCGCGAATTTCCTGCGGGCTCGGCAGATCCGACCGGGACAGGCTGGCCTCGACGCCGGCGGCAGCCGCTTCGTCGCGAATGATCTCGTTGCAAAGGTCGATACATTCATCGCAGATGAACACCGACGGGCCCGCGATGAGTTTTTTCACCTCATGCTGGCTTTTCCCGCAAAACGAGCAATACAACAGCTTCTCGCTGTTCGAACCTTTTTTGTCCGCCATGAATGTAGAGCCTCCGGACAGGTAAATGACATGATACGCCGAATGCTCCGAACGCCGCGCCTAGGGCGCGACCGGAGCCGGCCGGATGCGCTTGCCGCAGAGGCTCGGGGCGTGCGGAACATAGCAGGGGCGCCGCGCGAATCGGGGCGGCACCCCACTTAAGTTTACGGGCGCTTCAGCAGCACCTGATCGATCAGCCCGTACGCCTTCGCGTCCTCGCTCGACATGAAGTTATCACGGTCGGTGTCGCGCGCGATGCGCTCGACGTCCTGGCCCGTATGCTGCGCGAGCAGGTTGTTCAACCGTTCCTTCAGGTAGAGGATCTCGCGCGCCTGGATCTCGATGTCGGATGCCTGGCCGCGCGCGCCGCCCAGCGGCTGGTGAATCATCACGCGCGAATTCGGCAGCGCGAAGCGCTTGCCCTTCGCACCCGACGCGAGCAGGAACGCGCCCATGCTGGCCGCGAGGCCCATGCACAGGGTCGACACGTCCGGCTTGATGAACTGCATCGTGTCGTAGATCGCCATCCCGGCCGACACCGAGCCGCCCGGGCTGTTGATGTAGAGGCTGATGTCCTTGTCGGGATTCTCGCTCTCGAGGAACAGCAATTGCGCGACCACGAGATTGGCGGTCTGGTCGTTCACTTCGCCGACCATGAACACCAGGCGCTCCTTCAGGAGACGCGAATAGATATCGTACGAACGCTCGCCGCGGCCGCTCGTTTCGACGACGATCGGCACCAGCCCCAGCGCTTGCGCCTCGAAACCCTGCGGCGCGTTCGAAGCAAGCATGTCCAGCAATTCAGCGCGAGTGATCATTCAATGAACCTTGTTCGAATGGAAAATTGAACGGTAGGAAGCCGCCCGCTCAATCGCCATATTAATGGCAACCGTGCGCTTGACGTAAAAACGGCGTGCGGGCCGTCGCTCCGACAGCCGGCACGCCGCTAGAGCGACACTTACGCTTGCGCCGATGCGCTCGCGAGTGCCTCGAAGCTCACTTCCTTGTCCGTCACCTTGGCCTTGCCCAGCACGAAATCGACGACGTTGCTTTCAACGACGAACGCTTCCATCTCGGCGAGGCGCTGCTGGTTGGAATAATACCAGCGGACCACTTCCTTCGGGTCTTCGTAGCTCTTCGCGAACTCGTCGACTTCCGCGCGGATCTGTTCCGGCTTCGCTTCGAGGCCGTTCGACTTCACCAGCTCGGCCAGCACGAGGCCCAGCTTCACGCGGCGCTCCGCCTGCTCGGCGAACATCTCGGCCGGGATCGGTGCGTCCTTCGCGTTCGGCACGCCGCGCTGCGCCAGGTCCTGGCGAGCCATTTCGACGAGACGTTGCTGGTCCTGCTCGATCAGCGCCTTCGGCACGTCGAGTTCGGAAATCTTCAGCAGCGCGTCCATCACCTGGTTCTTGACGATCGACTGCGTGCGGCGCTTCGCTTCGCGCTCGAGGTTTTCCTTGATCTCGGCGCGCATCTTCGTGAGGTCGCCGTCTTCGATACCGAGCGACTTCGCGAATTCGGCGTCGATTTCCGGCAGGTGCGGCCACTCGATCTTCTTCATCGTGACCGTGAACTGCGCCGTTTTGCCGGCGACGTCCTTGCCGTGGTAGTCATCCGGGAACTTGAGGTCGAACGTACGCTGTTCGCCGACCTTCAGGCCCAGCGCCGCCGTTTCGAATTCCGGCAGCATGCGGCCTTCGCCGAGCACGAACGGGAAATCTTCGGCCGTGCCGCCCTGGAACGCGACGTCGTCGATCTTGCCGACGAAGTCGACCGTCACGCGGTCGCCGTCCGTCGCCGCGGTGTCAGCACCGCCGTCGCCGTGCTCGCCGGCTTCGCCGCGTGCGTGGTAGTGCACGCGCTGCTTGCGCAGGATGTCCAGCGTGCGGTCGATTTCGGCGTCGCCGATCGACGTCGTCGAGCGTTCGACTTCAGCCGTCGCCAGATCGCCGATCTTCACTTCCGGGTAGACCTCGAACGTCGCGTCGAACGCGTACGCATCTTCGGCTTGTTCCTGCTTCGGCTCGAAGCTCGGCTGGCCGGCGACGCGCAGGTTTTCCGCGCGGCTGATCGTGAAGAATTCCTGGCCGATCTTGTCGCTCAGCACTTCCGCCTCGACCTGACCCGAGTACTGTTGCGCGACCATCTTCAGCGGCACCTTGCCCGGGCGGAAACCCGGCATGCGAACGTTCTTCGCGAGTTTCTGGATGCGGGCGTCGATTTCCTTCTGCACGGTGTCTTTCGGCAAAGAAATCGTCACGCGGCGTTCAAGCTTGCCGAGGTTCTCAACAACGTTAGCCATGGCTTCAATCGTCCTAAAATTATTCGAGCGAATCGGGTTTTCCTTGCCGTGCCTGCCTGCAGCGTGAGGTGCGTCGCACTCACACGCCGCGCCGGAGCGCCACGCCATCCCTGCACGCGCCGAATGGCTAGCGCAAGCGGCTCGGAGCACGGCTTTGGCCGGAAGAATCGACTATTCTAGCAAACAATTTTCCTCGTACCGCCAGATCGGCGCGACTCGCGTGTGTCCCGCTCCATCGACGGCCCGTCGCACGACCCTGCACGCGGATCGCCGCTATGCCGAACGGCGTATCCACCCCGGGCCCACCATCCTGTAAGCTCCGATAGCGTGTGAGCCACCTGCGTGGCCCGACTCTTCTTTCTTCACACCAATCACGCCTTCCGGAGACACCATGCCGCAACACCCGTCCGCGCCTGTCGTCGTCATCGCGCCCGATTCGTTCAAAGGCTCGCTTTCCGCCGAGCAGGTCGCGGACGCGATCGCCACCGGCATTCGCCGCGCCCGGCCCGACGCCGTGGTGCGCTGCTGCCCGATGGCCGACGGCGGCGAAGGCACGCTCGACGCGATGCTGGCGGGCGGCGGCACGCGGCGCACGCTGCGGGTGGCCGGCGCGTCGCTGGCGGCGCGCGACGCGGCGGTGGGCGTGATCGATGCGCGCACCGCGATCGTCGAGACGGCCGAGATCGTCGGCATTACCGACCCGGTCGGCATGAGCGTGCCGGTCGACGCGCGCAGCACGCGCGGAATGGGCGAGGCGATCCGCGCGCTGCTCGACGACGGCGTGCGCCGCTTCTTCGTCGCGCTCGGCGGCAGCAGCACCAACGACGCGGGCGCCGGGCTGCTCGCGGGCCTCGGCCTGCAGTGCTTCGACGCGGGCGACCAGCCGGTCGAGCCCGTGCCGTCGCGGCTCGCCGACATTGCGCGGATCGACGCGTCGGGGCTCGATCCGCGTCTGAAGGAAACGGAATTCGTCGGCATGTCCGACGTGGACAACCCGCTGACGGGCGCGCATGGCGCCACCGCCGTGTTCGGTCCGCAAAAGGGCGTGACGGCCGCGCAGGTCGCGCTCCTCGATGCGGCCCTCGCCTGCTTCGCCGACCTGCTCGAAGCCGCGCTCGACCGCCGCGGCCGCGATCTGCCGGGCGCGGGCGCCGCGGGGGGCCTCGGTTTCGCGCTGCACATGCTCGGTGCACGCTTCGAGGCCGGTGCCGAAGTGGTGGCGCGCCAGGTCGGGCTCGACGCCGCCCTGGCCGGCGCCGATTGGCTGATCACCGGCGAAGGCCGCTCCGATGTGCAGACGCTGCACGGCAAGGCGCCGTTCATCGCGTGCCGCCACGCGCGGGCCGCCGGCGTGAGCGCATCGCTGCTGTCGGGCGCGGTCGACCCGGCCGCGCTGCCGCGCCTGTCCGAGCATTTCGCCGGCTGTTTTTCGCCGGCGCCCGGGCCGATCACGCTCGACGTCGCGATCCGCGACGCGGCCAACCTGCTCGCGAACGAAGCAGAACAGTTGACACGCCTGAAGTACGGTGCACACTGACCGTTGACCCGAGCGCGCGATACAGGAACAATCGGGCCCGCCCTTTTTCTTCAGGATTCGACATGAAAGGCCGTTCAGCCGGGCTCGATCAGTTTCTGACCTATCGCCTCCATGCGCTCACGAAGCGTTCCGACCGCGGGATCGGCGAGGTGTACCGGCACAAGCTCGACATCTCGCTGCCCGAGGCGCGCGTGATCGCCGCCGTCGGCGCGTTCGGCCCGTTCTCGATCATGGATCTCGCGCGCCACACCAATCTCGACAAGAGCCAGGCAAGCCGCGCGGCCGAAGCCCTGCTGCGTCAGGGGCTGCTAGAGCGCAGCGCGAGCGAGGAAGACGGCCGGATCGTGCTGATCGCGCTGACCCCTGACGGCCGCGCGCTGCATCGCAAGATCATGCCGATCGTGCGCAAGTGGAACGACGGCTTGCTCGCGTGCCTGTCCGACAGCGAACGTCAGACGTTCGAGCGGCTGCTCGACAAGGTCGTTGCGCACGCAGTCGAACGCGACGACTGAGCCGAATGTCGGCCTCGGCATCGCCGGTTCGCCGGTTTGCCGAGCACTGCCGGCAGCATTGATCCGAGGAATCGTACAGGTCGCCCGGGTCGCGTCACGCGCGATCCGGGCGGCCTGTCTTGCATCATGCGGCGGCATCGCGCGAAGCGCGCGGGGTCACGTTGCCGGCGTTGCCGACGGCCGCTAATTCAGCGGCCTCGTGTGCATTACAACCCGCTGTTCGCCGCGCGCTGACGCAACAATCCGAGCACCGCGTCGCAGTACGGCGTCGGCACGCCAAGCTTGCGGCCGAGTTCCGGAAACACGCCGAGGATCGGCCCGATCTCGAGCGAGCGCCCCGCCTCGAAATCCTGCAGCATCGACGTCTTGAACGCGCCGAGCTTGCGCGTGACCGCGATCCGCTCGGGGCCGCTCATCCCGGTGGACAAGCCGAGCTTCGCGCCGATCGAAGCCGCCTCCTCCATCATCCGCAGCGCGAGATCCTGCGTGAACGGATCGTCGAGCAACTGCTCGGCCGTCGACCCGGTCAATGCGCTCAGCGGGTTCATGTTCATGTTGCCCCACAGCTTCGTCCAGATCTCGGTCCGGATCGCGGGCGTCGACTCGACGTCGAAACCGCCGGCCGTGAGCGCCGCGGCGAACCGCGCCGTGGCCGTATCGAGCCGCGGATCGGGCGTGCCGACGATCAGCCGGTTGCCGCGCCCGCGGCGCACGACGCCCGGCGCGTCGGTACTCGACGACAGGTGCACGACGCAGCCGATCGCCTGCGCGGGCGGCAACGCGGCCGACACCGCACCGGCCGGATCGACCGCATCGAGCGGCACGCCGTCGAGCGCCCCTTCGAGCCCGTGCGTGAACCACCACGGCAGCCCGTTCATCGCCGCGACGATCACCGTATCCGGCCCGACCAGCGGCGCAATGCGCGCGGCCAGCGCCGGCAGCGCCTGCGCCTTCAGCGCGATCACCACGTAGTCCTGCACACCGAGCGCGGCCGCATCGTCGCTCGCGCGCACCGGCACCGACGCGGTTGCGCCCGCCTCGTCGATCACGCGCACGCCGTGCGTATTCAGCGCATCGAGCGTCGCACCGCGTGCGTATGCGCTCACGGTCATGCCGGCTTTCGACAACGCGGCCGCGAGCAATCCGCCGATCGCGCCGACCCCGACCACCGCCGCGCGCACCGACCCTGAATTCGTGTCGTTCATGATGAAATTCCGTCTCCCGGGAGCTGACGAGCATAACGCTCAATGGTTGCGGGCACAACCTTTCAGGCGGCGTACCGCGGATCGTGCGGTACGCGCTCGTGCCTCTCAGCGCGGCATGCCGCCCGCTTCCACCGCTTCGTCGTCGATCGCGCCGCTGCTCGCGCCGAGCACGCCGGCGATCTGGCTCTTGTCGTGCATGCCGAGCTTGCGGTACGCGCAGCGCAGATAGTGGCGCACGGTCGTCGGCGAGATCGCCATCTGCTGCGCGACTTCCTTGTGCGAACGGCCGGTGCCGTAATAGCGGATCGCCGCGAGCTCGCGCGGGCTCAGCCGGTCGAGCAGCGAGCGCGGCCGCGCCTCGATCTGGAACAGCCCCGCGACGGGCACGCACTGGATGCGCAGTGCGTCGCCGACGAACGGCCGGCCCGGCTGGCGCCGCAGGTGCGCGACGAGCGGCTCCGGCACGCGTGCACCGACCCAGGCCGGCCATTCGGTGCGCAGCACGTCGTCGAAACCGTGATCGGCATGGTGCAGCACACCGAAGTTGTCGCACAGCGCACGCGCCGCCGGCGCGACCGTGTCGGCGCGCTCGCGTTCGCGCGTGAGCTGCGCGGCGCGATTGATCGTCAAGGCGGCCGCGAGATGCGGAATGACTTCCTCGAAACGATGCGCGTCGTCGTCGCTGAACGGCCGGTTCAGGCCCTGACGGTAGATCGACACGAACGTCGTCAGGCCGAAGCGGCGATCGAGCGTACACACAAACATCAGTTGCGCGAGCCCGTACTTCACGCACCAGTCGCGAAACCGCCCATCGAGCCCCGGCTCGACGACCGACAGCCGCACCGCGCGGCCGTGCGCGCCGTGCAACGTGCGGTGCGCGAGCGGGTCGCAATCGCGCACGCGCTTCCAGTCGGTGAAGAACGCGTGCGGCAACCGGTACAAAAAGCTGTTGTGCATCACCGGGCCGGTCGGCACATGGGTCGCGACGCCCGTCCACGCGGCATCGAACGGAACGAGCGCCTGCAGCAGCGAAAAGAACCGGTATTCGAATTCGCCGATGGCGGACTGCGCGGCCACCGCGTACAGGTCGAGCAGCATCAGCCCGAGTGCGCGCTGCGCTGCGTCGCCGCGCGTGACGCCATCGAAATCGGCACGCCGGGACGGCAGCGGCGGCCACGCGCGTTCGTCGAGCACGATGGCGGCCGGCACGTCGCGCAGCGCGTCGAGATCCTGCCCGATATCCGTCGTGATCCTCACCTTCCGCTCTCCTGTCCGGTCGGGCTGCTGATGTGCGCAACGACACCGGCCGATTATAGCGAGCGACTTTTTTGGCGGGCCACGACGCCGGAACGCTCGCCAGCCCCATCCATTTGAACGGTACATCGCACGTTGCTGCTGCGCAGCACGGCGCGCGGCGGCATCGCGCGGCGTTCACGCCGCGCACCGCGGGTTTTCCGCACCGTTCATCTGGACGACTGTTCGACGGTTTTCCCGCTGCGGACACTGCGTCGCGATGACACCAACGACGCACCGATGCAGGAAGGTATGGAGAACCCCACGTGACGAGACCCCACTTCATCCGCACGGCCGCGGCCGCCGCGACGCTTGCCGTGTGCGGTGCCGCCGCGCATGCGCAGTCCACCCTCACGCTGTACGGCGCGCTCGACGCCGGCGTGCAATACCTGACGCACGCCGACGGGCACCATTCGGCCGTGCAGTTGCAGAACTACGGCATCCTGCCTTCGCAGTTCGGGATCAAGGGCCGTGAGGATCTCGGCGGCGGGTGGCGGGCGCTGTTCAAGCTCGAACAGGGCTTCAACGTCAACGACGGCGCCCCGACCGTGCGCGGCTACGCGTTCTTCCGCGGTGCATACGTGGGCATCGCTGGGCCGGTGGGCACCGTCACGCTCGGCCGCCAGTTCAGCGTGCTGTTCGACAAGACACTGTTCTACGACCCGCTCTGGTATGGGTCGTACAGCGGCCAGGGCGTGCTCGTGCCGATGAACGCGAACTTCATCGACCACTCGGTCAAATACCAGTCGCCGACGTTCGCCGGCTTCGACGTCGAAGCGCTCGCCGCGACCTCCGGCGTCGCGGGCAATACGCGCGCCGGGCGCGTGCTCGAGCTCGGCGGCCAGTACACGAGCAACGGCCTGTCGGCGAGCGCGGTGCTGCATCAGGCGCACGGCGACGTATCGGCGGCGGCCGATGCGTCCGCGCGGCGCCGCGAACTCGGCACGCTCGCCGCACGTTATGCGTTCGCCACGCTGCCGCTCACCGTGTATGCGGGCGTCGAACGCCTGACCGGCGACCTCGACGCGGCCCGCACGATCGTCTGGGGCGGTGCGCGCTACCTGACGTCGAGCGGGATCGGCCTGAACGCGGGCGTCTACCACACCGATTCGCGCACGCCGGCGATCGGCCACCCGACGCTGTTCATCGCGAGCACCACGTACGCGCTGTCCAAACGCACCGTCGCATACGTGAACCTCGGCTATGCGCGCAACAGCGGCCAGAGCTCGCAGACCGTCTACGAATACGACCCGACGCCGCTCGCCGGTGCGTCGCAGTTCGGCGCGATGGTCGGCATGTACCACCTGTTCTGATTCCCCCAACGAGATCCCGCCATGAAAACCCTCTCCCCCGATGCCGCCCTCCCGCCCGACGGCCGCGCGTCGACGTTCGCGCGCTCGACGCTCGTCGCGCTCGTCGTGTTCGCGGCCATCACGCCGCTGTTGCTGCTCGTGGCGCCCGCCGTCGCCGGTCAGCTCGCCACGCAGCTCGGCTTGTCCGCGTCGCAGATCGGCACCTACTTCTTCGTCGAACTCGGCGCGTTCAGCCTCGCGACCGTGCCGTCGTACCTGTGGCTCGGACGAGTCGACGCACGCCGCGTAGCGGCGTTCGCCGTCGCGCTGTTCGGCGCTGGCAACCTGCTGACTGCGCTGTGGATGCCGGGGTTTGCCGCGCTGCTCGCGCTGCGCGCCATCACCGCGCTCGGCGGCGGCTCGCTGATGGTGCTCTGCATGACGAGCGCGGCGACGAGCAGGAACAGCGACCGCGTGTACGGCCTGTGGGTCGTCGGCCAGTTGATCGCGGGCGCGATCGGCCTGTTCGTGCTGCCGCACGTGTTCGCCGCGTTCGGGCTGCGCGCGCTGTACATCGCGCTCGCCGTGCTCGCGCTGCTCGCGGCGCCGCTGTCGCGCGGCTTTCCGTCGTCGCTCGGCACGCGGACGGCATCCGCATATACGGCGCGCGGCGACGCGCCGCCGACGCCGCGCCGCTTCGTCGTGCTCGCCATCGGCGCGGTGCTGACGTTCTATCTCGCGATCGGCAGCGTATGGACGTTCGCGAGCCGCGCGGCGGCCGAGGCCGGGCTCGATCCGCAGTCGACCGGCAACGTGCTCGCAATCGCGAGCGTGATGGGGATCGCCGGCGCGGCGCTCGCGTCGTGCGCGGGCGGCCGGCTCGCGCGGCGCGCGATGCTGGCGGCGGGCTACGCGCTGCTCGCGGCGTCGCTCGTCGCGCTCGCCGCGATGCGTGACACCGGCGGCTACAGCGCGGCGATCTTCGCGTTCAAGTTCGCGTGGACCTTCGTGCTGCCGTTCGTTCTCGCGACGGTCGCGCAGATCGACACGTCGGGCCGCCTCGTCGCGACACTGAACTTCGTGATCGGCGCGGCGCTCGCCGCCGGCCCGCTGCTGGCCGGGCTGATGCTCGACGCCGGCGGCACGATGCGCGCGCTGTTCGCGGCCGCGACGGCCGTCGCGATCGTGTCGTTCGCCGCGCTGCGCCACATCGATCGCCGCGCGCGCCCTTCCGTTTCCTCCCAACCGTGACAGGTCACGCATCCATGAATCGCACTGCCTTTTTCACCGACGAACGCACTTTCTGGCATACCGGCGGCACGCACGCGTTGTTCTTCCCGGTCGGCGGCTGGGTCCAGCCCCCGTCGAGCGCGGGCTACGCGGAATCGCCCGATTCGAAGCGCCGCTTCCTGTCGCTCGTGCAGGCGTCGGGCCTGGCCGCGCGGCTCGACCTGCACGGCGCCGAACCCGCGACCACCACCGACCTGCTGCGCATTCATCCGGCGCACTATCTCGACGCGTTCCGCGCGCTGAGCGACGCGAACGGCGGCGACCTCGGCGATCTCGCGCCATTCGGCAAGGGCAGCTACGAGATCGCCGCGCTGTCGGCCGGTCTCGCGATCGCGGCGGTCGATGCGGTCGTCGGCGAGCGCGCGGCGAATGCGTTCTCGCTGTCGCGGCCGCCCGGCCATCACTGCCTGCGCGACCGCCCGATGGGCTTCTGCATGCTCGCGAACATCCCGATCGCGATCGAGGCTGCCCGCGCGAAGTACGGCATCGAGCGCGTCGCGGTGATCGACTGGGACGTGCATCACGGCAACGGCACGCAGTCGATCTACTACGACGATCCGGATACGCTGACGATCTCGCTGCA
This sequence comes from Burkholderia sp. BCC1208, assembly GCF_902833095.1. NCBI lineage: Bacteria > Pseudomonadati > Pseudomonadota > Betaproteobacteria > Burkholderiales > Burkholderiaceae > Burkholderia > Burkholderia sp. BCC1208. The sequence continues at coordinate 301,854 of NZ_CADFDY010000006.1, read as the reverse complement.
CCAGGACCGCTGCTTCCCGCCCGGCTACAGCGGCGCGGACGATCGCGGCGAAGGCGCCGGCGTCGGCGCGAACCTGAACGTGCCGCTGCTCGCGGGCAGCGGCGACGACGCATACCGGTATGCGTTCGAGCGGATCGTGCTGCCGGCGCTGGCGCGTTTCCGCCCCGAGCTGATCGTCATCGCGAGCGGCCTCGACGCGAGCGCGGTCGATCCGCTCGCGCGCATGCAGTTGCATACCGACAGCTACCGGTTCATGACCCGTGCGGTGAAAGAAGCCGCACAACGCCATTGCGGCGGGCGGCTCGTGATCGTTCACGAAGGCGGCTATTCGGAGGCGTACGTACCGTTCTGCGGGCTGGCGATCGTCGAGGAACTGGCCGGCGTGCGCACCGAGGTCGCCGATCCGATGCTCGACCTGGCGATCGCGCAGCAGCCGGGCGAGCGGTTCGTCGCGTTCCAGCGCGAGCTGCTCGACGAACTGGCCGTGTCGTTCGGGTTGTAACGCGCGCTGACAAACGATACCGGGCCGGCATGCGCCGGCCCTTGCGCGATCGGTACGGATGGGGTTTCCTGTGTCTTTACCCCTGTTCCGGCCCGAGGCCGCACTTTTCCGATGAAATCGTCCCCGCGCGATAACAACGACACCGCCAAAACGCGCCGCCAGCCGTCGAAGCTGGCCCTGAACATCGCCGCCGTGACGGTCGGCCTCATCACGTTCGCGATCGGCGCGGCGTGGGTGATCTATAGCTGGATCGTCGATCGCGAAGCGCAGTATTTCGCGATTCCGCTGGTGTTCTCGGTGCCGGTGATCGTGGCCGTCGCGATTCGCAGCTTCTGGGAATAGGCGTGCCGGAAACGACGAAGCGCCGCGGTCGAGCGACGCGAGGCGCTTCGTATCGCGCTCGTTTCAACCGAAGCGGTACGCTCCGCGATCCGCGTGCCAGCGAGCACAGGCCGGGACGCGGGCACGGATTGGGGGCTGCGCCCTGATATCCGCCGGCGACGGCACCTAGCGCGGCGCCCGCCAGCGACGTGCCGAGCGCTTTCAACACACCCTCCGTCGACAGCGGCTCGCCGCTCGACATCACACGCCCCGAGTACGCGGAGCATGCGGACGACGATGCAACCGTCTTCACGGGTGTGGCGCTCCACGCGACGTTGTCGGCAGGCGTATTGGCGAAGGCCGGCGCGGCCAGCAGCAGCGCGAGAACGGAAATCGGGATGCGTACGGTGTGTTTCATCGGCGGCCCCTTGTGTCGTTGTACTGCTTGTACGAAAAGTGGCCACGATATTACACGCGGCCGGCTTGTCGGACGAGGCCGGATGCCGGGCGACGAAACCGGCGTCAATAAAAAAGCGCTGCGGTCAGCCGACCGGCAGCGCTTTTTCGCGAACGCCCCCGACGGGGACACGTTCGACTTCTGGTGCGTGAGGCCGGACTCGAACCGGCACACCCTTGCGGGCGTCAGGACCTAAACCTGGTGCGTCTACCAATTTCGCCACTCACGCGCATTTCCGTCGCCTGACCGCACGGGACGCAAGATGCGTGCTCCACGCGCCCGGGACCGCTCGGGACACGTCAGCCAGCCCGAAAACCGGCACGCCCGATCAGGCGAGCGCGAGATTCTACCCGATCCGTGCGGCCTTGTCTCGCCCCGCCGGCGCCCGTCGTGCCGCGGTGCTAGAATGCCGCGCTCGACGTTTCGGCAGCGCGCCGCCGCGCGTCCCCCGAACCCGCCCCACCCGATTGAGCCCGTGAACTTCGACGACTACTGTCAGCAAAAGGCCGCCCCCGCAGGTTCCAGCGTCTACTACGCGCTGCGCCAGGCGCCGCTCGCCACGCAGCCGCGCCTGACCGCGCTGTTCGCGCTGCGCCGCGAACTCGAGGAAACCGTCAAGGAAACCAGCGATCCGACCATCGGGCACACGAAGCTCGCGTGGTGGCACAAGGAACTCGCGGCGCTGGCCGACGGACAACCGTCGCACCCCGTCACGAAGGCGCTCGCACAGCATCACCCGGCGATCGCCGTCGAGGCCGATGCGCTGCGCACGCTCGTCAACGGTTACGGGATGGACCTCGAACAGGCGCGCTACCTCGATTTCGCGAACCTGCAGCGCTATATCGCGCAGGTCGGCGGCACCTTCGCGTCGCTGGTCGCCCGCGCCAGTTCGGCGAACCCGGCCGCCCCGCAACCGTGGGCCGCGGACGTCGGCCGCGCGCTGATGCTCGCGCAATTCGTGCAGGAACTCGGCAACGACGCGCGCCACGGCCGCATCTATCTGCCGATCGACGAACTGCAGCGCTACGACGTGACCGCGGCCGATCTGCTGAACCGCCGCTACAGCCCGGCATTCACCGAATTGCTGCAATTCCAGACGACCCGCGCGCGCGACGCGCTCGCGGCAGCCGATGCGGCGATTCCCGCCGCCGAACGCCGCGCGCAGCGCACGCTGCGCGCGCAGATCGCGCTGGCCGGCGCGCTGCTCGACGAAATCGCGCGCGACGGCTACCAGGTGCTGCACCAGCGCATCGCGCTGACGCCGATCCGCAAGCTGTGGATCGCGTGGCGCGCCGCGCGCCGCCGTTAAGCGGCGCGCATCACGCCTTCAGCAGCGGCAGCGTGTCGAAACGCTGCTGCAGCACGCGCGTCGCGTCGAGCCCCCACCACGGCCCGAGCACGGTCGCGTAAAGCTGGCGGAAATCGACCGCGACCGGCAGGTTGCCGTTGCCGTCGAGCCGCCCGAGCGCCGGCGGCGCACCGTACAGCCCGCCCGCCACGCGGCCGCCCATCACGAAATGCGGGGCGGCCGTGCCGTGATCGGTGCCGTTGCTCTGGTTCTCGCGCACGCGCCGCCCGAATTCCGCATACGTCATCACGAGCGTCTCGTTCCAGCGCCCCAGTTCGATCAGCGCTGCGCGCATCGCGCTCATCCCTTCCGCGAACTGCTTGAGCAGCGCGGCGTGCTGCCCCGGCTGGTTCTGATGCGTGTCGAAGCCGTTGAGCGTCAGGCGCAGCACCGCGACACCGTCCTGCGCGCCGGGCCCGGACGCTTCGCACGCGGCCAGCACCTGCATCGCGGTCTTCACCGACGTGCCGAACGCACCGGCCGGAAACGCCGTCCTGAATTCCCGCATGCCGCCGCGCGGGCGCAGCCGGTCGGCCGCCTTCACGATGTCGTTCTCGACGTCGATGATGTGCGCGAGCGCCGGGTTCTGCTCGCGCAGCGACGACGGCTCGGCGAGCCGGGCCGCACGGATGAACTGCGCGGGATTGACGAGCGCGATCGCGCGCGCGCCATTCGACAGCGGCCCCATCTCGGCGCTGCCGAGCACGACGCCGTCCGCCGCGAAACCGGGCGGCACGGGCGCCTGCGCGAACGTGCGCGTGAGCCAGCCTTCGTGCAGGTACTGATCCGAGCGCGATGCGGTGTCCCAGATCTCGATCGAGCGGAAATGCGACAGGTTCGGCTGCGGATAGCCGACACCCTGCACGACCGCGACCTGCCCGTCGCGCCACAGCGGCATCAGCGGCGCGAGCGACGGGTGCAGCCCCGTCTGCGCGTCGAGCTGCAGCACCTGCTCGCGCTTGATGCCGATGCCGCGCCGGAACGAGTAGTACAGCGGGTCCGCGTACGGCACCACCGTGTTGAGGCCGTCGTTGCCGCCCTTCAGCTCGACGAGGATCAGCACGTTCGCATACCCGGCCGCCGGCTTTCGCCCGGCCTGCGGCGCGGCGGCCGCCATCGCGGGCGCCTGCCACATCGACACGCCGGCCGCCGCCGCGGCGCCCGTCAGCGTCAGAAAATCACGTCGGTTCATCGCACGTCCTTTGGTTCGCCGCCCGGCGCCTTTGCCGCGGCGGCCGCCCGCTTCGTCGTTGTTCGGATCATTTCAGTTGATAGGCCGGATCCATCAGCAGCGCCTCGAGATACGCGCTGCCGGTCGAATCCGTGTCGATCGCCGCGACCGGCGAGAGTTGCAGCACCGCGTGCTGCAACTGCAGCTCGGTCGATAACCCCGCGATCGCCTGCGGCCGCGCACGATACTGGGCGAGCCAGCGCTCGAGGTCGAAACGCAAGCCGCCGCGCGCCGGCTTCGCGGGCATGCCGCGCTGGCCGGCGGCGGACGCCGCGCTGGCCACCGGCATCGCATGCGCATGCGCGTTCGGCGACGGCGGAATCCCACGGGCCGGCGGGCGCATGCCGGCCGTCTCGGTCGCGCGGAACAACTGCTCGACGAACTGCTTGCGCGACAGCAGCGTGGTGCTGTTGATCCACAGCGCGCCGCCCGGCCAGCCCTTCACGTTCGGCGGATAGAACAGGTTCTGTCCGAGCGTGCGCACGGTGTTCGCGAGCATCTGCGGATCGCCGTACGCCACGTCGAACAGTCGCACCGACCCGACCACGAATTCCGCCGGCGACTTGACCAGCACGCCGCGGTTGCGCGGATCCCAGAACGCGTCGGTCGACCACAGCGCGGCGAGCGCCGCGCGAATATCGTAGCCGCTCGCGCGAAACCGCTCGGCCACCGCGTCGAGCGCACGCGGCTCCGGCGTATCGGACACGAACTCGCGCCACAGCTTGCCGGCGATGAAGCGCGCGGTGCCCGGCCGCTTCAGCAGGATGTCGAGAAAGCCGTCGCCGTCGAACGGCCCGGTTTCGCCGAGGATCGTCTTGTCGCCGGCATCGTGCCATTCGGGCCGCACCGCGAAGCGCAGCGTGTCGGGATCGACCGTCCAGCCCGTCATCGCGCGCGCGGCCTCGGTCACGTCGTATTGCGTGTAATGCCCTTCGCCGAGCGTGAACAGCTCCATCACCTCGCGCGCGAAATTCTCGTTCGGACGACCCTTGCGATTGCTCGCGCCGTCGAGATACTGCAGCATCGCCGGATCCTTCGCGACCGCGTGCAGCAGCGTGCCGAAGTTGCCGAGCGCCTCGCGGCGAAACAGCGCGTTCTGCGCGGCCATCGTCTGCGGATAAGACACCTTGTCCTGCCCGGACGTGAAATGCCCGTGCCAGAACAGCGTCATGCGCTCGGTGAGCGGCGACGGCGTCGCGACCATCTCGTTGACCCAGGCCGCACGCAACGTGTCGTAGCGGCGATTGCGCTCGCGCTGCTCGTCGCGCCGCATCTCGGGCGTCAGTGCCTGGCGCTGCGCACGCGTCGGCGGCGGCTCGGCGAGCCAGTCGGGCCACGTCGTGACGGGTTCGCGTCGCGCGCTGCCGAGCGTATCGGCCACGACCTGCGCACGCGTCATGCCGACGATGCGCGCGACCTCGGCGGGAGCGGGAGAGAAACCGGTGCGACTGAGGAAAAACAGCGCGTCGTCGGCATCGAGCGGCGACTGCATGGCAGGCGACGGCGCCGGTGCGGCAGCGTTCGCTTTCATCGTCATGGACTCCCGGAACGCACCGGCGGTGCGGATGCCCGTACAACGGCATTCGGCAGCCGAAAGTTGACGGAAAAAGTGCTACGAATTCTTTCCGCGCGGAGATTTCCGCGCAAGGCGAACGACGGCACGGATCAGCGCTTGTACAACTCGCGAACGGCGTCTTCGATGTGCTGGCGCAACAGGTGTCGCTCTTCGGGCGTCATGTGCCCGTCGCGACGGCGCTGTTCGAGATCGGGAGGCACGGCGGAACGGACCGTCATGTCGGCGGCGCGATCGGGCTGCGGCGCCTTGCCGCGCGGCAGCTTGCGCGACGATGCGCCCTGCTCGGGGCGCTGCGCATAGGCGGGGTTCGACGCATACGGACCGGCAAGTGCGATCGTCAGCATCAGTGCAATCCGGGCAGATCGCATGACCGTCCTCGCTTCTTTGGTCGATTTGTTCCCTTCGTCACGCGGCAACCGGCTACCTCTGGTACTTGAAAAACCCTGCGGAATTCGGGTGTGCAAAGATGAAAGATGGAGTGCTGGGGAGTATCTAACGAATTTCGGCTTCGAGTAAAGGAATCTCTATAGCGTGCCTTTACTCGGTGCGACACTACGGGTAAATTTTGTAACCGACTGTAACGCACGAAAACACGCGGCCGTGCGCCAATTCCCATTCGCGATAAGATGCCGATCATGGAAACGAAAAACCCCTCGAAGATTCTCGTTGTCGACGACGACCCCCGCCTGCGCGACCTGCTGCGCCGCTATCTCGGCGAACAGGGTTTCAACGTCTATGTCGCGGAAAACGCAACCGCGATGAACAAGCTCTGGGTACGCGAGCGTTTCGACCTGCTCGTGCTCGACCTGATGCTGCCCGGCGAAGACGGCCTGTCGATCTGCCGCCGGCTGCGCGGCAGCAACGACCGCACGCCGATCATCATGCTCACCGCGAAGGGCGAGGATGTCGATCGCATCGTCGGCCTCGAGATGGGCGCCGACGATTACCTGCCGAAGCCGTTCAACCCCCGCGAACTGGTCGCGCGCATTCATGCGGTGCTGCGCCGCCAGGCGCCGGCCGAACTGCCGGGTGCGCCGTCGGAAACCACCGAGGTGTTCGAGTTCGGCGAATTCTCGCTGAATCTCGCCACGCGCACGCTGACCAAGTCCGGCCAGGAAATTCCGCTGACCACCGGCGAATTCTCGGTGCTGAAAGTGTTCGCGCGTCACCCGCGCCAGCCGCTGTCGCGTGAGAAGCTGATGGAGCTCGCACGCGGCCGCGAATACGAAGTGTTCGACCGCAGCCTCGACGTGCAGATCTCGCGCCTGCGCAAGCTGATCGAACCGGATCCGGGCAGCCCGCGCTTCATCCAGACCGTCTGGGGTCTCGGCTACGTGTTCATTCCGGACGGCGCCGCCTGAGCTTTTTCCTTCCCGGTTTCGCCCCGCCCACGGCCCGTCCCATGCGTATCGACCGGCGCCTTCTGCAGCTCGCGTTCGGCGGGCTGTTCTGGCGCACCTTCCTGCTGATCGCGCTGCTGATCTCGGTCAGTCTCGCCGCGTGGTTCCAGAGCTTTCGCGTGATCGAACGCGAGCCGCGTGCGCAGCGCGTCGCGCTCCAGCTCGTCGCGGTCGTGAAGCTTACGCGCACCGCCCTGCTCTATTCCGATCCCGACTTGCGGCGCGCGCTGCTGCAGGATCTCGAGAGCAACGAGGGCGTGCGCGTGTACCCGCGCGAGAAAACCGACAAGTTCAAGCTGCAGCCCGACGAATCGCTGAACCGCCTGATCGAACACGATATCCGCAGCCGCCTCGGCGACGATACCGTGATCGCGCAGTCGGTCAACGACATTCCCGGCGTATGGATCAGCTTCAAGATCGACGACGACGATTACTGGGTCGCACTCGATCGCGACCAGCTCGACAACGTCACGGGCCTGCAGTGGGCCGGCTGGGGGCTGTTCGCGCTCGCGTTGTCGCTGTTCGGCTCCGCGTTCATCACGAGCCTCGTGAACCGGCCGTTCTCGCGGCTCGCGCTCGCCGCGCGCCAGGTCGGTTCGGGTCAGGCGCCCGAGCCGCTGCCCGAGCGCGGGATGGGCGTCGCGGCCGATACCAACCGCAGCTTCAACCAGATGGTGCGCGACCTCGAACAGCTCGAGGCCGATCGCGCGCTGATGCTCGCGGGCATCTCGCACGACCTGCGCACGCCGCTCGCGCGGCTGCGGCTCGAAACCGAGATGAGCCCGTCCGACCAGGCGACCAAGGACGCGATGGTCGACGACATCGAACAGATGGACCGCATCATCGCGGCCTTCATCGACTATGCGCGCCCGTCGCAGCGCAAGCCCGAGCCCGTCGACCTGTCGTCGGTCGCGCAGGACGTCGCCGCGCGCGTGTCGGGCGAGGACGGCGTCGAGATCCGCACGCGGCTCGCGCCGAGCGCGATCATCGAAGCCGACGAGACCGACATGCGGCGCGTGATCGGCAACCTCGTCGAGAACGCGCGCAAGTACGGCCAGAGCAAGCAGGACGGCATCTCGCGCATCACGCTCGAGACGCGCGTGTCGCATGCGCGCGTCGAGCTGTCGGTAAGCGACGAAGGCCCCGGCATCCCCGAGGATCAACTGCCGCTCGTGATGCGGCCGTTCTATCGCGTCGACACCGCGCGCACCAAGGCGGACGGCACGGGCCTCGGAATGGCGATCGTGCTGCGGCTCGTCGGCCGCTACCGCGGCGCGCTGCGCCTGCGCAACCGCCACCCGGAAGCCGGCCTCGAAGTCACGCTCGAATTCCCCGGCGCCGGCAAGGCGCGTGCGACCGCATGACACGTTCGCGCACGCATCTTGCGCGTCACACTATCGATCCGGTTGACAAAAGCTATGAGGATCGTTAGTCAAAATCTATTGAAGCGCTACTTTAATAGTGTTATAGTCGTACCCATGCTGTCACATCATCGTTGCAGCACCGAGGTAGTTTGACTCAGTCTTCTTCCCAACTCACACAGGAGTATCCGCATGAAAACCGTGGGCGATAAACTCGAAGCTTTCACCGTCGTAGCCGCGAAGCCGGGCTTCAATAATCACGAGGAAAACGGCCAGTCGGCGTTCGAGACCGTCACCGAAGCGTCGTTCCCGGGCAAGTGGAAGATCATCTACTTCTATCCGAAGGATTTCACGTTCGTGTGCCCGACGGAAATCGTCGAGTTCGCGAAGCTCACGAAGCAGTTCGAAGAGCGCGACGCCGTCCTGCTCGGCGGCAGCTCGGACAACGAATTCGTCAAGCTCGCATGGCGCCGTGAGCACAAGGACCTCGACAAGCTGAACCACTACTCGTTCGGCGACGTCAAGGGCGAGCTGATCGACCAGCTCGGCGTGCGCGACAAGGAAGCCGGCGTGGCCCTGCGTGCAACGTTCATCGTCGATCCGGACAACACGATCCAGCACGTTTCGGTGAACAACCTGAACGTCGGCCGCAGCCCGGAAGAAGTCCTGCGCATTCTGGACGGCCTGCAAACGGACGAACTGTGCCCGTGCAACCGTGCAGTCGGCGGCGCAACGCTGTAAGCGCATCGATGCACGAAGCCCGCGGCGCACGTCCTGCCTGCGGGCTTTTTTAACGGCCAACCCATAGGAGATATCAATGGAATTCATCGACTCGATTAAGGCACGTATCCCCGACTACGCGAAGGACATTCGCCTGAATCTCGACGGCACGATCTCGCGCTCGTCGCTCGAAGGCACCGACGCGGTCGGCGTGGCGCTGGCGGCGGCCATCGCGGCGAAGAGCACGGTGCTGGTCAAGACGATCCGCGAAGCCGGCGTGCTGTCGCCCGAGGAGACGAACGCCGTGCTGACGGCGGCCGCGCTGATGGGGATGAACAACACCTGGTATCCGTATGTCGAGATGGCCGACGACGCCGACCTGAAGACGCAGCGCGCCGAATTGCGGATGGGCGCGTATGCGACGCACGGCGGCGTCGACAAGCGCAAGTTCGAGATGTACGCGCTGGCCGCGTCGATCGTCGGCAAGTGCCACTTCTGCGTGAAGTCGCACTATGCGCTGCTGAAGAACGAGCAAGGGATGACCGTCACGCAGCTGCGCGACGTCGGTCGCATCGCGTCGGTGATCAACGCCGCCGCGCAGGTGATCGCCGCCGAAGGCGAATGAGCGATCCGGCCGCGCGGCCATGAGCCGCGCCGGCTGCCAACGAAAATGCCACGCATTCGCGTGGCATTTTTCATTTCGGCGGCACGGCGGGCAGCGCGAACCGGACGCCGCCACGGCCGGACGTCAGTCGCCCTGCCTCACCAGCAGCGCGGCGGCCTGTGCCTCGATACCCTCGCCGCGGCCGAGATAGCCGAGCTTCTCGTTGGTCTTCGCCTTCACGTTCACGCGATCGAGCGGCAGCCCGAGATCCGCCGCGATGTTCGCGCGCATCCCGTCGATATGCGGTGCGAGCTTCGGCGCCTGCGCGATCACGGTGCTGTCGACGTTCTGGATCGCGAAGCCGGCCGCTTTCACGCGGGCGACGCACTCGCGCAGCAGCACGCGGCTGTCCGCGCCCTTGAACGCCGCATCCGTGTCGGAGAAATGGCGGCCGATGTCGCCCAGCGCGGCCGCACCGAACAGCGCGTCGGTGATCGCGTGCAGCAGCACGTCCGCGTCCGAGTGGCCGAGCAGGCCGCGCTCGTACGGAATCGTCACGCCGCCGATGATGAGGGGGCGCCCCTCGACGAGCTGGTGCACGTCGTAGCCTTGTCCGATTCTGAAATCCATGCGTAATCCGGTTTGAGATGAGGTGAAAGTCAGGAAGCGTTCGCGGGGCGCTCGAGAATCGCTTCCGCGAGCGCGAAATCTTCCGGGTACGTGACCTTGAAGTTGCGCAGGCTGCCCTGCACGACGCGCGGCGTGTGGCCGGCCCATTCGATCGCGCTCGCTTCGTCGGTCAGGTCGTGCCCTTCGCGCTGCGCCTGCAGGATCGCGTCGCGCAGCATGCCGATGCGGAACATCTGCGGGGTCTGCGCCTGCCACAGCGCGTCGCGCGACTCCGTGCGCGCGATCGCGTCGCCGCCGGCCGGCACGCGCTTGAGCGTGTCCGCCACCGGCAGCGCGACGATGCCGCCGACCGGATCGTCCTTCAGCGTCGCGACGAGCGTGCGGATCAGCGCCGGCGTGATGCCCGGGCGCGCGGCGTCGTGCACGAGCACCCAGTCGTGGTCGGTCGCGCCGAATTCGGCCAGCTCCAGCAGCCCGTTCAGCACCGACGCCTGGCGCGAGCCGCCACCGCAGCGGCGCACCGCGAAGCGCAGGCCCGCGAAGCGGCGGGCGTCGAAATGGGAATCGTCGGGCGCGAGCACGACAAGCGTCTGCGCGAACTCGCTGCACGCGTCGAACGCGGCGAGCGTGTAGTGCAGCAGCGCGCGGCCGGCCAGCGTGCGGTATTGCTTCGGCACGGCCGAGCCGGAACGGCTGCCCGTGCCGGCACAGGGAATCAGGGCGAAAAGTCGGGGAGTCACGAAGGGGAAACGCCGGAAAGATGAAATCGAGAAGCGGATTTTATAATAGGTCTTTCGTCTCGACCGGCGCACCGCGTGCGCCCGTGCACGCCACCCCTGCCGTCCCTATGCCAGATAACGCTTCCACCCCGTCCGCTTCACCCGTTGCCCGCGTCAAGCCCGGCCAGCGTTTCGCCTTCGACGGCGCGCACGGCTCCGCCGATGCGCTCGCCATCGCCCGTTATCTCGCCGACAACCGCCCGGACGTGCCGCTCCTCGCGGTGATCTGCGCGAACGCGGCCGACGCGCAGCGGCTGTCCCAGGAAATCCCCTATTTCTCGCCCGATGCGCGCGTGCGCCTGCTGCCCGACTGGGAAACGCTGCCGTACGACACCTTCTCGCCGCACCAGGACCTCGTGTCCGAGCGGCTCGCGACGCTGCACGACCTCGGCGAGGGCCGCTGCGACATCCTGCTCGTGCCCGCCACCACCGCGCTGTACCGGATGCCGCCGGCCTCGTTCATGGCCGCGTACACGTTCGCGTTCGCGCAGGGCGAGCGGCTCGACGAGGCGAAGCTGAAGGCGCAGCTCACGCTGGCCGGCTACGAGCACGTGAGCCAGGTCGTGCGACCCGGCGAATACTGCGTGCGCGGCTCGCTGATCGACCTGTACCCGATGGGCTCGCCGCTGCCGTACCGGATCGACCTGTTCGACGACCAGGTCGATTCGATCCGCGCGTTCGATCCCGACACGCAGCGCAGCCTCTACCCGGTGCGCGACGTGCGCCTGCTGCCCGGCCGCGAGTTCCCGTTCGACGAAGCCGCGCGCACGGCCTTCCGCAGCCGCTGGCGCGAAACCTTCGAAGGCGACCCGAGCCGCGCGCCGATCTACAAGGACATCGGCAACGGCGTGCCGTCGGCCGGCATCGAGTATTACCTGCCGCTGTTCTTCGACGAGACGGCCACGCTGTTCCACTACCTGCCGCAGAACGCGCATCTCGTGTTCACCGGCGATCTCGACGCATCGATCCGCCGCTTCACGGCCGATACGAAGCAGCGTCACGCGTTCCTCGCGCACGATCGCGAGCGGCCGATCCTCGAGCCGCGGCGGCTGTTCCTGTCCGACGAGGATTTCTTCGCGTTCGCGAAGCCGTTCGCGCGCGTCGTGCTGCCCGCGCAGCCGGCCGGCGGCTGGGCGACCGCGCTGCCCGAGCTCACGGTCGACCGCCATGCCGACGATCCGCTCGCCTCGCTGCGCACGTTCGTCGAAGCGTCGGGCAAGCGCGTGCTGCTGACCGTCGAATCGGCCGGCCGCCGCGAGACGATCCTGCAACTGCTCGCCGAGCACCACCTGCGCCCCGCGTCGAACGACCACTTCGCGGGCTGGCTCGCGAGCGACGAACGCTTCGCGCTCGGCGTCGCGCCGCTCGCGAGCGGCTTCGCGGTGCCGGGCGAAGGCTATGCGATCGTCACCGAGACCGAGCTGTACGGCGCACTCGGCCGCCGCGCGGGCCGCCGCCGGCAGGAACAGGCGAGCAACGTCGACGCGATGGTGCGCGACCTGTCGGAGCTGAAGGTCGGCGACCCGGTCGTCCACGCGCAGCACGGCATCGGCCGCTACATGGGCCTGGTGTCGATGGATCTCGGCGAGGGCGAGACCGAATTCCTGCATCTCGAATACTCGGGCGACAGCAAGCTCTACGTGCCCGTCGCGCAACTGCACGTGATCTCGCGCTACAGCGGCGCCGATCCCGACAGCGCGCCGCTGCACGCGCTCGGCTCCGGCCAGTGGGAGCGCGCGAAGCGCAAGGCCGCGCAGCAGATCCGCGATACGGCCGCCGAGCTGCTGAACCTGTACGCGCGCCGCGCGGCCCGCGAAGGCCACGCGTTCTCGCTCGACCCGCGCGACTACGTGAAATTCGCGGAAAGCTTCGGCTTCGAGGAAACCCCCGACCAGGCCGCGGCGATCGCGGCCGTGATCGGCGACATGACGAGCGGCAAGCCGATGGACCGCCTCGTGTGCGGCGACGTCGGCTTCGGCAAGACCGAGGTCGCGCTGCGCGCGGCGTTCATCGCGGTGCTGGGCGGCAAGCAGGTCGCGCTGCTGTCGCCGACCACGCTGCTCGCCGAGCAGCACACGCAGACCTTCATCGACCGCTTCGCGGACTGGCCGGTGCGGATCGTCGAGCTGTCGCGCTTCAAGACCACGAAGGAAATCAACGCGGCGATCGCGCAGATCAACGAAGGCACGGTCGACATCGTGATCGGCACGCACAAGCTGCTGTCGTCGGACGTGCAGTTCAAGCGCCTCGGCCTCGTGATCATCGACGAGGAGCACCGCTTCGGCGTGCGCCAGAAGGAAGCGCTGAAGGCGCTGCGCGCGGAAGTCGACGTGCTGACGCTCACCGCGACGCCGATCCCGCGCACGCTCGGGATGGCGCTCGAAGGGCTCCGCGATTTCTCGGTGATCGCGACCGCGCCGCAGAAGCGACTCGCGATCAAGACCTTCGTGCGCCGCGAGGAAGAAAGCGTGATCCGCGAGGCGATGCTGCGCGAGCTGAAGCGCGGCGGCCAGGTGTACTTCCTGCACAACGAGGTCGAGACGATCGAGAACCGCAAGGCGATGCTCGAGGCGCTCGTGCCCGAGGCACGCATCGTGATCGCGCACGGCCAGATGCACGAACGCGAACTCGAACGCGTGATGCGCGATTTCGTCGCGCAGCGCGCGAACGTGCTGCTGTGCACGACCATCATCGAGACCGGCATCGACGTGCCGAGCGCGAACACGATCATCATGCACCGCGCGGACAAGTTCGGCCTCGCGCAGCTTCACCAGTTGCGCGGCCGCGTCGGCCGCTCGCACCACCAGGCCTATGCGTACCTGCTGGTCCACGATCCGCAGTCGCTGACCAAGCAGGCGCAGCGCCGGCTGGAAGCGATCCAGCAGATGGAGGAACTCGGCTCGGGCTTCTATCTCGCGATGCACGACCTCGAGATCCGCGGCACCGGCGAAGTGCTCGGCGACAAGCAGTCGGGCGAAATCCACGAGATCGGCTTCCAGCTCTATACGGACATGCTGAACGACGCGGTGAAGGCGCTGAAGAACGGCAAGGAGCCCGACCTCACCGCCCCGCTCGCCGCGACGACCGAAATCAACCTGCATGCGCCCGCGATCCTGCCGGCCGACTACTGCGCGGACGTACAGGAGCGGCTGTCGCTGTACAAGCGGCTCGCGAACTGCGAGCACGGCGACGCGATCGACGGCATCCAGGAGGAACTGATCGACCGCTTCGGCAAGCTGCCGCCGCAGGCGCACGCGCTCGTCGAGACGCACCGGCTGCGGATCGCCGCGAAGCCGCTCGGCATCGTGAAGATCGACGCGAGCGAGGTCGCGATCGGGCTGCAGTTCGAGCCGAATCCGCCGATCGACCCGATGCGAATCATCGAGATGGTGCAGAAGCATCGCCACATCAAGCTCGCGGGCCAGGACAAGCTGCGCATCGAGACGCGCTCGCCCGACCTCGCGATCCGCGTGTCGACGATCAAGGAAACGCTGCGTGCGCTCGGCCCGAAACAGGGAGCGGCCGTCGCGGCCCGTTGATGCGATCCTGACGGGCGCGACGTTGCTGCACCGCATCGCGCCCGACGAAGGCGGGCCGGCGCGTTTTTGAGTATGATTTCCCATTCATCAGACGGAGTTTTGCCATGTCCACTCTCGACGCGACGGCGCCGTCCGCCGCAACCGAAGGCGACGCATCGCTCGTCAGCCTGCCCTGGGTCAAGCAACTCGTGTCGATGGACACGACGAGCCGCGTGCCGAACCTCGGCCTGATCGAAACGGTGCGCGACGCGCTCGCCGCGAAGGGCATCGCGTCGACGATCACGCACGATCCGCGCGAAGGCTGGGCGAACCTGTTTGCCACCGTGCCCGCGCACGACGGCTCGACGAACGGCGGCATCGTGCTGTCGGGCCACACCGACGTCGTGCCGGTCGACGGCCAGCAGTGGGACAGCAATCCGTTCGCGCCGGAAATCCGCGACGGCCGCCTGTACGGCCGCGGCACCTGCGACATGAAAGGCTTCATCGGCACGGCGCTCGCGCTGCTGCCCGAGATGCAGGCGACGAAGCTCGCGAAGCCGATCCATTTCGCGCTGTCCTACGACGAGGAAATCGGCTGCGCGGGCGCACCGCTGATGATCGCCGATCTGGTGAAGCGTGGCGTGCAGCCGTCCGGCTGCATCGTCGGCGAGCCGACCAGCATGCGGCCGATCATCGCGCACAAGGGCATCAACGCCTACCGCTGCTGCGTGCGCGGCCACGCGGCGCATTCGTCGCTGACGCCGAAGGGGCTCAACGCGATCGAGTATGCGGCGCGCCTCATCTGCCACATCCGCGACATCGCCGAGCGCTTTCGCGCCGAAGGCCCGTTCGACGAACTGTACGACGTGCCGTTCACCACCGCGCAAACGAGCACGATCCAGGGCGGCAACGCGATCAACACGGTGCCGGCCGAGTGCCGGTTCGACTTCGAATTCCGCAACCTGCCGACGCTCGATCCCGAGCAGATCTTCACGCGCATCGAAGCGTATGCGCGGGAAACGCTGTTGCCGCAGATGCTTCGCGAACATCCGAACGCCGCGATCGAGTTCTCGAAGATCGCCGCGGCGCCCGGCCTCGACGCGACCGAACAGGCCGCGATCACGCAGCTCGTGCGTGCGCTGACGGCCGACCAGGACAAGCGCAAGGTCGCGTACGGCACCGAGGCCGGCCTGTTCGAACGCGCGGGCATCCCGAGCGTCGTGTGCGGGCCCGGCAACATCGAGCAGGCGCACAAGCCGAACGAATATGTCGAGCTCGCGCAGCTCGCCGGCTGCGAGCAGTTCCTGCGCAAGTTCATCCGCAGCATGTCGGTCGACGCGCACTGACTGCCTCCCGCCACGCCGGCCCGCGTGTGCGGGCCGGCCCACTCCGCTACCCGCCACGTCATGTCGACTGAACAACAGGGCACCGCCCATACGACGATCGACGGCGAGCCGATTCCGACGCTCGACGAAATCGCCGCGCAGCATTTCGCGTTGTCGCCCTGGGTCGCGCGCACGCCCGTGTTCGAGCGCGCCGATCTGCCTTCCCTCGAAGGCACGCACGTCAACTTCAAGTTCGAACTGCTGCAGGCGAGCGGCAGCTTCAAGGCGCGCGGCGCGTTCACGCACCTGCTCGCGCTCGACGAAGGCCGCAAGAACGCCGGCGTCACCTGCGTGTCGGCCGGCAATCACGCGGCGGCCGTCGCGTATGCGGCGATGCGGCTCGGCAGCAGCGCGAAGGTCGTGATGTTCCATACCGCGAGCCCGACGCGCATCGCGCAGTGCAAGCAGTACCGTGCGGAAGTCGTGCTGGCGGGCAGCGCGTCGCAGGCGTTCGATCTCGTGCGGCGCATCGAGGCCGAGGAAGGCCGCTTCTTCATTCATCCGTTCAACGGCTATCACACGATCCTCGGCACCGCGACGCTCGGCTACGAATGGGCGACGCAGACGCCGGATCTCGACGCGGTGATCGTGCCGATCGGCGGCGGCGGCCTCGCGGCCGGCATGGCGACCGCCCTGCGGCTCGCGAATCCGCGCGTGCACGTGTACGGCGTCGAGCCGGAAGGCGCCGACGCAATGAGCCGCAGTTTCGCGGCCAATCACACGATCAAGATGAGCGCGATGCAGACGATCGCGGATTCGCTGATGGCGCCGCATACCGAGGAATACAGCTACCAGCTGTGCCGGCGCCACGTCGATCGCATCGTGACCGTGTCCGACGACGCGCTGCGTGCCGCGATGCTGTTCCTGTTCTCGCATCTGAAGCTGTCGGTCGAACCGGCGTGTGCGGCCGCGCTCGCCGCGCTGCTCGGCCCGCTGCGCGAAACGCTGCAGGGCAAGCGCGTCGGCGTGCTGCTGTCGGGCACGAATACCGACCCCGCCACGCTCGGCATGCATCTCGCGCACGCGAAATTGCAGCACTGACCCGCACCGGGCGTCGACGGACCACCCTAGGGTTATCCCCAGATTATGTTGACAGCCCTGTTGATAACCCGCCGGACACGTACGCAAGTGGTTGAGCGCGCAGCGTTTTGCGCGCGCGAAGGTCGATCGACGCGAAATGGGCAGATGCGGCGGCTGGCCGCATGCGCGGCGGCGCTCGCACTGCTCGCCGGTTGCGCCGCGCCGCCCTCGTTCACATCGAACGCGCAACCTGTGTCCTGCACGCAACCGGGCGAAAGCCGCATGTTGCAGGCCGACCTGCTGTTCGGTCGCGACATCGCGGGGCGCGGCCCCGTCACCGATGCCGAACGCGCGGCCTTCCTCGCCGACACGGTCACGCCGCGGTTTCCCGACGGCCTCACCTACTGGGACACGCACGGCCAATGGCGCGATCGCACGACCGGCGCGGTCACGCGCGAAGACAGCTTCGTGATCCGTATCATTGCCGACGACACGGCCGACACGCGCGCACGGCTCGCTGCGATCCGGCAAGCGTACGTCCAGCGGTTTCACCAGCAATCGGTCGGCATGACCGTCGTGCCGGCCTGCGCGTCGTTCTGATTCACCGTCTTCCGCTGCCTGCCGCGTGCAAAAAAAAACGGGCGCCCGAAGGCGCCCGTCGCATGGGTGAAGAACAGCGTACCGCTTACTTGTTCTCGAACATGTCCATGATCTGCTGCTTCTCCTGCGGCGTGACGGGCGGCGGCGCCAGCCCTGCCGCGCCGGCCGAGCCGAGTGCGTCGTTCGCGCTGATCGCGTTCTCGGCCGGGTTGATGTCGACGTTCGCGACGAAGCCGTTGCCCGGCGTGCGATCGGCGTAGTACAGCTCGCCGTCGATCGAGGTCAGGCCGTCCGGCATCGGCATCTGCTGCTCGGGCACGCCGTTCAGCGCGGTGCGCATGTAGTTCACCCAGATCGGCAACGCGAGCTGCGCGCCGAATTCGCGGCTACCGAGGCTCTTCGGCTGGTCGAAGCCCATCCACGCGACCGCGACGAGCGATTGCTGATAGCCGGCGAACCAGCCGTCCTTCGCGTCGTTCGTGGTACCCGTCTTGCCTTGCAGGTCGTTGCGGCCCAGCGCGTTGGTGCCCGCGCCCGTGCCGGCCGTCGCGACCGAATGCAGCAGGCTGTTCATCACATACGCGTTGCGGCCTTCGATCGTGCGCGGCGCCGTGCCGCCCGCGACCACCGGCTGCGACTTCTGCAACGCCTGGCCGCGCGCGTCGTCGACTTCGGCGATCAGGTACGGATCGACCTTGTAACCGCCGTTCGCGAACACCGCATAGCCGGTCGCGAGCTGCAGCGGCGTCACGAGGCCCGCGCCGAGCGCCATCGGCAGGTAAGGCGGCGTCTTCGCCGGATCGAAGCCGAAGCGCTGCGTCACGTACTGCTGCGCATACTGCGTGCCGATCGACGCGAGGATCCGGATCGATACCAGGTTCTTCGAACGCTGCAGGCCGGTGCGCATCGTCATCGGGCCGTCCGGCTGGTCGTCGTCCTTCGGCTCCCATGCGGTGCCGCCCGGCACGCTCGGCGGGAAGTACAGCGGCGCGTCGTTGATCATCGTCGCCGGCCCCAGCCCCTTGTCGAGCGACGCCGAGTAGATGAACGGCTTGAACGAGGAGCCCGGCTGCCGCCATGCCTGCGTCACGTGGTTGAACTTGCTCTTGTTGAAGTCGAAACCGCCGACGAGCGAGCGGATCGCGCCATCCTGCGGCGCGATCGCGACGAGCGCGCCTTCGACCTGCGGCAACTGCACGACCTGCCAGCCCGTCTTGCCGTCCTTCAGCACGCGCACGACCGAGCCCGGCTTGATGCGCAGCGTGTTGTTCGCGCGCGGCCCCAGCGCGGCCGACACGAAGCGCAGCCCGGCCGGCCCGATCGTCGTGGTCGCCCCGCCGACGAACTGCACCTCGACCGCGTTCGGCGATGCCGACAGCACGACCGCCGACTGCAGGTCGCCGTTGTCCGGATGATCGGCGAGCGCGTCGTCGATCGCCTCGTCGCGCTCGTCGCCGGCCGCCGGCAGGTTGATCGACGCTTCGGGGCCGCGATAGCCGTGACGGCGCTCGTAGTCGAGAATGCCGCGACGCACGGCCTGATACGCGGCTTCCTGGTCGGCCGAGTTGATCGTCGTCGTGACGGTCAGGCCGCGCGTGTAGGTTTCGTCCTTGTATTGCTGGTACATCATCTGCCGCACCATTTCGGCGACGTACTCGCCGTGCACCGCGTACTGGTTGCCCGGCGTGCGCACGTGAATCTCTTCCTTGATCGCTTCGTCGTACTGCGGCTGCGTGATGTAGCCGATGTCGAGCATGCGCTTCAGGATGTATTCCTGACGCACCTTCGCGCGCTTCGGATTGACGACCGGGTTGTACGCGGACGGCGCCTTCGGCAGCCCCGCGAGCATCGCCGCTTCCGCGAGCGTGATGTCCTTCAGGTCCTTGCCGAAATACACGCGCGCCGCGGCCGCGAAGCCGTACGAGCGCTGGCCGAGATAGATCTGGTTCATGTACAGCTCGAGGATCTGGTCCTTCGTCAGGGCCTTCTCGATCTTGTACGCGAGCAGCATTTCGTAGATCTTGCGCGTGTAGGTCTTCTCGCTCGACAGGAAGAAGTTGCGCGCGACCTGCATCGTGATCGTGCTCGCGCCCTGGCGCGCGCCGCCGTGCATCAGGTCGGCCACGCCCGCGCGCAGGATGCCGAGGAAATCGACGCCGCCGTGCTCGTAGAAGCGGTAGTCCTCGATCGCGAGCACGGCCTTCTTCATCACGTCGGGGATGTCCTGGAAGCGCACGAGGCTGCGGCGCTCCTCGCCGAACTCGCCGATCAGCACGTGATCGGCGGTGAACACGCGCAGCGGCACCTTCGGCTGGTAGTTGGTCAGCGCATCGAGCGACGGCAGTTGCGGCGCCATCACGACCAGCGCGTAACCGACGATCAGCGCGCCGACGACCGCCAGTGTCGCGAACAGGCCGACGAACCACAGCGCGACGCGCGAGCCGAACGTGCGGCGGCGCCCTCCGCCACCTCCGCTGCGCTGCTGCGCGCGGCGGCCGTCGTCGTGATCGTCGTCATCGGGGTAATAGGCTCCGGACGGCGAACGGCGCAGCGTGTAGTGGGGTTCGTTCCTGTCGGAAGAAGAAGGCGGTCGTTTGATAATTGGCATGTCGGAATGGCGGGCGTACATCGCGCCCTCGGACGCATGCGGAAATGCAAGCGGATGAATCAGAGTGGGTGCATCGAGATGCGGCTGTCACGTCGACAGACCCCGCCGCGCGGCGATCCGTTCCCGCGACGTGACAGCGCATTTTAATGAAATCGATCGGGGGCCTTCGCGATTTTTTGTAAAAATTCCCGCAATGCCGTGATTTCCGGAACGTATTGTCGGCATCCTCGGCCTATGATGGACACGCAACACGGCACGCGCGGGCGAATTTCTTTCAGCGGCGAAAGGTTGGGCGTCCCGATGCGCGAGCCGCTTGAACTCGCGCGTTTAAGCCGTATTTAAGTGAACCGGTGGTGTAATATCCGCCGGCTCACGCGGGTCGGAATCGGCTCGCGGCGGGCACTGCCGCGGTCACGCGGCGCCTTTCAACCACGGAGGATTTCATGTCGCTTTTCGACTCTATTTCGCGCACGATCAAAGGCCTGCTGAACGATGCGGCCGATTCGGTACAGGATCCGTCGCGCGACGCACGGCAGATCGTGCGGGAGCTCGACGACAGCATCGGCCGTGCCGAGAATTCGCTGATCGAGATCGAGGCACAGGTCGCGACCCAACGCAGCAAGCGCGATGCGGCCGACGACAAGGTGAAGAAGTACGAGGACGGCGCGAAGCGCGCGCTGCAGGGCGGCGACGAAGCGCTCGCCCGCGAGGCGCTCGCCGCCCAGTCGAACGCGGAAGCCGAGCGCGATGCGCTCGCGGCCGAGCTGACGACGCTCGAGCCGTCGGTCGAGAAGCTGAAGGGGCAGATCGCCGACATGCGTCAGCGCCGCAACGACCTGAATGCGCGCTCGAACATCCTGCAGGCCAAGCAGGAAATCGCGCAGGCGAAGGACGTGGCCGCCAGCGCGCTGGGCGGTATCGGCGGCAAGAACCTGTCAGAGGACTTCCAGAAGCTCGAGGACAAGGTCGCGCTGCAGAACGCACGCTCGGATGCGCGCATCAATTCGGCCGATGCGTCGAGCGGCAAGGCGCTCGACGACAAGCTCGCGGCGTTGAACAAGGGCCCGTCGGTCGAGGATCGCCTCGCCGCGCTGAAGAAGCAGCTCGATACGCCCGCGCAGTAACCGCCGCGCGGGCAACCGCGCCGCGCCCCGGCCCGGGTGCGCGGCGCGAACCGATCGTCAGGAGACGGGCGCCTGCGCCCGGTTCGACCATGAAGAAATCCCTCGCCGCACTCGGCCTCTCGCTGATGTTGCTGTCGTCCGCCGCGTTTGCGGTCCCGTCGCTGCAGCAGGTCGAGCAATCGATCGCGCAGCGCGACTGGCAACGCGCCGACACGCAGCTGTCGCAAGTCATCGACGCCCATCCGAACAACGCGCACGCGCGCTACCTGTATGCGCAGGTGCTGGACCGCGAAGGCCGCGCGTCCGACGCGCTCGCGCAACTGCAGCGCGCGAAATCGCTCGATCCGCAGCTGCGCTTCACCGACGCGTCGCATTTCGCGCAGACGGAGTCGCGCATTCGCGCCGACGCCGCGCGCGTGAGCGGCAACACGCCGTCGGCCACGCAGGCCGGCACGCTGCAGCCGGGGCTCGCCCCCGCCGTCGCGCCGGCGGAAAAGCACGGCCCGTCGACCGGCATGTGGATCGGCCTCGGGCTGATCGTCGCCGTGATCGCGCTGGTGCTGCGCTGGACGCTCCGGCGCGCGCGCACGGCCGACAACGGCCGCGCCGACGACGAACGCCGCACGCAGCTCAAGCGCGCGACCGACGTGCTGAACGACATCCGGCCGCTGAAGCTCGATGCGAAACTGTCGACGGCGCCCGGCGCCGCGGCGCTGACCGGCGAACTCGAAGCGATCGAGAACGACGCGCGCACGCTCGTCGAGACGCTGTCGAACGGCAAGAATCCGGTGCCGCCGTATCGCGTCGACGAACTCGAACAGCGTCACGCCAGCGTGAAGGCACGCGTCGAAGGCCGCCCCGACCCGGCCGCGCAGCCCGCGGCGCCGGCGAACGGCAGCGGCTCCGTGTACGCGCAGGAAGCCGACCGCATGACGGGCGCCCAGGGCCAGCCGTATCAGCAACAGCCCTACCCGCCGCAACAACCCTATCCGCAACAGCAGCCGCCCGTCGTGATCCAGCAAGGCGGCGGTTTCGGCGGCGGGATGGGCGGCCTGCTGACCGGCGTGCTGCTCGGCGAAGCGATGTCCGGCGGCCGCGAACGCGTGGTCGAACGCGACGTGATCGTCGACGGCGAGCGCCGCCGGCAGGAAGCCGACCCGGGCTTCGATCTCGGCCGCGGCGACGATTCGAACTGGAGCGACGGTAGCAGCGGCGGCGGCGGCGGCGGCGGGATGGACCTCGGCAGCAACGACGACGGCTGGACCGACGACAACACCTGAACACCCGCGCACCGGGCGTCGACGTGCGTGTCGACACCCGGTGCGCGCACGCCAGGCCCTGCTGCATGGCCGGTCGCGCCGACGCGCGGATTTGTCAATCATTTCAAGATGGACTACCGGCAATGGGGTGCGTTCGCTATCATGCGGCCATCGGCGTGCCTCCGACCTTCATTCGACGCAAAGCAATCCTGCGCGTCGCGGCACGCCTCCCTCGCCCCCAACCAGGAGAAAGCCGCTCATGAGCATCATCAAGGAATTCAAGGAGTTCGCCGTCAAGGGCAACGTGATGGATCTCGCCGTCGGCGTGATCATCGGCGGCGCGTTCTCGAAGATCGTCGACTCGGTCGTGAAAGACCTCATCATGCCGGTCATCGGCGTGGCGACCGGCGGTCTGGATTTCTCGAACAAGTTCGTTCTGCTCGGCACCATCCCCCCGTCGTTCAAGGGTAATCCCGATTCGTTCAAGGACCTGCAGGCCGCGGGCGTCGCCGCATTCGGCTATGGCTCGTTCATTACCGTGGCGATCAATTTCGTGATCCTCGCGTTCATCATTTTCCTGATGGTGAAATTCATCAACAAGCTGCGCAAGCCGGACGAAGCCGCGCCGGCCGCGACGCCGGAAGACATCGTGCTGCTGCGCGAGATCCGCGATTCGCTCAAGCAGCGCTGATCGCCGCGTCGCGCCAGCCAGGCCCGCCTCGAGCGGGCCTTTTTATTGCGCACGCGATGCACCGCCGCATGCGGCCCATCTCATTTTTTTGTGACGAGCGAATGCACGCGCGGGAAAAGCAGGTCTATGATGGAGACTAAACGACAGTACGGGCGCCAAGACGCTGGCTGTGTCGATCATGGCGAGCAGGTCGACGGGAGACATTGATCGTCGTACTGCACGAATGCAGCATTTTCGTGTGCTATAAAGGATCGACATGCGGCGTACATAGCCGGGAGTGGGTCGCATGAAAGTGCCGCATTTCTTGCAATTGTTTTTGAGGCGAGTGTTTATGTCCTTCCCGAAAAAACGTCGGCGTGCGCAGCAGGACGGCCAGGAGTCATTCCTCGCGGTCTTGCGCCACTCGAAACCGTTTGCCCAACTCGACACCAAGATTGCCCGCGCCCGCGCGCAGGACGAACCCGTCCTCTATGCGCACGTGCTGCCCGGCCTCGACGTGCTCCTGTGCAGCGTCCGCGGCGCGCAGCCGCCCTATCCGGCCATCGCCGAGCTGCGCAAGCGCTGCATCGAATCGATCGCCAACGCACTCGAGCAGCCGCTCGACGGCCTCGAAAACGGCGGATACTGGTACGAAGCGAACGGCTTCGGCTTCCTCGTCTTCGCGAGCCGTGCGCGGGCGCGCATCCTGCCCGAGTTTGGTGCAGGCACGAAAGCGAGCCTGCGCGGCGGCCTCGGCCGCCAGAACGCCGGCGACACGACACCCCGCTCGCTCGGCTGATCCGCCAGCCCTTCGATGGGCCGCCTCCGGGCGGCCCATTTGTCATTCACGCGCCCCGCTTGCCCGTCACGACGCCTGCCGACGGCCGTTGTTCGGCCGCACGATGTCGACGAACGCGGCGAAATCGGCGCCGGCGAGCCCCTGCGCGGCGCCGAGCCTCAGCACCTGCTGCACGGTGGCCGACACGGGCATCACCGCGCCCGTATCGCGCGCGGCGTCCGCGATTGCATCGACATCCTTCTGGAACGTACCGAGCGCGCCGATCGGTGGATGACCGCCCGACGTCATGCGCGGCACGAACGTCTGCAGCAGCACCGAATCGGCCCAGCCGCCGGCCAGCGCCTCGGCCAGGCGCGCGGCGTCGATGCCGCTCGCCTGCGCCAGGCCGACCGCCTCGGCGATCGCGGTGACCGTCGCGGTGACGATCGCCTGGTTGCACAGCTTCGCCGTCTGGCCCGCGCCTGCGTCGCCCATGTGGGTGATGCGCGACGCATACGTATCGATCAGCGGGCGCACCGCGTCGAGATCCGCCGCGCGGCCGCCCGCCATCACCGCGAGCGTGCCGGCCTGCGCGCCCGGCACGCCGCCGGACACCGGCGCATCGACCCAGCCGACTCCCAGTGCGGCCGCGCGCGTCGCGTAGTCGCGCGTGGCGGCCGGCGGAATGCTCGAATGATCGACGATGCGCAGCAGGCGGCGCGCGCCCGCGTCACCGGAAAGCAGCCCGTGCTCGCCGAACACGACGTCGCCGACCGCACGGCCGTCGAGCACGCACACGAATACCGTATCGACGCGCTCGGCCAGCTCGCGCGGCGTGCCGACCACCTGCGCGCCGTCCTTCACCAGCGCGTCGGCCTTGTCGCGCGAGCGATTCCACACGCTGACGCGATGCCCGGCCGCCAGCAGATGCCGAATCATCGGCGCGCCCATCAATCCCGGTCCGCAAAATCCGACTTCCACGATGTTCCTCGTCTCCGATATGGGTTGCACTTGCCGCCCATCATACCTATCACTCAAGAAGCCGGGCATGCACGGCACCGTTGCGGGACCGTTGCGGGACCGCGCCTTGCACCGGCCCACCATACGAACGTCCCAGGGAGCGCATCATGAGCGACCACGTGTACAAGATGATCGAGCTGACCGGTTCGTCGCGGCAATCGAGCGACGACGCGATCCGCAACGCGATCTCGAAAGCCGGCAAGACGTTGCACAACCTGCACTGGTTCCAGGTGACCGAAACGCGCGGCCACATCGAAGGCGATCAGGTCGTGCACTGGCAAGTCACGCTGAAGGTCGGCATGCGCATCGACGACTGACGCACCCGCCGCCTCGCCCGCCGCGCCGCGATCCGGTCCGCGCGATTCGGATCCGCGCGGCGCCACGCCCCCGTCTTTCCCCGTTCAGGCCCCCTGTCGCGGCCCGGCCGGCGGATGCCTGCGGGTATCCATCCCTTGACGCTGATTTTCGTTCATATTAAAAACGATATACCCCACCGACCCCTCGATCAGCCCAGCCATATAAACCGGAGATAACATGAGTCAGCAACGCGAGGCGATCGACACGTACCTCTTGCGCGTCTTGCACACCTTGTTGATGGAGCGCAGCGTCACGCGCGCGGCCGTCAAACTGAACCAGTCGCAACCGGCGATCAGCGCCGCGCTGCGGCGCCTGCGCGACATCACCGGCGATCCGCTGCTGGTGCGCGGCAAATCCGGCATGGTGCCGACCGAATACGGGCTGCGCCTGCTCGAGCCTGTGCAGAACGCGCTGCGTGAAATCGAGCGCATCAAGTTCCAGCAGCACAATTTCGACCCGGCCACGTCGATCCGCTGCTACCGGATCGGCTGCCCCGACTACCTGAACGTGCTGTTCGTGCCGACCGTCGTCGAACGCTTTCGGCTGGCCGCGCCGAACGCGACGCTCGAGTTCCACTCGCTCGGCCCCGCGTTCGACTACGAGCTCGCGCTGGAAGACGGCAAGCTCGACATCGTCGTGGGCAACTGGCCCGAGCCGCCCGAGCAACTGCACCTGTCGAACCTGTTCGTCGATGAAATCGTCTGCCTGATGAGCAACACGCACCCGTTCGCGAAGCGCGGCGGGCTCACGCTCGACCAGTACCTGAACGCGCCGCATCTCGCGCCGACGCCGTATTCGGTCGGCCAGCGCGGCGCGATCGACGTGCATCTCGCGCGCGAGCGGCTCAAGCGTCATGTGGTCGTCACGCTGCCGTACTTCAACCTCGCGCCTTACGTGCTCGTGAAGTCGGACCTGATCTTCACGACCACGCGGCTGTTCGCCGATCACTACGCGAAGTTCCTGCCGCTGTCGGTCGTGCCCGCACCGCTCGACTTCCCGCCGATGCAGTACTACCAGCTGTGGCACGAGCGCTGCCATTACTCCGACGAAGTGCGCTGGCTGCGCAGCCTCGTCGCCGAAGCCACCCGCACGCTGATCGAGGCGTAGCGGCTCACGCCGCCCGCGCCGTCACGGCGCGGTGCGGCGATGGCCGGCGGCACGCCCGCCAACGCGGCGGCCGCACGGCTTCAACATGGCTTCAGCGCGATGCGTCGACGAGTGCGTGCGCCAGCGCGTTGTGACGCTCGATCACGGGCGGCAGATCGAGCGTCGCGAGCCGCCCTTCCCGCACCACCACCTTGCCGTTCACCACCGTGTACGCCGTCTGCGACGGCGCGCAGAACACGAGCGCCGCGACCGGATCGTGCAGCGCGCCCGCGAACAGCGGCTGACGCAGGTCGAACGCGGCGAAGTCCGCGGCCATGCCGGGTTTCAGCGCACCGATGTCGTCGCGGTTCAGCACCTTCGCGCCGCCGAGCGTCGCGATTTCGAGCGCTTCGCGCGCGGTCATCGCGTCGGGCCCGAAGCCGACCCGCTGCAGCAGCAGCGCCTGGCGCACTTCCGCCACCATCTGCGCGCCGTCGTTCGACGCGGAGCCGTCGACGCCGAGGCCAACCGGCACGCCCGCGAGCCGCATCTTCTTCACCGGCGCGATACCGGACGCCAACCGCATGTTCGAACAGGGGCAGTGCGCGACACCCGTGCCGGTACGCGCGAACAGACCGATGCCCGCATCGTCGAGCTGCACGCAGTGCGCATGCCACACGTCGTGGCCGACCCAGCCGAGATCTTCCGCGTATTCGGCGGGCGTCATCCCGAACTTCTCGCGGCTGTACGCGATATCGTTGACGTTCTCCGCAAGGTGCGTGTGCAGCGACACGCCGTACTCGCGCGCGAGCACGGCCGCGTCGCGCATCAGCTCGCGGCTCACCGAGAACGGCGAGCACGGCGCGACCACCATGCGCAGCATCGCGTAGCGGCCTTCGTCGTGATAGGTCTCGATCAGGCGCTGCGTGTCGCGCAGGATGTCGGGTTCGCGCTCGACGACCGAATCGGGCGGCAGCCCGCCGTCGCGCTGGCCGACACTCATCGCGCCGCGGCTCGCGTGAAAGCGCATGCCGATCCGCTGCGCGGCGCCGATGCTGTCGTCGAGCCGGCTGCCGTTCGGGTAGATGTACAGATGGTCGCTCGACGTCGTGCAGCCCGACTGCAGCAGCTCGGCCATCGCGGTGAGCGTCGACACCTCGATCATCTCGGGCGTGAGATGCGCCCAGATCCGGTACAGGTTCGTGAGCCAGCCGAACAGCTCGGCGTTCTGCGCGGCCGGCACCGCGCGCGTGAGGCTCTGATACATGTGGTGGTGCGTGTTCACGAGCCCCGGGATCACGAGGTGGCCGCGCAGGTCGAGCACTTCGTCGGCCGTGTCGGGCAGCTCGGCGCTCGGGCCGACCGCGACGATCCGGTTGTCTTCGATGTAGAGCCCCGCGTCGCGCAGCTCGCGGCGCGTGTCGTCCATGGTCACGAGCACGTCGGCGTGCTTGACCAGCAGGGTCGTCGGGCGGGATGAAGAGGAGTTCGGCGCGCGTGCGCCAGCGTGCTGCTCGAGATTCATGCGTTCTCCGCGTCGGTCAGCCTCCAGGGGCTGTCCTGGAAGCGGTCACACAGCCGTTCGAACGCTGAATCGCGGCACGCCCCGGTGCCTGCGTCCGTTCGAACGCCCTGGCCCGGTTACCCGGCGTGCTCGCCGTCTTCGGGGTACGCGCCGGCCACGGGCCGATGCGCACGGCGGGAGGATCGCCCAAGCGCGCGCCGCGCACAATGCGCGATCCGGAATACCGCCCTTCAGGGATTCGATATGGTACGCCGCGCGACGCCCCGCCGGGCGGCCGGAACCCTCGCTCGAAGCCGTATCCGGCGTGCCGTCGACAGCCGCTCATGCGCGGCGCATTATCTTTGATATCGCGCCCGTATTTGCGTGGGGAACCTTTTTACAATGCCTGCACGGCGCTCGCTTCAATCTCGCCGACGGGTATGTAGCCACGTGACGTGGAGCCTCGATCCGCCGCACAGTCAATGGATCGAGTCGCCGCCGAACCTCGCATTCACACAGGGAACAACGAATGGGAAAGCTCACTACCCACGTACTCGATACGGCGCACGGCCGCCCCGGCGCTGCCATCAAGGTGGACCTCTACGCGCTGGACGGCGATTCGCGCCGCGCGATCAAGACCGTGCTGACCAATAGCGACGGCCGCTGCGACGAACCGCTGCTCGAAGGCGCCGCGCTCGCCGCCGGCGAATACGAACTCGTGTTCCATGCCGGCGACTACTTCGCGGCGCTCGGCGTGAAGGTGCCCGAACCCCGCTTCGTCGACCGCGTCGTCCTGCGCTTCGGCATCGCCGACACCGGCTCGCACTACCACGTGCCGCTGCTCGTGTCGCCGTGGTCGTACAGCACCTATCGCGGCAGCTGACACACGTATCGGCGCCTGCATCAAGACAAACGATCTGAGTCTGGAGGAGTTTCATGGAAGGCTTCATCACCGACTGGCTGAACCTCGCGCTGCGATGGCTGCACGTCATCGTCGCCATTGCGTGGATCGGCGAGTCGTTCTATTTCGTCGCGCTCGACAACAGCCTGAAACCGCCGACCGACCCGAACCAGCGCAAGCGCGGTGTGTTCGGCGAGCTGTGGCACGTCCACGGCGGCGGTTTCTACAACATGCAGAAGTACACGGTCGCCCCGCCGGAAATGCCCGACGACCTGCACTGGTCGAAGTGGCCGTCGTACACGACCTGGCTGTCGGGCTTCACGCTGTTCTTCGTGCTGTACCTGCTCGCACCGAACACGTACCTGATCGACAAGAACGTGCTCGACATGGGGCCGGTGGTCGCCGTCGCCTCCGCACTCGGCTTCCTCGCCGCCGGCTGGATCGTCTACGACTCGCTGTGCCGCATCCTCGGCACCAACGATCGCGTGCTCGGCATCTGCGTGGGCCTCTACGTCGTGATCGCGGCATACCTCGCGTGCCACATCTTCTCGGGCCGTGCCGCCTACCTGATCGTCGGCGCGATGCTCGCGACGATCATGTCGGCAAACGTGTTCTTCGTGATCATCCCCGGCCAGCGCAAGATGGTCGACAAGATGCTCAAGGGCGAGGAACCGAACCCGATCTACGGCAAGCGCGGCAAGCAGCGTTCGGTGCACAACACGTACTTCACGCTGCCGGTCGTGTTCGCGATGCTGTCGAACCACTATGCGATGACGTACACGAACAAGTTCAACTGGGTCGTGCTCGTGCTGATCATGCTGGCCGGTGCGCTGATTCGCCAGTTCTTCGTGATGCGTCACCGCGGCAAGCAGCTGTGGTATCTGCCGATCGGCGGCGTCGCGCTGCTGTCGGGCGCGCTGGTGTGGACGATGCCCAAGCCGGTCGCCCCGGAAGCGCAAGCGGCCAACGCACCGAAGATCGTGATCAACGACATCATGCCGGTCCTGCAGCAGCGCTGCGTCGAGTGCCACTCGGCCAAGCCGACGCTGATGGGCAGCGCGCCCGCGGGCGTGATGTTCGACACGCCGGATGAAGTGTCGAAGAACGCGCAACGTATCTACGATCAGGCCGTGCGCCTGAAGGCGATGCCGATCGGCAACGTCACGCACATGACCGACGACGAGCGGATGAAGCTCGCGGCCTGGTTCGAGGGCGGCGCGGTCAAGTAAGCCGCCGCGCGCCGGAAGTCGTTCGCCGGCGCCATCCTCTCCGTTCGCGGGCCCGGTGACGGGCCCGTTTTTTTGCCTGCGCGCAATACCCTTCTCGCGTCAGCCGTGCATCGCGTCGCGCTGTAGTGCGACGAGCGCATCGAGCGCGCGCGGGCCGTCGTCGAACGGCACGAAGATGTGATCGTGATACGCGGCGGCCATCACGTTGCAACTGATGCCGGCCGCGCCGAGCGCTCGCGCGAATGCCGCGGTGAGCCCGACGGCGGCAAGATCGGAATGCACGGTCAGCGTGATCCACGCGGCGCGGAACAGCACGGGCCAGCCGCGACGCACGGCCGTCTCCTCGCCGACCACGACCGTCAGCCCTTCCGCTTCGCGGAAGGTCGCAATCGTGTCGGACAACGACACGTCTCCCTCTTTGGGCAGTGACACGAACGCGAACGCACCCGGATGCAGTTCGGGTTGCATCGTGCGCAGCAGGATCGCGAGGTCGTTTTCAGGTTGGCTCATCGAAGGAACACGTCCGGAACCGGACGTCGTGCGGTGAAGGTGCACGCACCATAGCACGCGCGAGGAACGGCGCCATGCACGCCCCGCCGCGATTTCGTCCGCAAGCCAGCGTCGGAACGCGGGTACGCTTCGGGTCACCTCACTTCGTCGACGGATGCCGGCAGCCGGGCAATCGCCTTGATCTCGAACTGGAAGCCGCACAGCCAGGTCACGCCGACGGCAGCGAAGCTGCGCGTGTGCGTCGACTGGGTCGCCGAGTTGATGGCGCGGCATGCGCCGGTCGCGAACCGGCGGCGCGGCAGCCGTGGTTCGCGCGATACCGGCAAGACCGCGTCGACCTGATTCGCGAGCCGGCCAGCGCACATAAAAAAACCCGCGCGGATTGCGCGGGTTTCGACGGACGGACGGACGGCCCGACTCAGGCCGTCAGCGCATGCAGCGCGTCGTCGGTCAGCCACAGCGATTCCTGCAGATCCTGCTCGTTCAGGTTCAGCCCGTCGCCGCCACGATCGACGACGATGAAGTCGCTGACGCCGCCGAGCGCGATCAGCGGGTGATGCCACACGCCTTTCGCATAGTTGACGCCCTGCCAGCCGCTCGTCACGAACGCGCGGATCTTCGCCGGATCGAGATCGCCCGCGGGCGCGACGACGACGAGATACGGCTGGTCGTTCAGCGGCACGAACGCCTGGCTGCCGAGCGGATGCCGCTCCAGCATCTTCACCTCGAACGGCAGCGTACGCGGCTGGCCGCGGAACAGGTTGACGAGCGTGCGACCGCCTTCATCGGTCACGTCGACTTTCGCGAGATCGTGAAAGCGGATCGTCGTGCCGAGGTTGATCGGAATCTGCTTCGCCCCTTCCGTTTCGATCACGTCGCCGAACGGCGCAAACGCTTCCTTGGTCAGCGGTTCGATGGCAAGCGTCTTCATTTGTCGAGCGTCCCCCACAGACGCAGGCGCGACACGCCGCCGTCAGGAATGATGTTCAGTCGCACGTGCGTGACGGGGCCGAGCGACGCGATGTCGTGTTCGAAGTAGTGCTGCTTGTCCATCTGCAGCTTCTGTTCGCCGAGCAGCACCGGCCAGAACATCGACTGCGTGATCAACGAGCTGTCGGTGCCGCCCGACACGTAGGCGGCCTGGATCGAGCAGCGATCCGGGTAGTTGCCCTTGAAGAACGCGGTATCGACTTCGATCTTGCGGATCACGCCCGGCTGTGCGAGCGCGATGATCGCCCAGTCGTTGCCCGGCTCGCGGCGGCGGCGGGTTTCCCAGCCGTCGCCCATGTTCACGCCGCGGCCCGGCAGCAGCAGGTTCGACGCGACGCCGAAGTGCTGGTTGTTCGCCGCCACCACGTAACCGCCGTTTTCCATCGCCGCGAGGTCGAACTGCTCGGTCGCGCTCGCGCCTGCCCAGTCGAGCTGCGGCTGGCCGTACACGCGCAGGCGCGCGATGCCGCCATCCGGGTAGATGTTCACGCGCAGGTGCGTAAACGCCCGCGCGTCGCTCGCTTCGACGTAGTGATGACTGTTGCCTTGCAGCGTGGTCGACGCGACGATCTCGACCCACTCGGTCGCCTGCGTCGGCGCGCCGTCGGCCACGAACGCGGCCTCGATCGACGCGGCCGGCGGGAAGTTGCCGGTGAAGTGGCTCGTGTCGATGTCGAAGCCCTTGATCACGCCGGGGCGCGCGAGCTTGACGATGCACCAGTCGTAGCCGGTCGTGCGCTTGCGGCGCGTCTCCCAGCCGTCCATCCACTTGCCGTGGTCGTCGTACTTGCCGGGGATGAAGACGGCCGGCTCGGGGTTCAGCATCCGGTCCTTCGGCGCGAAGAAATCGTCGCTGGCCTCGAGCGCCTGCGCACCGAGACGCGGGTCGGCAAGATTCACGTAGCGCCGCGTGAAATCGGGTGCGTTCGGATCGAGAAGCGGAACAGCCATGATGTTTCCTTGTTTCAGTGAGGCGATCGGGCCGCTGCGACGCAGCAGGCCGTATTGCGGTGTCAGGCGTCGATCAGGTCGTCGAGGCGAAAGCGCGCGATCCGGTAGATCTGGTCGAGGCTCGCGCGCAGCTCCTCGGCGCGCGAATGATTCACGCGCGACTCGAAGTTCGCGATGATGCCGTGGCGGTCATAGCCGCGCACCGCGAGGATGAACGGGAAGCCGAACTTCTCGCGATACGTGCGGTTCAGCGTCAGCAGCTTGTCGAATTCTTCCTGCGTGCACTGGTCGAGGCCCGCGCCGCTTTGCTCGCGGGTCGACTCGGCCGTCAGTTCGCCGCGCACGGCGGCCTTGCCGGCCAGCTCCGGGTGGGCGTTGATCAGGGCGAGCTGGCGCGCTTCGCCGCCGGTTTCCACCGCATCCGACATCGTCTTGTGCAGCGCGTCGATGCTCGCGAACGGCCGCTCGCCCGCGGCGACTTCGGCCACCCACGGCGAATGTTCGAAAATCCCCGACAGCGCCGCGACAAATGCGCTCGGCGCCATCGTGTTCAGTTGTTCCAACGTATAGCGCATCGCCTTCATGCTTTCCCTTCGTTTCGATGATTGGGCTGATACGGATGATGTTCACGCCAGTGACGCGCGATATCGACACGGCGCGTCACCCATACGCGATCGTGCTTCTCGATGTGATCGAGGAACCGCTGCAGCCCGCGGAACCGGCCCGGCCGGCCGAGCAGCCGGCAGTGCATGCCGATCGACAGCATCTTCGGCGCCTCGTCGCCCTCCGCGTACAGCACGTCGAATGCGTCGCGCAGGTAGTCGAAGAAGTGATCGCCGGTGTTGAAGCCCTGCGGCGTCGCGAAACGCATGTCGTTCGTGTCCAGCGTGTACGGCACGATCAGTTGCGGCGACGTGCGGCCGCCCGACACCTCCACGTCCATCCAGAACGGCAGGTCGTCGCCGTAGTTGTCGGAGTCGTACAGGAAGCCGCCGTATTCGGCGACCAGGCGGTGCGTGTTGGGGCTGTCGCGGCCGGTATACCAGCCGAGCGGACGCTCGCCCGTCACGCGCTCGATCGCTTCCATCCCGAGGCGCATGTGCTCGGCTTCGAGTTCCGGCGTCATGCTCTGGTAGTGAATCCAGCGCCAGCCGTGGCACGCGATTTCGTGGCCGAGCTCGACGAATGCACGGGCAAGCTCCGGATGGCGCTCGATCGCCATGCCGACGCCGAATACCGTCAGCGGCATCCCGCGCTTCTCGAATTCGCGCAGGATGCGCCACACGCCGGCGCGCGACCCGTATTCGTAAATCGACTCCATGCTCATGTGGCGGTCCGGATACGCGGCCGCGCCGACGATTTCGGACAGGAACTGCTCGGAGCCCGGATCGCCGTGCAGCACGCAGTTCTCGCCGCCCTCCTCGTAATTCAGCACGAATTGCACGGCGACGCGGGCGCGCCCCGGCCAGTTCGCCTGAACGGGATGGCGGCCGTAGCCGATCAGGTCGCGAGGATAGTTGGGATCGAGTGACATGGTTCGAAATGCAACGAAAGCGGGCTGAAACAACGGGTTCGCACCGACCGCGCGGTGCCGGAGGCTGGCCGCGCAAGCCGATGCGATGACGGCCCAGTGTAGCGAAAAGGTTCATACGCGCCCATACAGCGGCGCAGATAGTGCGTGTCAGACGGTGTGTATGTGCGGTTGCGGCAAATCGGGGGCCGAATCCGCCGCATCCCCGTCCGGCGGGCTGAAGCGGGCGAACGCGCCGTCGTAGCGCTTCGGCAGCGGCCGCGCGTAGTCGCCGCGCTTCGCGGTCGCGAGGCGCAGCGCGACGAGCGCCTCGGCCCACTTGACGGCCGCCGTGACGCCCTCGACCACCGGCGCGCCGATCTGCTGCTCGATCTCGTGCGCGAATTCGGCCATCCCCGCGCAGCCGAGCACGATCGCGTCGGCGCCGTCCTCGTCGAGCGCGCGCCGGCATTCGTCGACGATGATCCGGCGCGCGGCCGAACCGGGCCGGTCGAGTTCGAGCACCGCGACGTCGGTCGCACGCACGTTGCGGCAGAACCGCTTCATCCCGTACCGCTCCGCGAGGTGCCATGCCATCCCGCAAGTGCGCGCGAGCGTCGTGACGACCGAGAAGCCCGGCGCGAGCACGCTCGCCGCATGCATCGCGGCCTCGGCGATGCCGATCACCGGCCCGCGCGCGAGCTCGCGCGCCGCATACAGGCCCGGATCGCCGAAACATGCGATCACGTACGCGTCGCAGCCGTCGCGCTCGCCCAGTGCGATCTCGGCGAGCAGCCCCGGCGTCGCGAGCGCCTCGTCGTAATACCCTTCGATCGACGGCGGCCCCATCGGCGGGCTCACGGCCACGATCTCCGTGCCGGCCGCCGCGACCTCGCGCGCGCACCGGCCCATCGCGTCGGTCATCCGCTGCGTCGTATTCGGATTGATCAGTCGGATCTTCATTGCACGCTCCTTACGCCTTCGCGCTCACGAGCAGCCGGTAGAACACGAAGCCGAGCCCCGCGCCGATGAACCACGAGAAATTCGCGACGCCCTGCCAGCCCGGCACCATCACGCAGACGACCGCGATCACCGCGGCCGGCAACAGCGCGGCGAGCGCGCGGCGGTTCACGCCGCCCGTGTACCAGTAGGTGCCGCTTTCCGACATCGTGTACAGGTCGTCGCGCACGAGGCGGCCGCGCTTGACGAGGTAGAAGTCCGCGATCAGCACGCCGTACAGCGGACCGATGAACGCGCCGAGCACATCGAGCGTGTAATGGATCACGGCCGGATTGTTGAACAGGTTCCACGGCGTGATGAAGATCGACGCGACGGCCGCGAGCATCCCGCCCGCGCGCCAACTGATCAGGCGCGGCGCGACGTTCGAGAAATCGAACGCGGGCGACACGAAGTTCGCGACGATGTTGATGCCGATCGTCGCGATCGTGAACGTCAGTGCGCCGAGGATCACCGCGGTCGGATGGTCGATGCGGCCGACCGTCTCGACCGGGTCGGTGATCAGTTCGCCGAACACCGGCAGCGTCGCGGCGGTGGTAATCACCGTGACGAGCGAGAACGCGAGGAAGTTGACGGGCAGCCCCCAGAAATTGCCGCGCTTCACCTCGCCGAACGAGCGGCAGTAGCGCGAGAAATCGCCGAAGTTGAGCATCGGCCCGGAGAAGTACGACACGACGAGCGACACGGCGGTGATCATCACAGGGATCACTTCCGCGCCGTGATACTTGACGCCGCCGAGGTTGATGCCGATGTTGCGCCAGCCCGCGCGCCACACCATGTAGCCCGCCAGGATGAACATCACGACATAGACGGCCGGGCCCGCGAAGTCGATGAACTTCTTGATCGTCTCCATCCCGTTCCAGAACACGAACGCCTGGAGCACCCACAGCAGCATGAAGCCGGCCCAGCCGACCGCCGACAGCCCGAGGAAGCCGTAGCGATGGACGTCCGCATACGGCAGCCATTGCGGGAAGAATTTCAGCACGACGATCACGAGCGCGCTCGACGCGAGATAAGTCTGGATGCCGTACCAGGCGATCGCGATCAGCCCGCGGATCACGGCCGGCACGTTCGCGCCGAGCACGCCGAAGGTCGCGCGGCACGCGACCGGATACGGCACGCCGATCTGCTGGCTCGGTCGCGCGATCAGGTTGCACAGCCCGTTCACGAGGCCGATGCCGACGATCAGCGCGATCAGCACCTGCCAGCTCGTCAGCCCGAGTGCGAACAGGCTGCCCGCGAACACGTAGCCGCCGACGCTGTGCACGTCCGACATCCAGAACGCGAAGATGTTGTACGCACCCCATGTCTGATTTTTAAGGGGTGCCAAATCTTCGTTGTACAGACGTTCGCTGTAACCATCCGGCAGTGCCGGGTCGCCGCCCTCGCCGCCTTCTTCCGCCGGATAGGCGCTGTCGTGCGCCACACTGAACTGAGCCATGACTTCTCCTTGACGCGGCCGGGTGGCCGCTCCACCGTCATCGATATCGCTCCGGATCGTCGCCCGGAGTCGGACCAGCGGCCCGCGGCAAACACCGCAGGCCTGCATTGCTCTCGTCGTGTGGCGCGCGGCCGGGTTCGCGTCGCCGTTCAGGCGCCGCCGAACACTTCGCGCAAATCGACCTGCCCTTGCGCGGGCCGGTCCAGCATCTTCAGTTCGACATGCTGCAGGTGGCGCGCCATCAGCGTCACCGCCCGCTTCGGATCGCCCGCCTCCAGTGCGGCGAGGATCTCGTCGTGGTCGTCGCACGAGCACGGGCTGCG
Organism: Burkholderia sp. BCC1208; assembly: GCF_902833095.1. NCBI lineage: Bacteria > Pseudomonadati > Pseudomonadota > Betaproteobacteria > Burkholderiales > Burkholderiaceae > Burkholderia > Burkholderia sp. BCC1208. The sequence continues at coordinate 265,124 of NZ_CADFDY010000006.1, read as the reverse complement.
CCCGTGCGATTCGTACAGCGCCGACATCAGCGTCGAACGTGCGACGAGCCCTTCGAGGCACTCGCTGAGCGTCGCATTGCCCATCAGCGTCGCGAGCGCCGTATGGAATTCGCCCGACAGCCGGATCCACGCCGCGAAATCGTGCCGCTCGAACGCCTTGCGCTCCTTGTCGATCAGCGCCGCGACGCCCTTCAGCCGCCTGGCGCCGGGGCCGGTCGCGAGCCGCTCGACCACGGCAAGCTCGATGATCCGGCGCATCTCGAACACTTCATGCACGTCCTGCAGCGTCGGGCTCGCGACGAACGCGCCGCGGTTCGGCTCGAGGTCGACCAGCTTGTCGGTCGCGAGCTGCGCGAGCGCCTGGCGGATCGTCCCGCGCTTCACGCCGAACACGTCGCAGAGCTGCGCCTCCGTCAGCTTCGCGCCGGGCGCGAGCCGATGCTCGAGGATCGCGGTACGGATGCGCTCGGCGATCGCTTCGGGACCGGCTGCACCGGACGGATGGGAATCGGGCTCGTTCATGATCTGCATCGTGTGATGATCCTCATCCTAGGACGGACATAAAGATTGTCAACAATTCTTTTGCAGGATTTCGCACAATTGGCGCGCGGCGGCATGTCTCCATTCGGTGCGCCGCGCACAGAATTCATGCGCAGCAAGCCGAACAGGCAATATGGAGGCGCTTCTCGTCGTATACCCGTCCGGTCATTTTGTTGACAAAAATGGTGCACAACCGGATGAAGATCGGGCAGACGTCGATGAAAAATATGGACCGTTAGTTGCGCATTTACATAAAGAAAAAGGCGGGAAACGATGAACCGACCCCGCCCTTTCGATCGATCGTCCCGCCCTCAGCTGAGGTGCGGATAGTCCGACAGCGTGAGCCGGAACCCGTGCGCATTCGCGACCAGTTGCGCCTGGGCGCCGAACGGCAGCGTCAGCAGGTCGGGCACATGGCCGAACTGGAGCCCCGTGACGACCGGAATCCCGACCACCGCGCGCACTTGATCGATCATCGCCTGCATGTCGTAGCCGTTGTCGTACTCGAACGGCCGCGCTCCGGTGAACTGGCCGAGCACGAGCGCCTGCTGGCGTGCGAGCAGCCCCGACAGATGCAATTGATAGATCATCCGTTCGATCCGGAACGGCTGCTCGTTGACGTCTTCGATGAACAGGATGCCGCCCTCGATGTCGGGCATGTACGGCGTGCCGATCAGCGACGTGAGGATCGCCAGGTTGCCGCCCCACAGCGTGCCCGTCACGTTCACCGTCTGCACCTGCGGTGCGTCGGCGACGATCGTCGTGCTCGGCTGCGTCAGCGTCTGCCAGAAATGTTGCATCGTGAAGTCGCTCGGCGTTTCCGCGCCGAAATCCGCCGACAGCATCGGGCCGCCGAACGTCTTGATGCGCGCCTTCGCGTACAGCGCCAGCTGGATCGCCGTGAAGTCGCTGTGACCGACGAGCGCGACCGGCTGATCGCGCAACCGGCGTTCGAGCCCGCGATAGTCGAGCCCGTGCAGGATGCGCGCGGCGCCGTAGCCGCCGCGCACCGCGAGCGCGATGTCCGGCAGCGGCCGCTCGGGATCGGCGAGGCGGTTCAGATCGCCCGCCCGCTCGCCGTCGGTGCCGCCGAAACGCTGGAAGCGCCGCTGCGTCGCCTCGATGTTCTCGATGCGCTGCTGCGCGGTGCTGAGGCGCTCGAGCGCGCGATTGATCGCCTCGGGGTCGTGCGGATAGCCGGACGGCGCCAGCAGACGGATGGTGTAGGACGCGGCGGGCTGGAAGGACATGGCGAAAGGTGTCGGGGTCGTCAAACCTGCTTAGAGGGTCCGAACCGTGCCCGGTTCACGAAAAACCATGCATACGCGCCATGACGGGCGCGGCGGACGCCTATGACGCGCCGGATTCGGCGTCGCGGGCGAGCCGCGCTTCGCGCAGCGCGCGACGGCGCTCGGCGAAAAACGACTTCAGCGCGGCGCCGCACTCGTCGGCGAGCACGCCGCCGGTCACTTCGGTGTGGTGGTTGAGCTGCGGATTCGCGAATGCGTCGATCACGCTGCCGCACGCGCCCGTCTTCGGATCGGCGGCGCCATAGACGACCCGCGCAATGCGCGCATGCATGATCGCGCCTGCGCACATCAGGCACGGCTCGAGCGTCACGTACAACTCGCAGCCGGGCATCCGGTAATTCTGCAGTTGCCGGGCGGCCATGCGCAGCGCGGCCATTTCGGCATGCGCGGACGGGTCGTGCCCGCCGATCGGATGGTTGAAGCCGCGTGCGATCACTTCGTCGCCGCGCACGAGCACCGCGCCGACCGGCACTTCGCCGGCCGCGCGCGCCTCTTCGGCGGCGGCTTGGGCAAGACGCATGAAATGCAGGTCGCGCGCCGATACGGGCGCGGTTTCGTGAACGGGAGAATCGGCGGCGGGGTCAGCGGCCGCGGCGGCTGCCGAGCAGGCTGCGTCGTGCAGCGCGTCCGACGTCACATCGTCCCCGCTTCGGCGGGCGCGTCGTCGAGCCCGCGCTCGCACAGGCGTTCCGCGATGCGCCGACAGTAGTCGCGCGGCATCACCATCGGGCCGCCGCGCAGCGATTCGAGCGCCATGTCGAGCGCGAGGATCTTCGCCTGCAGCCGGCAGCGCGCGGCACGGTCGCTGACTGCCTGCACTTCGTCGTGCAGGTTGCGCAGCGCGCGCAGTTGCTCGACGGCCGGCGGCACGAAGCCCGCGTTCTTCAGGATACGGTTGGCCACCCGCACCTCCTCGGGCACGAGCAGGTCGTCATCCAGCGCCTGCGGCGCGCCGGTACCCGGCAAATCGTCGAACTCGCCCCGCGCGGCGGCGGCGGCAATACGTTGTTCGACCAGGGCGTCAAGCAATCTCATCAGTCAATGGGAACAATGCGGCAGGCCGAATTCTAGCAGGGTGACGCCGGTATGACAGGCTCTTCGAATATATGCTCGATATTGCATTTTTAGGGGCCGAATCGCAGCGCATGCGCGCCGATCGCCACCACTTGCCGCTCTGCTGCGCCGCAGCAGGCTGAGCGCCGTCCGGACGCTTTCAGACGGAGGCAATATCCGCACCCATTTTTTATCCACGACGTTCCCACTGGCCGCTGCCGACTCGACGAAAACGCCAGCCGCCCCCGCCTGCGCTGCCCGATTACGCTGCCGCCGTTTCCGGCCGCGCTTTCGCGAACGGGCGGAACATCGTCGCGATCAGGAACGCGCCGATCCCGATCGCGAACGATCCGAGGTACAGCCAGCCGTAGCTGCCGAGCGTGTCGACGATCAGGCCGCCCGCGACCGGGCCCGTGGCCATCCCGAGGCTGCCGGCCATCGCGCAGCCGCCGATCACGGTGCCCATCATCCGCAGCGGGAAATTCTCGCGCGCGAGCACCGAATACAGCGGCATCACGCCCGCATAGATGAAGCCGAACAGCGTCGCGACCGCGTAGAAGCCGTCGAGCGTGCGCACGAAGTAATAGCCGAGCGCGCCGAGCGCCTGCGCGAGCAGCCCCGCCACCAGCATGCGCTTCGCGCCGAGGCGGTCGCCGAGGATCCCGAACGCGATCCGGCCGCCCATGCCCGCGAGCCCTTCGACGCTGTAGATCGACACTGCGGCGATCAGCGGAATCCCGCAGGTCACCGCGTAGCTGACCGTATGAAAGATCGGGCCCGAATGCGTCGCGCAGCAGAAGAAATTGGTCAGCAGCAGCACCCTGAACTGCGGCGAGCGCAGCGCATCGGCGACCGACATCGCGGCGGGCGTGCCGGCGGACGCAGGCGTGGGCACAGTGCGCGCGGGTGCCGCGTCGAGCGCCGGCGCCCGACGCACCAGCAGCGACACCGGAATCATCACGACGGCCGCCAGCGCGGCGATCAGCAGCATCGACGTGCGCCAGTCGCGCACCGACACGAGCCATGCGGCCAGCGGCGCCATCGTCATCGGCGCCATCCCCATGCCTGCCGACACGAGCGATACCGCGAGGCTGCGGTGCGTGTCGAACCAGCCGGTCACGCACGCCATCATCGGCGCGAATATCGCGGCCGTCGCGCTGCCCACGGCCAGGCCGAAGGTCAGCTGAAACACGAGCAGCGACGGCGCGCGGCTCGCCAGCGCCAGGCTCGCCGACAGCAGCACGGCGCCCGCGATGACGACCGGCCGCGTGCCGACGCGGTCCGACAGGCTGCCCCATGCCATGCTCGCAAACGCCATCGCGATGAAGCCGAGCGTCATCGCGCCGGAAATGCCGGTCATCGACCAGCCCGTATCGCGCGCGATGGACCGCAGGAACACCGGTAACGAAAACATCGCGCCGATCGCGACGCAGCCCATCAGGCCGCCCGCGGCGACGATCACCCAGCGGTATCGGGAATCCGGTATGTGGCGTGTCATGTGGCATCTCCTCGTTCGTTGCGCCATTCGCGGCAATCGGGCGCCAGCCGCATGGCGCGGCGTGCTGCCCGCTCGATATCGATACGACGGGCGACGCAGCGGGAAATCGACATGTGCGGCGCATGGGCCGTGGAATTTTTATTGTCGGCGATTCAGCGCGACTCGCAAGGGTCGAATCATCCGGGCGCCCGCCAGCTGCCGCGCCGCTTTTCCGAAACGGGAAATTCGAAAGCAGAAATGGTTGGTTGGGGCACGCACTGGCGCTGGCTACACTCGCCCCATCTTGTCATAACAAGTTGACCGATGACTTCACCCAACGTCGTGCCGCTGTCCGGGGCCCCGCTCTACGTGCAGATCAAGGACACGCTACGCGCGCGCATTCTCGACGGCACCTATGCACCGCACAGCCGGATGCCGTCCGAGCACGAACTCTGCGCGATGTTCGACGTCAGCCGCATCACGGTGCGCCAGGCGCTCGGCGACCTGCAGAAGGAAGGCCTGCTGTTCAAGCTGCACGGCAAGGGCACGTTCGTGTCGAAGCCGAAGGCCTTCCAGAACGTGACGTCGCTGCAGGGGTTCGCCGAGGCGATGTCGTCGATGGGCTACGAGATCGTCAACCAGTTGCGCAGCCTGCGCACCGTGAAGGCCGATCGCCATCTCGCGACGAAGCTGAACGTGCCCGAAGGCGCGCCGCTCGTCGAGATCCACCGCGTGCGGCTGCTGAACCGCGAACCCGTGTCGCTCGAACAGACCTGGGTGCCCGAAGCGCTCGGCAAGCGCCTCGCCGGCGCCGATCTCGCGACCCGCGACATCTTCCTGATCCTGGAGAACGACTGCGGCATTCCGCTCGGCCATGCCGACGTGTCGATCGACGCGATCCTCGCCGACGACGAAATCGTCGACGCGTTGCACGTCGAGGAAAGCAGCCCCGTCCTGCGTATCGAGCGTCTCACGCACGACGCATCGGGTGCGCCGATCGACTACGAATACCTCTACTTCCGCGGCGACGCCTTCCAGTACCGGCTGCGCGTCGATCGGCAGAAGGCGCGCAAACCTGCAAGGAACCCGCGATGAATACCCATGTGCACGAATACGACGTCGTCGTGGTCGGCGGCGGCACGGCCGGCCCGATGGCGGCCATCAAGGCGAAGGAGCGCGATCCGTCCCTGCGCGTGCTGCTGCTCGAGAAGGCCAACGTGAAACGCAGCGGCGCGATCTCGATGGGGATGGACGGCCTGAACAACGCGGTGATTCCCGGTCATGCGACGCCCGAGCAGTACACGCGCGAGATCACGATCGCCAACGACGGGATCGTCGACCAGGAAGCCGTGTACACGTACGCGACGCACAGCTTCGCGACGATCGAGCAGCTCGACCGCTGGGGCGTGAAGTTCGAGAAGGACGGCACCGGCGACTACGCGGTGAAGAAAGTCCATCACATGGGCTCGTACGTGCTGCCGATGCCGGAGGGCCACGACATCAAGAAGGTGCTGTACCGGCAACTCAAGCGCGCACGCATCGCGATCACGAACCGGATCGTCGCGACGCGCGTGCTGACCGATGCGCAGGGCCGCGCGAGCGGCGTGCTCGGCTTCGATTGCCGCACCGCCGAATTCCACGTGATCCGCGCGAAGGCCGTGATCCTCTGCTGCGGCGCGGCCGGCCGCCTCGGTCTGCCGGCATCGGGCTACCTGATGGGCACGTACGAGAACCCGACCAACGCGGGCGACGGCTACGCGATGGCCTATCACGCGGGCGCGGCGCTCGCGAACCTCGAATGCTTCCAGATCAATCCGTTGATCAAGGATTACAACGGCCCGGCGTGCGCGTACGTGACGGGCCCGCTCGGCGGCTTCACCGCGAACGGCAAGGGCGAGCGCTTCATCGAATGCGACTACTGGAGCGGCCAGATGATGTGGGAGTTCTACCAGGAACTGCAGAGCGGCAACGGCCCCGTGTTCCTGAAGCTCGATCATCTCGCGGAAGAAACGATCCGGACCATCGAGCAGATCCTGCATACGAACGAACGGCCGAGCCGCGGCCGTTTCCATGCGGGGCGCGGCACCGACTACCGCAGCCAGATGGTCGAGATGCACATCTCGGAGATCGGCTTCTGCAGCGGCCACAGCGCATCGGGCGTGTACGTGAACGCGCGCGCGGAGACGACCGTGCCGGGGCTGTACGCAGCCGGCGACATGGCGGCCGTTCCGCACAACTACATGCTCGGCGCCTTCACGTACGGCTGGTTCGCCGGGCAAAACGCGGCCGACTACGTGGCCGGCCGCGAACACGCGCCGGTGGACGATCAGCAGGTCGATGCCGAGCGCTCGCGCGTGCTCGCGCCGTTGCTGCGCGAGCGCGGCCTGGCGCCGGCGCAGGTCGAGTACAAGCTGCGCCGCATGGTGAACGACTACCTGCAACCGCCGAAGGTGACGCGCAAGATGGAAATCGGGCTTCAACGTTTTGACGGAATTACTGAGGATATCGAAGAAATCAAGGCGGACAATCCACATGAACTGATGCGTGCGGCCGAAGTACGCGCGATCCGCGATTGCGCGGAAATGGCCGCACGCGCGTCGCTGTTCCGCACCGAGAGCCGCTGGGGGCTGTACCACCATCGCGTCGATTTTCCGCACCGCAACGACGCCGAATGGTTCTGCCACACGTGGCTGCGCAAGGATGCCGCGGGCGCGATGCGCAGCGAGAAGCGGCCGGTCGAACCGTACGTCGTGCCGCTTGCCGACGACGAACGCGGCGCCTATGCGCAGTTGCGCATCCGCGAACCGGCCGCGCTCGCGGCCGCCCTTTGAGGAACCTTGCCATGCCCCATACCCCGCACGACATCTTCCAGCGCGGCAGCGCGCCCGTGACGATCGACGAGGCGCTGTGCATCGCCGACAAGGGCTGCACCGTCTGCGTCGACGTGTGCCCGCTCGACCTGCTCGCGATCGACGTCACCAAGGGCAAGGCGTACATGCAGTTCGACGAATGCTGGTACTGCATGCCGTGCGAACGCGACTGCCCGACCGGCGCGGTCAAGGTCGACATCCCTTACCTGCTGCGCTGACACGGCGCGCCACCCGCGCACTGCCCCCCACTACCGGACTCACGACACATGAAGAGAACGCTACGGATGTTCCGCCTGCTCGCCGCGTCGATCGCGGTCGCGGCCACCGGTTTCGCGCATGCGGAGACGATCCGCATCGCGATCGGCACGCAGGACACGACGATCAATTGCGCGACCGGCGGCCTGCTGATCCGCGAACTGCATCTGCTCGACAAGTACCTGCCGCGCACCGGCAAGTACCAGGACGTGAAGTACGACGTGCAGTGGAAGGATTTCACGTCCGGCGCGCCGCTGACCAACGAGATGGTCGCCGGCAAGCTCGACTTCGGCGCGATGGCCGATTTCCCCGGCGCGCTGAACGGCGCGGCGTTCCGCAAGGCCGGCCGCCGCAGCGTGTTCATCACCGTGCTCGACGGCAGCATCGACGGCAGCGGCAACGGGATCGTCGTGCCGTCGAATTCGACGGTGCGCGGGCTGGCCGACCTGAAGGGCAAGACGATCTCGGTGCCGTTCGCATCGACCGCGCACGGCATGCTGCTGCGCGCGATCAAGGCCCAGGGCTGGAACCCCGATACCGACGTGAACATCGTCACGCAGGCGCCCGAAGTGGCCGGCAGCGCGCTGAAGGCGAACAAGATTGACGCACATGCGGACTTCGTGCCGTTCGCCGATCTGTTCCCGTACCGCGGCATCGCGCGCAAGATCTACGACGGCGCGCAGACCCACGCGCCGACCTTCCACGGCGCGCTCGTCGACGCGGATTACGCGCGGCGCTATCCGGAAATCGTGGTGGCCTATCTGCGCGCCGCGATCGAAGCGAACCGCTTGCTCGCGCAGAACCCGGAAAAGTACAGCCTGCTGATCGAGAAGGTCACCGGCATCGAGGCGCCAGTCGACTACCTGTATCACGGGCCGCTCGGCATCCAGACCCGCGACCTGACGTGGAAGCCCGAATACCGGCAAGCGGTCGCGACGGCCATCGACACGCTGAAGCTGCTGAAGAAGACCGACACCGCGCCCGACCCCGCGACGTTCGTCGACGATCGCTATATCCGTGCGGCATTCAAGGCGTCCGGGCTCGACTACGACGCGGCGCTCAAGCACTCCGGCAAGCAGCCGCTCGTCGCGAACGACGCGTCGACCGGCAAGCCGATCCACGACTTCAACGATGTCGCACAGGTCTGGCTCGCCGGCGACGACGCCGTGCGCCACTATGCCAGCCCCGCCGCCGCGTTTGCGGCGCTCGGCAAGCTCGGCCCGTCCGCGAAGGTGCGCGCCGTGTTCGTGCATGACCACGGAAGCGGCCTGAAGCTGTTCGCCGACCAGGCGTGGTACGTGAAGGACGCGCACGGCGTGCTCACCGCGTTCCTGCTGAAGTCGGGCGCCGACGCGTACGCGCAGCAGGTATCGGGCGCGGTGGTCGACTATGCGGCCGCGAAGACCGTCACCGCGCAGGCGCTCGCCGCGCGCTGAGCGTCGCACGCCCCCTCTTTCCCTTCGTCGACACCGGACTTCCGCATGGCTGCCACCCTCGACCTCGTCAAACGCCGCGTCACCGACGCACCGCGCAGCGGTGATGCCCGCTCGCCGCATTTCGCCGCGCGCCGCCGCCCGACACCGATGCGCCGCCGCGCATGGCGTATCGCATCGCTCGCCGCCTGCATCGCGCTGTGGCAAGCGGCCGTCCACTGGCGGCTGTCGCTCGGCATCGTCACGTTCGCGAACGTACCCGCGCCGGCCGACGTCGGCCCCGCGCTGGCATCGTTCCTGCAATCGCCGAAGCTGCCGATGCACTTGTTCGCGAGCATCACGCGCGTGCTGGCCGGCTTCGTCGCGGCGGCCGTCGCCGGCATCGGCCTCGGGCTCGCGATCGGCCGCTATCGCGCGCTCGAGGACACGCTGCTGCCGCCGCTCGAGATGCTGCGGCCGATTCCGGCCGTCGCGTGGATTCCGCTCGCGATCCTGATGTTTCCGTCGTCGGAGCTGAGCATGATGTTCATCACGTTCGTCGGCGCGCTGTTCCCGATCCTGCTCAATACCGTGCATGGCGCCGAAGCCGTCGACCCCCGGCTCGTCGCGACCGCGCGCAGCCTCGGCACGCGCGGCCTCGCGCTCTATGCGGAAGTGATCCTGCCCGGCGCCGCGCCGTCGATCTTCACGGGCCTGTCGATCGGGATGGGCACCGCGTGGTTCTGCCTCGTCACGGCCGAGATGATCGCCGGTCAGTACGGCATCGGCTATTTCACGTGGGAATCCTATACGTTGCAGAACTACCCGGACATCGTGGTCGGCATGGCGCTGATCGGCCTGCTCGGGATGGGCAGCAGCCTGCTCGTCAAGCGCATCGGCGCGGCGCTCACGCCGTGGTACGCACCGCGCGGAGGCCGGCCATGAGCGCAGCGGACACGACCTCGGCCGCACCCGGCCGCGTCGGCGTGCGCGCGCTGACGATCGAACTCGGCCCGCCGCATGCGCGCTTCGCGGCGCTCGATGCGCTCGACGTCGACATCGCGCCCGGCGAATTCGTCTGCGTGCTCGGGCCGTCCGGCTGCGGAAAATCGACGCTGCTCGGCGCGCTCGCCGGCCACCTCGCGGCCACGCACGGCGAGATCGTCGTCGATGGCGAACCGGTCGACCGCCCGCATCCCGATCGCGGGCTCGTGTTCCAGCAGCACACGCTGTTTCCGTGGAAGCGCGTGATCGACAACGTCGCGTTCGGCCTGAAGATGAAAGGCGTGAGCGCACACGAACGCCGCCGCGAAGCGGCCGAACTGCTCGAACTCGTCGGGCTCGGCGGCTTCGGCGCGCACTACCCCGCGCAGCTTTCCGGCGGCATGCAGCAGCGCGTCGAGATCGCCCGCGTGCTGATCAACCGGCCACGCGTGCTGCTGATGGACGAGCCGTTCGGCGCGCTCGACGCGCAGACGCGCCGGATGATGCAGACGCTGCTGCTCGACATCTGGTCGCGCATCGGCACGACCGTGCTGTTCGTCACGCACGACATCGAGGAAGCGCTGTTTCTCGGCGACCGCATCCTGATGCTGTCGCCGCGGCCCGCGCGCATCGTCGCCGACATCCGCGTGCCGCTCGCGCGCCCCCGCACCGACGACAGCACGACCGAGCCCTCGTTCGTCGACATCAAGCGCCGCTGTCTCGCGCTGTTGCGCAACGCCGCGTGAGCGTGCGTGCCTGCCCCTTCACCGCACCGATTTTTTTCCATGACCGCTTCTTCCTCCGCTTTCCCGCTGCCCGGCGTGCCGGCCGCCGAACATGCCGCGCTCGTCGCGCGCTTCGCCGCGGCCGATGCATCGGTGCGTCGCATCGCGCTGCTCGAACTCGCCGATCTCGAGGCGCCCGAACTCGTGCCGTCGTTCGTCGCGGCGCTGCGCGACGATCCGTCGGCCGACGTGCGCAGCGAGGCCGCGCGCGTGCTCGACGCATGGGAGCAGCCCGATGTCGTCGACGCGCTGTGCCACGCGCTGCTCGATCCGGACGACGGCGTGCGCGCGACGGCCGCGCAGAGCCTGTCCGAACTGAAGAACGCGGCATCGGGCGCCGTGCTTTGCCGCTGGGCCGACCGGCCCGAGCCGTTCGTGCGCGGTGCCGTACTGCGCGGCTTGCGCGAATTGCGCGACCCCGACGCATTCGCGCCCGCGCTGCGCGCGCTCGACGCGAGCGCCGCTGCCGTACGCGCCGAGGCAGTCGTCGTGCTCGGCTGGCTCAAGGACGGCCGCGCGCTGCCGCCGCTCGCCCGCGTCGCGACCACCGACGCCGATGCCGACGTGCGGCGCGCCGCGGTCGGCGCGATCGGATTTGCCGCGGCCGGCGATACCGCCGTCGTCACCGCGTTGCTCGCGGCGCTGCGCGACGTCGAATGGCAGGTGCGCGAAGAAGCGGCTGCCACACTCGGCAAGCTGCGCGCCGCCGTTGCGCGCGATCCGCTCGTCGCCGCGCTCGACGACGATTACTGGCAAGTGCGCCTGCGTGCCGTACGCGCACTTGGCCAATTGCGCGACGCGGCCGCGGCATCGGCCGTCGTCGCGCTGCTCTCTCATGCGATCAGCAACCTGCGCAAGGAAGCCGCGCTCGCGCTCGGCGAATTGCGCGACCGGGCGACGCTGCCCGCGCTGCACGACGCGCTCGACGATCGCGACCCCGAAGTCCGCAAGGCCGTGCGGATCGCGATCGGACAGATCGACGAGGCGTCGCGATGATCGCGCCGACCGAAATCGCACTCGATCACCGGGCACGCGCACTGACGCTTCATTGGCCCGACGGCGCCACGCAACGCATCGGCTATGCACGGTTGCGCAGCGATTGCCCGTGCGCGGAATGCCGAAAAGTCCGGTTCGACGGCGGCCACATCGACGCGCGGCCGGGCCTGACGCTCGACGGCGTGGAAGCGCTCGGCTACGGCGTACGCTTCCTGTTCGGCGACGGCCATGCACGCGGTATTTATCCGTGGCCTTACCTGGCGGGCCTCGCGTAGTGGCGATGACGCGGCGTTCGCGGTCGCGGGACAGATGGCAGGCATGCGAAAACGCTGCGATACTGACGCCCACGATCGTCGCCACCTACCGTGGGAGCAGCACCATGCAAACCGCAGTCGGATTTATCGGCCTCGGCGTGATGGGCACGCCGATGGCGCTCAATCTCGCACGGGCCGGCATGCCGCTCGTCGCGCGGAGCATCGGCATCGCGTCGCCGCCGCTCGACATCCGCCACGCGTTTTACGGCGAAACCAAGCAGGCCGGACATGGCGCGGCCGACATGGTCGTGATCCGTGCGATCGAACGACGTTCTGGAAACGCCCGGTGAGCCGCGTGCACACCCGCGCGTTCGTTCGAACCAACGGATACGCATGACCATGTCCGCAACCGGCCACGCTGCTTCCTTGCGCCCCGTTCCCGCCGTGATCGGCATCGTGCTGCGCGAACGCGACGTGCTGCTCGTGCGCCGCGCGAATCCGCCCGATGCGGGCTGCTGGGGCTTCCCCGGCGGTAAGATCGAGCCGGGCGAGCCGCTCGCGGATGCGGTCGTGCGCGAGATCGCGGAAGAGACGACGGTCGACGTGGAAGCGCTCGACATCTTCACCGCGCTGGATGCCTTCGATTACGATGCGCACGGCGCAGTGCGCCAGCATTTCATCATGGTCGCGGTGCTGTGCAGATGGCTGCGCGGCACGCCTGCCGCCGGCGACGATGCACTCGACGCACGCTGGTTCGGCATCGACGAACTCGACCGCGACGATTTGCCGATGAGCGCGGGCGTGCGCGACGTCACGCTGAGGGCAATCGAGCGAGCGGCGGTGCTGGGCAACGCGCGTCCGCCATTCGCCTGACACTTCGCTGTCGCTTGTGCATCAGCGCGATGCATTCGTTCCGTCACGGAGCAAGCTACCTGCCGAGCGCAGAATCACAACGTATCAAACCATGATCAGAATTCGACAATCCACCGAGGCCGACGGCGCACGCGCGCTGAATATCTGGCGCAACGCCGTCGACGCCACGCATCACTTCCTGAGCGACGACGATCGTCGTTCAATCGAATCCGAAGTCGTCGCGTTTCCGCCGCGCGCACCGCTCGACCTGGCCGTCGACGAGAGCGATCGTCCGATCGGTTTCATGCTGCTCGACGGTAGTCACATGGAAGCGCTGTTCGTCGATCCCGCCCACCACGGCGCGGGAGTCGGGCGGCGGCTGGTCGAGGAAGCGCTCAAGCGCCATCCCGATCTGTCGACCGACGTCAACGAACAGAACGAAGCGGCGGCGGGATTTTATGAGCGGCTCGGATTCGAGCGCTGCGGGCGATCGGAGCGGGATGGACAAGGGCGCCCTTATCCGCTGATTCACCTTCGTTATCGCGGTGGCGATCGGGACTAAGCTGGCGGCCCGGCGGGCACGGGACACTGCACCGGCCCGGTCAGGATGCGCAGAAAACGACACCACACTTGCGGCATCACGATCATCCCGACGGGCCACCGGTCGTCAGCGGCCAGCGCCCCAACACGTCGTAGTGCGACTTGCCGAGCCAGCTATCGATCAGGACGAAGTCGAACGCGGTCCAGGTAATCGGCTCGACCCTGTACTCGTCTGGCCTCCCCGCGCCGTACAGCAGCGTCACGTGCGGGGTGAAACTCGACGGAAAAACGCGCACGCCCGCTCGTTTCAGCGCGTCTCGCAACCGCCGTCGAAAATCGATCAAGTCTTCCAGACCGGCCCGCCCCGTCAGCACCAGCGGCTGATGCCCGGGCCGCCCATTGAAGCTGATGATCTTGTCGAACCTCACGGAGAAAGACGGCACAGCCACGCGGTCCGCCACCGCACGTGCCCGCGCAAGGGTGGCACCCGGCACATAAGCGAAATCGCCCAGAGAACCCAGCGTGACATGCAGACGCTCGGTATCCATCGGGCTGTCCTTCTCGAGTTGCAAGCTTTTGGCCATGCCGGCAATGCGCACGGCCGCAGCCGGATCCGGCATCACGGCGAAAAAGAAGCGGTGCACGGGAACCGGCGGCGGCGTATCGAATCCGGGTAGCGTCAGTTGAGTCACGGTGGCATCTCCGACAGGCCGGGAGCGTAATTTCATTATCGTCAATCGGAAGCCGGTCCGCTCGCCGCTCGATGAATCCGCCGTTCGCGAGCACGAAAATGCTACCCTCTCGGCCAAACTCGACATCCTCTGATGAAGCATCCGAATTCAACCATGCAAACCGTCGCGGTACTGGACTTCGAAACAACCGGGCTGTCGCCGAATCTGGGCGACCGTGCGACCGAAATTGCCGTCATCCTGCTACGCGACGGGCAAGTCGTCGACCGTTTCCAGAGTTTGATGAATGCAGGCAGACGCATCCCGTCCGATGTCGTTGCGCTCACCGGCATCACGAACGACATGATCGCGACGGCGCCGCCGGCGTCCGACGTCATGAAGGAAGCGGCGGCGTTCGTCGGCAAGCATGCGATCGTGGCCCACAACGCCGGGTTCGACAAGCGCTTCTGGCAGTCGGAACTCGGGGCGCTCGGCATGTCGGCCGACCATGCGTTTGCGTGCACGATGCTGGTGGCGAGACGGATCTACCCGGACGCCAGGAGTCACCGCCTGTCGAGCCTGGCCGAGATGCTGCGGTTGCCGCAAACGGGCCGTGCGCACCGCGCGATGGTCGATGCCGAGATGGCTGGCCATCTGTGGTGCAGGTTGCAGCACGATATTTCGCGGACTTATGGACTGGATCGGATCGATCACGCGTTGATGTCGCGAGTCCAGGCGACGACCAAGGCGAAGGTGCCGATGTATCTGCGGTCGCTCGTGCGTGCGCATGCGTGATGTATCCGAGACCGGAACGGAAAACACCACGCTCGCTGACTGACGTCGCGCGTTAACGCAAAACGGCCTGGCAATTGCCAGGCCGCTTCTTGCCCCGACGTCAGCCGGAACAGCAATCCAGCCGAACCGGCAAGCCGCTTCCGACCTATCGCGACATCAAACGATACGCAACGCGACGCAAGCGGAATCGAATGCCGATTCGGCCGGAATGCTTACTCCCACTCGATCGTCGCCGGCGGCTTCCCCGAGATGTCGTACACGACCCGGTTGATCCCGCGCACCTCGTTGATGATCCGATTCGACGCGCGGCCGAGCAGCGCGTACGGCAGGTGCGCCCAATGCGCGGTCATGAAGTCGGTCGTCTGCACCGCGCGCAGCGACGTCACGTAGTCGTACGTGCGGCCATCGCCCATCACGCCGACCGACTTGACCGGCAGGAACACCGCGAACGCCTGGCTCGTCAGGTCGTACCAGCTCTTGCCGACATCGGCCTCGCCGCACAGGCCGGCAGCCGCATCGTGCGCGGTCGCGGTCGTGTTGCGCAGCTCCTCGATGAAGATCGCGTCCGCACGGCGCAGCAGGTCCGCGTACTCGCGCTTCACTTCGCCGAGAATCCGCACGCCCAGGCCCGGGCCCGGGAACGGATGACGGTACACCATCTCCGGCGGCAGGCCGAGCGCGACGCCCAGCTCGCGCACTTCGTCCTTGAACAGGTCGCGCAGCGGCTCGAGCAGCTTCAGGCCGAGCGTTTCCGGCAGGCCGCCGACGTTGTGGTGGCTCTTGATCGTCGTCGCCTTCTTCGTCTTCGTGCCGCCCGATTCGACCACGTCCGGGTAGATCGTGCCCTGCGCGAGCCACTTCGCCTTCGCCAGCTTCTTCGCCTCGGCCTGGAACACCTCGACGAACTCGCGGCCGATGATCTTGCGCTTCGCTTCCGGATCGGTCACGCCGGCCAGATGACCGAGGAACTGGTCGGACGCATCGACGTGCACGACCTTCGCATGCAGGCGGCCCTCGAACATGTCGAGCACCATCTTGCCTTCGTTCAGGCGCAGCAGGCCGTGGTCGACGAACACGCACGTCAACTGATCGCCGATCGCACGATGGATCAGCGCGGCCGCGACGCTCGAATCGACGCCGCCCGACAGGCCGAGAATCACTTCCTCGTCACCGACCTGCTCGCGGATCTTCGCGACGGCTTCCTCGATGTGGTTCTTCATGATCCAGTCGGGCTTCGCGCCGGCGATCTGCAGCACGAAGCGTTCGATGATCTGGCGGCCCTTCACGGTGTGCGTGACTTCCGGGTGGAACTGCACCGCGTAGTAGCCGCGCGCCTCGTCGGCCATGCCGGCGATCGGGCAGCTCGGCGTCGACGCCATCAGCGCGAAGCCCGGCGGCAGCTCGGCAACCTTGTCGCCGTGGCTCATCCAGACCTTCAGCATCCCGTGGCCTTCGGCCGTCGTGAAATCCTCGATGCCGTCGAGCAGGCGCGTATGGCCGTGCGCACGCATTTCCGCGTAGCCGAATTCGCGATGGTCGCTCCACTCGACCTTGCCGCCGAGCTGCACGGCCATCGTCTGCATGCCGTAGCAGATGCCGAGCACCGGCACGCCGAGATCCCACACCGCCTGCGGCGCGCGCAGCTGATGGTCTTCGTACGTGCTCGCGTGGCTGCCCGACAGGATCACGGCCTTCGGCGCGAACTCGCGGACGAAGTCGTCGGACACATCGTTCGGATGGATTTCGCAGTAGACGTGCGCTTCACGCACGCGCCGTGCAATCAGTTGGGTGACTTGCGAACCGAAGTCGAGAATCAGGATTTTGTCGTGCATGGCTGCGGACGGGATGAAGAGAATAAGAAAAGCAGCGCATCGAGCGCTGCGTCAAAAGCATGGACAGCGGCGTCGGGCGGCGGCGGCACGCGCGACGCATCGCCGGTCAATCCTGCGACGGCGGGCGCGCGTCGAACGCGACGCTGCCTGACGCGCGCTCGGACGCGGCCGATGGGGTCGCCGCGGCCGGCGCCGCCGAAGGCGCCACCGGACGGCCGACGACCGGCTCGACCCGCGGCTGCGCTGCGGAGGCGGAGGCCGGCGCCGGTTCGACCGGACGCTTCGCGTCCCGGCCCTCGAGCGCCTGCACTTTCTCGCGCCGGCGCACGGCCGATGCGAGCCGCACGCCGCCGAGGCCGAGCACGATCAGCGCGACCCCGGCCACGGCCGACAGCACCCGGCCGGCGGCGGCGAGCGCGGGCCCGTTGCCGGTGCCGATCGACCACACGACCGTCAGCACGCCGGTCAGCCAGTACACGTGGCCGACCGACCGTGCGACGGGCGCCGTGAGATCGCCGTTGAACGCCGCATGAAACGCGAGCCACGCGAGCCCGAGCAGCGCGATACCGAACGCCTGGCCGAGCATCGCCGGCTGGATGTTCGCCAGTTGCAGCGCGTTGAACAGCGCCTGCCAGGGCGTCAGCACGAACAGCACGCCGAACGCCAGCAGCAGCACGGCATCGACGATCAGCACGGCTCGCAGCAGCGGTTTCATCGGCGATCAGTCCACGTGATAGTTCGGTGCTTCCTTCGTGATCTGCACGTCGTGCACGTGCGACTCGCGCATGCCCGCCGCGGTGATCTGGACGAATTCGGCCTTCTCGTGCAGCTCGTCGATCGTCTTGCAGCCGCAGTAGCCCATGCTGGCGCGCACGCCGCCGACCAGCTGGAACAGGATCGCGTTGACCGAACCCTTGTACGCGACGCGGCCTTCGATGCCTTCCGGCACGAGCTTGTCGATGTTCGCCGAGTTGTCCTGGAAGTAGCGGTCTGCCGCGCCGTCCTTCATCGCGCCGACCGAACCCATGCCGCGATACGACTTGTACTGGCGGCCCTGGTACAGGAACACGTCGCCCGGCGCCTCTTCGGTGCCCGCGAACATGCTGCCCATCATCACCGCGTTCGCGCCGGCCGCGAGGGCCTTCGACACGTCGCCCGAGAAGCGCACGCCGCCGTCGGCGATGCACGGCACGCCGGTGCCCTTCAGCGCTTCCGACACGTTCGCGATCGCGCTGATCTGCGGCACGCCGACGCCCGCGACGATCCGCGTCGTGCAGATCGAACCCGGGCCGATACCGACCTTGACCGCGTCCGCGCCGTATTCGACGAGCGCCTTCGCGGCGGCGGCCGTCGCGATGTTGCCGCCGATCACCTCGACGTGCGGGAAGTTCTGCTTGACCCAGCGCACGCGCTCGAGCACGCCCTTGCTGTGACCGTGCGCGGTATCGACGACGATCACGTCGACGCCGGCCTGCACCAGCAGCTCGACGCGCTCTTCGTTGTCCGGACCGACGCCGACCGCCGCGCCTGCGCGCAGCTTGCCGTGTTCGTCCTTGCACGCGTCCGGGTGCTCGGTCTGCTTCGTGATGTCCTTGACGGTCATCAGGCCGCGCAGTTCGAACGCGTCGTTGACGACCAGCACGCGCTCGAGGCGGTGGCTGTGCATCAGCGCCTTCGCTTCGGCAAGCGGCGTGCCTTCCTTGACCGTGACGAGGCGCTCGCGCGGCGTCATGATCGACTTGACCGGCTCGTCGAGGCGCGTTTCGAAACGCAGGTCGCGGTTCGTAACGATGCCGACGAGCTGCGGGCCTTCGACGACCGGGAAGCCCGAGATGCCATGCTGGCGCGACAGCGCGATCACGTCGCGCACCTTCATTTGCGGCGGCACCGTGATCGGGTCGCGGACGACGCCCGACTCGAAACGCTTGACCTTCGCGACTTCGCGGGCCTGTTCGGCCGGCGTGAGGTTCTTGTGGACGATACCGACGCCACCCTGCTGCGCCATCGCGATCGCGAGGCGACCTTCGGTGACCGTGTCCATCGCGGCGGACACGAGCGGCATGTTCAGGGAGATGTTGCGGGTCAGCTTGGTCTTGAGGCTGGTGTCGCGCGGGAGAACGTCGGAGAAGGCGGGAACGAGGAGCACGTCATCGAAAGTGAGTGCTTTTTGGATCAGACGCATGGCAAATCCTATGGGCGCAAAAGCGAATTATACGCGAAGCGCCACGAATTTTCACAACACGAACAACGGCTTAGCCGGTTCCGGCCGTTCGGGGGCCGAATCGTTCGGATCGCCGTTCGGTTCGCTTTCGATCGCTTTTCGTTTCATCGCCGCATCGAGCCATTCGCGCAACCGGCGGCTGGGCGGCAAGTGCCCGCGTCGCGGCAGGGCCGCAGGGCCGCGGCGGAAGCGGCCGCGGCGGAAGCGGCCGCGCACGGCGCGCCCGGCGACCCGCCGAAGCGGCTTGCCTGCCGTGCGTCACGCCAGCCCGGCCGCGCGGACGATCATCGCCATGCCGCCCGCCGCCGCCCCGCAACCGACGACCCTCGCGACGCGCCCGCCGGCCGGCGCAACGCGTTCGGCGGCGATCGCCGCCGTCACGGCGGCCATCACGCGCAGATCCATCATGCCGGCCGCCAGCGCGATCGCCATCAGGTTGCCGCAACACGCCCCGCACCGGATGGCAGCGCGCACGCCGTACCACCATGCCGTGACGGACGACGCTCGCGACTGGTGTGCGTGCGCCGCCGCCTGCCGGCCGTGCCCGCAGCACGCCAGCCGGCGCGCCTTCCATCCGGAGAATTGCAACGCGCCCGCGGCCAGCACGATGGCGCCGGCCACGAAGGGCATCGCACGGGCGAGCGCCGGTAGCCGGGCGGCGGCCGCCGTCAGTGCGAGGCCGGCCGGAAACACGAGCGCTCCGAGCGCCATCCAGACCGAGAAATATCCCGCCCCCGCGACGACGACGAGCCAGGCCGAGCGCGCCGTCCGCGGGCCGATGCGCTGCCGGTAATGCCAGAGCTGCGGCGCGAGCACGGGCAGCATCATCGTCACCGTCATCGCGCCCCACATTCCGGCGAACGCCGCGAACGCGCGCCCGGCGCCCTGACCGCACGGCCGCAGCCAGGCGGCCGAGGCCATCCAGCCGCCGGGCATCGGCTCGCCGCCCATCGCGGCCATCGATGCGTGCTGCCCCAGCCACGCCATCGCGGCGACCGCGAACACGGCCGCGACCGCCACGCCGAATGCCCGCGGATCGGCGGCCGTCTCGCCGGTTGTCGGCCGTGTCATCGCGTGCTCCCGCTCGCAGCCGGCCGATCAGCCGCGCGCGTACTCGTCGTGACGGCGCCACCACGGGCCGGCCTCGTTGCGGCCGCGCGGCGCGCGATCGAGCCACTGGTACATCCCCCACAATCCGTCGAGGCCACGCGCGTAGGTCGAATACGTGTGATAGACGGCGCCGTCCTCGCGCACGAACGCGCTCATCCCCGGCCGGTCGCGCGAATACGTGGCCGCATCGGTGCCGCACGTGGCCGCGAACTGCACGACGGGCGCCGGCGGCGGATCCATGTCCATCGCGTGGCCGGCCCGCGCATAGTTGTATTCGACGTCGCCCGCGCGCTGCTGCGTTTCGGTGAACGACACGTTGAAGTCGAAGTTGAAATCGCTGCCGACCGACGACGCCCACGGAAACGTCCACCCCATCCGCTGCCGGTACGCGAGCAGTTTCGCGAGCGGCGCGCGCGACACGGCTGCGAGCGTCACGTCGTGGTGCGCCAGATGCACGGCGAAGCCGTCGAAGCCGTCGGCGAGCGCCGAGCACGACGGGCAGCCCGCCTTGTAGTCGGGACCGAACATGAAGTGATAGACGAGCAGTTGCGAACGGCCGCGAAACAGGTCGTCGAGCGTCGCCTGTCCGGCTTCGGTATCGAATCGGTAGGTCTTGTCGACGCGCACCCACGGCAGCGCCTGGCGCCGCCGCGCGAGTTCGTCGCTTTGCCGCGTCAGCGCCTTTTCCGCGTCGAGCAGCGCGCGGCGTTCGACCAGCCATGCGTCGCGTGTTCCGGTGAGATGAGTCGTCATTGCGGGTTGCTCCTTCCGATGGGTATCCGGGCACGGCGTACGGAGCCGTGTGCGTGGTGCTAGATTAGTGCCGGGCATCGGACCGGAGGGAGTGACAAGTGTGTCGGGATTCGAATGGATTCGCTGATCACGGCGGCCGCGCGCGCGCTCGCGGCCGGTGACGCGCTCGGTGCGCTGAACCGCGTCGCGCTGCGCGACGATGCGCCGGCGCTCGCGCTACGCGGAATCGCGCTCGCGCAACTCGGCGATTTCGAACGGGCGCGAGCGCTCGTGCGCGGCGCCGCACGGGCATTCGGCGCGAAGGAAGCGATCGCACGGGCGCGCTGCGTCGTCGCGGAGGCCGAGATCGCGCTCGCGTCGCGCGACCTGCACTGGCCGACGCGTGCGCTCGATGCGGCCTGCGCGACGCTCGACGCGCACGGCGACCGCGCGAACGCCGCGCATGCCCGCTATCTCGGCGTGCGCCGGTTGCTGCTGATCGGTCATCTCGACGAGGCCGAGCGGCTGCTCGCGCATCTCGATCCCGCACCGCTGCCGCCCGCGTCGCGCGCCGCCCATGAATTGATCGCGGCCGGCATCGCGATGCGCCGCATTCGCACGCAGGCGGCCCGCGCGGCACTTGCCCGGGCGCGGACGGCCGCCCGCGCCGCCGGCATCGCCGCGCTGACGGCCGAGGTCGACACCGCGGCGCGCGTGCTCGACGCACCGGCCGCGCGGCTCATCGCACGCGGCACGTCGCGGCTCGTCCCGCTCGACGAAGTCGAGGCGCTGTTCGAGTCGAATGCGCTCGTCGTCGACGCGTGCCGCCACACGGTGCGCGACGCGCGCACGACCGTATCGCTCGCGCGGCGTCCAGTGCTGTTCGTGCTCGCGCGTGCGCTCGGCGAGGCGTGGCCGGCCGACGTGTCGAGAAACGCACTCGTCGCCGCCGCGTTCCGTGCGAAACAGGCCGACGAATCGCATCGCGCGCGGCTGCGGGTCGAAATGGGCCGGCTGCGCGCGGTGCTGCGCCCGCTCGCGAACGTCGTCGCGACGCCGCGCGGCTTCGCGCTCGAACCGCTCGGCGTGCGCGAAACCATCGTCCTCGCGCGCCCGGTCGACGATCGCCATGCGGCCGTGCTCGCGCTTCTCGCCGACGGCGAAGCGTGGTCGAGCTCCGCGCTGGCGCTCGCACTTGGCGCCAGCCAGCGCACCGTGCAACGCGCGCTCGATGCGCTCGCGGAAACCGGCAAGGTTCAGGCGCTCGGCCGCGGGCGCGCGCGCCGCTGGATGACGCCGCCGCTGCCCGGATTCGCGACGACCTTGTTACTCCCGGTTGCGCTGCCGGGAGATTAGGATGGCCCCATCGAACAACGAGGTGACGAACATGAAACGCTCCACTGCAGACATCCTTCGCGAGTACGGCCCGTTTCCGGGTGTCGACGGCGTGCACGGCGTCACGTTCGACGGGCAGCACGTGTGGTACGCGTCCGGCGACAAGCTGAATGCGCTCGACCCCGAGCGCGGCACGACAGTCCGTTCGCTCGACGTCGCCGCGCACGCGGGCACCGCGTTCGACGGCCGCCACCTGTTCCAGATCGTCGAGGACCGCATCGAGAAGATCGATCCCGAATCGGGCCGCGTGCTCGCGACGATTCCGGCGCCCGGCGGCGGCGCCGATTCGGGGCTCGCGTGGGCGGAAGGCACGCTGTGGGTCGGCCAGTACCGCGAACGCAAGATTCATCAGGTGGATCCGCAATCGGGCGCCGTGCTGCGCACGATCGAATCGAACCGCTTCGTCACCGGCGTGACGTGGGTCGACGGCGAGCTGTGGCACGGCACGTGGGAAGCCGACCAGAGCGACCTGCGGCGCATCGATCCGCGCACGGGCCAGGTGCTCGAGCAGATCGACATGCCGGCCGGCGTCGGCGTCGCGGGGCTTGAATCCGACGGTCATGACCGCTTCTACTGCGGCGGCGGCAACAGCGGCAAGCTGCGTACCGTGCGCCGCCCGGCGCGCACGCGTGCCGCCACCGACGGCACAGAAGCGACACCCGATCCGGTAGAGGACTGATTCGCCGCCCGTCGAAGCCGCGCGACGCGCCGAACCATGCTCCGAGTGCAGGAATGAACAAGACGCCGCCGTGGCGGCATCGCTAAGATGCGCGCACCTCGGTCATTTGTTCGGAGCGGTCGATGCGGCGCGGCGTGGTGTACGGTGTCCTGGCAGGCGCCCTGTGGGGCATGGTGTTTCTCGTTCCGCGGCTGCTGACCGATTTCTCGCCGCTGCTGCTGAGCGCCGGCCGCTACGCGATGTACGGCCTCGTGTCGCTCGCGGCCGCGTTGCCCGCCACCCGCTCGCTGCTCGCACGGCTGACTCGCGAGGATCTCGCCGCACTGGTGAAGCTCGCCATCGTCGGCAACGTCGCGTATTACGTGCTGCTGTCCGGCGCCGTGCACCTGATCGGCATCGCGCCCAGTTCGCTGATCGTCGGCGTGCTGCCCGTGACCGTCACGCTCGCGGGCCTCGGCGAGCGCGGCGCCGTGCCGCTGCGGCGGCTCGCCGCCCCGCTCGCGCTGGTGATCGCGGGCATCGTCTGCATCAACGTCGACCTGTTTACGTCCGACGCCGCGCACGCGACGACGCTCGCTCGGAAGCTCGCGGGCATCGCCTGCGCGGCGGGCGCGCTCGCGAGCTGGACCTGGTATGCGGTAGCGAACACACGATACCTGCAACGCCATCACCGCTTCGGCGGCAACGAATGGTCGGTGCTGTGGGGTGTCGTGACGGGCCTGCTCGGCGGGCTCTGCTGGCTGGCGATCCTCGCGCTGCCGGCCGGCATGGTGCAGGCGGCCGTCCCGGCATCGCGCTGGCAGTTGTTCTGGCTGCTGAATCTCGTGCTCGCGATCGGCGCGTCGTGGCTCGGCAACGGGCTGTGGAACGCCGCGTCGAAGCGGCTGCCGCTCACGCTGTCGGGTCAGTTGATCGTGTTCGAAACCGTGTTCGCGATGCTGTACGCGTTCGTGTACGACCGGCGGATGCCGCATGCGCTCGAGATCGCCGCACTCGTGCTGCTGCTCGCCGGCGTATACGGCTCGGTGCGACGGCATGGCGACACGCCGGGCAGCGCGCCCACAAACGCAAACGCCGCGGCCCACTGAGCGCCGCGGCGTTCGATCCGACCAATCCGGGCGAACAACGCGTCAGCGCGCGTCCTTGTGCAGCCACTTGCGGCCCTCGATCGAGCCGTCGCGGCGGGATTTGTCGACACGCCGCTGGCGCGCAAGCTTCGGATCGACGATCAGCGGACGGTAGATCTCGACACGGTCGTGATCGACGAGCGGCGCATCGAGCGGCGCGAGCTTGCCGTGGACGCCCGTCTTCGCGTGCGCGAGATCGATCTCCGGGTGCAGCGCGAGCACGCCGCTCGCGTCGATTGCCGAGCGCACGGTCGCCCCTTCGGGCAGCGACAGCGGAATCAGCGTCTGGCGCTCCGGCAGTGCGTAGCAGACTTCGATCGACAGCATCGCGTCACCCCTTTCCGTAGCGCTGGTCCGCGCGCTTCACGAACGAATCGACGAACGTGTTCGCGATGTGGCTGAACACCGGCCCGATGATCTTCTCGAGCAGGATGCTCGAAAACTCGTAGTGCAGCGCGAATTCGATCTTGCACGCATCAGCGCGCAGCACCGTGAAACGCCACGAGCCCGTGAATTTCTTGAACGGGCCGTCCGTGAACTCCATGTCGATCCGCGTCGGGCGCTGCTGCGTGTTGCGCGTCGCGAAATGCTGCTTGATGCCCTTGAAGTTGATGTCGATGCGCGCTTCCATTCCGCTCTCGTCCTGACGGCGAATCTCGACACCGCCGCACCAGGGCAGGAAATTGGGGTAATCGGCCACGTCGGTGACGAGGTCGAACATCTGTTCCGCCGAGTGACGGATCAATACGGTTTTCTGGACATCTGCCATAAATCGCGCGGCATCGCTTGAAGTGGGAAAGCCAAGCCGGGCGATTCTCGCCCCGCTTTGCTAAAATCGTGATTTTAAACGACTTGGCCCGATCCTTTCATGAGCATCATCGATAACAGGAAAGCGCACTTCGATTATCACATCGAGGAACGCTACGAGGCGGGGCTGGTGCTTGAGGGCTGGGAAGTCAAGGCGCTGCGCGCCGGACGCGGCCAGATCAAGGAAGGCTACGTCGTGGTGAAGAACGCCGAGATCTTTCTGATCGGGACCCATATCAGCCCGCTGCCCGAAGCCTCGACGCACATCCAGCCCGACCCGGTTCGCACGCGCAAGCTGCTGCTGCACCGCGAGGAAATCAAGAAGCTGATCGGCAAGGTCGAGCAGCGCGGCTACACGCTCGTGCCGCTGAACTTCCACTACAAGGGCGGTCGCGTGAAATGCGACATCGCGCTCGCGAAGGGCAAGAAGCTGCACGACAAACGCGAAACCGAGAAGAAACGCGACTGGGAACGCGAGAAGGCGCGCATCATGCGCGCCGGCACCTGACGCACGCAACGTTCATCGCAAACGACACGGCCCGCTCGAAGCGGGCCGTGTTGCTTTGGACTCCCTGAATCGCACCGGCTAGTCACCCGGCGGCGCGACGATTCGCCGCACGGCGCGGCGCACGCGGCAGCCGCGCGCGCATCGATCATCGGGCTCAGCCCTTCGCGCCGGACGCCGCCCCCGCGCTCTTGACGATCGTCAGCGCCGACGAGATCGCGGTG
Source organism: Burkholderia sp. BCC1208 (assembly GCF_902833095.1). Taxonomy (NCBI): domain Bacteria; kingdom Pseudomonadati; phylum Pseudomonadota; class Betaproteobacteria; order Burkholderiales; family Burkholderiaceae; genus Burkholderia; species Burkholderia sp. BCC1208. The sequence continues at coordinate 239,701 of NZ_CADFDY010000006.1, read as the reverse complement.
CCGAGATCCGACAGGTTCGACGGCACGATCAGCGTGTTGCCCTGCTTCGCGAGATTCGCGAACGCGCCGACATACTGCTCGGCGACCTTCAGGTTCACCGCGTCCATCCCGCCTTGCGACTGAATCGCGCTCGCGATCTTCTGGATCGCCTGCGCGTTCGCCTCGGCCACCGCCAGAATCGCGGCGGCTTCGCCCTGCGCCTGGTTGATCGCCGCCTGCCGCTCGCCTTCGGACTTCTGGATCGCGGCTTCGCGCGCACCCGACGCGAGGTTGATCTGCTCCTGCTTGCGGCCTTCGGACGCGGCAATCAGCGCACGCTTTTCGCGCTCCGCGGTGATCTGCGCCTGCATCGCGTGCAGGATCTCCTTCGGCGGCGTCAAATCCTTGATCTCGTAGCGCAGCACTTTCACGCCCCAGTTCGCCGCGGCGTCGTCGAGTGCCGACACGATGCTGTGGTTGATGAAATCGCGCTCCTCGAAGGTTTTGTCGAGCTCGAGCTTGCCGATCACCGAGCGCAGCATCGTCTGCGACAACTGCGTGATCGCGAGCACGAAGTTGCTCGACCCGTACGACGCCTTCATCGGATCCATCACCTGGAAATACAGCACGCCGTCGACCTGCAACTGCGTGTTGTCGCGCGTGATGCAGACCTGGCTCGGCACGTCGAGCGGAATCTCCTTCAGTATGTGCCGGTACGCGATGCGATCGACGAACGGCAGCACGATATTGAGGCCGGGCGACAGCGTCGCGTGGTAGCGCCCGAAGCGCTCGAGCACCCACGCATGCTGCTGCGGGACGATCTTCACCGTCTTCGACACGATCACGATCGCCATGACGAGCAGGACAACCCAGATGATCAGCGAATCCATGAATATTTCCTCCTTGTTGTATCAGCGGACGATCAGCCCGCGGGTTTCGCCACGACCACGAGGCAATTGCCGCGCACGGCGCTCACCTGGTACACGTGCGCATCGTCGCGCTCGCCGTGCGCGAGTTCGACGTCCCAGTCGGCCCCGCGATACTGCACGCGCGCGCGGCCGTCACGCCACGCGTCGACCGTGACGGTCGAGCCGATATCGAGATTGACGTCGGGATTCGTCGACGTGTCGCGCTTCTGCTTGCGGCCGAGCCCCGAGCGACGCAGCACGATCATCGCAACGATCGCGACCGCGGCCGCCGCGCCGAACTGCACGTGCGGCGCGAAACCGGCCAGGTGCAACAACCCGCCCGCGAGAAAGCCGAGCGCGATCATCAACAGATAGAACGTGCCCGTCAGCAACTCGGCGACGACCAGCACACCCACCCCGCCCCACCAGAACAGATGCCCCGACATCATTGTGGTCTCCCGGAAAACGGCCCCATGCTCACTCTCGTTCACTGCCCCGGAGGGGCGGCCGGTACGCCTGGGACGGTTCGACACGTACCGACAAACAAAAACACCCCGGTGCTTACCGGGGTGTTTATAGCATGAACCTTGCATTTTGCCTTCATTGAAGGAGCGATGGTGCCGCTCCTTCAATGAAAAGGCATGACCGACCGTTACTTCCGGTTGGCGAGCGCCTGCCACGTATCGATGATCGTGTCGGGGTTCAGCGAGATCGACGCGATGCCTTCGTCGGTCAGCCACTGCGCGAAGTCCGGGTGATCGGACGGGCCCTGGCCGCAGATACCGACGTACTTGCCCATCTTGCGGCAGGTATCGATCGCACGCTTCAGCAGGAACTTGACGGCCGGGTCGCGCTCGTCGAAGTCGACTGCCAGCAGTTCCATGCCCGAATCGCGGTCGAGGCCGAGCGTGAGCTGCGTGAGGTCGTTCGAGCCGATCGAGAAACCGTCGAAGTGTTCCAGGAACTCTTCGGCGAGGATCGCGTTGGTCGGGACTTCGCACATCATCACGAGACGCAGGCCGTTTTCGCCGCGCTTCAGGCCGAACTTGTCGAGCAGGCCGACGACGCGCTCCGCCTGCTTCACGGTCCGCACGAACGGCACCATGATCTCGACGTTGGTCAGGCCCATCTCGTCGCGCACGCGCTTCAGTGCACGGCATTCCATCTCGAACGCCTGCGCGAAATCGTCGGCGATGTAGCGCGACGCGCCGCGGAAGCCCAGCATCGGGTTTTCCTCGTCCGGCTCGTAACGCGAACCGCCGATCAGCTTCTTGTACTCGTTCGACTTGAAGTCGGACAGACGCACGATCACGGGCTTCGGATAGAACGCCGCCGCGATCGTCGCGACGCCTTCCGTCAGCTTGTCGACGTAGAACTGACGCGGCGACGCGTGGCCGCGCGCAACGCTCTCGACCGCCTTCTTCAGGTCCTGGTCGATGTTCGGGTACTCGAGAATCGCCTTCGGGTGAACGCCGATGTTGTTGTTGATGATGAACTCGAGACGCGCGAGGCCCACGCCGGCGTTCGGCAGTTGCGAGAAGTCGAACGCGAGCTGCGGGTTGCCGACGTTCATCATGATCTTGACCGGGATTTCCGGCAGTTCGCCGCGCTGCACTTCCGTGACTTCCGTCTCGAGCAGCCCGTCGTAGATCTTGCCTTCGTCGCCTTCCGCGCACGACACGGTGACGAGCGCGCCGTCCTTCAGGATGTCGGTCGCATCGCCGCAGCCGACGACTGCCGGCACGCCGAGCTCACGCGCGATGATCGCCGCGTGGCAGGTGCGGCCGCCACGGTTCGTGACGATCGCCGCCGCACGCTTCATCACCGGCTCCCAGTTCGGATCGGTCATGTCGGCCACCAGCACGTCGCCCGGCTGCACGCGTTCCATTTCCGACGGATCCTGGATCACGCGCACGGGGCCCGCACCGATCTTCTGGCCGATCGCACGACCCGTCGCGAGCACCTGCGACTGGCCCTTCAGCTTGAAGCGCTGCTCGGCCTTGCCCGTTGCCTGGCTCTTCACCGTTTCCGGACGTGCCTGCAGGATGAAGATCTTGCCGTCGCGGCCGTCCTTGCCCCACTCGATGTCCATCGGACGCTGGTAGTGCTTCTCGATGATGACCGCGTACTTCGCCAGCTCGATCACGTCCTCGTCGGTGATCGAGTAGCGGTTGCGCTGCTCGTGCGGCACGTCGACCGTCTTCACGCGGCCCGGCTCGCCCGGCTGCGTGAATTCCATCTTGATCAGCTTCGAGCCGATCGAGCGGCGGATGATCGGGTACTTGTCCTGCGCGAGCGTCGTCTTGAACACGTAGAACTCGTCCGGGTTCACCGCGCCCTGCACGACGGTTTCGCCCAGGCCGTAGCTCGACGTGATGAACACGGCGTCCTTGAAGCCCGATTCGGTATCGATCGTGAACATCACGCCGGCGGCGCCGACGTCCGAGCGGACCATGCGCTGCACACCGGCCGACAGCGCGACTTCGGCGTGAGTGAAGCCCTTGTGCACGCGGTAGGAGATCGCGCGGTCGTTGTACAGCGACGCGAATACGTGCTTCATGCGGTCGAGCACGTCGTCGATGCCGACGACGTTCAGATACGACTCCTGCTGGCCGGCGAACGACGCATCGGGCAGGTCTTCCGCGGTCGCGGACGAGCGCACGGCGAACGACAGCTCGCCCGGCGAGCCGTTCTTCAGCACTTCGAACTGCTCGCGGATTTCCTGCTCGAGGCGCGCCTGCAGCGGCGCATCGACGATCCACTTGCGGATTTCGGCGCCGGCTTCGGCGAGCGCCTTCACGTCGTCGATGTCGAGCGACTCGAGACGCTTGGCGATACGATCGGTCAGGTCGTTGTGCTTGAGGAAATCGCGGAACGCGAGCGCGGTCGTGGCGAAACCGGTGGGTACGCGAACGCCTGCTTCGGAAAGCTGGCTGATCATCTCGCCGAGCGACGCATTCTTGCCGCCCACGATCTCCACATCGGTCATCCGCAACTGCTCGAACGGAATTACATACGCCTGGTCCTTTGCGACGTTTGCTGCGTTAGTCATACAAGCCCCTAAGTGTGAAAAAAATACTCGATCGCGCAAGTGGGCTCGAACGCGGGCGCTTGCAAAAAGGCGCGGCGCGTCTTGCGCAACCTGTTAGATAAACACTCGCAGCGGCGGAAATCTCCCGACCCCGATTTGCAAAAATCCCGGCAGAAGGGCGATATTTGCAGACAAATCGCCAGACTTGCCGGGAATTCGGAAATCGCGCGGCCCAGCCACCGGGCGCCGTTCGCGCCCCGCCCCCGCAATTGCTTATCCAACAGGTTGCCGCTATTCTACCGTGCCGGCTGCCGGATGTGGCGCGACCTTGTCACTGGGTCTGGAGGCGCACCTCCAGCCGCCCGCGCAACCGCCCTTCACGCTCGACGTCCAGATTCATGCTGCCTACCGTATTCATCGTCTCCGACGGCACCGGGATCACTGCCGAAACCTTCGCGCATTCGATCCTCTCCCAGTTCGACCAGAAATTCCGCCTCGTGCGCGTGCCGTTCGTCGACTCGCTCGACAAGGCCTATGCGACCGTCGAGAAGATCAACGAGGCCGCCGTGCACGACGGCCGCCGCGCGATCGTGTTCACGACGCTCGTCGACAGCGAATCGAACGACATCGTCAAGCGCTCGAACGCGCTCGTGCTCGACATGTTCCAGCGCTTCGTCGAACCGCTCGAGCAGGAACTGGAACTCAAGTCGAGCCACGCGATGGGCCGTGGCCACCAGAATGCGGACACCGAGGAATACAAGACGCGAATCGAGGCGATCAACTTCTCGCTCGCGCACGACGACGGCCAGTCGAACCGCAACCTGTCGGAGGCCGACGTGATCCTCGTCGGCGTGTCGCGCAGCGGCAAGACGCCGACGAGCCTGTATCTCGCGATGCAGTACGGCGTGAAGGCAGCCAACTATCCGCTGATTCCGGAGGATTTCGAACGCGGCAAGCTGCCGTCGGCGCTGTCGGCGTACAGCGACAAGCTGTTCGGGCTGTCGATCGACCCGCAGCGCCTGTCGGAGATCCGCAACGAGCGCCGGCCGGGCAGCAAGTATGCAGCGCCCGAGAACTGCCGCTACGAGATCAACGAGGCCGAGGCGATGATGCGCCGCGAAGGGATCAAGTGGCTGTCGTCGACGCACAAGTCGATCGAGGAAATCGCGACGACGATCCTGCAGGAAATCCGCCTCGACCGGCAGTCCTACTGAGCGCGAGCGCGCCGACGGCCGTCCGGCCGTCGCCGAAAGCAACAAGGCCGCGTCAAACGCGGCCTTGTTTCGTTTTACGGCAAATGCGCGCGCGGCGTCACGCCGGTCGCTGCTGCCGCACCTGCTCGAACAGGCAAACTGCCGCCGCCGCGGCGACGTTCAGCGACTCCATCCCGCCCGGCTGCGGAATCGTCACGCGATGCGTGGCCGCGTCGCGCCAGAACGCCGACACGCCGGCGCCTTCGTTGCCGAACACCCATGCAACGGGCCCCGACAGGTCGCAGTCGTAGACCGCCTGCGCGCCGTGCGAGTCGGTCAGCGCGACCGGTACGGCGAGGCGCTCGGCAAGCGACGCGGCTTCGATATCCTCATGGATCGACAGCAGGAAATGCGCGCCCATGCCCGAACGCAGCACCTTCGACGACCACGCATAGGCCGTCCCCGGCGCGCAGAACACGTGACGCACGCCGGCCGCCGCCGCGCTGCGCAGGATCGAACCGACATTGCCGGCATCCTGCACGCCGTCGAGCACGACCGACGTGTGCGTCACGCGTGCGGGCAGCGGTTGCGCCGGCCGATCGACCAGCAGCAGGAAGCCGACGCCGTTGACGACGTTCGACAACTGCCCGAACAGCGCGTCCGGCAGCGTGACGATCCGCTGCGCGTCGATACGCGCGACGATCGCCTGCGCCTCGGCGTGGCCGAGCGCGCCTTCGGTCGTGACGCACAGCTCGGGTGTCGCACCCGTATCGAGGTACGCGCTCGCCAGGTGGAACCCTTCGAGCAGCGCCTGGCCGCTGCGGCGCTGATGGGGCGTCGAACCCGCGAGCGCCTTCAGGCGCTTGTACAGCGGGTTGTCGCGGGAAGTAATGCTTTTCATCGAATCAGATCGAGCGCTTCACGGACGGGCGCGAACGAGCGCCGATGCGCTTCGCACGGGCCGTGCTCGCGCAATGCGGCAAGATGTTTCGCGGTGCCGTAGCCCGCATGCACGTTGAAGCCGTACACCGGGAAGCGTTCGTGCAGGTCGACCAGCATCCGGTCGCGCGTGACCTTCGCGAGGATCGATGCGGCCGAGATGCTCGGCACGAGCGCGTCGCCGCTGACGATCGCCTCGGCACGCACGGTCAGCGTCGGGCACCGGTTGCCGTCGATCTGCGCGAGCGTCGGCAGCACCGACAGCCCCTCGACGGCCCGCTTCATCGCGAGCATCGTCGCGTGCAGGATGTTCAGCGTATCGATCTCGTCGACGCTCGCCGACGCGACGCAATACGCGTGCGAACGCGCGACGATCAGGTCGTACAGCATGTCGCGCTTCTTCGCCGACAGCACTTTCGAATCGTCGAGCCCGTCGATCGGCCGGGCCGGATCGAGAATCACCGCGGCGGCCACCACCGGACCCGCGAGCGGGCCGCGGCCTGCTTCGTCGACACCGCAGACGATCTCGTCCGGACGGCTGAAATCGAAACCGCCCTGCCCGTCGCTCGACGCGCGGCGGCGGGGTGCACGGACCGCGGTCATGCGCGCCCCTTGCGTTGTTCGAGCACGCGCACGACGGCCTCGGCCGCCTTCGCGGCCGTGTTCTGCCGCAGCGAAAGATGCATTTCGGTAAATACTTCGGTCAGCGTGCGGCGGTTCGCGTCGTCGCGCAGTTGCGTGAGCGTCGCATCGGCCAGCGCCTCGGGCGTCGCGAAATGCTGCAACAGTTCGGGCACGACGAAGCGCCCCGCCAGGATGTTCGGCAAGCCGACATACGGCAGGTAGCCCTGCCGACGCATGATCTGCCCGGTCAGCCAGGGCACCTTGTACGAGATCACCATCGGCTTCTTCAGCAGCGCGGCTTCCAGCGTGACGGTGCCGCTCTTCACGAGGATCGCGTCGGCGGCCGTCATCGCGACCTGCGAACGGCCGTCGGTGATCGTCAACGCGAGCTGCGGGTGCGCGTCGACGAGCGGCTGCAGCAGTTCGCGCAGTGCAGGCGTCGCGGCCGGCATCACGAACCGCACGCCGGGCTCGCGCTGCTGCATCAGCGCCATCGCCGCGAAGAACGTCGGGCCGATCAGCGCGATCTCCGAGCGCCGGCTGCCCGGCAGCACCGCGATCACGGGACCGTCGGCCGGCAGACCCAGCGCGATGCGCGCGCCGTGCGTGTCGGGTTCGAGCGGAATGTCGTCGGCGAGCGGATGGCCGACGTAGGTCGATGCGACGCCGGCCTTGTCGAGAATCGCCGGTTCGAACGGGAACAGGCACAGCATGTGATCGACGGACTTCGCGATCTTCTTGATCCGGCCGCCGCGCCACGCCCAGATCGACGGGCACACGAAGTGGATCGACGGGATGCCCGCGTCGCGCGCGGCCTGTTCGACGTTGAAGTTGAAATCGGGCGCATCGACGCCGATGAACGCATCCGGCCGCTCGGCGAGCAACTGGCGCTTCAGTTCGCCGCGAATCCGCAGGATCTCGGGAATCTGGCCCAGCGCCTCGACATAGCCGCGCACCGTCAGCTTGTCCATCTGCCAGTGCGAGTCGAAGCCCTGCGCGATCATGCGCGGCCCGCCGATCCCGTAATACTGGGCCGATTCGGGCAGCCGCTCGCGCAGGCCGCCGAGCAGCGACGCCGCGAGCAGGTCGCCCGACGGCTCGCCGGCCACCATCGCGAGCCGGAGCTGGTTGGTCGGGAGCGGCATCGCCTAGCGGATGATGCCGCGTTGCGACGCGACGACGAACTCGACGAGCGCCTTCACCGGTGCATCGCCTTCGCCGCCCGCTTGCGCGAGCTCGCTCAGTTGCACCTTCGCTTCCTCGAGCGACAGGCCGTTCTTGTACAGCACGCGGTACGCGCTGCGCAGCGCCGAGATCGCGTCGGCCGAGAAGCCGCGCCGGCGCAGCCCTTCGACGTTGATCCCGTGCGGCTCGGCCTTGTTGCCCGCCGCGATCACGAACGGCGGAATGTCCTGCACGAGCGCCGATGCGCCACCCAGCATCGAATGCGCGCCGATGCGCACGAACTGGTGCACGCCCGACATGCCGCCGACGATCGCCCAGTCGCCGATCTCGACGTGGCCCGCCATCTGCGCGTTGCTCGACAGGATCACGTGGCTGCCGACGGTGCAGTCGTGGCCGATGTGCACATAGGCCATGATCCAGTTGTCGTCGCCGAGCGTCGTCACGCCGACGTCCTGCACGGTGCCCGTGTGAATCGTCGTGAATTCGCGGATCGTGTTGCGATTGCCGATCACGAGCCGGGTCGGTTCGTCCTTGTACTTCATGTCCTGCGGACGGCCGCCGACCGACGCGTAATGGCCGATGCGGTTGTCCTCGCCGAGCGTCGTATGGCCTTCGATCACGCTGTGCGAGCCGATCGTCGTGCGCGCGCCGATCGTGACGTGCGGGCCCACGATCGCGTACGGGCCGATCTCGACCGATTCGTCGATCTGCGCGCCCGGCTCGACGATCGCGGTAGGATGAATCCTGGTCATGCGCCGTTGCCTCTCGATATGATGTGTCGCGTTGCTCGCGTTACGTTACCCATGCGTGCCGCGTCGCTCAGGGCGCCGCGTCGGCCGTCTTGACCGTGCACATCAGTTCGGCTTCCGCCGCCACCTTGCCGTCCACTTCCGCCACCGCCTTGAATTTCCAGATGCCGCGGATGTAGCGCTCGAACGTCACGTTCAGGATCAGCTGGTCGCCCGGTTCGACCACGCGCTTGAAGCGGGCACCGTCGATCCCGACGAAGTAATACAGCGTGTTTTCCGGATCCTTCGGCGTCTCTTCCGCGAACGTCAGCAGCGCCGCGGCCTGGGCGAGCGCCTCGAGGATCAGCACGCCCGGCATCACCGGCCGCTTCGGGAAGTGCCCCTGGAAGAACGGCTCGTTGATCGACACGTTCTTCAGCGCTTTGATCCCTTTGTGCGGCTCGAGTTCGAGCACGCGATCGACGAGCAGAATCGGGTAGCGATGCGGCAGCAGCGTGAGGATCTTGTGGATGTCGAGATTGATTTTTTCAGTGCTCATGATGGTTCGTCTCACGCAGAGGCTGCGCGGTGGTGATGCAAAGGCTGAAGCGGGCCGCCGCGCGGCCCAGTCTGACAAACCGGGCCGGTTGCGCTGGCCGTGCCCGGTTCGTGGTCTCGCATGATGCGCTCAGGCGTGGGTGCCGCCCTGGGCGGCGAGCGCGGCTTCGAGCGCCTTGATGCGCTCGCGCAGCTTGTCGAGGTTGCGCACGAGCGCGGCGCTCTTGTTCCATTCGCCGTGGTCGACGGCCGGGAACGCGCTGGTATAGATGCCGGCCTTCGGCAGCGACTTCGATACGCCCGACTTCGCGGTGATGATCACATAATCGCCGAGCGTCACGTGGCCGGCGATCCCCGCCGCGCCGCCGATCATGCAATGGCGGCCGATCGTCGTGCTGCCCGCGATGCCGGCGCTGCCGGCGATCACCGTGTACGCGCCGATCCGGCAGTTGTGGCCGATCTGGACCTGGTTGTCGATCTTCACGCATTCCTCGATGACGGTATCCGCCATCGCGCCGCGGTCGATCGTCGTGTTCGCGCCGATTTCGACGTCCGGGCCGATCGTCACGCCGCCGACCTGCGGGATCTTGACCCAGCTGCCGGTGCGCGCGTCGCCGTCGCCGACGAAATCCGGTGCGAAGCCGAAGCCGTCCGAGCCGATCACGGCGCCCGAATGGACGATCGCGCGCGGGCCGATCTTGCAGCCGTGGTACACCGATGCGTTCGGATAGAAATGCGAGCCGGCGCCGATCGTCGTGCCGCGGCCAACGAATACGTTCGCGTCGAGCTGTACGCCGTCTTCGATCACCGCGCCGGCCTCGACCGTCACGTGCGGGCCGATCACCGCGGTCGCGGCGACCTTCGCCGCCGGATCGATCGTCGCGCTCGGATGCACGCCGGCCGCGCGCGGCGGCATGGCGAGATCGATGAACATCTGCGCGACGCGCGCGAAGTACGCGTACGGATTCGGCGTCACGATGAAATTGCGGGCTTTGGCGGCCGCACCCAGCTTTTCGAGATCCTTCGGCGCGATCAGCACCGCGCCGGCGCGGGTCGTCTCGACCTGCGACAGGTACTTCGGGTTCGCAAGAAACGCGAGTTGCTGAGGGCCTGCCTGGTCGAGCGGCGCGAGGCCGCCGACCGTGCACTGTGCATCGCCGGCGATCTCGCCGCCGAACCGCTTTACGAGTTCATCGAGCGTCAATGCCATTCGTCGTCTGCTCCGTTCAGTTCGTCGAGCCGGACGCGAGCGCCTTGAGCACCTTGTCGGTGATGTCGATGCGCGGGCTGACGTACACGGCTTCCTGCACGATCAGGTCGTAGTTCTGCTGCTCGGCGATCTGCTTGATGACCTTGTTCGCCCGCTCCAGCACGGCCGCCAGTTCCTCGTTGCGACGCTGGTTCAGGTCTTCGCGGAACTCGCGCTGCTTGCGCTGGAAGTCGGTGTCGAGCTGAGCGAGATCGCGCTGCTTCTGCGCGCGATCGGCCGCCGACAGCGACGTGCCGCCCTTGTCCAGCGAATCGGACATCGACTTCAGACGCGCCGCCAGATCCTGCAGATCCTTGTCGCGCTTCGCGAACTCGGCTTCGAGCTTCGTCTGCGCCGCTTTCGCGGGCGCCGACTCGCGCAGGATCCGATCCGAATTGACCGCCGCGATGCGGGCGACGTCCTGTGCGTGCACCGTTGCCGCGCCCAGGGCCAGCGCAACGGTCAGCGCGCACATCACTCGTTTCGAAAACTTACCGGTTAGCAAAATTACCCTCTCGTTGCTGTTGTCATGCGTTCGGTCAGAACGCCGTCCCGATCTGGAACTGGAATTTCTGGTACTGGTCGCCTTCGTGCTTCTGCAGCGGGAAGCCGAGACTCAGTTTCAGCGGGCCGATCGGCGAAATCCATGCGAGACCCACACCGTAGCCGTAGCGCAGGCCGTTGGAGCCCGTACTCGTGCCGCCCGGCGCATTGCCCCACACGTTACCGCCGTCGAGGAACGTGAACACGCGCAGCGTGCGGTCGTAACCCGTGCCCGGCAGCGGGAACGTCAGCTCGATGTTGCCGACCAGCATCTTCGAACCGCCGATCGGGTCGTTCGTCTTCGTGTCGCGCGGGCCCAGCGAGCTCGGCTCGTAGCCACGCACGGAGCCGATACCGCCCGCGTAGTAGTTCTTGAAGATCGGGTACGGGTTGCCGATACCGTTACCGTAGCCGCCCTGCAGGTTCAGGCCCAGGATGAAGCCGCGCGAGAACGAATAGTAGTATTGCGCCTGCAGGTCGGCCTTGTAGTACTGGATCTTGCCGACCGGCACGCCGTACTCCATGTTCGCCTGCGTGAAGTAGCCGCGGCTCGGAATCAGCGCGCTGTCGCGCGCATCGCGCGACCACGCCACCGTCAGCGGCACCGTGTTCGACACGCGGCCGAACTCGTTCACGTAATCCTGGTAGCTCTGCGGCGTGTTCGAATCGACGTCGAGGCGGTTCTGCTCGAAGCCCGCGCCGAAGTACACGGTGTCGACTTCCGAGAACGGAATGCCGAATTTCAGGTTGCCGCCCGCGCTGATGATCCGGAAGCTCGAGCTCGTCGAATAGTAGAGCGGCTGGTACGTACGGTAGAAGACGTCCGTGATCCGCTTGATGCCGTCGACCGTGAAGTACGGGTCGACCTGCGTGACGGTCAGCGTACGATAGCTCTTCGCGGTGTTGACGTTCACCGACAGGCTCGTGCCCGAACCGAACACGTTGTCCTGCGACACGCCGGCCGACAGCACGACCTTGTCCGTCGACGAGAAGCCGGCGCCCAGCGTGATCGCGCCGGTCGGCTTTTCGTCGACCTTCACGTTCACGTCGACCTGGTCGTTCGTGCCTTCGACCGGCACCGTCGTCACGTCGACGTTGGTGAAGTAGCCGAGACGGTTCACGCGGTCCTTCGACAGCGCGAGGCGGTTCGAGTCGAACCACGAGCTTTCGAGCTGGCGCATTTCGCGGCGCACCACTTCGTCGCGCGTGCGCGTGTTGCCGACCACATTGATGCGGCGCACGTACACGCGGCGGCTCGGGTCGACGACGAGGTTCAGGTTCACCTTGTGGTTCGCCTGGTCGATGTCCGGCTGCGCGTTGACGGTCGCGAATGCATAGCCGTATTCGCCGAGCTTGTCGACGATCGACTTGGTGGTCTGCTGCAGCTTTTCGGCCGAGAAGCGGTCGCCCGGCTTGATCTTGATCAGCTTGTTGAGTTCGGCCTCGCGATCGAGCAGGTTGCCCGACAGCTTGATGCCCGACACCGTGTACGGCTCGCCTTCGTGCAGCGTGACCGTCAGGTACATGTCCTTCTTGTCCGGCGAGATCGACACCTGGGTCGACTCGATGTTGAACTCGAGGTAGCCGCGGTTCAGGTAGTACGAACGCACGGCCTCGAGGTCGCCCGTGAGCTTTTCCTTCGAGTACAGGTCGTTCTTCGTGTACCAGGAGAACCAGTTCGGCGTCGACAGCTGCATCTCGTCGCGCAGCGTGCTGGTGCTGAACGCCTTGTTGCCGATGAAGTTGATCTGGCGGATCTTCGCGCTCGGGCCTTCGGCGACCGCGAACAGGATCGACACGCGGTTCGCGTCGACCGGCGTGATCGTCGTCTTGACCTCGGCCGCATAGAAGCCGCGCGTCAGGTACTGGCGCTTGAGCTCCTGCTCCGCCTTGTCGACGAGCGCCTTGTCGTAGTAGCGGCCATCGGCGAGGCCGACCGCGCGCAGCGCCTTCGTCAGGTTGTCCTTGTCGAATTCCTTCGTGCCGGTGAAGTCGATCGACGCGATGGCCGGACGCTCCTGCACCTGCACGATCACGACGTTGCCCTGCGTGGCGATGCGAACGTCGTTGAAAAAGCCCGTCGCGTACAACGCGCGGATTGCTTCGGATGCCTTGTCGTCCGTGAAGGTATCGCCCTGCTTGATCGGCAGATAGGCGAACACCGAACCCGCTTCGACGCGCTGCAGCCCCTCGATCTTGATGTCTTGCACCACGAACGGTGCCGCTGCATGCGCCGCGAGGCCGTGCGCGGCGAGCGCGGCCGCTGCAACTGTCTTAGGTACAAAGCGATGAGGTTTGAACAACATGCATCCCCAGTATTTAGCTGCATCAAATCGGGCGGCTGGCCAGCGGCCGCCGCCTGACGCTTCAGAAATGGATTAACCGAGCCAGATCGTTGAACAGCGCGATCGCCGACAATGCGACGATGCAGATCAACCCGGCTCTTTGCAGAATCAGCTGCCAGCGCTCCGAGACGGCTTTCCCGGTCGCGGCTTCAACCGCATAATATAACAGATGCCCCCCGTCCAAAACGGGAATCGGCAACAAGTTCAGGACGCCAAGGCTAATGCTGACAAGGGCGAGGAACGACAGGAACGCCGACGGGCCGAGCCGCGCGCTCTTGCCTGCGTAGTCGGCGATCGTCACCGGGCCGGACAGGTTCTTCAGCGACGCGTTGCCCGTGATCATGCGCCCGAACATCTTCAGCGAATACACGGAAATGTCCCACGTGCGGTGCGCGCCGAGCCGCAGGCTCTCGATCGGCCCGTAGCGCACGTCCACCGACGGCGCGTGCATCGACAGCGCCGCGCCGATCCGGCCGACCTGCTGCCCGGATTCGTCGTCGCGCTGCATCTGCGGCACGATCGACACCGTCCGCACGGCGCCGTTGCGCTCGATCTGCAGGTCGAGCGGCTGCCCCGCATGGTGCTTCACCGTATCGATGAAGCGCGCCGCGCCGCCGATCGGCTTGCCGTCGAGCGCGACCAGCTTGTCGCCGACTGTCAGGCCCGCCCGCTCCGCCGCGCTGCCCGGCTGCACCGACGCGACCGACAACGTGCCGCCGCCAGCCTCGAAGCCCAGATGGGCCATGAAGTCGTCGTCGAGCTGGCTGTCGGGCACGTTACGCAGGTCGACGCGGAAATCGAACGTCGTCGCATTGCCGTCGCGCGCGCCGAGCACGACCTCGCGATGGTCGAATGCGGCCGACAGCAGCTTCCAGCGCAGGTCCGACCACGATCGCACCGGTTCGGACTCGCCACCCTGCGCGTCGCGGATCGACACGACCGTCTCGCTGCCGTCGAAACCCGCGCGCGCCGCCGCGGTGCCGGCGGCCGGCGGCGCGACGATCGCGGTCGGCTCGGTCACGCCGGTGGCGAATACGACGGAGAACAGCGCGATTGCCAGCAGGAAGTTCGCAATCGGCCCGGCCGCGACGATCGCGATACGCTTGTAGACCGACTGGCGATTGAATGCCTGCCCGAGCTCCTCGGGCGGGATGCCGGGGCCCGGATCACGCTCGTCGAGCATCTTCACGTAGCCGCCGAGCGGCAGCACGGACAGCGTCCACTCGGTGCCCGTCCTGCGGCTGACCCAGCGCGCGACGGGCTGGCCGAAACCGATCGAGAAACGCAGCACCTTCACGCCGCACCAGCGCGCGACACGATAATGTCCGTACTCATGCACGACGACCAGTATCCCGATCGCCACCGCAAACGCGACCAGTTCGACCAGCACGTTCATGAGCACCCCATTCAGACCGTACGCTCCACGCGTGGCGCAGGCGCTTTTGCAATGATCGCGGCGGCGAGGCGGCGAGCCTCGGCATCCGCCGCGAGGACGTCGTCGAGCCCGTCGGGCGCGCGGTTCGGCAGCGTGTTGAGCACCGCGTCGACCGTCGCCGCGATCGCCATGAAGCCGATCCGGCGCTCGAGAAATGCTTCGACCGCCACTTCGTTCGCCGCGTTCAATGCGGCGCTCGCGATACCGCCTTCCTCGAGTGCCTTCAGCGCGAGCGCGAGGCACGGGAAGCGCGCGTAATCGGGCTTCTCGAACGACAGCTGGGCGATCTGCGCGAGGTCGAGCTGATCGACGCCCGCGTCGACGCGCTCGGGGAATGCGAGCGCGTGTGCGATCGGCGTACGCATGTCGGGGTTGCCGAGCTGCGCGAGCACCGAGCCGTCGCGGTACGACACGAGCGAATGGATCACGCTCTGCGGATGGATCAGCACGTCGATCCGGTCGCCCGGCAGCCCGAAGATCCAGTGCGCCTCGATAACCTCGAGGCCCTTGTTCATCATCGTCGCGGAATCGACCGAGATCTTGCGGCCCATCACCCAGTTCGGATGCTTGCACGCCTCGTCCGGCGTCACGTCGACGAGCGTGGCCGGCTCGCGCGTGCGGAACGGGCCGCCCGATGCGGTCAGGATGATCTTCGAGATCCCGCCGTGCCCGGCCGCGTCGCGCGGCATGCACTGGAAGATCGCGTTGTGTTCGCTGTCCACCGGCAGCAGGATCGCGCCATGGTCGCGCACGGCGTCCATGAAGATCGCGCCCGACATCACGAGCGCTTCCTTGTTCGCGAGCAGGATCCGCTTGCCGGCGCGTGCGGCCGCCAGGCTCGGCGCGAGGCCGGCCGCGCCGACGATCGCCGCGACCACCGTGTCGCAGCCGTCGCTCCTCGACACGTCGACGAGCGCCTGCGGCCCGTGCAGCACGATCGTCTTGCTGCCCGCCGCGCGCAGTTTCGCATCGACGTGCGCGGCCGTCGCGGCATCGCCGACCACCGCCACTTCAGGCGCGAAGCGCAGACACTGCTCGACGAGCTTGTCGCCGTTGCGGTGCGCGGTCAGCGCGTAGACCGAGAAGCGCTCCGGATGGCGCGCGACCACATCGAGCGTGCTGTCTCCGATCGAGCCCGTGGAACCGAGCAATGTCAGACGTTTTTGCATAACAGAAATAATGGTTAACCAAGCAGCAGCATCGCGAGCGGCAGCACCGGCAGCAGCGCGTCGACACGATCGAGCACGCCGCCGTGGCCCGGCAGCAGTCCGCTCGAATCCTTCACACCCGCCTGCCGCTTCAGCAGCGACTCGAACAGGTCGCCGATCACGCTGTACGCGACCAGCAGCGTCAGCGCGGCCCACGCGCCGGGCATCCCGTAACGAGCGGCAAATGCAGAAAACAGGGTCGGTTCGAATGCATGCGTGGCCATCGCGATACCGGCGACGACCATCACCGCGAACCAGCCGCCGATCGCACCTTCCCAGCTCTTGCCGGGGCTGATGGTGATGGCCAGTTTACGCTTTCCGAAGGCCTTGCCGGCGAAGTATGCGCCGATATCGGCCAACCAGACGACCAGAAGCAGCGACAGCACGAACGGTACGCCCTGCGCGCGGGCTGCGACGAGCGCGTGCCAGCAGGCGGCGAACACGACGAGGCCCGCGACCAGCAGGAACGGCCGCCAGACGCCGCCCGCGAGCGCGGGCTTGCGCCGCAGCGCGAACGGGCCGACCAGCAGCCAGAACACGCCGGCCGCCATGAAAAGGGGCCGGGACGATGCGGCATCGACGCCGAGCGGCGCGGTGACCGCGAGCGCGAGCGCCGCGACGACCGCATAGACGATCGGGCCCGCGCCGCCGAGCTTCAGCAGGCGCGCCCACTCCCACGCGGCGAACACGAGCACGACGCCGATCAGCGCGCCGAACCCATCGAGCGGCGCGAACAGCGTCACCGGCAGCAGCACTGCCAGCATCACGATCGCCGTGATCACACGGGTTTTCAGCATGAAAGGGAGTCGGCGTTCTGCGATTGCGGTTCGAGCTGCGCACTCGTGCGCCCGAAACGGCGCTCGCGCTCGGTATACGACGCCATCGCGTCGGCCAGTGCCGCGCCGTCGAAATCCGGCCAGTACTTGTCGGTGAAATAGAATTCGGCGTACGCGAGCTGCCACAGCAGGAAGTTGCTGACGCGCTGCTCGCCGCCGGTGCGGATGAAGAGATCGGGCTCCGGCGCGTAGGCCATTGCCAGGTGCGGCGCGAACGCGTCCTCGGTCACTTCGACCTCGCGACCTTCGCGCACGGCCTGCTCGACGAGCTTCTTCGTCGCCTGCAGGATGTCCCACCGGCCGCCGTAGTTGGCTGCGATGGTGAGCGTCAGACGGGTATTGCGCGCCGTCTTGGTTTCGGCGCGGCGGATCAGTTCGCGGATGCGCGGCTCGAAACGGTCGAGATCGCCGACGACACGCAGGCGGATCCCGTTCGCATGCAGCTTGCCCACTTCGCGCTCGAGCGCGGTGATGAACAAGCGCATCAGGAACGACACTTCGTCGTTCGGCCGGCGCCAGTTTTCCGAACTGAACGCGAACAGCGTCAGGTATTCGACGCCGGCGCGCGCGCAGCCTTCGACCACCGCCCGTACGGCATCGACGCCGCGGGTATGCCCCGCGACGCGCGGCAAGCGGCGTTCGGTCGCCCAACGGCCGTTGCCGTCCATGATGATCGCGATGTGACGCGGCACGACACCGACGTCAGGCACGCGAACGGTAGAGCTGGTATAGGTCATGGCCGTTGAGACAGTAATGCGGGAAGAAGGCGGCGCGCGAGGACGGTCGTCAGACCGTCATGATCTCGGCTTCCTTGGTCTGCACGAGCTTGTCGATTTCGGCAACGTGCTTGTCGGTCAGCTTCTGCACGTCGTCGCTCGCACGGCGCTCGTCGTCTTCCGAGATTTCCTTGTCCTTCACGAGCTTCTTCAGCGCTTCGTTCGCGTCGCGGCGCAGGTTGCGGACGGCGACCTTGGCCGTTTCGCCTTCGCTCTTCACGACCTTGGTCAGCTCGCGGCGGCGCTCTTCCGTCAGCGCGGGCATCGGCACGCGGATCAGGTCGCCGGACGTCGCCGGATTCAGGCCCAGATCGGCTTCGCGGATGGCCTTCTCGACCTTCGCGACCATGTTCTTTTCCCACGGCTGCACGCCGATCGTGCGCGCGTCGACGAGCGTCAGGTTCGCGACCTGCGAGATCGGCACCATCGAGCCGTAGTAGTCGACCTGCACGTGATCGAGCAGACCGGTGTGTGCACGGCCCGTACGGATCTTGGCCAGATCGTTCTTGAACGCTTCGATCGAGCGCTGCATCTTTTGCTCGACGCCCTTCTTGACATCAGCGACACTCATTTCAACCTCCGAACCTTCAAACCATCAAACCTTCAAAGAACGCGAGCCCCGCCCGACGCATGTCGCGCGCCGCGGCCGGCAACCCGCGCCGGTCGCCCGCATCCGCGGGAGTTTACACGTGGACGAGCGTACCTTCGTCCTCGCCCAGCACGATGCGCTTGAGCGCGCCCGGCTTGTTGATCGAAAACACGCGAATCGGCAGCTTCTGGTCGCGGCACAGCGCAAACGCCGTCGCGTCCATCACCTGCAGGTTGCGGCTGATCGCCTCGTCGAAGCTGATCGTCGCGTAGCGCGTGGCCGACGGATCCTTCTTCGGATCGGCAGAATATACGCCATCGACCTTGGTCGCCTTCAGCACGACCTCGGCGCCCACTTCCGAGCCGCGCAGCGCGGCGGCGGTGTCCGTCGTGAAGAACGGGTTGCCGGTGCCGGCCGCGAAGATCACGACGCGGCCTTCCTCGAGCTGACGGATCGCGCGGGGCCGGATGTACGGCTCGACGACCTGATCCATGCGCAGCGCGGACTGCACGCGCGCCTCGATGCCGGCGTGGCGCATCGCGTCCTGCAGCGCCAGCGCGTTCATCATCGTCGCCAGCATCCCCATGTAGTCGGCCGTCGCGCGGTCCATCCCGGCCGCGCCGCCCGCGACGCCGCGGAAAATATTACCGCCACCGATCACGACCGCGAGCTGCGTCCCGAGACGCACGACTTCCGCGATATCGGCCACCATCCGTTCGATCGTCGCGCGATTGATGCCGAAGGCATCGTCGCCCATCAGCGCTTCGCCGGAGAGTTTGAGGAGGACGCGTTTATAGGCATTGGACATAGGGGCTTCCGAGCGACGAGAGGATGACAACCACGAACTGTAGGGGCGAAATACTGATTCGGGCAAGCGCCGCCGACCGGACCGGGGTTCCCGGCCGGCCGGCGACGCCGCCGGCCACGGCGGAGCGGACGCCCGCCGCGGATACTGCCTGACTGCTTACTGCTGCTTTGCTGCTGCGACTTGCGCGGCCACTTCGGCGGCGAAGTCGTCCTGGCGCTTCTCGATGCCTTCGCCGACGACGAACAGCGCGAACTTCTGCACTGCGGCATTCGCTGCCTTCAGCATCTGCTCGATCGTCTGCTTGTCGTTCTTCACGAACGGCTGGTTCAGCAGCGACACTTCCTTCAGGTACTTCTGGACGCTGCCGTCGACCATCTTCGCGACGATTTCGGCCGGCTTGCCCGATTCGGCAGCCTTCTGCTCGGCCACGCGGCGCTCCGTCTCGATCAGTTCCGCCGGCACGTCGGCCGACGACAGCGCGACCGGCTTCATCGCGGCGATGTGCATCGCGACGTCCTTGCCGACCTGCTCTTCCGCGCCCGTGTACTCGACGATCACGCCGATACGCGCGCCGTGCAGGTACGTGGCGATCTTGTTCGCGGTTTCGAAACGGACGAAACGGCGGATCGACACGTTCTCGCCGATCTTGCCGATCAGCGCGAGACGCACTGCGTCGACGGTCGAGCCTTCGAGCGGCAGCGCCGACAGCGCGCCCACGTCGGCCGGGTTCTGCGTCGCGACGAGTTCCGCGACCGTCTTCGAGAAGGCGAGGAAGTCGTCGTTCTTCGCGACGAAGTCGGTTTCGCAGTTCAGCTCGACCAGCGCGCCGGCGTTGCCGCCGACGAACGATGCGACGACGCCTTCCGCCGTCACGCGCGATGCGGCCTTGCTCGCCTTGTTGCCGAGCTTGACGCGCAGCAGTTCTTCAGCCTTGGCCAGATCGCCGTCGGCTTCCGTCAGCGCCTTCTTGCACTCCATCATCGGTGCGTCGGTCTTTGCGCGCAGTTCTGCCACCATGCTTGCGGTAATTGCCGCCATCATTCGCTCCTTGAGTCTGTGTTCACAACGCCGCCCGCTTGGACGCGAACGGCCGAGATTCGTTTCCGGACCCGCGCCGATTCGGCGCGATCAGGTCCGGCGCACAAGCTTAAAAAAAGGGGGCCTGTTGAGAGCCCCCTTTTTGCGCCGGCTCGGGGCCAGTTACGCGTTTTCCTCGACGTACTCGTCGTCGCCGCGCGCCGCCTGGACCACTTCGTTGACCGCGTTCGCACGGCCTTCGAGGATCGCGTCGGCCACGCCTTCAGCGTACAGCGCGACTGCCTTGCTCGAGTCGTCGTTGCCCGGGATCACGTAGTCCACACCTTCCGGCGAGTGGTTCGTGTCGACCACGGCGATGACCGGCACGCCCAGCTTGTTCGCTTCCGTGACGGCGATCTTGTGGTAGCCGACGTCGATGACGAAGATCGCGTCCGGAATGCCGCCCATGTCCTTCACGCCGCCGATCGACTTCTGCAGCTTGGCGATTTCACGTTCGAACAGCAGCGCTTCCTTCTTGCTCATCTTCTCGGTTTCGCCCGATTCGACAGCCGCTTCCATGTCCTTCAGGCGCTTGATCGATACCTTCAGCGTCTTGAAGTTGGTCATCATGCCGCCGAGCCAGCGTGCGTTGACGTACGGCATGCCCGCACGTTGCGCTTCCTGGGCGATCGTGTCACGCGACTGGCGCTTCGTGCCGACGAACAGGATCGTGCCGCGGTTCGCTGCCAGCTGGCGCACGTACTTCTGTGCGTCCGTGAACATCGGCAGCGTCTTTTCGAGGTTGATGATGTGAATCTTGTTGCGGTGACCGAAAATGAACGGAGCCATCTTCGGGTTCCAGAAGCGCGTCTGGTGACCGAAGTGGACACCCGCTTCCAGCATTTGGCGCATCGTAACTGCCATGTAAATTCTCCACGAGGGTTGGGTCTTAAGCCGGCTGCCGTACCGCCGCGCGAACCCGCCCGAAGGGCGAGCATGCCGCGCGGCCGGCACCCTGGGTGCGCCGGCTTGCGATTCGACACGTGCAAGATGCCCGTGCCGTAAGCCTTTCACCGCGATGCCGCCCCAACATGGGGACAATTCGGCATTTGGATATCGACTTAGCCAAAGAGTATAGCACGCGGATTTGTCCGCTCTCAAGTCGCGCGGCACTTTCGCTTGCCGCGCGGCAGCGGGCCGGACAATCGGCGAAAACCCGCAGCCGCGCGGCCGGCAGGGGCTGCGAGGCCCGCCATAAGGTGCGATAATCCGTCAATTCACCGCATTCCAGGCATACCTCGATGGCTATTACGCTCAAAAACGAACACGATATCGCGGAGATGCGCGTTGCCTGCCGTCTCGCGAGCGAAGTGCTCGACTTCATCACGCCGCACGTCGTCGCGGGCGTCACGACCGCCGAACTCGACCGGCTCTGCCACGAGTTCATGCTCAACGAGCAGGGCACGATCCCCGCGCCGCTGAACTACCAGCCGCCCGGCTATCCGCCGTACCCGAAGGCCACCTGCATTTCGGTCAACGACGTGATCTGCCACGGCATTCCCGGCGAGAAGGTGATCAAGAACGGCGATGCGCTGAACATCGACATCACCGTGATCAAGAACGGCTATTTCGGCGACACCAGCCGGATGTTCATCGTCGGCGAGGGGTCGATCCTCGCGAAGCGCCTCGTGCAGACGACCTACGAATGCATGTGGCTCGGCATCGACCAGGTCAAGCCCGGCGCGCACCTCGGCGACATCGGCTACGCGATCCAGAAGCACGCGGAAGCGCAAGGCTACAGCGTCGTGCGCGAATACTGCGGCCACGGCATCGGCACGGTGTTCCACGAGGATCCGCAGGTCGTCCACTATGGCCGCCCGGGCACCGGCATCGAGCTGAAGGCCGGGATGATCTTCACGATCGAGCCGATGATCAACGCCGGCAAGCGCGACATCCGCACGATGCCCGACCAGTGGACGGTCAAGACGCGCGACCGCAGCCTGTCCGCCCAGTGGGAGCACACGGTGCTCGTCACCGAAACCGGCTACGAAGTGCTGACCGTGTCGGCCGGCACGCCGGCGCGCCCCGTGTTCGCGCAACCGGCCGCCGCCGTCTGAGCGCCGTCGCGCCCGCCCGCCCACTTCCGCACCTGAACGGCCGCCCATGAGCGCTCACGCTGCCCCCTCGCCCGAAGCGCTGTCGCGGCGCGCCGAATTCAAGGCCGCCAAGACGGAGATGCTCGAGCGCTTTCGCCGCGCGGCGAACGTCGCGCCGCTGATGCACGCGCTGTCGAAACTCACCGACGACGCACTGAAGCGCGTGTGGGACGAATGCGGGCTGCCCGCGACGCTCGCACTCGTCGCCGTCGGCGGCTACGGGCGCGGCGAGCTCGCGCCCTATTCCGACGTCGACATCCTCGTGCTGCTGCCCGATGCGCACGACCCGGCGCTCGACGCGCGCATCGAGCGCTTCATCGGAATGGCGTGGGATCTCGGCCTCGAGATCGGCAGCAGCGTGCGGACGGTCGCACAGTGCATCGAGGAGGCGTCGCAGGACGTCACGGTGCAGACCTCGCTGCTGGAAGCGCGCCGCATCGTCGGCAGCACCGCGCTGTTCGAGCGCTTCACCGTGCGCTACCACGAAGCGCTCGACGCACGCGCGTTCTTCACCGCGAAGGTGCTCGAGATGCGCCAGCGCCACGCGAAGTTCCAGGACACGCCGTACAGCCTCGAACCGAACGTGAAGGAGAGCCCCGGCGGGCTGCGCGACCTGCAGACGATCCTGTGGATCGCGCGCGCGGCCGGCTTCGGCAGCAGCTGGCGCGAACTCGACACGCGCGGCCTCATCACCGATCGCGAAGCGCGCGAGCTGCGCCGCAACGAAGGCTTCCTGAAGACGCTGCGCGCGCGGCTGCACGTGATCGCCGGACGCCGTCAGGACATGCTCGTGTTCGACCTGCAGACGCAGGCCGCCGAAAGCTTCGGCTACCAGCCCACGCAGGCCAAGCGCGCGAGCGAGCAGCTGATGCGCCGCTACTACTGGGCAGCGAAAGCCGTCACGCAGCTCGCGACGATCCTGATCCAGAACATCGAGGCGCAGCTCTTCCCCGCGACGAGCGGCATCACGCGCGTGCTGTCGGCCGATCGCTTCGTCGAGAAACAGGGGATGCTCGAGATCGTCGACGACGGCGTGTTCGAACGCCATCCCGACGCGATCCTCGAAGCGTTCCTGCTGTACGAAACGACGCGCGGCGTGAAGGGCCTGTCCGCCCGCACGCTGCGCGCGCTGTACAATTCGCGCGAAATCATGAACAACGCGTGGCGCCGCGATCCGCAGAACCGCGACACGTTCATGCGGATCCTGCAGCAACCCGAAGGGATCACGCACGCGTTCCGGCTGATGAACCAGACGAGCGTGCTCGGCCGCTATCTGCTGAATTTCCGCCGCATCGTCGGGCAGATGCAGCACGACCTGTATCACGTATATACGGTCGACCAGCACATCCTGATGGTGCTGCGCAACATCCGCCGCTTCGCGGTGGCCGAGCATGCGCACGAATACCCGTTCTGCAGCCAGCTGATCGGCAACTTCGAGCGCCCGTGGGTGCTGTATGTCGCGGCGCTGTTCCACGACATCGCGAAGGGCCGCGGCGGCGATCACTCGACGCTCGGAATGGCCGACGCGCGGCGCTTCTGCCGCGAGCACGGCATCGCCGGCGACGACGCGGCGCTGATCGTGTGGCTCGTCCAGCATCACCTGACGATGAGCCAGGTCGCGCAGAAACAGGACACGAGCGACCCCGAAGTCATCAAGCGCTTCGCCGAGGTCGTCGGCAACGAACGGTATCTCACCGCGCTCTACCTGCTGACCGTCGCCGATATCCGCGGCACGAGCCCGAAGGTGTGGAACACGTGGAAGGGCAAGCTGCTCGAGGATCTCTACCGCATCACGCTCGCGGTGCTCGGCGGCGCGAACCCCGACGCGCATTCGGAGCTGAAGTCGCGGCAGGAGCAGGCGCTCGCGCTGCTGCGCCTGGAAACCGTGCCCGACGATGCGCACCGCGCGTTGTGGGATCAGCTCGACGTCGGCTTCTTCCTGCGTCACGACGCGGCCGACATCGCGTGGCAGACGCGCGTGCTGTACCGGCACGTGAACGCCGAAACCGCGATCGTCCGCGCGCGGCCGTCGCCGATCGGCGACGCGCTGCAGGTACTCGTGTACGTGAAGGACCGCCCCGACCTGTTCGCGGGCATCTGCGCGTATTTCGACCGCAACGGGCTGTCGGTGCTCGATGCGCGCGTCAGCACGACGCGGCACGGCTATGCGCTCGACAACTTCATCGTCACGCAGACCGAACGCGACGTGCGCTACCGCGACATCGCGAATCTCGTCGAACAGCAACTCGCGACGCGGCTCGCCGAAACCGCACCGCTGCCGGAGCCGTCGAAGGGCCGCCTGTCGAGGCTGTCCCGGACGTTTCCGATCACGCCGCGCGTCGACCTGCGGGCCGACGAGCGCGGTCAGTACTACATCCTGTCCGTGTCCGCCAACGACCGGCCGGGCCTTCTCTATTCGATCGCGCGCGTACTCGCCGAACATCGGATCGGCGTCCATGCGGCGCGGATCAATACGCTCGGCGAGCGCGTCGAAGACATCTTCCTGCTCGCGGGCGCCGGCCTGTCCGACAACCGCCTGCAGATCCAGCTCGAAACCGAATTGCTGCGTGCGATCGCAGTCTGAATGAATCCCCAGCGTTTATGCGCACCAAATTAACCGTCAAGAATCCGAAGCCGGCGTCGCCGACTCGCGCCCCCGTCCGCTCCGGCAGCCTCGTCGCCCGCAAGGCGGTGCGCCCCGCCGCGCCGCCCGCCGGGGACAAGCCGGCCCGCCCGAAGAAGGCGTCTTCGGCAGCCGCCGGCGACCGCCCGTTCAAGCCGCGCGGTGCCGCAGGCGCCGAGCGCCCGGGTGCGGATCGCGCACCGGCCAAGCGTGCGCCGCGTGACGGCGGTGCCGAACGCGGCCCGCGAGCCCCGTATCGCGACAACGCAGCCGGCGAAGGTGCGAAGCGCAGTTTCGGCGACCGTCGCACGTCGTCCGATCGCCCGCCGCGCCGCAGCGACGACGATACGCGTCCGCGTCGTGCGGCAGGTGGTGACGACAGCAAGCGTCCGTCCTACCGCGACAACACAGCCGGCGAAGGCGCGAAGCGCAGCTTCGGCGATCGTCGTACGCCGTCGGATCGCCCGCCACGACGCAGCGACGACGATGCGCGTCCGCGTCGTGCGGCAGGTGGTGACGACAGCAAGCGTCCGTCCTATCGTGACAAGGCAACCGGCGAAGATGCGAAGCGCAGCTTCGGCGATCGCCGCACGCCGTCGGATCGCCCGCCGCGCCGCAGCGATGACAATGCGCGTCCGCGCCGTGCGGCAGGTGGTGATGACAGCAAGCGTCCGCGCCGTGCGGCAGGTGGTGATGACAGCAAGCGTCCGCCCTATCGTGACAAGGCAGCCGGCGAAGATGCGAAGCGCACCTTCGGCGACCGTCGTACGCCGTCGGATCGCCCGCCGCGCCGCAGCGATGACGATGCGCGTCCGCGCCGTGCGGCAGGTGGTGATGACAGCAAGCGTCCGTCCTACCGCGACAAGGCAACCGGCGAAGGTGCGAAGCGCAGCTTCGGCGACCGCCGCACGCCGTCCGATCGCCCGCCGCGCCGCAGCGATGACGATGCGCGTCCGCGCCCTGCGGCAGGTGGTGACGACAGCAAGCGTCCGTCCTATCGTGACAAGACAGCCGGCGAAGGCGCGAAGCGCAGCTTCGGCGACCGCAGCACGCCGTCCGATCGCCCGCCGCGCCGCAACGACGACGATGCGCGTCCGCGCCGTGCGACAGGCGGTGACGACAGCAAGCGCCCGTCCTACCGCGACAAGGCAACCGGCGAAGGCGCGAAGCGCAGCTTCGGCGACCGCCCGGCCCAGCCCGCGCGCGACGGCGAGCGCCGTTCGTTCGGCGCGGTGAAGACCGCGCAACCCGTCAAGCGCGCGGCGGCCGACGTCGACTACGGCGACGAAACGGGCCTGATGCGCCTGTCGAAACGGATGTCCGAACTCGGCATGTGCTCGCGCCGCGAAGCCGACGAATGGATCGAAAAAGGCTGGGTGCTCGTCGACGGCGAACGCATCGACACGCTCGGCACCAAGGTGCGCGCCGACCAGAAGATCGAGATCGACGAGCGCGCGAGCGCCGCGCAGGCCGCGCAAGTGACGATCCTGCTGCACAAGCCGGTCGGTTACGTGTCGGGCCAGGCGGAAGACGGCTACGAGCCGGCGGCCGTGCTGATCACGCGCGCGAACCGCTGGAGCGGCGATCATTCGCCGGTGCGCTTCTCGCCGCAGCACCTGCATGCGCTCGCACCGGCCGGCCGTCTCGACATCGACTCCACCGGCCTGCTCGTGCTGACGCAGAACGGCGTGATCGCGAAGCAGCTGATCGGCGAGCAGTCGGACATCGACAAGGAGTACCTGGTGCGCGTGCGCTTCGGCGAACGACTGCTCGACATCGATCAGCACTTCCCGGCGGAATCGCTCGCGAAGCTGCGCCACGGCCTCGAGCTCGACGGCGTCGCGCTGAAGCCCGCGCTGGTGAGCTGGCAGAACGGCGAGCAGTTGCGGTTCGTGCTGCGCGAAGGCAAGAAGCGCCAGATCCGCCGCATGTGTGAACTGGTCGGCCTCGACGTGATCGGCCTGAAGCGTGTGCGGATGGGCCGCGTGATGCTCGGCGCGCTGCCGCAGGGCCAATGGCGCTACCTGTCCGCCGACGAGACGTTCTGACCTCGGGCACGTCACGTGCACCCGCCATGAAAAAACCCGCTTGCGCGGGTTTTTTCTTTTCCACGGGAGCGCGGCCGATCAGTCGTCGTCGGCCGGATCGAGGCCCGGGAACAACACCTCGGTGAAGCCGAAGCGCGTGAAGTCGGTAATCCGCATCGGATACAGCTTGCCGATCAGGTGATCGTATTCGTGCTGGACCACCCGCGCGTGGAACCCCTCGGCGACACGATCGATCTTCTCGCCGAACTGGTCGAAGCCGCTGTAGCGCACTTTCGCGTAGCGGCTGACGACGCCACGCATGCCCGGCACCGACAGGCAGCCTTCCCAGCCCTCTTCCATCTCCGGCGGCATGTACTCGATCTTCGGGTTGATCAGCACGGTCTCGGGCACCGGCGGCGCATCCGGGTAGCGGTTGTTGTTGCCGAAGCCGAAGATGATGATCTGCAGCCCGATGCCGATCTGCGGCGCGGCCAGCCCGGCGCCGTTCGCGTGGTGCATCGTCTCGAACATGTCCGCGACGATCTCGTGCAGCTCGGCGGTATCGAACCGCTCGACCGGTTGGGCGACTTCGAGCAGGCGCGGATCGCCCATCTTCAGGATCTCGCGAATCATGGCGTATTGCCCTCCAGGAGTTGGTGCAGACCGTCTTCGTCCAGCACGGGGATGCCGAGTTCCTCGGCCTTCGCGAGCTTGCTGCCGGCTTCGGCGCCCGCGACCACGTAATCCGTCTTCTTCGATACCGAACCCGCCACCTTGGCGCCCGCCGCTTCGAGCATCTCCTTCGCCGCATCGCGCGTGAGATTCGGCAGCGTGCCCGTCAGCACGACGGTCTTGCCCGCGAGCACACCCTGCGGCGCCTTCGGCGCGGGCGGCCCTTCCGGCCACGTGACCTTGCCCGGCGCGCGCAACTGCTCGATCACGGTCCGGTTGTGCTCCTCCGCGAAGAACTGATGGAGCGATTCGGCGACGATCGGCCCGACGTCGTTGACTTCGAGCAGTTCCTCGATCGACGCGTCCATGATCGGCGTCAGCGAGCCGAAATGCTTCGCGAGATCCTTCGCGGTCGATTCGCCGACATGACGGATGCCGAGCCCGTAGATGAAGCGCGCGAGCGTCGTATGCTTCGCCTTCTCGAGCGAATCGAGCAGATTCTGCGCGGACTTCTCGGCGAACCGGTCGAGTTCGGCCAGCGTCGCGAAGCCGAGATTGAACAGGTCGGCCGGCGTACGTACCAGTTTCAGTTCGACGAGCTGGTCGATGATCTTCTCGCCGAGGCCGTCGATGTCGAGCGCGCGGCGCTGCGCGAAATGCCACAGCGCCTGCTTGCGCTGCGCCGGGCAGAACAGCCCGCCCGTGCAGCGCGCGATCGCCTCGTCCGGCAGGCGCTCGATCTTCGAGCCGCACACCGGACATTCGGTCGGCATCACGAATTCGGCCGCATCCGCCGGGCGCCGGTCGAGCAGCGCGCCGACGACTTCCGGAATCACGTCGCCCGCGCGGCGCACGATCACGGTGTCGCCGATCCGGATGTCCTTGCGGCGCACTTCGTCCTCGTTGTGCAGCGTCGCATTGGTCACGGTCGCACCGCCGACGAACACCGGCTCGAGACGCGCGACCGGCGTGATCGCGCCGGTACGGCCGACCTGCACGTCGATCGCGACGAGCTTCGTCAGCGCTTCCTGCGCGGGAAACTTGTGCGCGAGCGCGAAGCGCGGCGCACGCGACACGAAGCCGAGCCGCTCCTGCTCGTCGCGCCGGTTGACCTTGTAGACGACGCCGTCGATGTCGTACGGCAGCGAATCGCGCTTCTCGCCGACCTTGCGGAAGAAATCGAGCAAGCCTTCGGCGCCGTGCACGACCGCGCGCTCGCGGTTCACCGGCAGGCCGAACGCCTCGTACCAGTCGAGCAGCGCGCTGTGCGTGTCGGGCATCGGCATGCCGTCGAGCACGCCGATTCCGTACGAGAAGAACGACAGCGGACGCTGCGCGGTGATCTTCGAGTCGAGCTGGCGCAGGCTGCCGGCCGCCGCGTTGCGCGGGTTCGCGAATTCGCGCTGCTCGGCCGCGCGCTGGCGCTCGTTCAGGCGTGCGAAATCGCGCTTGAACATCAGCACCTCGCCGCGCACGTCGAGCAAGGCCGGCACGTGCTTGCCCTTCAGCTTGAGCGGAATCGAGCGGATCGTGCGCACGTTCTCGGTCACGTCCTCGCCCGTCGTCCCGTCGCCGCGCGTCGATGCCTGCACGAACACGCCGTGCTCGTAGCGCAGCGAAATCGCGAGGCCGTCGAACTTCAGTTCGCACGCGTATTCGACGGGCTCCGTCACCGAGCCGGCGAGATCGGTCGTCTTGGCGAGCGCGTCGGCGACGCGCTTGTCGAACGCGACGACGTCCTCGTCGGCGAAGCCGTTGTTCAGCGACAGCATCGGCGCATCGTGGACGACTGGCGTGAAGCCGCCGGCCGCTTCGCCACCGACGCGCTGCGTCGGCGAATCGGGCGTCACGAGTTCGGGATGGTCGGTTTCGAGTTGCTGCAGCTCACGGAACAGCCGGTCGTATTCCGCGTCGGGCAGATCCGGCTGGTCGAGCACGTAATAGGCGTAGTTCGCCCGCTCGAGTTGGTCGCGCAGCCACGCGGCGCGCGCGTCGGGCTGGCTGGCTGGCGGTTCGGCTTGGGTTCGGGCCATGCTGGCGGCAGATTCGTTCTGAAAAAATCGGATGCCCGATTATCTCAGTTTGACGTCGCGGCGGGGCACGCAATGCGGGCCCGATGACATGCTGCAGCGCACACGAAACGGTGCGCGCCGCAGCGACGAACGACGGCGCCGCCGAGCGCCGTCCGCGCCGTCGCGTTACTGGCTGAAGAGACGGCGCGTGACCGGCGAACCGGCCGGGATGCCGGCTTCCTCGAGCTTCGCATACAGCTTCATCAGCTGCTGCTCGATCGCGAGCAGTGTCGACTCCGGCAGCGGCCGGCGCGAATCGTCGACGACGCGTGCGCCGATCCGCTCGGACAGCGACTTCGCGTAATCGCACATCAGCCGGAACGGCAGGATGTCCTCTTCGGCCACCGGCACGTCGAGCACCAGCGTGATCATGTTGCCGCCCTTGTACGTCAGGTCGTCGCGCAGGAAGTTCGTATCGCCGAACTGCAGCATGAACACCGGGTTCTGCTTCGCGTCGAGCTTCACGAAACGCGTGCCGTCGCGCGACAGCAGCAGCCCGTCCTGGGAAGCGACCGCCTGCACGTAGTTCGCGGACCACGGCGCGCCGTCCGACATCACGTTGATCGACAGCTGTGCGTCGCACTGCGCGGCAAACGCGTCGAGCTCGCGCGCCATCGCGACCGTTTCCATCATGTCCGGGAATTCCGGCGCGCCGTCGATCGCGTCGGCGAACTGCTGGACGCCCGTCACGAATTCGGAGAATTCGAGCTCGTTCAGCGCGCCGCCGCGGTTCGCGAGCTGCGCGGCCGCGCGCAGCTCTTCATAGCGCACGCCGTTCTGCAGCAGCTCCCACTGGCCGCCTTCCGGCTTGCCTTCGATATGCACGGGCTTGCTGCCCGCGCGGCGCAGCCGCTGCGCAAACGGCAGGATCTTGTCGCCCGGCAGCGGCCCGGTGAGGCGGATCGGCACGATGCAGTCGATGCGGCGGTCGACGATCGCGGGCGGCGTCGACGAGATCGTCGTCGCGGCCGGCATCACCGGTTCGGTCGGCTCGGCCGGTTCGGCCGCCGCTTCGCGTGCGGCGGCGGGTACGGCTTCTTCACCGGCCGCCGGTTCAGTCGATTCCGACGACGTGTCGACGCCCGTCGCCTCGGCCTGCAGGTCGGCCGGCGTATCGGCCGGTGCCGCGCCGCCGGCGCCCCCGCCGAACGTCGGCTCGACGCGCGCGGCTTCGGCCGCGGCCGTCGTCGTCGCCGCGACCGGTGCCGCGGGCTCGCGGCGCACCGGCTGACGCACCGGTTCGATGAACGGCAACTCTTCGTCGCGCTCGGGGCGGTTCATCGCCTCGGCCGCTTCCTCCGGCATCGGGCGCGGCATCCTGCGCCGCACTTTCGCGCCCTGCCATGCGTTGTAGACCACGACGCCGCCCACCACGACGGCGCCCGCGCCGATCAAACCGAGTGTCAACTCGTCCATGCACGCTCCATCAGCAATTCTTTTTCGTCGGGACCGCGAACGGGCGCCCATGCGCCGCGCGAACGCGATCCGGTTTCGTCAAACGTCAATTCTGGGCAAAACCCGCGGCGGTTTCCATGTCCACCGCAACGATCCGCGACACGCCCTGCTCCTGCATCGTCACGCCGATCAGCTGCTGCGCCATTTCCATCGCGATCTTGTTGTGCGAGATGAACAGGAACTGCGTCTTGTCGGACATCGCGCGCACGAGATTCGCGAAACGCTCGGTGTTCGCGTCGTCCAGCGGCGCGTCGACCTCGTCGAGCAGACAGAACGGCGCCGGGTTCAGCTGGAACATCGCAAACACCAGCGCGGTCGCGGTCAGCGCCTTCTCGCCGCCCGACAGCAGGTGAATCGTCGCGTTCTTCTTGCCGGGCGGCTGCGCCATCACCTGCACGCCGGCATCGAGAATCTCGTCGCCCGTCATGATCAGCTTCGCCTGGCCGCCGCCGAACAGGCGCGGGAACAGGTCGCTGAAATGACGGTTGACCTCGTCGAAGGTGCCCTGCAGCAGCGTGCGGGTTTCCTGGTCGATCTTGTGGATGGCGTCCTCGAGCGTCGTGATCGCGTCGATCAGGTCGGCCGATTGCGCGTCGAGGAACACCTTGCGCTCGCTCGCGGCCTTCAGTTCGTCGAGCGCGGCCATGTTGACCGGGCCGAGCGCATTGATCGCGTTGTTCAGGCGCGTGACTTCGCCCTGCAGGTACGACGGCTTCAGATCCGGCGTGAGCTTCTCGCTCAGCGCGGCCTCGTCGACCTCGGCCGTCGCGAGCTGCTCGGCGAACTGCTCGACGGCCAGGCGCGCGGCCTGCTCCTTCAGTTGCAGCTCGGTGATGCGGTCGCGCAGCGGCTGCAGCGAACGCTCGGCGACGAGTCGCTGCTCGTCCGACGCGCGCAGCTTCGCGGTCAGGTCGTCGAGCTCGATGCGCGCGGCCTGCAGCGCCTCTTCCTTCACCGCGCGAATCTCGAGCGCGTCCTGCAGGCCGGTGTGCGCGGTCTGCTCGTTGATCGTCTCGAGTTCGGCCCGCGCGTCTTCCAGCGACGCGGCGACGCGCTCGCTCTGCTCGTGCGCCACCTGGATCGTGCGCTTGAGTTCGTCGATCCGCGTCACCGCGTTGCGTGCGGCGAAGCGCGCGTCGTTCGCGCCGCGCTCGAGATCGCGCGCTTCCTGACGCGCCTGCGTCAGCGATTCGTCGAGCGACTCGAAGGCGAGCTGGTTGTCCTCAAAGCGCGCCTGCAGTTCCGCGAGCTCGCCGTCGAAGCGCTCGAAATTCGCTTCCGACTCGGCGCGCAGCGCACGCTGCTCTTCGATCTGCGCGCCGATTTCCTCGAGTTCCTCGCGGATCTGCGTGCTGCGCTGCGTATAGCGTTCGTGTGCCTGCGCGAGCTTCAGCACGTCCATCTGCAGCGCATGCACGCGCTGCGTCGCACGTTCGGCCTGCGCGCGCACGTCGCCGAGCGCCTGCGTGGCCTGCGTGTGCGCGGCTTCGGCACGCACGGCGGCCGTGCGCGCCTCGTCGGCGAGCAGCGCCTGCGCACGCACCTGCCGCGCGAGGTTTTCGATTTCCTGCTGGCGGGCCAGCATCCCGGCCTGCTCCGAATCGGCGGCGTACAGCTGCACGCCGACGCGCGTGACGATATGGCCGGCCTTGACGACGAACGCGCCGCCTGCCGGCAGTTGCGCGCGCGTCGCGAGCGCCTGCGCGACGTCGTCGGCGACGTAGACGTTCCCGAGCCAGTCGTTCAGCACCGCGCGGATGCCCGCGTCGTCGATGCGCACGAGCGACAGCACCGGCCGCAGCCCGGCCACCGCGGCGGGCGGCTCGCCGGCCGCGGGCGGCGCATAGAACGCGAGCTTCGCGGGCGGCGCATCGGTCGCGAATGCCTTCACCCAGTCGAGATTCGATACCTCGAGCGCGGCGAGACGCTCGCGCAGCACGGCCTCGAGCGCCGCTTCCCAGCCGGCCTCGACATGCAGCTTCTTCCACAGACGCGGCAGCGCGCCGAGCTCGTGCTTGTCGAGCCACGGCTGCACCTTGCCTTCGGTCTGCACGTTTTCCTGCAGCTGCTTCAGCGCGGCGAGGCGCGCCTCCAGCTGGTGGATCTGCGCGGCTTCGGCCTGCACGCGCTCCTGCGCGGCGCGGCGTTCGCCGTCGAGACGCGGCACCGTTTCCTGTGCGTCGGCAAGGCGCGCCTGCGCTTCCGCGAGGATCTCTTCCTGCTCGGCCAGCTGCATGCGCAACTCTTCGAGCTGCGTTTCGTCCGGCGCATCGAGCCCGCCCGCCTCGCTCTTCAGGCGCTCGTGGCGCTGCTGAAGCTGCTGGAGCTGCTGGTCGGCGTTGCGCTGGTGCGCGGCTTCGAGCTTCAGCGACTGCTCGGTCTGCGCGATCCGCGCGCGCTCGTCGTTGAGCTGCGCCTGTGCGTCGCGCCACTTCGCTTCGAGCGCCGGCAGCGCATCGTGCTTCGCGGCCGCGTTGTCCTCGGCGAGCGCGGCCTTCTCGTCGGCCATCGCGCGCGCCTCTTCGGCTTCCTCGAGCTCGTCCTGCGACTTCTCGGCCTGCGCGCGCCACTGCTCGCGCTGCGCGTTCAGCGCGGCGATCTGCGCCTGCACGCGATTGCGCGATTCGACGATGAACTTGATCTCGGCTTCGAGACGGCTCACCTCGGCGTTCGCCTCGTAGAGCGCGCCCTGCGCGCCCTGCATCGCGTCGCTGGCCGAGTAGTGCGCGACGCGCAGCGTCTCGAGCTGCGCCTCGACTTCGCGCAGCTTCGCCGTCTGCGCCTCGAGGTCGATCTGCGCCTGTTCGATCGCACGCTGCTGCTTCTGCTGCTCGCCGGCGGCCTCGTTCTTGCGCAGCAGCCACAGCAGGCGCTGCTTCTCCTCGCCGTCGGCGACGAGTTCCTTGTACTTGGTCGCGACCACGGCCTGCGACTCGAGCTTCTCGAGATTCGCGCCGAGTTCGCGCACGATGTCCTCGACGCGCGTCAGGTTCTCGCGCGTGTCGTGCAGGCGGTTCTCGGTCTCGCGGCGGCGTTCCTTGTACTTCGACACGCCGGCGGCTTCCTCGAGGAACACGCGCAGCTCTTCCGGCTTCGCCTCGATGATCCGCGCGATCATGCCCTGCCCGATGATCGCGTACGCACGCGGCCCGAGGCCCGTGCCGAGGAAGATGTCCTGGATGTCGCGGCGGCGCGCCGGCAGGTTGTTGATGTAGTAGCTCGACGTGCCGTCGCGCGTCAGCACGCGCTTGACGGCGATTTCGCCGTACTGGCCCCACTGCCCGGCCGCGCGGCCGTCGGAGTTGTCGAAGATCAGTTCGACGCTGGCCCGGCTGCCGGGCTTGCGGGCGGTCGAACCGTTGAAGATCACGTCCTGCATCGATTCGCCGCGCAACTCGGACGCGCGCGACTCGCCGAGCACCCAGCGCACGGCATCGATGATGTTGGACTTGCCGCATCCGTTCGGGCCGACCACGCCGACAAGCTGGCCCGGAACCTGGAAATGCGTGGGATCGACGAAGGATTTGAAGCCAGCGAGTTTGATCGAGCTCAGACGCACGGCGGTATCGGATGTGAAGAAGGTGTGAAACGGACGGGGCCGCACGGCGCGGGGCCGGAGAGCCCCTGCGCGCCACGCGCCCCGGAATTCAAAAACGGGGCCGCGCGCATCCAGCGTTGGGCCCCGCAAACGGCTTCCATCATACCATCGCGCGTGCGCCGTCCCGACCGTCGCCGGGTTTGTCCGGTGCCGGCGCGGCACGATGGACCCGGCTCGACAGCAGCGTCGCGAGTACGATGCACGCGCCGCCCGCCCACTCGCGCGCGCTCGGCAGCTCGTTCGCGAACACCCACGCCGACAGCGCGGTGATCACGATCTCGAACAGCATGATGATCGACGCGCGGTTCGCCGGCACGCGCGCGAGGCCGTACTGGACGAGTAGGTTGTTCGACGCCATCGTCACGCCGATCGCCGCGATGATCAGCGCGGCCACGCCCAGCTGAGGGCTCGCCGGCGCGGCCGGCAGCCCTTCGAACAGCGACGCGATCGCGCCGAACACGGCCGCGCCGCCGAACAGCGTCGCGGTGCGCATTTCGGCGCGCATGTCGGGCAGCTCGCGGCTCGCCTTGATCACCAGCACGTTGCTCATCGCGAAGCTCAGCCCGGCCGCGAGGCCCGCCCATTCGGCCGGGTTGGCCGGCAGCGGCAAGCCGAGCGTCGGCGACCACAGCATCAGCATCGCGCCGCCGATCGACAGCGCAGCGAGCCCCGCGCCGGCCCAGGTCAGCCGTTCGCGCAGCAGGAAGTGCGCGTAGATCGCGGTCCAGGCCGGCGTCAGGTAGAACAGCAGCATCACGCGCAGCACCTCGCCGTGGATCGTGCCCCATACGAACCCGAGGTTCGTCACGCCGGCCGTCACCGCGATGCCCGGCAGCACCCAGTGCCAGCGCAGCGTCGCGATCGTGCGGTGCCGCGCGACGATCACGAACAGGAACGCGACGAGGCTCGTCAGCGCGCTCGCGAGCGTGCCCGTCACGCCGAGCGACGCGAGGATCCGCAGCGGATACCAGATCAGGCCCCACACCGACGCGCCGATCAGGATGGCCAGCGTCGGCAGGCTGCCGCGTACCGCGTTGTTCATTTGGTTCGATACCCTTTATTCGACCGGCCCGGCCGCCGCTCCGGCAGGCCGTGACCGCATTCCGTCACGCTATAATCGTCCGCTGCGACCCGCGCGCCCGACGCGCCCGTTCGCAGCCGCGCGGCGCGCCCGCCGCTTCTTTCGCTCCAACCGGCCGCGATGGCCGCTTCGCCCGTGAACCCTCGACTCGACTCGCTCCAGCCCTATCCCTTCGAAAAGCTGCGCGCCCTGTTCAAGGACGTGACGCCTTCCGGCGACCTCAAACCGATCAGCTTCGGCATCGGCGAGCCCAAACATGCGACGCCGGCGCTGATCCGCGAGGCCGTGGTGGCCGCGCTCGACGGCCTCGCGTCGTACCCGGCCACGGCCGGCTCGGACGCGCTGCGCACGTCGATCGCGCACTGGATCGAGCGCCGCTACGGGCTGCCGGCGATCGATCCGGCCACCCAGGTGCTGCCGGTGTCGGGCTCGCGCGAGGCGCTGTTCTCGCTCGCGCAGACCGTGATCGATGCACGGCCGTCCGCGCAGGGCGAGAAGGCGATCGTACTCTGTCCGAATCCTTTCTATCAAATTTACGAAGGCGCGGCGCTCCTGGCCGGTGCCGAACCCTATTTCGCGAACAGCGACCCGGCGCGCAACTTCGCGTGCGACTACGCGGCCGTGCCCGATGACGTGTGGGCGCGCACGCAGCTGCTGTACGTATGCTCGCCCGGCAACCCGACGGGCGCCGTGCTGACGCTCGACGACTGGCGCGAGCTGTTCGCGCTGTCGGACCGCCACGGTTTCGTGATCGCGTCCGACGAGTGCTATTCGGAAATCTATTTCGACGAAGCGGCGCCGCCGCTCGGCGGCCTCGAGGCCGCGCATCGCCTCGGCCGCGGCTTCGAGCGGCTCGTGATGCTGTCGAGCCTGTCGAAGCGCTCGAACGTGCCGGGCATGCGCTCGGGCTTCGTCGCCGGCGACGCCGCGCTGCTGAAGAAATTCCTGCTGTACCGCACGTACCACGGCGCCGCGCTGTCGCCGGTCTGGCAGCACGCGAGCATCGCCGCGTGGAACGACGAGGCGCACGTGCGCGAGAATCGCGCGCTGTACCTCCAGAAGTTCAATACGGTCACGCCGATGCTCGCCGACGTGATCGACGTGAAGCTGCCCGACGCCGCGTTCTACCTGTGGGCCAACGTGTCGCGCACCGGCCTGTCGGACACCGAGTTCGCCCGCCGCCTGTACGCCGACTATAATGTGACGGTTCTGCCCGGCTCGTACCTCGCGCGCGATGCGCACGGCACGAACCCGGGCCGCGATTTCATCCGGATCGCGCTCGTCGCGGGCACCCCCGAATGCGTCGAGGGCGCGCAACGCATCGTCGATTTCTGCCGCTCTCTCGCGCGGTAATCGTCCATCCCGATCAATTCCATCCATCTCCTGCGAAAACGAACATGTCGCAACAACTTCAGCAAATCATCGATACCGCCTGGGAAAACCGCGCCGAGCTGTCGCCGAAGGCCGCGCCCGCCGACGTCCGCGAAGCCGTCGCTCACGCGATCGAGCAGCTCGACAAAGGCGCACTGCGCGTCGCCGAGAAAATCGACGGCAACTGGACCGTGCACCAGTGGCTGAAGAAGGCCGTGCTGCTGTCGTTCCGCCTGGAGGACAACGCGCCGATGCCGGCCGGCGGCTACTCGCAGTTCTACGACAA
The DNA here is from genome assembly GCF_902833095.1 of Burkholderia sp. BCC1208. Lineage (NCBI taxonomy): Bacteria > Pseudomonadati > Pseudomonadota > Betaproteobacteria > Burkholderiales > Burkholderiaceae > Burkholderia > Burkholderia sp. BCC1208. The sequence goes on along the minus strand of NZ_CADFDY010000006.1, from coordinate 202,409 downwards.
GGTGCCGTCGAAGTTCGCGAACTACACGGCCGAAGATTTCGCCGCGGGCGGCTTCCGCGTCGTCCCGCCGGCCATCGCGCGCCGCGGCTCGTTCATCGCGAAGAACGTCGTGCTGATGCCGTCGTACACCAACATCGGCGCGTACGTCGACGAAGGCACGATGGTCGACACGTGGGCGACGGTCGGTTCGTGCGCGCAGATCGGCAAGAACGTGCACCTGTCGGGCGGCGTCGGTATCGGCGGCGTGCTCGAGCCGCTGCAGGCGAACCCGGTCATCATCGAGGACAACTGCTTCATCGGCGCGCGCTCGGAAGTCGTCGAAGGCGTGATCGTCGAGGAGAACTCGGTGATCTCGATGGGCGTGTACCTCGGCCAGAGCACGAAGATCTACGACCGCGAGACGGGCGAAGTCAGCTACGGCCGCATCCCGGCCGGCTCGGTCGTCGTCGCCGGCAACCTGCCGTCGAAGGACGGCTCGCACAGCCTGTACTGCGCGGTGATCGTGAAGAAGGTCGACGCGAAGACGCGTGCGAAGGTCGGCCTGAACGAACTGCTGCGAGGCGACTGATGGCGAAGCCGCACACCGTGGTCGTCTACGGCATTCCGAACTGCGACACCGTGAAGAAGGCCCGTGTGTGGCTCGACGATCACGGCGTCGAATTCGAGTTCCACGATTTCAAGAAGCTCGGCGTCAGCGCGCCGCTGATCGAAGACTGGCTGAAGGACGTGTCGCTCGACGCGCTCGTGAACAAGCGCGGCACCACGTGGCGCGGCCTGGACGACGCGATGAAGGCGGCCGCCGAAACCAAGACCGGCGCGGTCGCGCTGATGATCCACAAGCCGTCGGTCATCAAGCGCCCCGTGCTCGTCGTCAACGGCCGCGTGAAATCGCTCGGCTTCGTGGCCGATCAATACGCGGCGCTGTTTGCCGCATAGAGCCGCCCCGGCGCCCGCGGGCGCCGCCCGACGCCCTGTCGCTGCCGGCCACCGTGCCGGCATTTTTTATCGAAAGTGGTCCGAACCATGTCCGCCACCCTAGCCCTTACCGAACAACTAATCGCACGCGCGTCCGTGACGCCCGACGACCAGCACTGCCAGCAGATCATGACCGAGCGCCTCGCCGCGCTCGGCTTCGAATGCGAGACCATCGCGTCGCACGGCGTGACCAACCTGTGGGCCGTCAAGCGCGGCGCCGACGGCCGCGAGGGCAAGCTGCTCGCGTTCGCGGGCCACACCGACGTCGTGCCGACCGGCCCGCTCGAACAGTGGACCTCGCCGCCGTTCATCCCCGCCCATCGCGACGGCAAGCTGTACGGCCGCGGCGCGGCCGACATGAAGACGTCGCTCGCGGCGTTCGTCGTCGCGTCCGAGGAATTCGTCGCGGCCCATCCCGGCCACCGCGGCGCGATCGCGTTCCTGATCACGAGCGACGAGGAAGGCCCGGCCACCGACGGCACCGTGAAGGTCGTCGAACTGCTGCAGGAACGCGGCGAGCGGCTCGACTACTGCATCGTCGGCGAGCCGACGTCGAGCGCCGAGCTCGGCGACGTCGTCAAGAACGGCCGCCGCGGATCGATGTCCGGCGAACTCGTCGTCAAGGGCGTGCAAGGCCACATCGCGTATCCGCACCTCGCGAAGAACCCGATCCACCTGCTCGCGCCGGCGCTCGCCGAGCTCGCGGCCGAACAGTGGGACGAAGGCAACGAATACTTCCCGCCGACCACCTGGCAGGTGTCGAACCTGCACGCCGGCACCGGCGCGACCAACGTGATCCCCGGCCACGCCGACCTGCTGTTCAACTTCCGCTTCTCGACCGCGAGCACGGTCGAAGGCCTGCAGGCCCGCGTGCACGCGATCCTCGACAAGCATGGCCTCGAATACACGCTGAAGTGGTCGGTGAGCGGCCTGCCGTTCCTCACGCCGCGCGGCGAACTGTCGGGCGCGCTGGAAAACGCGATCCGCGCCGAGACCGGCATCACGACCGAGCTGTCGACGACGGGCGGCACGTCGGACGGACGCTTCATCGCGCGCATCTGCCCGCAGGTGATCGAGTTCGGCCCGCCGAACGGCAGTATCCACAAGATCGACGAGCACATCGAGGTGCGCTTCGTCGACCCGCTGAAGAACGTGTACCGACGCGTGCTCGAACAACTGATCGCCTGACGGAGCCTCGCATGACGACACCTTTTGCCACAATCCGCGACCTGCTGCGCTATGCGGTCACGCGCTTCTCGAAAGCGAAGCTCGCGTTCGGCCACGGTTCCGACAACGCGTACGACGAAGCGGCCTACCTCGTGCTGCATACGCTCGACCTGCCGCTCGACACGCTCGAGCCGTTCCTCGACGCGCGCCTGCTGCCCGACGAAATCGCGGCCGTGCTCGCGGTGATCGAACGACGCGCGACCGATCGCGTGCCGGCCGCCTACCTCACGCATGAAGCGTGGATGCACGGCCACCGCTTCTACGTCGACGAACGCGTGATCGTGCCGCGCTCGTTCATCGGCGAACTGCTCGACGACGGGCTGCAGCCGTATGTCGCCGATCCCGAGCAGGTCGGCGCGGTGCTCGAACTGTGCACCGGCTCCGGCTGCCTCGCGATCCTCGCGGCGAGCGCGTTCCCGAACGCCGAGATCGACGCGGTCGACCTGTCGGACAAGGCGCTAGAAGTCGCGGAAATCAACGTGCGCGACTACGGCCTCGAAGACCGCATCGGGCTGCACCGCGGCGACCTCTACGCGCCGCTGCCCGCGTTCCGCACCGATCCCGACTCGCGCTACGACGTGATCCTGACGAATCCGCCGTACGTGAACGCCGCGTCGATGGCCGCGCTGCCGCCCGAATACCGGCACGAGCCGGAAATGGCGCTCGCCGGCGGCGACGACGGGATGGACATCGTGCGACGCATCGTCGCCGACGCGCACCGCTGGCTGCATGACGACGGCGTGCTCGTCGTCGAGATCGGCAACGAGCGCGAGCACGTCGAAGCGGCGTTCGGCGGCCTCGAACTCACGTGGCTGCCCACCAGCGCGGGCGACGACGCCGTGTTCCTGATCCAGGCGTCGGACCTGCCGCGCAAGGCCTGAGCGTTTCCGTCTCGCCCGCCGTGCGGCGCACCGTTGCGCCGCACGGTTGGGTAAGATGCGCGTAGGCGGCCGCCCGGCTGCACGACCTCGGGAGTCCCTTCGGGAGTCCTTTACGCGCCCATGACCCTCGACTGGCTACATCTCGGCACCCTGATCCTGACCGTCCACGTGCTCGGAATCGTCGCGGCGTGCCACGCAATCATGAACACGCGCACGTCGCAAGGCGCGATCGCGTGGGCCGTCTCGCTCACGGCCATGCCGTACCTGACGCTCGTTCCGTACCTGTTCCTCGGCCGCAGCAAATTCTCCGGCTACGTCGACGCCCGCCGCCACGAGCTGGAAATGTTGCGCACGCACACACCGCGCTCGCCGTGGCGCACCACCGACGCGACCGACGGGCCGGCCGCCGACGCGCTGGGCCAGGCCGCCGTGCTCGCGCTCACGCGGCTCGGCGGCATGCCGTTCCTCGGCGGCAATTCGGTGCGCACGCTCGTGAACGGCGACGCGACGTTCTCGGCCATCCTGTCGGCGATCGACGCCGCGCGCGACTACGTACTCGTCCAGTTCTTCATCGTGCGCGACGATGCGCTCGGCCGGATGCTGCGCGACGCGCTGCTCGCGCGCGCGGCCGCCGGCGTACGCTGCTGCCTGCTGTATGACAGCATCGGCAGCTTCGACCTGCCGCACGGCTACGTCGACGCATTGCGCCGGGGCGGCGTCGAGGTCCATCCGTTCGCGACCAACCGGAAATTCGTCAACCGCTTCCAGCTGAACTTCCGCAACCATCGCAAGATCGTCGTCGTCGACGGCAATCGCGCGTTCGTCGGCGGCCACAACGTCGGCGTCGAATATCTCGGCGCGAACCCGCGCCTGTCGCCATGGCGCGATACCCACATCGAGATACGCGGCCCCGTGGTGGCGAGCATCCAGTACGTGTTCGCCGAAGACTGGCATTGGGCGACGCAGAAGCTGCCGCCCATCGCGCTGCCGCCGCCCGCGCAACCCGGCGACGGCATGCATTGCCTCGCGGTGCCGATGGGGCCGGCCGACAAGCAGGAAACCGGCTCGCTGTTCTTCGTCGAATCGATCAATGCGGCCCGCGAGCGGGTCTGGATCACCACGCCGTACCTCGTTCCCGACGAAGCCGTGCTCTGCGCGCTGAAGCTCGCCGTGATGCGCGGCGTCGACGTACGCATCCTGATCCCGAGCCGGCGCGACCACTACGTCGTGTTCGAGGCGTCCAAGCTTTACGCGCGCGACCTCATCGATGCGGGCGTGAAGGTGTTCCGCTACCGGCCCGGCTTCCTGCACCAGAAGGTCGTGCTGATCGACCGCGTCGCGGCGGCGATCGGCAGCGCGAATCTCGACAACCGCTCGTTCCGCCTCAATTTCGAGGTGATGGTGCTGACCGTCGACCCGGCGTTCGCCGACGAAGTCGAGACGATGCTCGATGCCGACTTCGCGCAGGCGTACGAGGTCGATGCGGACGAATACCGGCAGTCGCCCGCGTGGCGGCGCATCGCGATGCACGTCGCGCGGCTGTTCGCGCCGATCCTGTAACGGCCCTGACGACCGCCGCGCCCGCGCGATCCGCACCGGCGCGACACACGCCGCGCGGCGCCGTCACAGCAGCTTGTCGATGTCCGCGGCGATTTCCTCAGGCTTGGTGGACGGCGCGTAGCGCTTGACGATGCACCCTTCGCGGTCGATCAGGAATTTCGTGAAATTCCACTTGATCGCCTTGAGGCCGAGAATGCCGGGCGCCTCGTCGGTCAGGTAGCGATACAGCGGATGCGCATGGTCGCCCTTCACGTCGATCTTCGCGAACATCGGGAAGGTGACGCCGTAGTTGCGCTCGCAGAACGCGCCGATCTGCGCGGCGTCGCCCGGCTCCTGCTTGCCGAACTGGTTGCACGGGAAGCCGAGCACGAAGAAGCCGCGCGCCGAGTACTGGTCGTACAGCTTCTGCAGACCCGCGTACTGCGGCGTGAAACCGCACTCGCTCGCGGTATTGACGATCAGCAGCACCTTGCCGCGATACGCATCGAGCGATACCGGCGCACCGGCGAGCGTCTCTGCGCTGAATGAATACAGGGTGGACATCGGGCACTCCTTTACGAAACCGGATCGACGTGGAGTCTAGGCGAAATTGCGCCGTTGCGGCATCCGCCGAACGGCCGATGCCCGGCGCGACCGGCGCGCGGTCTAGAATAGCGGTTTTGGCCAGTCATTTCCGCCGTGATCCGTTTCAATCAGTTCAGCCTTGCGCGCGGCACCAAGCCGCTGTTCGAGTCGACCTCGTTCGTGCTCAATCCCGGCGAGAAAGCCGGCCTGATCGGCGCGAACGGCGCCGGCAAGTCGACGCTGTTTTCCGTCCTGCGCGGCGAGCTGCATTCCGACGGAGGCGATTTCTCGATGCCGCCGTCGTGGCGGATCGCCCACGTGTCGCAGGAAACGCCCGCGGTCGACCGCTCGGCGCTCGACTACACGCTCGACGGCGATGCCGCGCTGCGCGAGATCGAGGCCCGCATCGCCGCCGCGTCGGCCGCGCATGACGGCGCCGCCGAAGCCGACGCGCACGCGGCGTTCGCCGATGCCGACGGCTACACCGCGCCGGCCCGCGCCGAAGCGCTGCTGCTCGGCCTCGGCTTCACGCTCGCGCAAACGCGCGAATCCGTCGCGAGCTTCTCCGGCGGCTGGCGCATGCGGCTGAACCTCGCGCAGGCGCTGATGTGCCGCTCCGACCTGCTGCTGCTCGACGAGCCGACGAACCACCTCGACCTCGATGCGATCGTGTGGCTCGAGGATTGGCTGCACCGCTACCCCGGCACGCTCGTCGTGATCTCGCACGACCGCGAATTCCTCGATTCGATCTGCAACGTCACGCTGCATCTGGAAAACCGCCAGGTGAAGCGCTACGGCGGCAACTACTCGCAGTTCGAAGTGCTGCGCGCGCAGCAACTGGCGCTGCAGCAAAACGCATACGAAAAGCAGCAGAAGACGATCGAGCACCTGCAGAGCTTCGTCGACCGCTTCAAGGCCAAGGCGACCAAGGCCAAGCAGGCGCAAAGCCGGATGAAGGCGCTGGAGAAGATGGAGTTGATCGCGCCCGCGCACATCGCGTCGCCGTTCACGTTCGAATTCCGCACGCCCGATGCCGCACCGAACCCGATGATGGTGATGGAAGACGTCCGTTGCGGCTACCACACCGATGACGGAGCGGACATCCCGATCGTCGAGCGCGTCGCGCTGTCGATCCAGAACGGCCAGCGCATCGGCCTGTTGGGCGCGAACGGCCAGGGCAAGTCGACGCTGATCAAGACGCTGGCCGGCACGCTCGCGCCGCTGTCCGGGCACGTCCGCGACGGCAAGGGCCTGACGATCGGCTATTTCGCGCAGCACCAGCTCGAAACGCTGCGCGAAGACGATTCGCCGCTCGCGCACCTGGCGCGGCTCGCGCCCGATACGCGCGAGCAGGAGTTGCGCGACTTCCTCGGCGGCTTCAATTTCTCGGGCGACATGGCGACCAGTCCGGTCGGGCCGTTCTCGGGCGGCGAAAAAGCGCGCCTCGCACTGGCACTGATCATCTGGCAGAAGCCGAACCTGCTGCTGCTCGACGAACCGACGAACCACCTCGATCTCGAAACGCGCCACGCGCTGACGATGGCGCTCGCGCAGTTCGAGGGCACGCTGATCCTCGTGTCGCACGATCGTCACCTGCTGCGCGCGACGACCGACCAGTTCATGCTGGTCGCGAAGCACCGGCTGCAGCCGTTCGACGGCGATCTCGACGACTACCGCGACTGGCTGCTGCAGCATGCGGCCGAGCAGCGCGCGGCCGCGAAGGCCGACAGCGCGGCAGCCGCGGGCGCCGATGCGGGCGTCAACCGCAAGGATCAGAAACGCCAGGCGGCCGAGGAACGCCAGCGGCTGTCGCAGTTGAAGAAGCCGCTGCAGAACCGCATCACGAAGCTCGAAAGGGAAATGGAAACGCTGCACGCGGAGAAGGCGCGCCTCGACGCGTTCGTCGCCGATCCGGCGAGCTACGAGGCCGCGCGCAAGACGGAACTGACCGACGCGATCCGCAAGCTCGGCGAGGTCAATACCCGGCTCGAGACGGTCGAGGCGGACTGGCTTGCCGTGCAGGAAGAACTCGAGCAGATCGGCTGACCGCGGCCGCCGGGGCCGTCAGCCGATGATCGCGTCAACGGCATCATCGGCGGCGTGTCACGTCGGGGCGTCAACGCCCCACGAACCCGCCCGGCCGCGGAAACGACGAGGCCGAGCACCCAGGCCCGGCCTCATCGTCATTGTTGCGTTCGACAGGGCTGCGTCGGCCCGCCGCGCCATCCGCTCAGCGGCGCGGCAGCGTGTCGCGCGGCATCTGCTCGTCGTCGCCCATCAGGTATCGGCGCCCTTTGGTCGGCCGGCGGATCGCCGCGGCGACTTCCGCTTCCGTCACATCCTCGGACACGACCTTGCGCGCGAGGCGCCCTTCTTCGTCGATCCATTCGACGATCCGGCATCCGCCGCCCCACGGCTGGCGAATCGGCTCCGACACGCGGCAGCCGCGCAAGTTGTAAAGGCGTCCGCCAGGCGCTTCCCCGTACGATTTCAACATAGGTTCCCTTCGCATTACGCGGTTCGACGATCCGGAAAAGGATAGGGAAAAGCGATGTCCGGCGGGTTACAGTCGCCTACATATTCTTTACAGCGAATTACGCGACAGATCGTCCGTCGACGCCCGGCCCGAGCGCGGGCCGGGCCGCTCATTCAAGATCGCGCACGCGGTCGATCGCCTGCTCGAGCCGCTCGACGGCCATCACGTTCAGCCCTTCGATCGGCTGTTTCGGCGCATTCGCCTTCGGAATCAGCGCGGACGTGAAGCCGAGCTTCGCCGCTTCGCGCAGCCGCTCCTGCCCGCGCGGGGACGGCCGGATCTCGCCCGCCAATCCCACCTCGCCGAATACGATGAGCCCTTTCGGCAGCGCCTTGTTGCGCATCGACGAGTGAATCGCGAGCAGCACCGCGAGGTCGGCGGCCGGTTCGGTGATCTTCACGCCGCCCACCGCATTCAGGAACACGTCCTGGTCGAAGCACGCGATGCCCGCGTGCCGGTGCAGCACCGCGAGCAGCATCGCGAGCCGGTTTTGCTCGAGGCCGACCGCGAGCCGGCGCGGGTTCGGCACGTGCGCCGTATCGACGAGCGCCTGGATTTCGACGAGCAGCGGGCGCGTGCCTTCCTGCGTGACGAGCACGCACGAACCGGGCACGACCTGCTCGTGCTGCGACAGGAACAGCGCGGACGGGTTGGCTACGCCGCGCAGCCCGCGCTCGGTCATCGCGAACACGCCGAGTTCGTTGACCGCGCCGAAGCGGTTCTTGAACGCACGCACGAGCCGGAACGACGAATGCGTGTCGCCCTCGAAATACAGCACCGTGTCGACGATGTGCTCGAGCACGCGCGGGCCGGCCAGGTTGCCTTCTTTCGTCACGTGCCCGACCATGATGATCGCGGTGCCCGACTGTTTTGCGATGCGCGTGAGCTGCGCCGCGCATTCGCGCACCTGCGCGACCGAGCCGGGCGCCGACGTGAGCGCGTCCGAGTAGACAGTCTGAATCGAGTCGATGACGGCCACGTCCGGCCGCTCCGCGTCGATCGCGGCCTGGATCTTCTCGAGCTGAATCTCGGCGAGCAGCTTCAGTTCGGCCGCCGGCGCGCCGCCGTCGAGCAGCGCGAGCCGTTGCGCGCGCAACGCGATCTGCGCGGCCGATTCCTCGCCGCTGATATATAGAGCGCGCCGCTCGTTCGCGATATCCGCGAGCGACTGCAGCAGCAACGTCGACTTGCCGATGCCCGGATCGCCGCCGATCAGCACGACGCCGCCGGGAACCAGCCCGCCGCCCAGCACGCGGTCGAATTCGCCGATGCCGGTCGAGAAGCGCGGCACGTCGGCGGCCTCGATGTCGGCGAGACGCTGCACCGGCGCCCGCTTCGCGAGCGACTGGAAACGATGGGCCGCCGGCGACTCGGCGACCGATTCGACGAGGGTGTTCCATGCCTGGCACGACGGGCACTGGCCCTGCCACTTGGGGGTCTGTCCGCCGCACTCGCTGCAGACGTAAATCGTTTTCTGTTTGGCCACGCGCGACGCCCTTATTCCGCTCGCACCGGCACGCGCGCGGCGACCGCGCACATCAGCTCGTAGCCGATCGTGCCGCAATGACGCGCGACGTCGTCGATCGGCAGCGCATTGCCCCACAGCTCGACACGAGCGCCGACGCCGGCCTGCGGACACGGCGTCAGATCGACGGTGATCATGTCCATCGACACGCGACCGACGATCCGCGTGCGGATGCCGTCGACGATCACGGGCGTGCCTTCCGGCGCGACGCGCGGATAGCCGTCCGCGTAGCCGCACGCGACGACGCCGATCCGCATCTGCGCCTGCGCGGAGAACGTCGAGCCATAGCCGATCGCCTGGCCCTTCGCGATCGTCTGCACCGCGATCAGCTCGGACGCGAGCGTCATCGCGGGCTTCAGCCCCGTGTCGGCGATATCGGACGACAGCCCGGACGGCGACGCCCCATACAGCACGATCCCCGGCCGCACCCAGTCGAAGTGCGTGTCCGGATGCCACAGCACGGCCGCCGAATTCGCGAGACTGCGCGCGCCGGCGATGTTTTCCGCGCCACGCTCGAAGGTCGCGAGCTGCTCGGCGACGCCGCGCTCGTTGTCCGCGTCCGAAAAATGGGTCATCAACGTGATCTGACCGATGCCGGGGCACGCGCGGGCGCGCTCCCACGCGGCACGGTACTTCTCCGGCGCGTAACCGAGCCGGTTCATCCCGCTGTTCATCTTGAGCTGCACGTTGACGGGCTTCGACAGCCGCGCCGTTTCCAGCATCCGCATCTGCTCGTCGTTGTGGACGGTCGTCGTCAGGCTGTAGCGGTCGATCACGTCGATGTCGGTCGAGCGGAAGAAGCCTTCGAGCAGCAGGATCGGGCCGGCCCAGCCGAGCTCGCGCAGCTTCACGGCCTCGTCGAGGTCGAGCAGGCCGAAGCCGTCGGTGCCGCGCAGGCCCGGAAACGCGCGGGCGAGACCGTGGCCGTACGCGTTGGCCTTGACGACCGTCCAGACCTTGGACGGGCCGGCAAAGCGGCGGACGACGGAGAGATTGTTCGCGAGAGCGGCGGTATGGATGGTGGCGGAGATCGGGCGCGGCATGGGAAATTTACGTAAAGACGCTTGCGAATCATCAGCTTACCGCGCCTTTTGAGCACCGAAGCCGACAATTTGCGGAACGATCGGGGAATCTTGCTAGTCCGAATTCGCGTATTTTCATGTTATAAAGCCGTGCGCACAACCCATTTCGAACGGAATAAGCCGATCGCATATCAGGCGGCCTACGCGGCCCTGCCGCAGCGACGAAAGCATCGCATCAGATGAAAAAAGGTTTTTACACCATCATGGCCGCGCAGTTTTTCTCGTCGTTGGCCGACAATGCGCTCCTCATCGCCGCCATCGCCCTGCTGAAAGACCTCCACGCCCCCAACTGGATGACACCGCTGCTGAAGCTGTTCTTCGTGTTGTCGTATGTGGTGTTGGCGGCGTATGTCGGTGCCTTCGCGGATTCGCGCCCGAAGGGCCGCGTGATGTTCATCACCAACTCGATCAAGGTGGTCGGCTGCATGGTCATGCTATTCGGCGCCCACCCGCTGATCGCGTACGGGATCGTCGGCTTCGGCGCGGCGGCCTACTCGCCCGCCAAGTACGGGATTCTCACCGAGCTGCTGCCGGCCGACCGGCTGGTCGCCGCGAACGGCTGGATCGAAGGCACGACCGTCAGCTCGATCATCCTCGGCACCGTGCTCGGCGGCGCGCTGATCAGCCCGCACATCGCAGCGCACGTGATCGCGCACACGCCCGCCTGGATCGGCACGCCCGCCGAAGCCGCGATGGCGATCATCATGGCGATCTACGTGGTCGCCGCGCTGTTCAACCTGCGCATTCCCGACACGGGCGCCCGCTATCCGAAGCAGGAACGCGGCCCGGTCAAGCTGCTCACCGATTTCGCCGACTGCTTCATGGTGCTCTGGCGCGACAAGCTCGGCCAGATCTCGCTCGCGGTCACCACGTTGTTCTGGGGGGCGGGCGCGACGCTGCAGTTCATCGTGCTGAAATGGGCCGAGGTGTCGCTCAACATGTCGCTGTCCGAAGGCGCGATCCTGCAGGCCGTGGTCGCGGTCGGCGTCGCGGGCGGCGCGATCGCCGCCGCCGCCCGGATTCCGCTGAAGAAGTCGCTGTCCGTGCTGCCCGTCGGCATCATCATGGGCATCGCGGTGATGCTGATGGCGTTCTACACGCGCGACCTGTTCCCGTCGCACTGGGCCTTGCACTTCGGCCATCTGCGCCTGCCGTTCTACCTGATCGTCGCCTACATCTTCCTGATCGGCGTCGGCGCGCTGTCCGGCTACTTCGTCGTACCGATGAATGCGCTGCTGCAGCATCGCGGCCACGTGCTGCTGTCGGCCGGCCATTCGATCGCGGTGCAGAACTTCAACGAGAACCTGTCGGTGCTTGTGATGCTGTGCCTGTATGCGGTGCTCGTGTGGCTCGACGTGCCGGTCGGCGTCGTGATCGTGCTGTTCGGCACGTTCGTCTGCCTGACGATGTGGCTCGTGATGCGCCGCCACCAGGCGAACCAGCGTCAGTTCGACTCGGTCGCGCTGATCGGCGAATCGCGGCACTGACGCTACACTTTCCGTTTCCGTCCGCCGACGCCGGTCCTCGCACCGGCGCGTTGCCCTCATGACGCACCCGATACCCAACATCCTGACGATCGCCGGCTCCGATTCGGGCGGCGGCGCAGGCATCCAGGCCGACCTGAAGACGTTTTCCGCGCTCGGCGCGTATGGCGCGAGCGTGATCACCGCGCTGACCGCGCAGAACACGCGCGGCGTGACGGGCGTGCATGCGCCGGACGCCGCCTTCGTGACCGCGCAGCTCGACGCGGTGTTCGACGACATCCGCATCGATGCGGTCAAGATCGGGATGCTCGCCAACGCGGCGATCGTGCACGCGGTAGCCGACGCGCTGCGCCGTTACGTGCCGCGCTTCGTCGTGCTCGACACGGTGATGATCTCGAAGAGCGCCCACGCGCTGCTCGCGCCCGATGCCGTCGACGCGTTGCGCGACACGCTGCTGCCGCTCGCGACCGTCGTCACGCCGAACCTGCCCGAAGCGGCCGCACTGCTGAACGATGCGCCCGCCACCACCGAAGACGACATGGTCCGGCAAGGCCAGGCCTTGCTGCGAACGGGCGCGCGCGCCGTGTTGATGAAGGGCGGCCACCTGCCCGACGCGTCCGCGAGCCCGGACTGGCTCGTCGAAGCGACACGCACCGTGCGGCTCGACGGCGCGCGCGTGCCGGTCAGCAATACGCATGGCACCGGCTGCACGCTGTCGTCGGCGATCGCGGCACTGCTGCCGCAGCAACCCGACCTGGAAAGCGCGGTACGCGAGGCAAAGACCTACCTGACCGGCGCGATCGCCGCGAGCGGCCACCTCGACGTCGGCCACGGCGTCGGCCCGGTCCATCACTTTCATCGCTGGTGGTGAACGCCGGCTGACGCGGCGTCAGCGATCCTGCGCCGCAAACGCCTGCGCGCGCGCCGGCCAGTCGTCGGGCACGACGAAACCGCGCGCCGTCTCGCGCCACGTGCCGTCGCCGCCCTGTTCATGGATGCCGATCAGGTCGGGCGTCTGGCGCGTCGCGAGCACGGGCGGCAGTTCCGGTGCGCTCGCCAGCGGCTCGGGCTCGAAACCTGCGCCCCCGGCGGCACGCCGCGGCGCCAGCCATGCCAGCCTCGGCAACACGCTCCATGCCGCGCCGTCGCGCTGCGCGGCCGCCCACGCCGGCCACTGCGCGTGCGTCAGCCAGAAACCGCGCGGGTGATCCGGCGCGATTTCGGCGGACACCGGCGATACCGGCACGCCGTGCGGATGGAACAGCCAACCCTTGATGAACATCTGCGCGTCGGACGGTGCGCCGTAGCCGAGCCGGGCAAAGCCGTCGTGTTCGCCGAGCCGCAACTGGTGGTCGAGCAGCCGGCTGCGCTTGAGGTCGAACCGGTCGACGAGATTGGGGCCGACGAAGTCGGCGAGCGACGCGCCATCGCGGATCGGCGCACACAGATAGCACTTCACCGCGAGTTCCCAGTGCAGGCGCCGGCCGTCCGGCGCATCGACGAGAAAGTCGACTTCGCCGAGCGTGCGGCCGTTGCTGCGCAGCGGCAGATTGGCCGCGACGAGCCGCAGCGACGGCCCGTGCGTCAGAAAGTACTCGAGCAGGCATTCGGCGTAGCGGCCGAGCCGGGTGGGACGAAACCCGGCGAGCGCGCGATGCAGCGGCCCGGGCTGCGCATCGAGCGCGGCGAGCCACGCTTCGACGGCCGCTTGCCCGGCCGCATCCGGCCAAGGGCACGCGAGCGGCGCGCCCGGCACCGCGGTGAGCAGGCTCGGACTGGCCAGCAGCCAGCCCAGGTCTCGCACCGCGACGTCATGCAGCGTATCGACGAATGCGCACGCCGCGCCGGCCGTCATTGCCCGGCCGAACCGTGCGCGTCGGCGCCTTCCGCACGCTTGAACGTGTCGCGCGCGAGGCACAGATCGGCCCACGCCTTCGACTTGTCCTGCAGGCTGCGCAACAGGTAGGCCGGGTGGTAGGTGACGATCACCGGCACGCCCTCGTACGCATGCACGCGGCCGCGCAGCGATGCGATGCTCGCGTCCGTCTTCAGCAGCGTCTGCGCGGCAAAACGGCCGAGCGCGACGATCAGCTTCGGCTTCACGAGCGCGACCTGGCGCTGCAGATAAGGCTCGCAGCTCGCGACCTCGTCCGGCTCCGGGTTGCGGTTGCCGGGTGGGCGGCACTTGATCACGTTCGCGATGTACACGTTGTCGCCGCGCTTGAGCGACAGCGACTGCAACATGTTGTCGAGCAGCTTGCCGGCCTGGCCGACGAACGGCTCACCCTGCTTGTCCTCGTTCTCGCCCGGCGCTTCGCCGATCAGCATCCAGTCCGCTTCGCGGTCGCCAACCCCGAACACGGTGTTGGTCCGCTTCTCGCACAGACGGCACAGCGTGCAGTCCGCCACGCGCGCGGCCAGTGCCTCCCAGTCGAGCGCGGCGACCGGTGTGCCGGCGGGACGCGATTCGGCGGCCGGCACGAAATCGCCCTGCGGCGCCGCGTCGAACCAGGCGAAATCGTCGTCCCCGGCAGGCGGCGCATCATCCTTCGACGGCATCGTATCGGACGATGCGGGCGATGCGGCCGACTCGGCCGATGCCGCCTGCGCGGGCGGCCGATCGCCATCGACGACATCGTGCGCCGGCGCCCGCGACTCGCGAGCCGGCAAGCCGCCGGCAGCGCCGCGCGCGACGCCCGCTGGCGCAGCGTCCTGCACCGGTGCACGCGCTGCGCGCACCGGCCGATCGGCCGCGACGACGGAACCGTCGTCGGCCGCCGCGGTTTGCGCGACGGCTGCCGCGTCGTCGTCCGCGCGCTGCCCACGCCGCACCCAGATCTGCGCGAGGCCCAGTTCCTCGAGCGCCGCTTCAGCCCATGCCATGCGCATCCCCCTCGTCCTTGTTCAGCGTCAGACGCATCACGATCGCGTCCTCCCGGCTGCGATGCTTCGCCGGATAGTAGTTCTTGCGCCGGCCGATCGTCACGAAGCCGAAGCGCTCGTACAGATGGATCGCGCGCGGATTGGACGGCCGCACTTCGAGCAGCATGCCGTCGAGCCGCTCCGCGCGCGAAATGCGCACCGCCTCGCGCAGCAGCGCGAGGCCCGCGCCCGCATGCTGCGCGGCCGGCGCGACGCACAGGTTCAGCAGATGCATCTCGTCGACCACGGGCATCAGCACGCAATAGCCGATGAGCGACCCGGTCACGTGCCGCAGGCATACGCCCAGATAGCCGTTGCGCAACGAATCCTCGAAGTTGCCGCGGCTCCACGGAAATTCGTACGCGACGTGTTCGATCGCGACGACCTCGTCGAGATCGGCGTCCGTCATCGGCGCCAGATAGCGGTCGCTCAGCAGCACACCCGTCATCCCTTCGCTCCGCCCGTCTGCGCGGCCCGTGCCGCGATGCGCTCGGCCGTGGTCTGCGCGACCTTGTCGCGCACGTATTCGGGCGCGGCCTGGTCGGCCGGTACCGCACGCCCCGCGCGGAATGCGCGCAGCGCGGCATGCGCGACCGCCAGCGCATGCGGCAGCGCGTCGCCGTCGATCGCGGCGGCCCGCGCGGCGGCCGGCAATTGCGCGCCGAACGCCGCGGCCGCATTGCCGGCGAGCGTGAACGGCGCGTCGGGTACGCCGACGGCACCCGGTGCATCGAGCGACGCCGGATGCACCACGCGCCAGTCGCCGGCGCCGTCGTCCCACGCGAAATCCGCCCAGTAGGCTTCGTCCATCCGCGCGTCGAGCGCGGCGAGCACGCGGGCCGTGTCGGGCGCGCGCAGTCGCGCGTGCTCGGCGCACGCGAGCAGCGTGCCGATCGGCACGACCGGCAGCCCGCCCCCGAACGCGAGGCCCTGGGTAATGCCCGTCGCGGTACGCAGGCCCGTGAACGAGCCGGGGCCCGCGCCGAACGCGATCGCGTCGCAGTCGGCGAGCGTCAGCCCGGATTCGGCGAAGAGCTCCTGGATCGCCGGCAGCACGCGCGTGCTCGACACGGCGCCCGTCAGCTCGTGACGGATCCAGGTTTGCGGGGTGGAAACGGCGTCATCGGCGTGGGCCGAGCGCAGCAGCGCGACCGAGCAGTATTCGGTCGACGTATCGATGGCGAGGAGCACTGTTTGCGTCATGGCCGACATTGTAATGCGCCGCCCCGCTCCCACGGGCGATCGGGCCCGATCTGTGCACGCGAGCGGCGCCGGCCGCGGTTTGGAAGGATCGCTCGACCCCGCGCGGCGGCCCGCTTGTTAAGATCGGCCGATCTGAAACCCTTACGGAGACACCCGATGAGCGAACTCACCGCCCAATTCGACCAGGCCCAGATCGACGTCAAGCAACTGACGGAACGGCCGGGCAACCTGACCCTGCTGCGCCTGTACGCGCTCTTCAAGCAGGCGACCGACGGCGATGCGCACGGCGACAAGCCCGGCTTCACCGATATCGTCGGCAAATACAAGTACGATGCGTGGGACGCCCTGAAGGGCACGTCGCAGGATGCGGCGAAGCAGCAGTACATCGAACTCGTCGAGTCGCTGAAAAACGGCACGGCGTCCTGACCGGATCGTCCCCGCCGCAATCGGCAATCAAATCAGTGGCGCAGCGCAGCAAATTTCTTTATAATGCGGCCTGCGTCACCTCCCGCGCTCGGCTCGCAAGCCGTTCCGGCCCGACGCCTCGTAGCGTTAAGCTCCAATCCGGTTTAGAACCTGTCCCCTCCTGCTTCGACCTTCGCGGTCGTCAACTAGGCTGGCGGTCCCGCTCCTGAAGCGCGCCGCACCCAAAACAGCTTCTAATGCCTCATCCGCCGACGGTTCGGCGGATTGCTCCCGTTTCCCGATTTGCTCGATGAATCCGACGACTTGGGTATGCGCGATTGGCGCCGACGTTTCACCCACTGTGTTTCAAGGATTGTTATGACTTCGAGCATCAACTCCAGCCCGCTCAACGTGATCGCCGACCAGGCGCTCGGTCTCGACGCCGCCGCCGCACCGGCCGTGGTCGAACCGGCGTCGGACGAGCCGAGCTTCGCGTCGCTCGGGTTGTCGCCGGAGATCGTCTCCGCGCTGGAGGCTGCCGGCTATGTGAAGCCGACGCCGGTCCAGCAGCGCGCGATCCCGGCCGGCATCGCCGGCCGTGACCTGCTGGTGTCGAGCCCGACCGGTTCGGGCAAGACGGCCGCATTCATGCTGCCCGCGATCGAGCGTTTCGCGCAGCTCCAGAAGACGCAGGCGCAGCAGCCCCGCGCCCCGCGTGAACCGAACACCGGCGACCGCCGCGTCCGCCGCCCGCAGCCGGTATCGCGCCCGAGCCTGCTCGTGCTGACGCCGACCCGCGAACTCGCGATGCAGGTCACGACGGCCGCATCGACCTACGGCAAGCACCTGAAGCGCCTGCGCACGGTCAGCATCCTCGGCGGCGTCGCCTACGGCCAGCAGCTGATGCTGCTCGCGAAGAACCCGGAA
The DNA here is from genome assembly GCF_902833095.1 of Burkholderia sp. BCC1208. Classification (NCBI taxonomy): domain Bacteria; kingdom Pseudomonadati; phylum Pseudomonadota; class Betaproteobacteria; order Burkholderiales; family Burkholderiaceae; genus Burkholderia; species Burkholderia sp. BCC1208. Next base: position 185,118 of record NZ_CADFDY010000006.1, on the reverse strand, counting down.
ATCCTGGTTGCCACGCCGGGCCGCCTGCTCGATCACCTCGAGCGCGGCCGCATCGACCTGTCGGAACTGAAGATGCTCGTGCTCGACGAAGCCGACCGCATGCTCGACATGGGCTTCATCGACGACATCGAAACCATCGTCGCGGCCACGCCCGCGTCGCGCCAGACGATGCTGTTCTCGGCCACGCTCGACGGCAAGATCGGTTCGCTGACGGGCCGCCTGCTGAAGGATCCGGAACGCATCGAGATCCAGCAGCGCCTCGAGTCGCGCACGAACATCGCGCAGACCGTGCACTACGTCGACGATCGCGACCACAAGGATCGCCTGCTCGATCACCTGCTGCGCGACGACGCGCTCGACCAGGCGATCATCTTCACGGCGACCAAGATCGACGCCGACCAGCTCGCCGGCCGTCTCGCCGACGCAGGCTTCGAATCGGCCGCGCTGCACGGCGATCTCCCGCAGGGCGCGCGTAACCGCACGATCCGTGCGCTGCGCGAGCGCCGCGTGCGCGTGCTGGTTGCCACCGACGTCGCGGCACGCGGCATCGACATCCCGGGCATCACGCACGTGTTCAACTACGATCTGCCGAAGTTCGCGGAAGACTACGTGCACCGTATCGGCCGTACCGGTCGCGCGGGCCGCTCGGGTATCGCGGTGAGCCTCGTGCATCATGCCGAGCAAGGCGCGCTCAAGCGTATCGAGCGCTTCGTGCGCTCGCCGCTGCCGGTCAACGTGGTCGAAGGTTTCGAACCGCGCAAGTCGCCCCCGCGTAACGGCGGCACCGGCGGCCGCGGCCGTCCGGGCGGCAGCACCGGCGGTCGTCGTTTCGGCGGCAAGCCGGGCGGCGGTTATGCGGGCAACGGCAACGGTGCCGGCCGCAGCCACGGCGGCGGCAATGGCGGCGGCTGGAGCGGCAAGCCGGGCGGCAGCCGTGACGGCGGCCCGCGTCGCGACGGTCAGCGCAGCGGCGCCCCGCGCCGCAGCAATTCGGCATCGTAAGCACACACGGGCGGCCCTCGGCCGCCCGGCGGATCGGGTACCGCCCAATCCAGCCAAACCGGCGCATCCGCGCCGGTTTTTTTTCGCCCGCCGCTCATTTCACGATGCGGAAAATTTTTTTGCGTCGTAAAAAATCATGCTGCAGGGCACAACCTCCGCGATTGCGGGATAGGAAAACGCGTTTCTTATCTCGAAATTTAGACGGCAAGCCGTTGATTCCCAACAACTAAAAAAATCCTCACTTCCCGATGCAGCCCCTGTTTCGGTGCCGCCAATTTGCCTAGACTCTTATACAAGACTTCGCGAAACGGAATGCACCGCTTCCCCGCTTCGCGAACGGCATCACCACGGTCAGATTCGGCCCGTCACGCATACACCGCCTCAAGGAGCTCATCATGTCGCGTCAGCAACAGGCACAGGAACTGCAGCAGCAATGGGAAACCGATCCGCGCTGGAAGGGCATCAAGCGCAGCTACTTGGCCGAGGACGTGGTCCGCCTGCGCGGCTCGATCCCGATCGAGCACACGCTGGCCAAGCGCGGCGCGGAAAAACTGTGGCGCCTCATCAACGACGAGCCGTTCGTCAACGCACTCGGCGCGCTGACCGGCAACCAGGCGATGCAGCAGGTGAAGGCCGGCCTGAAGGCCATCTACCTGTCCGGCTGGCAAGTGGCCGGCGACGCGAACGTCGCGGGCGAAATGTACCCGGACCAGTCGCTGTACCCGGCAAACTCGGTGCCGCTCGTCGTGAAGCGCATCAACAATACGCTGACGCGCGCCGACCAGATCCAGTGGTCGGAAGGCAAGAACCCCGGCGACGAAGGCTACGTCGATTTCTTCGCCCCGATCGTCGCCGATGCGGAAGCCGGTTTCGGCGGCGTGCTCAATGCGTTCGAACTGATGAAGGCGATGATCGAGGCCGGCGCATCGGGCGTCCACTTCGAAGACCAGCTCGCGTCGGTGAAGAAGTGCGGCCACATGGGCGGCAAGGTGCTCGTGCCGACGCGCGAAGCGGTCGCGAAGCTGTCGGCCGCGCGTCTCGCGGCTGACGTGATGGGCACGCCGACCGTGCTGGTTGCGCGCACCGACGCGGAAGCGGCCGACCTGATCACATCCGACGTCGACGACAACGACAAGCCGTTCCTGACGGGCGAGCGTACGGTGGAAGGCTTCTTCCGCACGAAGCCGGGCCTCGAACAGGCCATCTCGCGCGGCCTCGCGTACGCGCCGTACGCGGACCTGATCTGGTGCGAAACCGGCAAGCCCGATCTCGAGTACGCGAAGAAGTTCGCGGAAGCAATCCACAAGCAGTTCCCGGGCAAGCTGCTGTCGTACAACTGCTCGCCGTCGTTCAACTGGAAGAAGAACCTCGACGACGCGACGATCGCGAAGTTTCAGAAGGAGCTCGGCGCGATGGGCTACAAGTTCCAGTTCATCACGCTGGCCGGCTTCCATGCGCTGAACTACTCGATGTTCAATCTCGCGCACGGCTATGCCCGCACGCAGATGAGCGCATTCGTCGAACTGCAGCAGGCGGAGTTCGCGGCAGCCGACAAGGGCTTCACGGCCGTCAAGCACCAGCGCGAGGTCGGCACGGGCTACTTCGACGCGGTGACGCAGACGGTCGAGCGCGAAGCGTCGACGACCGCGCTGCATGGCTCGACCGAGGACGAACAGTTCTTCGACGGCAAGAAGGTCGCGTAACACGCAGTGGCGTGACGCCGATGCCGCCGCGTCTCTTGACGCCGCGGCATCGGCCACCGGACAACAATCAGGGAGGAGACGGCAGGCGCGCGAGTCTCATTGCGCGACCGGCCGCGCGGCCTGCGGGCCGCCAGCAACGATGCGCGCCGGCTTCGTCCGGCGCGCCCTTTTTCCGCGGCGCAGCCCGCCCGGCCACGGCCGGCGCTGCCCTACCGATAGACGATCACCGGAATTTTCGTATGGGTCAGCACGCGCTGCGTCTCGCTGCCGATCAGCAGGCTGCCGAGCCCGCGGCGTCCGTGGGACGCCATGAAGATCACGTCGCACCCGCCGCGCTCGGCCGCCTCGATGATGCCGAGATACGGCGACGGATGCACGCTCGTCCACGTGTCGCACGCGACGCCGGCCGCCTTCGCGGCCGCTTCCACCTCGTCGAGATGCGCACGCGCCTCGCGCTCGCTGCGCGCGCGAAAATCGGCGGGCGGCTCGATGATCACTTCGGAAAACGGCGAGTACGGGTATTGCGGCAGGCACGCGTAGGCCGTCACGCGCGCGCCGACCGCACGAGCCAGGTCGATCGCGCCGTCGATCGCCTTTTGCGACAGTTCGGAACCGTCGGTTGGAACGAGGATGTGCCGGAACATCGCGCCCTCCTTCGTCAATCGCGCGCCGCGCGCCGCGGCTCCAGCGGAGCCGGCCGCGACACGGCGCGCATGCCTCTTACGATTGTAGTGTGCGAAACCGCGCTCACCGCGTCGCCAGCGGGTTCGCCCTCATATCGGAAACGCGCGGGCGCGCGTCGCCTACTCGCCCCAATAGCCGGGTCGCTCGTACGTGTGCTTCAGGTAATCGAGAAACAGGCGCACCCGCAGCGGCAGATGCCGGCGCTGCGGAAACACCGCATGGATGCCGATCGGCGGCGCGGCGAACGCGTCGAGCACGCTGACGAGCCGGCCGGCCGCGATGTCCTCGCCGACTTCCCACCACGAACGCCACGCGAGCCCGTAGCCTTCGAGGCACCACTCGTGCAGCACCGCGCCGTCCGAGCATTCCATCGTGCCGTTCACGCGGATCGACACGACCTTGTCGCCGTCCTGGAACGCCCACCCGCGCTGCTGGTTCGCGTTCGCCGCGAGTGCGAGGCAGTTGTGGCGAGCGAGTTCCGCGAGCGTGGCGGGCGTGCCGCGCCGCGCGAGATACGCGGGGGACGCGACGCACACGCGGCGGTTTTCGCCGAGTTTCAGCGACACCAGCGACGAATCGGGCAGCTCGCCGAGCCGCACCGCGCAATCGAACCCCTCGTTGACGAGGTCGACCATCCGGTCGGACAGGTCGAGCGTGACCGACACGTCGGGGTGCCCGACGCTGAATTCGGGCACGAGCGGCGCGACGTGCCGCCGGCCGAAGCCGGCCGGCGCGGAAATCCGCAGATGGCCGCTCGCCTTGACGCCGCCGGCGGACACGCTTGCCTCCGCGTTCTGCATGTCGTTGATGATGCGCTGGCAATCCTCGAGGAACGCCGAACCCTCGAACGTCAGCGTGAGCTTGCGCGTCGTGCGCACGAGGAGCTTCACGCCGAGCCGCTCCTCGAGCGCGTCGAGGCGGCGGCCGATGATCGCCGGCGCGACGCCTTCCGCGTGCGCAGCCGCCGACAGGCTGCCTTTCGCCGCGACCGCGGCGAATGTTTCGATCTGTTTGAACCGGTCCATGACTCCCGAAAGGACGGCCTCGCCGCCCTTCAAATAGCTTGAGCCGCTCAAGATTAGGTATATGAAAGTAAAAGATCAAGTGATGATTAGCGTCTTTTTTAGCACCTTCGATCACGAATAGAATCGACCCGACCTCTGAAACTGGAGCGCAAGGCTATGTCGGCCACAACGACACTCTCCTCTCCCGACGCTATCCTCTTCGACGCATTCGGCACGTTGTTCGACGTGCGCGCCGTGCTGGCCGCGGCGGAGCAGATGTTTCCCGGTCACGGGGAACGGCTGTCGCAGCTGTGGCGACGCAAGCAGATCGAATACTCGCAGTTGCGCACGCTCGCCGATCCGGCCGGCGCCCGCTATCGCCCGTTCCGGGACATCACGCTCGATGCGCTGCGGTTCGCCGCGCGCCGGCTCGGGCTCGCGCTGAACAGCGCGGCCGAGAAGCGGCTGATGGACGAATACGCGTGCCTGTCCACCTATCCCGATACGGTGCCCGCGCTGCGCAAGCTGCGCGCGCTCGACCCGCGCCCGCCGCTCGCGATCCTGTCGAACGGCACCCCGCAGATGCTCGACATCGCGATCAAGAGCGCCGGCATGTCCGGGCTGTTCGATCGCGTGCTGTCGGCCGACACCGTGCGCGCGTACAAGCCGAGCCCGGCCGCTTACGCACTCGGCACCGCCGCGTTCGGGGCGAATCCGCGCGACATCGTGTTCGTGTCGTCGAACGCGTGGGACGTCGCCGGCGCCACCTGGTTCGGCTACACGACGTTCTGGCTCAACCGCACGGGTGCGCCCGCCGAGGAACTCGGCGCGCCGCCCCACGGCACGGGCACCGGCATGGCCGACCTGCTCGCCTTTCTCGCCACCCCGGCTCCGTCCGGCAGACCCGCGAACCGCACGCGCCCCGGCCCGGGTGCATGACGCTCGCGGCGCTGCCGCCTTCCCCCTTCACCGAAACCGCAACTGACCGACCAAGGAGATGAGACTCATGAGCACCCCGATCACGCTGCCGCAAGGCATGACGATCACCGGCGAAATCAAGCCGGGTTACGAAGCCATCCTGACGCCCGACGCGCTGGCACTCGTCGCGGCGCTGCACCGCACGTTCGAATCGCGCCGCCAAGCGCTGCTGCAGGCGCGCGTCGAGCGCACGAAACGCCTCGACGCGGGCGAGCGCCCCGACTTCCTGGCCGAGACGAAAGCGATTCGCGAAGGCGACTGGAAGGTCGCGCCGCTGCCGGCCGACCTGCAATGCCGGCGGGTCGAGATCACGGGCCCCGTCGAGCGCAAGATGATCATCAACGCGCTGAACTCGGGCGCCGATTCATACATGACGGACTTCGAGGATTCGAACGCACCGAGCTGGACGAACCAGATCGACGGCCAGATCAACCTGAAGGACGCGATTCGCCGCACGATCTCGCTCGAGCAGAACGGCAAGTCGTACAAGCTGAACGACAAGGTCGCGACGCTAATCGTGCGCCCGCGCGGCTGGCACCTCGACGAGAAGCACGTGACGGTCGACGGCCAGCGCGTGTCCGGCGGCATCTTCGATTTCGCGCTGTTCCTGTTCCACAACGCGAAGGAACTGATCGCGCGCGGTTCCGGCCCGTACTTCTACCTGCCGAAGATGGAAAGCCATCTCGAGGCGCGCCTGTGGAACGACATCTTCGTCGCCGCGCAGGAAGCGGTCGGCGTGCCGCGCGGCACGATCCGCGCGACGGTGCTGATCGAGACGATCCTCGCCGCGTTCGAGATGGACGAGATCCTGTACGAACTGCGCGAACACAGCTCGGGCCTGAACGCCGGCCGCTGGGACTACATCTTCTCGGCGATCAAGAAGTTCAAGAACGACCGCGACTTCTGCCTGGCCGACCGTTCGAAGATCACGATGACGGTGCCGTTCATGCGCGCGTACGCGCTGCTGCTGCTGAAGACCTGCCACAAGCGCAACGCGCCGGCGATCGGCGGGATGGCCGCGCTGATCCCGATCAAGAACGATCCGGAGGCGAACGAGAAGGCAATGGGCGGCGTGCGTTCGGACAAGGCCCGCGACGCGACCGACGGCTACGACGGCGGCTGGGTCGCGCACCCGGGCCTCGTGCCGATCGCGATGGAAGAATTCGTCAAGGTGCTCGGCGACAAGCCGAACCAGATCGCGAAGCAGCGCGACGACGTCCAGGTCGAAGGCAGGAACCTGCTCGACTTCCAGCCGGAAGCGCCGATCACCGAAGCCGGCCTGCGCAACAACATCAACGTCGGGATCCACTACCTCGGCGCGTGGCTCGACGGCAACGGCTGCGTGCCGATCCACAACCTGATGGAAGATGCGGCCACGGCCGAGATTTCCCGCTCGCAGGTATGGCAGTGGATCCGCTCGCCGAAGGGCGTGCTCGACGACGGCCGCAAGGTCACGGCCGAACTCGTGCGCGAATTCGCGAAAATCGAGCTCGACAACGTGAAGCGCTCGGTCGGCGGCAACACGCAGCCGTACGAACGCGCCGCGGCGATCTTCGAGCGGATGTCGACGTCGGAAGGCTTCACCGAATTCCTGACGCTGCCGCTGTACGAGGAAATCTGACGACGCCGTCTGCTGCGATCGCCGGCTGGCCACGCCGTGCCGGCGATCGCATGCGATGGCGGCATGAAAAAAGCGCCCCGCGGGGCGCTTTCTCTTTTGCGGCGAATCCGGCCGCCGCCCGCGGGCACGCTCAGGCGGCTTCCTGCTCGCGCCGGTGCTGAACCCAGTCGCCGGACGCGATGCGCGGGCGCCCGGCCGCCGCATGCGCGGCAACCGGATAATACAGGCAGGCGTACTGTCGGCCGCCGAGCTCGACGGTCACCTCTTCCGGCTTGAACAGCGAGTCGACGCCCGGATAGACGCGCTCGATCTCGTCGAGCACCGGGACGAGCTGCTCGTCGACCTCGTAGACGTCGCCCCAGACCAGCGACTTGCCGGCCGGCCCGGCGATCATGCCCGGATACGTGCCGAAATCGTACAGTTCGCCCGGCAGCGCGGCGGCGCCCAGCAGCGTCGGCGCGGCGATTCCGTGGCGAGCGGCCGCATGGCCGATGTCGTTGGCCTGTCCGGCTCTCAAGGTGCCATAGACGAATACGTGGCGCATCGTGGTTCTCCTCTTCGATTCGTGTGTTGCCGTGTTCGCGTGCGATCGGTGCGCGATTGGCATGCAATTGCGCACGCATCGATAGACCGCGATACCGGCCCGATGGTTCGAACCGTCGGCGCGCGCGGCCGCACGCAGCCGCACGCAGCCGCCCCGGATTTGCCGGTGCCCACACAAAGTTCATTTGAACCCGGCATGATGGCCCGAAAAACCGCCGCATGCGCAAGCGCTGCGCCTTCTAAAATAACGGCATCGCCGCCGCGCCGCCCGAACCGTTCATGAATCCGCCCGCCCAAGCCGACGTATCGAACCCGTACGACGTCATCGACATTCCGCCGGAATTCGCGCCGACCGCCGTCCATCCGATGCGCGTGCGCGCGCGGCAGGTCGATGCCGGCCGCCGCATTCCGCTGCACACACATGCGTGGGCGCAACTCGCGTACGCGTCGCGCGGCGTGCTGCGCGTCGCGACGACCGGCACGACCTGGATGGTGCCGCCGTCCCGTGCGATCTGGGTGCCGCCGCACGTCACGCACGAAGTCATGATCGTCGAAGAGGCCTATTTGCGCACGCTGTATATCGACGAGTCGATCGTGCCGGACGGGCTCGATGCCTGCCGCGTCGTCGAGGTGACGGGGCTGCTGCGCGAACTGATCGTCGCACTCGACGCGCGCGACCTGAGCGCCGCGCGCGAGCGCCTGCTGTACGGGCTCGTGCTCGACGAGCTGAGCCATGCCGAACCGTTGCCGCTCGCGGTGCCGATGCCCGACGAGAAACGGCTGCGCCTGCTGTGCGAATCGGTACTCGCGCACCCCGCGCATGCGGAGTCGCTCGAGCACTGGGCAAGCGAGGTCGGCGCGAGCACGCGCACGATATCGCGACTATTCAAGCAGGAACTCGGGGTGAGCTTTTCGCAGTGGCGCCAGCAGGCGCTGCTCGCGCGGGCAATCCCCCTGCTGAACCAGGGGCGCCCGCTGTCGCATATCGCGCGTGAGCTCGGCTACCAGAGCCAGAGCGCGTTCTCGGCCATGTTCCGCCGTGCGTTCGGCGAAAGCCCGCGCGCGTTCATGCTCCGCGGCTACGAGCATCGAGGCCCGGACGGCGGCGTCGCGGACGACGAAACGCCAAACGACGACGGCGCGATCGGCACGGCCCGCTGATCGCTCGCTCCGGCGCGCCGGACCGTCAGACCGGCCGCACCATGTGGCGGATCGAGCCCAGTTGCGCGAGCCGCGGCCCGGTGACCCGGTAGCCCATGCGCAGGTACAGATGCGCGGCAGGATTGTCGACGAACACGCGCAACTGCAGTTCGTGCAGCCCGCGCGCACGCGCCCAGCGATGCGCCATCTCGAGCATATAGGTGCCGGCGCCCTGCCCGCGATGGCCGGCCGCGATCTGCACGTCGCGGATATGCAGCGAATCGCCCTCCTCGGTCACGCGCAGCACGCCGATGCGCTCGCCGTCGGCCTCGAGGATGAAGTTCTCGGATTCGCGCCAGCTCGCATAGAACAGGTCGCTGCGCCACACGAGCCCATGGCGCTTGTAGTAGCCGCCCATGTTGCCGTGCGTCAACGCTTCGGCATACGGAAAATCGCCGGGCTCCGCTGGCCGGAGCTGATACAGGAGTCGCAGGTCGGTCGGATCGAGCATCGCGCAGGAGTCGGAAACGCATCCCGCCACGATAGCGCAGTCGCGTGCGGATGCAATCGCGAATTTCTCGTAGGGGGTGCGGCGTCTGATGCAGCACCCGGCCCGGGTGGCAAGCGCAGCCCTTCGAGTCCCGCCGGAAGCCGCGCAGTCACGTGCCCGCAAGCGGGCGCAACGAGCGACACCAATGAAAAAGCCCGCACAAGGCGGGCTTTTTCATTTTCTGGCGGAGCGGACGGGACTCGAACCCGCGACCCCCGGCGTGACAGGCCGGTATTCTAACCGACTGAACTACCGCTCCAGTCTTGCTGCTTGCCTGGCAGGCGTCGGTTACTTCCTGCCGGCGCGTCGTTTGTTCGAACGACGCCGAAATCTGGCGTCCCCTAGGGGATTCGAACCCCTGTACTCACCGTGAAAGGGTGATGTCCTAGGCCTCTAGACGAAGGGGACAACGTACTGCTTACATCCTTAACGAGAAAGCCCGTTCAAAAACGCTTTTGAACGGGCTTCGTTCTGGCGGAGCGGACGGGGCTCGAACCCGCGACCCCCGGCGTGACAGGCCGGTATTCTAACCAACTGAACTACCGCTCCAGCTTTTCTGCACCACCGCCCGCAGGATCTCGTCACGTTCCTGCATGCGTTGCGACACTTCTACGAAACGCCGCTGAATCTGGCGTCCCCTAGGGGATTCGAACCCCTGTACTCACCGTGAAAGGGTGATGTCCTAGGCCTCTAGACGAAGGGGACAACGTACTGCTTACATCTTTAATACAAAAGCCCGCTCAAAAACGTCTTGAACGGGCTTCGTTCTGGCGGAGCGGACGGGACTCGAACCCGCGACCCCCGGCGTGACAGGCCGGTATTCTAACCGACTGAACTACCGCTCCAGCTTTCTTACCCAACCCGCAGGACGTCGGTTACGTTCCTGCAAGCCTTGCGACACTTCTACGAAACGCCGCTGAATTTGGCGTCCCCTAGGGGATTCGAACCCCTGTACTCACCGTGAAAGGGTGATGTCCTAGGCCTCTAGACGAAGGGGACAAAATCTTTTCAGATTCGTCTGACTTTCGCTATTTACTTCTACTCAACAGCGAAGGCCGGAATTCTAACTGCTTTGAATCATTTTGTGAAGCATTTATTACTACCGCTGCTTCGCAAATCAATCCAGTTTGTTCTGTTGGTGGAGGTAAGCGGGATCGAACCGCTGACCTCTTGCATGCCATGCAAGCGCTCTCCCAGCTGAGCTATACCCCCTTGCAGAACAGAAATGAGATTATATGGACCGATTCTGAACTTGTAAATACCCTTTTTACGATCCGCATGAAATTTTTTGCGAAGCAGCCCGCTCACTCCTGTGCGGACCGCTTCGCACGCGCGCGAACGTCAAGCCAGCGCGGCCTCGATGCGCGACACCACGACGTCGCGACCGAACAGCACGAGCACCGCGTCGATCGACGGCGTGTGCGTCGTGCCCGCCACCAGCAGACGCACCGGCATCGCGAGCTGCGGCATCTTCAGCTTGTGCGTGGCGAGCGTCGCCTTCAACGCGGCGGACACCGCTTCCTTCGTCCAGTCGGCCGCCTTCAGCGCAGCGACGAGATCGGCCAGCGCCGGCCGCACCGCATCGGTCACGTGCTGCGCGAGCGCATCGGCCTCGGGCGCCGGCACGCGGTAGAACATCGTCGCGCCTTCCGCGATCTCCTTGACCGTCGTCGCACGATCCTTCATCAGGCCGACCACCGCGTCGAGCGCGGGGCCCGTCGCGATCGCCGCGTCGTCGATGCCGAGCGCGTCGAGGAACGGCTTCGCGAGTTCGGCGAGGCGCGCGTTGTCGGCTTCCTTGATGTAATGCGCGTTCAGCCAGCTCAGCTTGCTGTGGTCGTACTGCGCGGGCGACTTGCCGAGATGCTCGAGATCGAACCATTCGACGAACTGCTCGCGCGAGAAGATCTCGGCGTCGCCGTGCGACCAGCCGAGCCGCGCGAGATAGTTGACGACGGCCTCCGGCAGGAAGCCCGCGTCGCGGTACGCCATCACGCTCATCGCGCCGTGCCGCTTGCTCATCTTCTCGCCCTGCTCGTTCAGCACGGTCGGCAAGTGTGCGTAGACGGGCGGCTCGCCGCCGAGCGCATTCAGGATGTTGATCTGGCGCGGCGTGTTGTTCACGTGGTCGTCGCCACGGATCACGTGCGTGATGCCCATGTCCATGTCGTCCACCACCACGCAGAAGTTGTAGATCGGCGTGCCGTCCGGGCGCGCGATCACGAGGTCGTCGAGTTCCTCGTTCGAGATCTCGACACGCCCCTTCACCGCGTCGTCCCACACGACCGTGCCCGTCAGCGGATTGCGAAAGCGCAGCACCGGCTTCACGCCGGCCGGCGGCTCCGGCAGCACCTTGCCGGGCTCCGGACGCCACGTGCCGTCGTAGCGCGGCTTCAGGCCGGCTTCGCGCTGGCGTTCGCGCAGCGCGTCGAGTTCCTCGGCCGACATGTAGCACGGGTACGCGAGGCCCTTCTCGAGCATCTGCGCGAGCACTTCGCGATAGCGGTCCATCCGCTGCATCTGGTAGATCGGACCTTCGTCGAAATCCAGCCCGAGCCATTGCATCCCTTCGAGGATCGCATCGACCGCTTCCTGCGACGAGCGCTCGACGTCGGTATCCTCGATGCGCAGCACGAACGTGCCTTTCATCTTGCGGGCGAACGCCCACGGATAGAGTGCGGAGCGGATGTTGCCGAGGTGGATGAAGCCGGTGGGACTCGGCGCGAAGCGGGTACGGACAGGACGGGTCATAAACGGTAACTCGAACGCCTGGGGCGCATGAATGATTCGACGCGGGACGACGACGGCAGCCCCGACAGCAACGGAGCCGGCGACGCCCGGAACGGGAAAGAAGCCGGAATTATACTCGCGCCGGACATCGCGCCAAGCGCACCGCTTGCTTTATGATGTGCGCGCCGCGGCCGCCAGCCGGCGCGGCGCCGGCCGCACGGAACCCGCCGCGCGGCCGCTCGGAACCTATCGCCGCCGCGGGCCGTGTAACCCGCCGCCAAGCCGCCGGAGAACCATTCGATGTCGTCCCCTCGCCTGTCGCGCCGCCACTTCACGATTGCGTGCGCGTCCGCCAGCCTCGCCGCCTGCACCTCCTTCGGCGACAAGTCCCGTCCCGGCACGGCCCTGCCGCAGGAGAAGCCCGTCAAGATCGGCATCGCACTCGGCGGCGGCGCCGCGCGCGGGTTCTCGCACATCGGCGTGCTGAAGGCGCTCGAGGCGCGCGGCATTCCGATCGAAATCGTCGCCGGGACGAGCGCGGGCTCGGTGGTCGGCGCGCTCTACGCGTCCGGCATGAACGGGCTGCAGATCAACAAGATCGCGCTCGACATGGACCAGGCGTCGATCAGCGACTGGGCGCTGCCGTTTCGCTCGCGCGGCCTGCTGCAAGGCGTCGCGCTGCAGAACTTCCTGAACAAGACGCTCAACAACCGGCCGATCGAGAAGATGGCGAAGCCGCTCGGCATCGTCGCGACGGACCTGCAAAGCGGCCAGCCGATCCTGTTCCAGCAAGGCAATACCGGGCTGGCGGTACGCGCATCGTGCAGCGTGCCATCGGTGTTCGAGCCGGTGAAGATCGGCAATCGCGAATATGTGGACGGCGGCCTGGTGAGCCCGGTGCCGGCATCGTTCGCGCGCAAGATGGGAGCGAGCTTCGTGATCGCGGTCGACATCTCGGCGCGGCCGGACGGCGCGGCGACCAACAACCCGATCGAGATGCTGCTGCAGACCTTCACGATCATGGGCCAGACGATCAAGACCTACGAACTCGACAAGTATGCGGACGTCGTGATTCGCCCGAACCTCGCGGCGATGGGCGGCAGCGACTTCAACCAGCGCAACGCGGCGATCCTCGCGGGCGAGGAAGCGGTCGCTCGCATCATGCCGGAACTGCAGCGCAAGCTCGCGGCGGCACGCGGCGTGGCTACCGCCGCGTAAGCCGCGACGGGCGGCTGCGGCACACGGCGCCTCCCGGTGGCCGGCGCAACGCCTTCCGCCTCGTCGTCCGCGCCAGTCCAAAAACAAAAAACCCTGCCGCCTTTCGGTGACAGGGTTTTTTATCGTCCGGCCCGACCGACCGGCAAACGTCAATTGTTGCCGTTCACCGAATCGTCGCCGATCGTCGCACGCACGCGCTGACGCAGGTCTTCTGCCTTCATCGGGAATTCCGATTCGATCCGGCGCGCGCCCGTGAAACGCTTTTCCCAGTAGCCGCTGTCGAGATCGTCGACGCGCACGGTGCTGCCCGTCGACGGCGAATGCACGAACTTGTTGTCGCCGATGTAGATGCCGACGTGCGAGAACGTGCGGCGCATCGTGTTGAAGAACACGAGATCGCCCGGCTTCAGGTTGCTCATGCTCACCTTCTCGCCGACGCGGCTCATTTCTTCCGCGCGACGCGGCAGCGACATGCCGAGCGTGTCCTGGAACACGTAGCGCACGAAGCCGCTGCAGTCGAGGCCCGAATCCGGCGAGTTGCCGCCCCAGCGATACCGCACGCCGATCATGTTCAGCGCGCCGACCACCACGTCGCCTGCCTTGCCCGCCATGCCGGCAAGGAACGACTTCGCGCCGCCGCTCGACGGCTGCGCGCTGGTCTGCTGGAGGGAGGCACCCGACCCGATCTGAGTCGAATTGGTGACATTCTGGTTAAAACTGCTGACTTCGTCGGCGAACGCGCCGGGAGCTGCTGCGAACAGGGCGCCGATGAATAGCCCGGCGATGGTGCGCGCGCATGCCTGGGTCAGGGATCGATGCTGCATTGGTCGATGGAATTTGCTTAAAAATCAGCTGATTGGCGGAAAATTTCGGTCGATACTAGCCAGCGCGTAATCGTTTGTCAAAACAAATTAATAAATACAATCGAGATGGTCCGACCATTGGACGTCTATCACGCTTTCCAGACCGCTTTCAACAGCTTTTGTGTGTAAGGATGTGACGGTCTGGTGAACACGTCGGACACCTCCCCCGACTCCACGACGGCGCCGTCCTGCATCACCGCGATGCGGTGCGCCATCGCACCGATCACCTCCAGGTCGTGGCTGATGAAGACGTAGCCGAGGTTGTATTTCTGTTGCAAATTCGCGAGCAGCTTCAGCACCTGCTGCTGGATCGACACGTCGAGCGCGGAAGTCGGCTCGTCGAGGATCAGGATGCGCGGCTCCAGCACCAGCGCGCGCGCGATCGCGATCCGCTGGCGCTGGCCGCCCGAGAATTCGTGCGGATACCGGTGCAGCACCGTGCGGTCGAGGCCGACTTCGCGCAGCACCGCGAGCGACTTCGCGCGGCGCGCGTCGGGCGTCATGTCGGGGCGGTGCAGCTCGAGCCCCTCGCCGACGATCCGCTCGATCGTGTGACGCGGCGAAAGCGAACTGAACGGATCCTGAAAGACCACCTGCATGTTCGAGCGCAGCGCGGTCTGTTCGCGGCCGCGATAGGTCGACAGCGCGCGCCCCTGGAATTCGATCTCGCCGCCGACCGTCTTCTGCAGCCCGAGCAGCGCCATCGCGAGCGTCGACTTCCCCGATCCCGACTCGCCGACGATGCCGAGCGTTTCGCCCTGCCGCACCGACACCGATACGTCCGCGACGGCCGTCACCGGCACCGTGCCGAACCAGCCCGCGAAGCCCGGCCGCTTGCGCGCGAACTGCACGCTCACGTGGCGCGCGTCGAGCACGACGGGCGCGATCGGCATCACCGGCGTGACCGCGCGTTGCGGCCGGCTGTTCAGCAGCCGCTGCGTATACGGATGCTCGGGCGCCGCGAAGATCCGCTCGACGGGCCCGCTCTCGACGAGCCGGCCGTGCTCCATCACCGCGACGCGCTGCGCGAAGTGCCGCACGAGATTCAAATCGTGCGTGATCAGCAGGATCGACATCCCGCGTTTTTCCGCTTCGTCGCGCTGCAACTCCAGCAGCAGGTCGACGATCTGCGCGCGGATCGTCACGTCGAGCGCGGTGGTCGGCTCGTCGGCCAGCAGCAGGCGCGGCCGGCACGCGAGCGCCATCGCGATCATCGCGCGCTGCCGCTGACCGCCCGACAACTGGTGCGGGTAGCTGTCGACGCGCTTCTCGGGCTCCGCGATGCCGGTGCGCGCGAGCAACGCGATCGTGCGCTTGCGCGCCTCCACGGCCGATACGCCGTCGTGCAGCACGATCGTCTCGCCGATCTGCACGCCGATCGTATACAGCGGGTTGAGCGCCGTCATCGGCTCCTGGAAGATCATCGCGATGTCCGAGCCGCGCAGCCCGCGCATCTCGCGCTCGCTCTTGCTTGCCAGATCCTGCCCCGCGAAGCGGATCGCGCCGCCGACTTCGGCGTCGCGCAGCAACCGCAGGATCGACAACGCGGTCACGCTCTTGCCGGACCCCGACTCGCCGACGAGCGCGACCCGCTCGCCGCGCCCGATCGCGAGCGTCACGTCGTCGACGGCCACCGTGTCGCCGAAGCGCACATGCAGATGCTCGAGCGACAGCAGCGGTTCGTCCGCCTTCGATACGACCGCGTCGCTCATCGCTGGCCTCCCGCGGCGCGCACCGAATCGGCGATGCGCGTGTCGAGCGCGTTGCGCAGCGCATCGCCCATGAAGGTCAGCAGCAGCAGCGTCGCGACCAGCACGCCGAACGTCGACAGCGAGATCCACCATGCGTCGAGGTTGCCCTTGCCCTGCGCGAGCAGTTCGCCGAGGCTCGGCGTCGGCGGCGGCACGCCGAGCCCGAGGAAGTCGAGGCTCGTCAGCGCGAGGATCGAGCCGCTCATCCGGAACGGCAGGAACGTGATCACCGGCGTGAGACTGTTCGGCAGCACGTGGCGCCAGATGATCTGCCCGTTCGTGAGCCCCATCGCACGGGCCGCGCGCACGTAGTCCTGCGTGCGGTTGCGCAGGAATTCCGCGCGCACGTAGTCGGCGAGGCCGATCCAGCCGAACAGCGACAGCAGCACGATCAGCAGCAGGAAGCTCGGCTCGAAGATCGACGCGAAGATGATCAGCAGGTACAGCTCGGGCAGCGAGCTCCAGATCTCGATCAGCCGCTGCCCGACGATGTCGATACGCCCGCCGAAGAAGCCTTGCACGGCGCCCGCGGCGATCCCGAGCAGCGTGCCGATCACGGTCAGGATCAGCCCGAATTCGACCGACACGCGGAACCCGTACACGAGCCGCGCGAGCAGGTCGCGGCCCTGCGCGTCGGTGCCGAGCCAGTTCTCGCGCGACGGCGGCGCCGGGTTCGGCACGTTCGAGAAGTAGTTCAGCGTGTCGTAGTAATAGCGGTTCGGCGGATAGACGACGAAGTTGCCGGGCGCCTCGAGCCGCTTGCGCACATACGGATCGAGATAGTCGGCCGGCGTCGGGAAATCGCCGCCGAAGGTCGTCTCCGGGTACGCCTGGAACATCGGGAAATAGGTCTGGCCGTCGTAGCGCACGACGAGCGGCTTGTCGTTCGACCACAGCGGCGCCGCGAGGCTCGCGGCAAAGGCCACGACGAAGATCACGAAGCTCCAGTAGCCGAGGCGCTGCTGCCTGAAGCGCTGCCACACGCGGCGGGCGGGCGACGGCGACACGCGCGCCCGTGCGGCGTCGATGCGGGAAGAGACGACGGCCCGGTTCATCGCGCGCCTCGCCCGCTGGCGCCGGGCATGCGAATGGCTCGTTTCATGTCAGCGCTCCAGGTTGTCGAATTGAATGCGCGGATCGACCCACACATAGCAAAGATCGGAGATCAGCTTGGTCGCGAGCCCGATCAGCGTGAACAGGTACAGCGTGCCGAGCACGACCGGGTAGTCGCGCCGCACGACCGATTCGTACGACAGCAGCCCGAGGCCGTCGAGCGAAAACAGCGTCTCGATCAGCAGGCTGCCCGTGAAGAACGCGCCGATGAACGCGGCGGGGAAGCCGACGATCAGCGGCAGCATCGCATTGCGGAACACGTGCTTCCACAGCACGCTGCGCTCGGAGAGCCCCTTCGCGCGCGCGGTCAGCACGTATTGCCGGCGGATCTGGTCGAGGAACGCGTTCTTCGTGAGCATCGTGACGACCGCGAAGCTGCCGACGACCGACGCGGTGATCGGCAGCGCGATGTGCCACAGGTAGTCGAGCACCTTGCCGACGAGCGACAGTTGCGCGAAGTTGTCCGACGTGAGGCCGCGCAGCGGAAAGAGCTGCCAGAACGAGCCGCCGCCGAACAGCACGAGCAGCAGCACGCCGAGCACGAAGCCCGGAATCGCATAGCCGACGAGCACGACGAGGCTCGTCGCGACGTCGAACGGCGAACCGTTGCGCACCGCCTTCGCGATGCCGAGCGGCACCGAGATCAGATACGTGAGGAAGAACGTCCACAGCCCGATGCTGATCGACACGGGCAGCTTCTGCACGACCAGCGACCACACGCTCTGGTGGCGAAAATAGCTGTCGCCGAGATCGAAGCGCGCGAAGCGTTTCAGCATCAGCCAGTAGCGTTCGAGCGGCGGCTTGTCGAAACCGTACAGCGCCTTGAGCTGCGCGAGCTGCTGCGCGTCGACGCCGGTGTGCGCGCGCATCCCGAACGGCGTCGCGCCCTGCTCCGTCGCGCCCTTGCGCAATTCCTGCACGGCCTGCTCGACCGGGCCGCCCGGCACGAACTGGATCACCGCGAACGTGAGCGTCAGCACGCCGACGAGCGTCGGGATCATCAGCAGCAGGCGTTTGAGGATGTAGCTCCACATAGGGCGTCGACTCGTGATCGGGTGGCTGGGTTGGACGAAGGGCCGGCGCGGGTCAGTGATCGGGCTGCGCCCACCAGGTCGACACGACCCAGCCCTCGGCCGAATAGTACAGCGGCAGCGTCTGCGGATAGGCCAGCGTGCGCTTGTACGCGATGCGGTGCGTCGTGCTGTACCACTGCGGGACC
This sequence comes from Burkholderia sp. BCC1208, assembly GCF_902833095.1. Lineage (NCBI taxonomy): Bacteria > Pseudomonadati > Pseudomonadota > Betaproteobacteria > Burkholderiales > Burkholderiaceae > Burkholderia > Burkholderia sp. BCC1208. Next base: position 166,999 of record NZ_CADFDY010000006.1, on the reverse strand, counting down.
GCGTAGTAGCCGTGCATCAGCACACGGTCGAGCGCGTGCGTCGCGTCGAGCAATTCCTCGCGCGTCTGCGCGGTGCCGAGCGCATGCAGCAACGCGTCGACGGCCGGCGATTTCAGCCCGATGAAGTTGTCGGAGCCCGGCTCGTCGGCGAACTTGCTCGCGTAACGCGAGTATTGCTCGGTGCCCGGCACCTGCACGCCCGGCAGGCGGATCGTCGTCATGTCGTAGTCGAACGCATCGAGGCGCTTTTGCAGCAGCGCGTAATCCGCCGTGCGAAAGCGCACGTCGATGCCGAGCTTCGCGAGGTTGCGCCGGTAGGCGGTCACGACGCCTTCCATCGCGCCGCCCGCATCGTCGAGGATCTCGAACGCGAACGGCTCGCCCTTCGCATTGCGCAGCGCGCCGTCGCGATAGGTCCAGCCGGCCTGCTCGAGCAGCGCGCGCGCCTTCAGCAGGTTCGCGCGCAGCGAGCCTGGCGGATTCGTGTCCGGCTGCGTGACCATCGGGCCGAACACGGCCGGATCGAGCTGCGCGCGCAGCGGCTCCAGCAGCTTCAGCTCGCCCTCGCCCGGCGTACCGGTCGCCTGCAGGTCGGTGTCGGCGAAATAACTATCGAGGCGCGTGTATGCGCTGTAGAACAGCTGGCGGTTCAGCCATTCGAAGTCGAACGCGAGATCGAGCGCCTGGCGCACGCGCACGTCGCGGAACAGCGGCCGGCGCAGGTTCATGAAGAAGCCCTGCATGCCGGCGCCGTTATGTTGGCGGAATTCGCGCTTGACGAGCTCGCCGCTGTCGAAGCGCTTGCCGACGTCGCGCCGCGTCCAGTTGCGCGCGATGTACTCGACGAGCACGTCATATTCGCCGGCCTTGAACGCCTCGAGCCGCGCGACGCCGTCGCCGTACAGCTTGTAGACGATCCGCTCGAAGTTGTTGGTGCCGATCCGTACCGGCAGATCGGCGCCCCAGTACGCGGGATTGTGCCGGTAGGTGATCGTGCGGCCGTTGTCGTAGCGCTCGATCAGGTACGGGCCGCTGCCGATCGGCTGCTCGAACGCGAGCTGGTCGAACGGGATGCGCGAGCCGTCCGCGCGCACTCCCCACTTGCGCGAGAACACGGGCACGCCGCCGGCGATCAGCGGCAACTCGCGATTCGCGCTGCGGAACTCGAACCGCACGGTGGCCGGATCGACGACCACGGCCTTCGCGATCTCCGCGAAATACGCGCCGAACTGCGGTGCGGCCTGCTTGCTCTTCAGCGTGTCGAACGAAAACTTGACGTCGTCGGCCGTGACGCGATCGCCGTTCGAGAAGCGTGCGCGCGGATTCAGGTGGAACGTGACCGAGCGGCGGTCCGGTGCGACGTCGATGTCGTCGGCCAGCAGCCCGTAGGCGGACGCCGGTTCGTCGGAGCTGCCGGTCGCGAGGCTCTCGAACAGCATGTCGATGCCGGGTGCGGAGTTGCCGCGCAATGTGAACGGATTGAATTTGTCGAACGACGTCATCCGGTTCGGGTTCGCGAGCACGAGCGTGCCGCCCTTCGGCGCGTCGGGGTTCACGTAGTCGAAATGCTTGAAGCCCGGCGGATACTTCGGCTCGCCGTACTGCGCAATGGCGTAGGCCGCGTGCGCGCACGGCGCGGCCAGCGCCGCGTGCAGCATCAGCACCGCGGCCACACGGCCGGCGGCCCGCAGCGCGCCGAGGCAGGCGCGCGCGGCGGCGGCCCGGGGCGAACCCTTCGTCATAGAGGCTCTTCGGTCGAATGAGGGGAGTAACGTGGGCGATTCTACCCATTCAACGTGTCGAGCCAAAAGAAAACCGCCACGCGGGCGGTTTCCTCACGAGCAGCTGTCGCGCACGCGGCACGCATGCGCGACCGGTCGATCAGCGCCAGCCGTTGTGGCGGCCGTGATCCCAGTGGCCGCGATCGTCGCCCCAGCCGCGCCCATGGCGGCGATACCATTCGTCGCGGCCCCAGTAGCGGCGGCCGTCCCAGTAGCGGTCGCCGTGCCAGCCGATCACGATTGCCGGCGCCGGCGCGTACACGGGCGCCGGTGCATAGACAGGCGCCGGCTGATAGACGACCGGCGGAGGCGGCGGCGCATACACGGGCGCGGGCGCGACGTAGACCGGTGCCGGCACGCCGACGTTGATCCCGACATTGACTCCCGCCATTGCTGCGCCCGACACGAGCAAGGCTGTCATACCGGTCAGGAGCGAGGCAACACGCAAAGTCTTCATGGATTCCTCTTCTGGTTGTGTCATGTGTGATTCGACTATAGCGGCAAGCGCCGTCTCCGCATATTTCAAGTTTGTAAGAACTGATGCGCGGCATCGCAACGGGAAGCCCGCGCTAACGTCTTGTAACAATCGGCGACCCGACGGCGGCGCCCGAGACCCTTTGCGCCCTTCCCGGGTTTGCACTCGATTCGGCGATGCGCGCCACGCGCCGAATCATACTGCCTTCGCCTGCGGGCAGGCGCCGCCGGCACCGACGCAAACCCTCCCCCGACGGACGAAAAAAAAGCGGCACTCGCGTGCCGCTTTCCCGGGTGGCGCATCGCGCCACGCTGCCGCTCAACGCGACATCATGTTCATGCTGACGTTGTGCATCACCCACAGCGTGCCGACGATCAGGATCGCCGCGGTCAACACCGTATAGCTGAACGCCATCACGTTCCAGCGCTGGCCCGACGAGCCGTTCATGTGCAGGAAGTACACGAGGTGCACGATGATCTGCACGAACGCGAGCACGGCCAGCCCGATCAGCGACGCATGCGGCGACAGCACGCCGCCCATCACGAGGCCGAACGACGCGGCCGTGAGCAGCACCGACAGGATGAAACCGGCGACGTAGCCGCCGACACTGCCGTGCCCTTCTTCGAGTTGAGACGAATGCGAATGGGCCATTTAGATCACGCTCGCGAGATAGACAAAGGAAAACACGCAGATCCACACGATGTCGAGGAAGTGCCAGAACAGGCTCAGGCACGTCAGGCGTCGCAGGTCGCGATCGGTGAGATCGCCGCCGCGCAACACGATCTGCGCGGCCAGCACGATCATCCACAAGAGGCCGGCCGTCACGTGCAGCCCGTGCGTGCCGACCAGCGTGAAGAACGCCGACAGGAACGCGCTGCGCTGCGGGCCGGCGCCTTCCGCGATCAGGTGCGAGAACTCGCGCAGCTCCATCGCGAGAAACGCCGCGCCGAGCACGAACGTCACCGCGAGCCACGCGAGCAGCGCACCGCGCCGCTGCTTGTACGCCGCAAGCATCGCGAAACCGTACGTGATGCTCGACAGCAGCAGCGCGGCGGTTTCGACCGCGACGCCAGGAATGTCGAACAGCTCTTTCGCGGTCTGCCCGCCCGCGTACTGGTGGCCGAGCACCGCGAACGTCGCGAACAGCGCCGCGAAGATCACGCAGTCGGTCATCAGGTACAGCCAGAAACCGAACACCGAATGCGACGGCGGATGGTCGTCGTGCTCGAGCAGGGTTGCGCTCAAGGTTTTCTGCAACATCAGTTGGCCTCCAGTTCCACGTCGTCGACGCGCGCGGCCGTGCGCTTCGTCGGCTGCTTGTCTTCGGTCTTGCGCACCGTCGACGCAGGGATGTAATAGCCGTCGTTATCGCGCGAGCTGTAGATCACGAGCGTCGCGATGATTCCGACGAGCCCGCCGATCGCCATCCACCAGATGTGCCATACCAGCGCGAAGCCGAGCACCAGGCTGAAGATCGCGATCACGAGGCCCGCACAGGTATTCGATGGCATGTGGATGTCGCGAATCGCCGCCGGGTTCGGCCGGCCCTCGCCGCGCCCCTTCATGTCCGCATACGCGTCCAGCGTGCGCACCTTCGGGATCACCGCGAAGTTGTAGTCGGCCGGCGGCGACGAGGTCGCCCACTCCAGCGTACGGCCGCCCCACGGGTCGCCCGTCGTGTCGCGGTACTCGGGCAGATGGCGGTTGCGGATGCTGACCACCAGTTGCAGCAGCTGGCACGCGATGCCGATCGCGATCAGCACGGCGCCGAACGCGGCGACCAGCAGCCACGGATGCCACGCCGGGTTGTCGTAGTGGTTCAGGCGGCGCGTCATGCCCATGAAGCCGAGCACGTAGAGCGGCACGAACGCGACGTAGAAGCCGACCTGCCAGAACCAGAACGCGGCCTTGCCGAGCTTCTCGTTCAACTTGAAGCCGAACGCCTTCGGGAACCAGTAGTTGAAGCCCGCGAGATAGCCGAACAGCACGCCGCCGATGATCACGTTGTGGAAGTGCGCGATCAGGAACAGGCTGTTGTGCAGCACGAAGTCCGCGCCGGGAATCGCCATCATCACGCCGGTCATGCCGCCGAGCGTGAACGTGACCATGAAGCCGATCGTCCACAGCACGGGCGTCGTGAATTCGATCCGGCCGCGGTACATCGTGAACAGCCAGTTGAACACCTTCACGCCGGTCGGAATCGCGATGATCATCGTCATGATCCCGAAGAACGCATTCACGTTCGCACCCGAGCCCATCGTGAAGAAGTGATGCAGCCACACGAGGAACGACAGCACCATGATCGCGCACGTCGCGTACACCATCGTCTTGTAGCCGAACAGCGGCTTCTTCGCGAACGTCGCGATGACTTCCGAGAAGATCCCGAACGCCGGCAGGATCAGGATGTACACCTCCGGATGGCCCCACGCCCAGATCAGGTTCAGATACAGCATCGCGTTGCCGCCGGCGTCGTTCGTGAAGAAGTGCATGCCGAGGTAACGATCGAGGCCGAGCAGCGCGAGCGTCGCGGTCAGGATCGGGAACGACGCCATGATCAGCACGTTCGTGCAGAGGGCCGTCCACGTGAACACCGGCATCTTCATCAGCGTCATGCCGGGCGCGCGCATCTTGATGATCGTCACGAAGAAGTTCACGCCGGTCAGCAGCGTGCCGACGCCGGAAATCTGCAGCGCCCACAGGTAGTAGTCGACCCCTACCCCCGGACTGAACTGCAGCTCCGACAGCGGCGGATACGCGAGCCAGCCCGTCTGCGCGAATTCGCCGATCACGAGCGACAGGTTGATCAGGATCGCGCTGACCGCCGTCATCCAGAACGACAGCGAGTTGATGAACGGGAACGCGACGTCGCGCGCACCGATCTGCAGCGGCACGACCAGGTTCATCAGGCCGACCATGAACACCATCGCCATGAAGAAGATCATGATCACGCCGTGTGCCGTGAAGATCTGGTCATAGTGGTGCGGCGGCAGGTAGCCGGGCGCGTTGTACGCGAGCGCGAGCTGCATGCGCATCATGATCGCGTCGGCGAAGCCGCGCAGCAGCATGATCAGCGCGACGATGATGTACATCACGCCGAGTCTCTTGTGGTCGACCGTGGTCAGCCATTCCGTCCACAGCCATTTCCAGCGGCCGGTGATCGTCAGCGCGGCGAGAATGCCCAGCACGACCAGCCCCATGAAGGCGCCGGCCCCCATGATGATGGGCTGATCGAACGGGATCGCCGAAAGTGTGAGTTTGCCGAACATGCGTTACCCCTTCGTGCCGCAGGCGGCGTCCTTCAGGTCGAGGACGTGGCCATCGTTGTATTTCGCGATGATGTTGTGGAAGAGCCGCGGATCGACCGACGAGAAGTAGCGCACCGGCGCCTTCTCGCTCGGCTGCGCCACGCCGCCGTACATGGTCGCGTCGAGTCGGTCCGGGGACGCCTTCACCTTCTGCACCCAGGCATCGAACTGCTCGCGCGGCTCGGCGAGCGTGCGGAACTTCATGTCGGAGAAACCGCGGCCGCTGAAGTTGGCGGACGTGCCCGCGTAGTTGCCGGGCTCGTCGGCGATCAGATGCAGGCGCGTCTGCATGCCGGCCATCGCGTAGACCTGGCCGCCGAGCTGCGGGATGAAGAACGAATTCATCACCGAATCCGACGTGATGCGGAAGTTCACCGGCGTACCGACCGGAATCGCGAGCTGGTTCACCGACGCGATGCCGAGTTCCGGATAGATGAACAGCCACTTCCAGTCGAGCGCGACCACCTCGACGTCGATCGGCTTCACCGCCGATTCGAGCGGCTTGTACGGATCGAGCTCGTGCGTGGTCTTCCACGTGAGCACGCCGAGGAACAGGATGATCAGCGTCGGCACCGTCCAGATCACGACCTCGATCGCGGTCGAGTGCGACCAGTTCGGCGCGTAGGTGGCGTTGCGATTGGACGCGCGATAACGCCACGCGAACCACAGCGTGAGCAGGATCACCGGCACGACGACGATCAGCATCGCCCACGTCGAGGTTGCGATCAGCGCCTTTTCGGCGGCGCCGACGCTTCCTTTCGGATTTAGTACATCTAAATTACATCCTGACAGGCTTAAAGCCGCGCCGATTGACATCAGCGCCGCCCAGCCTCTTGAAGCTCTTCTTTTCATCACACCGCCCGAGGGTCATTGAATCCGTTTGCGTATGCCCGATGCGCATTCGATTCACGAAATTGGCCGAATCATACGTCGCGCGAGTGCGATGAAAAACCTGTGCATGCGGCAAATCATCATTGCAAAATCTGCCGTGAGTCACATTGTCGCGGGGCAATTTCACGCAGCCGGAAGCGCGCCCGACACTCCCCGTGCCGGACCTCGATCGATGCGTGCGCAACGATGCTTGCCGCGCGATGCGGCCCGCTCGAGCGGTGCGGCTCGGTGCGCCGCGATCAGTCGTGCGTCGATGCCATGTACGACGGCTGGGCCTGCGCGGGGCCGTCCCCTGCCGGCACTTTCGAACGGCTCGCCTCCTGGATCAGCTTGCCGACGGTCGGATCGATCGCATCGGTGAACGGCTTCGGATCGATGCCGACCGCCAGCACGATCAGCGCGAGCGACGCGAACATCACGATCTCGCGACGATTCAGGTCGGCGAGCTTCGCGACCCGCTGGCTCGAGACCTTGCCGAACACCACGCGCTTGAGCATCCATAGCGTGTACGACGCGCTGAGGATCAGCGTGAGCGCCGCGATCGCGCCGATCCAGAAGTTGAAGCGGATCGCGCCCATGATCACCATGAACTCGCCGACGAACCCCGACGTGCCCGGCAGGCCGACGTTGGCCATCGCGAACAGCAGCGTGAAGGTCGCGAAACGCGGCATCACGCCCGCCACGCCGCCGTACGCGGCGATCTCGCGCTGCCGGGTGCGATCGACGAGCACGTTCACGCACAACAGCATCGCGCCCGCCACGAAGCCGTACGACACGAGCTGCACGATCGCGCCTTCGACGCCGATCCGGTTGAACAGGAACAGCCCGAGCGTGACGATCCCCATGTGCGCGACCGTCGAATACGCGAGCAGCTTGCCGAGATCGGTCTGCGCGAGCGCGATCAGGCTCGCATAGACGATCGCGAACAGCGACAGCGCGATCACGGCCGGCGCGAAGAAGTGGCTCGCATCGGGCGTGATCGGTAGCGCAAAGCGCAGGAACCCGTAACCGCCGAGCTTGAGCATCGCGAGCATCAGCGCGGCGCCGGTCGGGCCGTCCGTGTACACGTCGCTCAGCCACGTGTGGACCGGCCACATCGGCACCTTGACCGCGAATGCGGCGAAGAAGCCGAGGAACACCAGCAACTGCGGCGCGAAGCCGAGCTGCAGCGTGCGCCACACGGCCATGTCGAACGTATGCGACTGCGCGTACAGGTACAGCATCGCCATCAGCAGCAACAGCGAGCCGGTGAACGAGATGAAGAAGAACTTCACGGCCGCATAGACGCGGCGCTCGCGCCCCCACGTGCCGATCAGCAGGTACAGCGGAATCAGCGTCGCCTCGAAGAAGATGAAGAACAGCAGCCCGTCCTGCGCGGCGAACACGCCGACCATCAGCCCCGACAGGATCAGGAACGACGCGTAGTACTGCGCGACGCGCACCGTGACCGATTCCCACGACGCCACCACCACGACGAGCGTCGTGAATGCGGTCAGCACGACCAGCCACAGCGACGCGCCGTCGATGCCGACCCGCCATCCGGCGTTGAATGCCGCCAGCCAGTCGCGTCTTTCGACGAACTGCATCATCGCGGAATGCGCATCGAAGCCGGCAATCAGCGGGACGACGGCCGCCAGCCCGGCAATCGCGCCGACCAGCGCGATCAGTCGTATCCGGCGCGAATGCTGGTCGGAACCGGCGCGCAGCAGCACCGCGCCGAACAGGATCGGAACCCAGATGGCCAGGCTCAGGAAGGGAAAGTCGTGCATGTCAACAAGGCCTTGAGGAGGTCGCGCCTTGCATCGGGGAAAGGCGCAACGAAAGGAACGAAATCAAATCGACAGGTAGATTTCGTGAATCGCCAATGTTGGCAAAATGTAAAGCGGCGTCATCGGAAAACTTGACGCCGCTCAAACGCGATCGGGTTTACCAGCATAAGGCGATTGATTGTTTTCTGCAGCGCAGCAGAACGTTATTTTTCGGTGTCGGCGTAGTTCGCTGATTTTTATGAGTAATTTTTTGTAGTGCTCGATGCGCTGCGTTGCGCAAATCGACGCGGCGCCGCATTTTGATGGCAATCGGTCAGGTCGAAGGGTCGGAACAAGAGAGCTGACAGGCGGCGGTGCAGCGATTGTCTGGTCCTCGTTTCCTTACACAGATACTTTCATTTTTATTTCCGTTGATGTCGCGTGCCTTCGCACCGCCTCTTTCACTCGGCTAGCCGCAAACGCCGATAACCCAAGCGGTTCCCTACGGGTCTCGTCATCGCACGATAGTGATCGTGCCGTACGGGAGCCGTGGACCGTCGCATGCCGATACACGAGCAGGTGTGCGTAACGTGCGTGGCTGTCGACCAACCGGCCGATAGGTCGATGAGGCAGAATGACGGGAACGGAATGCGGGTTTGCCGAGCGCATTGCCTTGAGTCGCATCCGACGATCCGCGATATGTAGCGCATGACGCCGCTCAGGTCGAACTCATCGCTCGATTGAGCGTACCGACGATGCGCGCCCGAGGACGAGATCCGTCGAGCATCGATGCCCGACGCACGACGGGCCGAAAAAGAAAAAGCCCCGCAAGTCCGAGAACTTGCAGGGCTTTGTCACCGCTTTTGGCGGAGACGGAGGGATTCGAACCCTCGATCCAGGTTTTGGCCCAGATGCTCCCTTAGCAGGGGAGTGCCTTCGACCTCTCGGCCACGTCTCCCAAACCTTCGCTCGCACCAGGGAGGCAGTGCGACGAGAACAAGATCATATAGGGTTTGGAGCCGTTGGTCAATTTCCATGATGCATTTTCTTCAATGCATCACGAAAAAATTCACGATGCCTGGTCGAGTTCGAATACCTTGTGCAGCGCGCGGACAGCCAGCTCCATGTATTTCTCGTCGATCAGCACCGAAATCTTGATCTCGGACGTCGAGATCATCTGGATGTTGATGCCCTCTTCCGACAGCGTGCGGAACATCTTGCTCGCGACGCCCACGTGCGAACGCATGCCGACGCCGACGACCGACACCTTCGACACCTTCGGGTCGCCCTGCACGCGCTCCGCGCTCACATGGCCCTGCACCTGGTTGGTGAGGATGTCCATCGCCTTCTGGTAGTCGCCGCGGCCGACCGTGAACGTGAAGTCGGTCTTGCCTTCGACGCTCTGGTTCTGGATGATCATGTCGACGTCGACGTTCGCATCGGCTACCGGGCCGAGGATCTGATATGCGATGCCGGGCTTGTCGGGCACGCCCATCACCGCAATGCGTGCTTCGTCGCGCTGAAACGCGATGCCGGAAATGACTGCCTTTTCCATGGTCTCGTCTTCTTCAAAAGTAATCAGGGTGCCCGAGCGCATTTCTTCGTCGAGCGCAATCAGCGGATCGGTCAGGCTCGACAGCACACGCGTCTTCACCTGGTATTTGCCGGCGAATTCGACCGAGCGGATCTGCAGGACCTTCGAGCCGAGGCTGGCCATTTCCAGCATCTCCTCGAACGTCACGCGATCGAGGCGGCGCGCCTCTTCGACGACACGCGGATCGGTCGTGTAGACACCGTCGACGTCGGTATAGATCAGGCACTCTTCGGCACCCAGCGCAGCCGCCACCGCCACCGCCGACGTGTCCGAGCCGCCCCGGCCCAGCGTCGTGATGTGGCCGTCCGGATCGACGCCCTGGAAACCCGTGATGATCACGACCTTGCCTGCGTTCAGATCGGCCTTCACGCGCTCGTCGTCGATCGAGTGAATGCGCGCTTTCGTGTACGCGTTGTCGGTCTTGATCGGTACCTGCCAGCCTGCATAGCTCACGGCCTCGACGCCGATTTCCTGCAGCGCGATCGACAGCAGGCCGACGCTGACCTGCTCGCCGGTCGACGCGATCATGTCGAGCTCGCGCGGGCTCGGCTGGCTCGAAATCTCTTTCGCAAGACCGAGCAGACGGTTGGTTTCGCCGGACATCGCCGAGGGCACGACCACCATCTGGTGCCCGGCCTGATGCCATTTTGCGACGCGTTTCGCGACGTTCTTGATGCGCTCGACCGAGCCCATCGAAGTGCCGCCGTATTTATGTACGATGAGTGCCATTGTCGTTCTGAACTGGAGGAGAAACCGCACGGGCGCGCTGGGCAGGCCGCATGGCCGTTCGGTCACGCGGCTTGTGGCTGTGGACGGACGACGAGGGGGGCGGCTGGGATGCAACACGCAAGCGTGACGGATTTTGCCCGGAAGGCCGATCAGGCCGCGCAAACCGGGTACGTCACGCGGAAAACCTGCACAAAACGCTCAAAAATCGAGCCGAGCAAACGACCGAGCGTACCCGATAGAAGCCCACTTGACAAGCCGGGCGCCCTGTCGGCGGCCGTTCCGGCGCTGTTTACCAAATGGTGAAAAAGGGCACGCCATCGCGCCGTGGGCAACGCGCCGCCGCTAGGCGATCAGCAGGTCGGGACGCCATTCGATCTGGCGCCATGCGGCGGCGCCGGGCGCCGCGTCGTCAGGCACGTCGATGTCGCGATTGACGCCCAGCCGCGGCACGTAGATCAGCCGCTCGCCCGCGAACAGCAGCGGCACGTCGCGCTGCCAGGCGGGCACGCCGCGCTCCTGGAACAGGTTCTTCAGCGTCCGGCCCGGCCCGCCCGGCGACGTACGCATCCGTTCGCCGCCGGCCCGGGCGCGCGCCGCCAGTCGCGCGCCGCGCAGCAGCCCTTCCGGCACCGCATCGGCGCTGCCCGCGTCGGCCGGCGCGAACACGAACGTGCCGCGCCATCCCGGCAGGCGCCACACTTCCTGTCCGTCCCATGCGAGCGCCGCCTCCGGTCGCGGCGTCCCCGTGCCGTCGTCGGCCGGTTCGCTGCTGTCGCCCGCTTCCCAATAGACGACATCGCGATAGAGCCGCAGACACTGCCCCGCGTGATCGAGGCGCAGCGCATGCGCGTCGTGCGCCGCGCGCAGTTGCCGCATCATGTTGGCAAGCCGGGCAGCCGAGGCGCCCGGCAAACCGAGCCGACGCATCCAGAAGCGCAGCAGGTTCGCGCCTCGCGTGTCGTCGAACGCGACCAGCGCGTCGCGCGACAGCGCCTGACCGTCGTCGCGCACGGCGACGGCGAAATCCAGCTCCGCCAGATCGTCGAGCAGCCGCTGAGCGGCCGCCGCATGCTGGGCCGCGCGACCGAGCGCATCGCGAAAACCCGGGAAATGCACGGCCAGCGCCGGCAGCACGTCGATGCGCAGCGCATTGCGCGCATAGCGCGTATCGCCGTTGGATTCGTCGTCGATCCACGCGAGCGCGCGCTGCTTCGCATAGCGCTCAAGTTGTGCGCGCAACAATCGCAGCAATGGACGCACACGTTCGGTGCTCGTGCCGTCGGGGCGATAACGCGGCGCCATCGCGGCAAGCCCCGCGATCCCGGCACCGCGCAACAGTTGCAGCAGCACGGTCTCGGCCTGGTCGTCCGCATGCTGCGCGACCCACAGCGCCGCCACACCGTGGCGCTCGCCCATCTCGTCGAGCGCCGCGTAGCGACGCTCGCGCGCCGTCGCCTCGATTCCGAGCCCGCTGTCGCGCGGCACGTCGACGTGCATCGATTCGAATACGACACCGAGCCGTGCCGCTTCCGCTTCGGCATGCGCGACCCATGCGTCGGCGTTCGCGCTCAGGCCGTGATGCACGTGCAGCGCGACGCAGCGCGATGCACCCGCGACGCGCACGGCCGCATCGAGCAGCACCGTCGAATCGAGGCCGCCGCTGTAGGCGATTGCGATGCGCGCATCCGGCGGCAGGCCGGAAAGCGCAACGCCGACCGCGTCGAGTACGACGCGGTCGGCGGAGAATTCGGTGGGCGGGATCACGAGCGGGATGCGCGCACGGCGGCGCGCGAATTGAATACGCAGCCGGTCATGCGCCGGGCGTGGTTTCCTTGTACTTGCCGTAGGCCATCAGGCGCTCGAAGCGGCGCTCGCGCAGCGCATCGATGCTCATGCCCTGGAACTGGCGCAGCGAATCGGCCAGCGCACGGCGCAGCAGCGCGGCCATGCCCTTCGGATCGCGATGCGCGCCGCCGAGCGGCTCGTTGATGATCTTGTCGATCAGGCCGAGCGCCTTCAGGCGGTGCGCGGTCAGGCCCAGCGCTTCCGCGGCTTCCGGCGCCTTCGCGGCGCTCTTCCACAGGATCGACGCGCAGCCTTCCGGCGAGATCACCGAGTAAGTCGAGAACTGCAGCATCATCACGGTGTCGGCCACGGCGATCGCGAGCGCGCCGCCCGAACCGCCCTCGCCGATCACCGTCGTGATGATCGGCGTCTTCAGCTCGGCCATCACGTACAGGTTGCGGCCGATCGCCTCCGACTGGCCGCGCTCTTCCGCGCCGATGCCCGGGTACGCGCCCGGCGTGTCGACGAACGTGAAGATCGGCAGCCCGAACTTCTCGGCCAGACGCATCAGGCGTTCGGCCTTGCGATACCCTTCCGGACGCGGCATCCCGAAGTTGCGCGCGGCGCGTTCCTTCGTGTCGCGGCCCTTCTGGTGACCGATCACCATGCAAGGATGGCCGCCGAAGCGTGCGAGACCGCCGACGATCGACAGGTCGTCCGCGAACGCGCGGTCGCCATGCAGTTCGTGAAAATCGGTAAACAGTTCCGCAACGTAGTCGAGCGTGTACGGCCGCTGCGGGTGCCGCGCGATCTGCGAAACCTGCCACGGCGACAGGTTCGCGTAGAGGTCTTTCGTCAGTTGCTGGCTTTTCTTCGACAGCCGCTCGATTTCTTCCGAAATATCGACAGCCGAGTCGTCCTGCACGAATCGCAGCTCTTCGATCTTGGCCTCGAGTTCGGCGATCGGCTGTTCGAAATCCAGAAACGTGGTCTTCATGTGTTCGAATCCTTGGGTCTTACGGCAGCGCGTATTCTACCCGCGCGGGCGACACTCAAAACCGGCTCTCAACTATTGATGTTCAAAACCCGATAGCCGACACTCAGGCGTCGGTGTCGGGCGCATCGAGGCTGCGCCACATGTACCAGGTCGCGACGGTGCGCCACGGCTCCCAGTTGGCCGCGACCTCGCGCGCCTCGCTGCGCGTGACGGGTTCCCCGCTGAAGTAATTGACGCTGATCGCGCGGATGAGGCCCGGGTCGTCGAGCGGCAGCACGTCCGGCCGCGACAGGTTGAAGATCAGGAACATCTCGGCCGTCCAGCGGCTGATGCCGCGGATCTGCGTGAGTTCCGCGATCACGTCCTCGTCGTCCATCGACGTCCATTTGTCGACGTGCAGCGCCCCCGACACGAAATGCTGCGCGAGATCGAGAATGTATTCCGTCTTGCGCTTCGACAATCCGCACGCGATCAGCTTGTCCGCGCCGAGGCGGATCACCGGTTGCGGCGCGAGTTTCGGACAGGCGTCCTCGATGCGCGCCCACAGCGACTGGGCGGACGGCACCGAAATCTGCTGACCGACGACCGAGCGCGCGAGCGTGACGAACGGGTCGCCGCGCTTCACGAGATGCGCGGGGCCGAACTTCGGAATCAGTTTCTTCAGGATCCGGTCGCGCTTGACGAGGTCCGCGCACGCCTTGTCCCAATAGGCAGGACGCACGACGACCTCCTCGCCGTCCGCTTCGGACACACGTGTCTTGCGGGCCGCGTCGGCGGCCGGCAACGCGGCCGCGGGCGGCGCATGACCGTTGAGCGCGCCGTTCGGCGCGGCGCGCGTCGCGTCCGCCTTCGTCGCCGGTACGCGCTTGGCTGCCGGACGCGCGGCGACCGAGGTCGCGCGCCTGACCGGCGCTTTTCTGGCCGTTGCCATCTTGCCTCCTACCTGACGGATCGGTCAGTGGAATGCGCCGCGCTCATACGCGACGCCATTCGGTCGATCCGCCCGGTTTGTCTTCAAGTGCGATGCCGGCTTCGAGCAATTCCGCCCGGATCCGGTCCGCTTCGGCATAGTCCTTCGCTTGCTTCGCCGCGACGCGCGCGGCGATCTTCGCGTCGATCTCGTCGGCAGCGAGCCCGCCCGCCTGCGCGGCGCCCGACGCCTGCTGCAGGAACGCGCGCGGTTCGCGGCCCAGCAGGCCGAGCAGGCCCGCCAGTTGTTTCAGTTGCCGCGCGAGCGACGCATCGCGCGAGCGGTTGACTTCGCCCGCCAGTTCGAACAGCGTCGCCACCGCGACCGGCGTGTTGAAATCGTCGTTCATCGCGGCCGCGAAACGCTGCGCGTGCGGCTCGTTCCAGTCGAGCGCGAGCGTATCGGCGTCGACGTCCTTCAGCGCGGTGTACAGACGCGTGAGCGACGCGCGCGCATCGTCGAGATGCACGTCGCTGTAATTGAGCGGCGAACGGTAGTGCGTGCGCACGATGAAGAAGCGCATGACTTCCGCGTCGTAACGCTCGAGCACTTCGCGGATCGTGAAGAAGTTGCCGAGCGATTTCGACATCTTCTCGTTGTCGACCTGCACGAAGCCGTTGTGCATCCAGTAGTTGACGAACGTCTGGCCGGTCGCGCCTTCGCTCTGCGCGATCTCGTTCTCGTGGTGCGGGAATTGCAGATCCTGCCCGCCGCCGTGGATGTCGAAGTGATTACCGAGCAGCGTGCAGCCCATCGCCGAGCACTCGATGTGCCAGCCCGGGCGACCCATCCCGTACTTCGACGCCCACGACGCGCCTTCCGGATCTTCCGGCTTCGCGCGCTTCCACAGCACGAAGTCGAGCGGATCTTCCTTCGCGTCGTTCGCGGCGACGCGCTCGCCCGCGCGCAGATCGTCGAGCGACTTGCCCGACAGCTTCCCGTAGTTCGCGAACTTGCGCACCGAGTAATTGACGTCGCCGTCGCGCGCCTGGTACGCGTAGCCGTTCGTCTCGAGCGACTCGATCATGCCGAGCATCTGCGGGATGAACTGCGTCGCGCGCGGCTCGATGTCGGGCCGCTGGATGCCGAGCGCGGCTTCATCCTCGTGCATCGCGCCGATGAAGCGGTCGGTCAGCGACTTGATCGTCTCGCCGTTCTCGACCGCACGGCGGATGATCTTGTCCTCGATGTCGGTGATGTTGCGCACATACGTGACCCGATAGCCGATCGCACGCAGCCAGCGCTGGACGAGGTCGAACACGACCAGCATGCGCGCGTGGCCCACGTGACAATAGTCGTAGACGGTGATCCCGCATACGTACATCCGCACTTCGCCGGACTGGCGCGGCACGAAAACTTGCTTGTCACGCGCGAGCGTGTTGTAGATGCGCAGTGATTCCATAGAGATGAACCGTGAGCCGAAGGAAACCGCCCTGGCGAAGCTCGCCCAGCATGTGAAACGGACGGACCGTCTGCCGCGGCGCCAGGCCGCGCGTCCTCGATATCACATGGGGCGGTCAGGCTGCAAGCACAGCGGTGACGGCCACGAGAGGCTAAGAAAGACTGTCTGACGCTCGCCGGAACGCGCAGACGTTTTGTTAGAATGGGTCGGAGTATAACATTCCGATTTACGCCTATGAAACCTCATCACGGCCGCGCGCGAAGCGCTGCGACCCTCGTTGCGACTACCGTGATGGGCGTCGCGCTGACGCTCTTCGCGGCCCCCGCGGCGCATGCGCAGAAAGCCCCGGCCACCGCCGACGGCACCCCCGAAATCGACTCGTCCATCGCCGGCAAGCAGTGGAAGCAGGCGCTCGCGCAGCTCGACGCGCGCATCGCGTCGAATCCGCACGACGTGCAGGCGCAGTTCAAGCGCGGCACCGTGCTGGCCCGCCTGAACCGCGACGACGACGCGATCCAGCAGTTCGTCGCGATCACGCAGGCGTACCCCGAACTGCCCGAGCCGTACAACAATCTCGCGGCGCTCTACGCGAAGCACGGCCGCTATGACGAAGCGCGCACCGCGCTCGTCACCGCGACGCAATCGAATCCGGGCTACTCGCTCGCGTACGAGAACCTCGGCGATCTCTACCTGCGGCTCGCGGCCGAATCGTACAAGCGCGCGCAATCGCTCGGCCGCACGAGCGGCGCGACCGCGCAACGCCTCGCCGATCTCCAGAAGATCGTGTCGCCGTCGAAGGCCGCGCCGAATGCCCGCGCGGTCGCGCCGGCCACGCGCGACTACACCGACCGCGCAGCCGCGAACGTGAGCACCACCACGCTGCCGATGTCGCCGACGTTCCAGTTCAGCGGACCGTCGGGCGCACTGGCGGCGCCGTACGTCGCGCCGCCGTCGCAATAAGCGGCGCGGCCCCTTTTCCCTCCCAACCTGAGGATCGCAATGAAACGTCTGTTGCTGGCGCTTGGCGGCGCCGCCCTTCTCGCGACCGCGCCCGCGTTCGCGCAAACGGCCACCGCGCACCCCGTCGTGCAGCTGAAGACCTCGCAGGGCGACATCCGCGTCGAGCTCTATCCGGAGAAGGCGCCGAAGTCGGTTGCCAACTTCCTCGATTACGTGAAGTCCGGCCAGTACAACGGCACGATCTTCCATCGCGTGATCAAGGGCTTCATGATCCAGGGCGGCGGCTACAAGACCAACTTCGAGGAGAAGCCGACCCGCGCGCCGATCCCGCTGGAGAGCCGCAATGGTCTGAAGAACCTGACGGGCACGATCGCGATGGCGCGCACCAGCGACCCGAATTCGGCCACCGCTCAGTTCTTCATCAACACGGTCGACAACAGCGGCCTCGACTACCCGAACCCGGACGGCAACGGCTATGCGGTGTTCGGCAAGGTCGTGTCGGGTCTCGACGTCGTGAAGAAGATCGAAGGCGTGGCGACGACCTCGCGCGGTCCGATGCAGGACGTGCCGGCCCAGCCGGTCCTGATCGAATCGGCCAGCATCGTCTCGAAGTAAGAACCTGCCGGCACGTCCGGCGCCTCACGCGGCCGCGTCGCACGACCGGCCGCGTGCCATTTAAACCGCCTCATCGAAGGAATTCATCATGGTTGAACTGCATACGAACCACGGCGTGATCAAGCTCGAACTCGACGCCGAGAAGGCACCGAAGACGGTCGAGAACTTCCTGAACTACGTGAAGAAGGGCCATTACGACGGTACCGTGTTCCATCGCGTGATCAACGGCTTCATGATCCAGGGCGGCGGCTTCGAGCCGGGCCTGAAGCAGAAGCCGACCGACGCGCCGATCGACAACGAAGCGAACAACGGCCTGAAGAACGACAACTACACGGTCGCGATGGCGCGCACCAACGATCCGCACTCGGCGACCGCCCAGTTCTTCATCAACGTGAACGACAACGACTTCCTGAACCACTCGTCGCCGACGCCGCAGGGCTGGGGCTACGCGGTGTTCGGCAAGGTCGTCGAAGGCCAGGACGTGGTCGACAAGATCAAGGGCGTCAAGACGGGCAACGCCGGCTTCCATCAGGACGTGCCGGCCGACGACGTCGTGATCGAAAAGGCCGTGGTGGTCTGACCCACCCGCCGTTACGGAGGCACTTCGATGTTGCAGGAGAGTCCGCCGCGAAGCGTCTCCGCGGGCGTGCCGGGCGAGCGCGAGTACGCGCAAGCCGCACGCCCGTTCCTGTTTCTCTCCGATCTGCATCTGAGCGAAGCGATTCCCAAGACGGTCGCCGCGTTCGAGCATTTCGTGAAATACACCGCCGACAGCGCCGATTCGGTGTTCATCCTCGGCGACCTGTTCGAATACTGGATCGGCGACGACATCCTCGACGACGATCCGTTCGCCGCGCGCATGGCCGCGCTGATGCACACGTTCTCGGAACGCGGCATCGCGCTCTACGTGATGCACGGCAATCGCGATTTCCTGCTCGGCCGGCGCTTCATGAAGGCCGCCGGCGCGATGCTGCTGCCCGATCCTTCGCTGATCACGGCGTTCGGCCAACGCATCGTGCTCGCGCACGGCGACGCGCAATGCACAGCCGACCGCGGCTACCAGGTGTTCCGTCGCTTCGCGCGCAACCGCGTCGCGCAATGGCTGTTTCTCGCGTGGCCGCTCCGCTGGCGCCGCGCACTCGCGCAGCGCATGCGCTCGACCAGCGAAGCGGGCCGCATGCGCCCTGCTTCGGCCATCTACGACGTCACGCGCGAAGGCGTGGCCGCGCTGTTCCGGAAAAGCCGCGCGAGCGTGATCATTCACGGCCACACGCACCGCCCCGCGTGTCACGCGGAAGCGGGTGGGATCCGCTGGGTGCTGCCCGATTGGGATCTCGATCACGGCACGCCGCGCGGCGGCTACCTGCGCGTCGATGCGGAAGGCATCCATGCGATGCCGCTCGACTGACGCCGCCGCGCCGACCAGCAGCCGTCGGCGCCCTGCTCGTTCGTTACATCTGGCGTTCGACCGTCTTGCCTTCCAGCACCGCGGACAGCCTGCGCAGGTCGAGGCGCGCCGCGTCGGCGCCCTGCAGCGTTTCCAGATGCGTGCCGAGCCGCTCGAGCGCGGCGACAATTTCATCGACGCGGCGGCTTTCCTTCGCCGCGTGATCGATCAACCCGTGAATCGCGAGCGACATCGGATCGTCGGCATTCGGCGTGATCCCGTACGCGCAGAACGCCGCCCGCTCGGGCTGCGGCTTCGGCTGCGCCGGCATCACGATGCGCGCCGGATTGCCGACCGCCGTGCCGCCCGCCGGCACCGGCTTGACGACCACCGCGTTCGAGCCGATCTTCGCGCCCGCGCCGACCGTGAAACCGCCGAGCACCTTCGCGCCGGCGCCGACGATCACGCCGGCCTCGAGCGTCGGGTGGCGCTTCGCGCCGCGCGTGAGCGACGTGCCGCCCAGCGTCACGCCCTGGTAGATCGTGCAGTCGTCGCCGATGATCGCCGTCTCGCCGATCACGACACCCATGCCGTGATCGATGAACACGCGCCGGCCGATCGTCGCGCCGGGGTGGATCTCGATCCCGGTCAGGAATCGGCCGGCCTGCGACGCGAACCGCGCGAGCCAGTAGCGTTTCGCGCGCCAGCATGCGTGCGCGAAACGGTGCAGCACGAGCGCATGCAGCCCCGGATAACAGGTCAGCACTTCCCATGCACTGCGAGCGGCGGGATCCCGCTCGCGAATCGTTGCAACGTCTTCGCGCAGTCTCGTGAACATGATGTGATCTGGGAAAAGGCCGGCGCGCATCGCCGGCAATGCCGGCCGTTATCGCGCCGGGTCATTTGCTTATGACGTCCGGCGATTGTAGGGCCAGTCGCGCGCGGCCGCACGCGGTCGCATGTTCACCCCGCCGCCGGCGCGGGTATTCGCCGGGACGCATGCTGGGGCGGGGTTTCCGGGGGCGGTCAGACGATAGCCGGACGCGGCGCTTAGGGCTGGTCAACGCGTGACGAGCCGACCAAACGACGCATCCGTCGGGCCGGAGCGCCGACCCCTTACGCGTCGTCGCCCGGCTTGCCCGATTTCAGCAGGATGTGCTTCGCGACGCCGCGCAGGATGTTGACCTCCTCGCGCTCGAGGCCCGTGCGCGCGAACAGGCGCCGCAGCCGCGACATCAGCTTCTTCGGATTGCGTGGATCGAGGAAGTCGAGCGCGATCAGTGCGTTCTCGAGGTGCACGTACATCCCCTCGATCTCGTCGCTCCGCGCGAGCGTGCCGACTTCGGCCTGCGGCTGCGCCGACGGCTCGCTCGCCTGCTCGAGAAACGCGACGCGCAACTCGTACGCGAGCACCTGCACGGCCTGCGCGAGATTCAGCGAACTGTAGGCCGGATTGGCCGGAATGTGCGCGAGCGCGCTGCACTGCTCGACATGCTCGTTCGCGAGACCGGTGCGCTCGTTGCCGAACACGAGTGCGATGTCGCCCGTGCCGACCTGCGCGCTCGCCTGCGCGGCGGCCGCGCGCGGCGCGAGGCGCGGCGGCCCGTATTCGCGCGTGCGCGCGGTCAGCGCGATCGACCAGTGAACGCCGGACAGCGCTTCGCCGAGCGTCGGCACGACGTGCGCGGACGCGAGGACGTCGTCCGCGCCGCTGGCCATCGCGATCGCCTCCGGGTCGCTCTGCACGTGCGGCACGCGCGGCGCGACCAGCACGAGGCGCGAGAAGCCCATCGTCTTCAGCGCGCGGGCGGCCGCCCCGACGTTGCCGGGATGGCTCGGCTCGACGAGCACGAAGCGAGTGGACGTGAAGCCGCCGGACGGCGGCGAGGACGAGGCCGCGCCCGATTCGGACGGCGCGGCGGTGTTCTGCGAGGTTTCCACTACGATACGACTCGGTTCATCAGAATGGCCGTATGGTATCGCCATCGCCCCCGCAAACCCACTCGTCCGGACGGCCAGTGGGGGTTTCCCCGCATGCCGGTCGCCTGAAACCGGCGAAAATCGGGTAAAATCATGCCTTTACGCGTTGCGCACCGCGCAGCGCGGGTCGTACCCCGCTCTTTGTCAATTCGCGTCTCACCTCGCCCCGGCACGCTTGCGCCGTTCCGGGCGGTTGTCCCACTTCGTGGCGGCCCGTGCCGCCGGCTACAGGATCCAGGCTCATGCATCCCATGCTCAACATTGCTGTCAAGGCTGCGCGCCGCGCCGGACAGATCATCAATCGTGCGTCCCTCGATCTCGACCTGATCGAGATCCGCAAGAAGCAGCAGAACGACTTCGTCACCGAAGTGGACAAGGCCGCCGAAGACGCGATCATCGAGACGCTGAAGACCGCCTACCCCGACCACGCGATCCTCGCGGAGGAATCGGGCGCATCGGAGAACGAATCCGAATTCAAGTGGATCATCGATCCGCTCGACGGCACGACCAACTTCATCCACGGCTTCCCGTACTACTGCGTATCGATCGCGCTCGAGCACAAGGGCGTCGTCACGCAGGCCGTCGTCTACGATCCGAACAAGAACGACCTGTTCACGGCCACCCGCGGCCGCGGCGCGTACCTGAACGACCGCCGCATCCGCGTGGGCCGCCGCGACCGTCTGTCGGACGCGCTGGTCGGCACGGGCTTCCCGTTCCGCGAGAAGGACGGCCTCGACGCATACGCGCGCCTCTTCACCGAGATGACGCAGGCCTGCACGGGCCTGCGCCGCCCGGGCGCGGCGGCGCTCGATCTCGCGAACGTCGCGGCCGGCCGCCTCGACGCATTCTTCGAGCAAGGCATCAACGTGTGGGACATGGCGGCGGGCAGCCTGCTGATCACCGAGGCCGGCGGCCTCGTCGGCAACTACACGGGCGACGCCGATTTCCTGCATCGCCACGAGATCGTCGCCGCGAACCCGAAGATCTACGCGCAGATGATCCCGATCCTGAACCGCTACAGCCGCGTGCATCCGGCAGCGGAGTAAGCCCGGGCCGCGCCCGCGTGGCGCGGCTTTCGCGCAAACCGCTCGCGCGGCGTCGTCACGACGGCGCGACGATCGCCCGAAACGCGGGAAAATCTTCCGTGCACACGGGTCGCTTCGTGCGCCTATCCTGAAGTTGCTCGCGTTGCCCGTACGGATCGGCGTGCTGCCGCCCGCACCGCTGGTCCCGCAACGACAGCGCATGGTTTGCGTCCGGCATGCCCGCGCGGCGAACGACGCCGCCGGCATGCCGGCCCGCCTGTATCAACACCGCCACGGCGCCGTGGCAATCGCATCCGAGTCCCCATGTTACGGCTAAGCGAAATTAAACTCCCCCTCGATCACCCCGACAGCGCGCTCGAGGCCGCGATTCGCGCGCGCCTCGCGGAGCTCGGCGTGGCGGAAGACGGGCTGCTCCGTTACTCCGTGTTCCGCCGCGCGCACGACGCGCGCAAGCGCGCCGACATCAAGCTTACGTATATCGTCGACGTCGAAGTCGACGACGAAGCAGCCGCGCTCGAGCGCATCGCCGGCAAGCCGCATTGCGGCGTGACGCCCGACATGACGTACCACTTCGTCACCAAGGCGCCCGAACACGCCGATTTCCTGCGCCCGGTCGTCATCGGCATGGGGCCGTGCGGGCTGTTCGCAGGGCTGATCCTCGCGCAGATGGGGTTCCGTCCCATCATCCTCGAACGCGGCAAGGCCGTGCGCGAGCGCACCAAGGACACCTTCGGCCTGTGGCGCAAGAGCGTGCTCAATCCCGAATCCAACGTGCAGTTCGGCGAAGGCGGCGCGGGGACGTTTTCCGACGGCAAGCTGTACAGCCAGATCAAGGATCCCAACCACTATGGCCGCAAGGTGCTGGACGAATTCGTCAAGGCCGGCGCACCCGAGGACATCCTGTATCTGAGCCGGCCGCACATCGGCACGTTCCGACTCGTCAGCATGGTGGAAAAAATGCGCGCGTCGATCCACGAACTCGGCGGCGAAGTGCGTTTCGAAACCCGCGTCGACGACATCGAAATCGACCAGGGCAAGGTACGCGCGCTCAAGCTGTCGAACGGGGAAACGCTGCGGTGCGACCGCGTGGTACTGGCCGTGGGCCACAGCGCGCGCGACACGTTCCAGATGCTGCACGACCGCGGCGTCTACATCGAAGCCAAGCCGTTCTCGCTGGGTTTTCGCATCGAGCATCCGCAGGGGCTGATCGATCGCAGCCGCTTCGGCAAGTTCGCGGGCCACAAGCAGCTCGGCGCGGCCGACTACAAGGTGGTCCACCACGCAAGCAACGGGCGCGCCGTCTACAGCTTCTGCATGTGCCCGGGCGGCACGGTGGTCGCCGCGACCTCGGAGCCCGGCCGCGTGGTCACCAACGGGATGAGCCAGTATTCCCGCGCCGAGCGCAATGCGAATGCGGGCATCGTCGTCGGCATCACGCCGGACGACTATCCGGGCGGCCCGCTCGCCGGCATCGCGTTCCAGCGCAAATGGGAAGAACGCGCGTTCGAACTCGGCGGCGGCGATTACCGCGCGCCGGGCCAACTGGTCGGCGATTTCATCGCGGGCCGGCCGTCGACGTCGCTGGGCGCCGTGGAGCCGTCGTACAAACCCGGCGTGAATCCGACCGATCTCAGCACCGCGCTGCCGGACTACGTGATTGAAGCGATTCGCGAAGCCCTGCCCGAGATCGACAAGAAAATCGCCGGCTTCGCGATGCACGATGCCGTGCTCACCGGCGTGGAAACGCGCACGTCGTCGCCGATCCGGATTCGGCGCAAGGACGACTACCAGAGCATGAACGTCGAAGGCCTGTATCCGGCCGGCGAAGGCGCCGGGTATGCGGGCGGTATCTATTCGGCGGCGATCGACGGGATCGAGGTCGCGCAGGCGGTGGCGCTCAGTCTGACGTCGACGCACGCGTCCTGATCTGCGATACGGGGCCGGCGCGCGAAGGTCCGTGACCCGAGCGCGCCGGCTTTCGCGTGTCCGCCGCGCCCATGCGCGTCATCGACGCCCAGCCATTGCGCGCTTTCGGCGTTCCCGTCAAAACACGCCTGGAATCAACCGGTACCGGACCTTCGTCTTGTACGCACGATAATCCGCGTCTTCCGACAGCACCCGCTCTTCCATTCTGATTCGCCCGATCTGCAACAGCATCCAGACGCCGATCGTGAGAGCGTTTCGGGTACTGAAGTTCGAGAGCAGAAAACCGATTTCGGACAGCAGGTAACCGACATAGATCGGGTGACGCATGAACCGGTACGCACCCGTCGAGACGACTCCGCGATTGGCTGGCAGCAGGCCGAACGAGCGCCCCAGCGACAGCTTCGCGAATAGTTGCCACGCAATCCCGCAAATTTGCCAGGTGCCTCCGGCCCACTCCGGAATCAGTTGCGTACTGGCGGTCAGTTGGTAGGCGAGGCAATAGAACGACCCGCCAAGAGAAAAGCACACCGCGACGGGGTGCCAGTCGCGTCGCGTCGGCAATTTCGCAAAAGCCGACATGCCGACGGTCAGTACCGCGGAGACCAGCAGCAGGATCAGCGTGATCCGGCTCGGATCCGATCGCCACGACATATAAATCAGATAAGCAAACACGCCCAGCACGGTTACCGACAACACGCGTGCGCCAAGCTCGATCAGATCGATCCGCTCCGATTCATCTGCGCCCCCTCCAGCGGGCAGCGCCGCGGTACTTTGCGAGCATGCGCCCGCCGCTTCTCCTATGGCCTGCTTCATGTTCGTGCCCCGTTATTTATTGCGTTTTTATATATTGCCGTTTCAGGCTAGCACGCGCATTCCATTTAAACGTATTTAAGTTTCGGTTTTGCGGGGTTGATTGGTGTAAGTCCCGAGAGCATCGGCAAATGGTAGAGCCGACCCACGTTCGGACTCGCGACCGACGTGCCGCTCAATCAGTTTGATGGCGCCGGGCGCCCAACGCTGCGAGAGCAGTTCGGCAAAGTCGGGCCCTTTGCGGGTGGGCAATCGGGTGAGTACGTCCGTCAAATCTCGACTGTGCGCCATCGCCAACAACTGGCCGAATGGCGAACTTCGCGCGTACACGTCGAAGCCACTGGTAAACTCGGGCAACCCAAGCAACAACTTCATGCCTGACCTATGACCACGCTGTCGCCCGAGGCCTTTGCCGGCCATACCCCGATGATGCAGCAATACCTGCGCATCAAGGCCGATCATCCGGACACGCTCGTCTTCTACCGGATGGGCGACTTCTACGAGCTGTTCTTCGAGGATGCGGAAAAAGCGGCACGTCTGCTCGACCTGACCCTCACGCAGCGCGGCGCGTCGGCCGGCACGCCGATCAAGATGGCCGGCGTCCCGCATCACGCGGTCGAACAGTATCTGGCGAAGCTCGTGAAAATGGGCGAATCGGTCGCGATCTGCGAGCAGATCGGCGATCCGGCCACGTCGAAGGGCCCGGTCGAGCGCAAGGTCGTGCGCGTCGTCACGCCCGGCACGCTGACCGATGCCGCACTGCTGTCCGACAAGAACGACGTCTACCTGCTCGCGATGTGCACCGGCCACAACAAGCGCGGTGTCGCGGTCAATATCGGCCTCGCGTGGCTGAACCTCGCGAGCGGCGCGTTGCGGCTCGCCGAAATCGAGCCCGAGCAGCTTGCCGCCGCGCTCGAACGCATCCGGCCGGCCGAAATCCTGACGCCGGACGGCGCAACCGATGCCATTCCCGCCGGCGTGGGTGCGAGCAAGCGCGTGCCGGCCTGGCACTTCGACATCGCGTCGGGCACGCAGCGCCTGTGCGACCAGCTGGACGTCGCGAGCCTCGACGGTTTCGGCGCGCATTCGCTGACGAGCGCATGCGGCGCGGCCGGCGCGCTGCTGCTCTACGCGGCGGCCACGCAAGGCCAGCAACTGCGGCACGTGCGCAGCCTGAAGGTCGAGAACGAAACCGAATACATCGGCCTCGATCCGGCTACGCGCCGCAACCTCGAACTGACCGAGACGCTGCGCGGCACCGAGTCGCCCACGCTGTATTCGCTGCTCGACACCTGCTGCACGACGATGGGCAGCCGCCTGCTGCGCCACTGGCTGCATCACCCGCCGCGCGCCTCCGTTGCCGCGCAGTCGCGCCAACAGGCGATCGGCGCGCTGCTGGACGCACCGGCCAACGCGAGCCTCGATGCGTTGCGCAGCGCGCTGCGCCAGATCGCCGACGTCGAACGGATCACCGGACGTCTCGCACTGCTGTCCGCGCGCCCGCGCGACCTGTCGAGCCTGCGCGACACGTTCGCCGCGCTGCCGGCACTGCGCGAGCGCATCGGCGCGATCGTCGCGAACGCGGATGCCCTCGCGCGCGTCGATGCAGCGCTCGCGCCACCCGCCGAATGCCTCGACCTGCTGACGAACGCGATCGCGACCGAGCCGGCCGCGATGGTGCGCGACGGCGGCGTGATCGCGCGCGGCTACGATGCCGAGCTCGACGAGCTGCGCGACATTTCGGAGAACTGCGGGCAGTTCCTGATCGATCTCGAAGCGCGCGAGCGCGCGCGTACCGGCATCGCGAACCTGCGCGTCGAATACAACAAGGTGCACGGCTTCTACATCGAGGTCACGCGCGGCCAGACCGACAAGGTGCCCGACGATTACCGCCGCCGCCAGACGCTGAAGAACGCCGAACGCTACATCACGCCGGAACTGAAGACCTTCGAGGACAAGGCGCTGTCCGCACAGGAGCGCGCGTTGGCGCGCGAGCGCGCGCTGTACGACTCGGTGTTGCAGGCGCTGCTACCGTTCATCCCGGAGTGCCAGCGCGTCGCATCGGCCCTCGCCGAACTCGACCTGCTGGCCGCCTTCGCCGAACGCGCTCGCGCGCTCGACTGGGTCGCGCCGACCTTCACCGACGAGATCGGCATCGAAATCGAGCAGGGTCGTCATCCGGTCGTCGAAGCGCAGGTCGAGCAGTTCATCGCGAACGACTGCCGGTTCGGCACCGAGCGCAAACTGCTGCTGATCACCGGGCCGAACATGGGCGGTAAGTCCACGTTCATGCGGCAGACCGCGCTGATCGCGCTGATGGCGTACGTGGGCAGCTACGTGCCGGCGAAATCGGCGTGCTTCGGCCCGATCGACCGGATCTTCACGCGCATCGGCGCGGCCGACGATCTCGCGGGCGGCCGCTCGACCTTCATGGTCGAGATGACCGAAGCCGCGGCGATCCTCAACGACGCGACGCCGCAAAGCCTCGTGCTGATGGACGAGATCGGCCGCGGCACGTCGACCTTCGACGGCCTCGCGCTCGCCTGGGCCATCGCGCGCCACCTGCTGGCGCACAACGCGTGCTACACGCTGTTCGCGACGCACTACTTCGAGCTGACGCAACTGCCGGCCGAATTCCCGCAGGCGGCCAACGTCCACCTGTCGGCCGTCGAGCACGGCCACGGGATCGTGTTCCTGCACGCGGTCAACGAAGGCCCGGCGAACCAGAGCTATGGCCTTCAGGTCGCGCAGCTCGCAGGCGTCCCGGCGCCCGTGATCCGCGCCGCGCGCAAGCACCTCGCGTACCTCGAACAGCAGTCGGCATCCCAGCACACGCCGCAACTCGACCTCTTCAGCGCGCCGCCGGCGGCCATCGACGATCTCGAATGCGCGGACGCGCCGGCGCTGCCCGACGCGCCGCATCCGGCGCTCGAGAAACTACGCGACATCGATCCCGACGATCTCAAGCCGCGCGAGGCGCTCGACCTGCTGTACGAACTGCGCACGCTGGTCCGGTCGCACGATGCCGACGGGCACGCGTAAGCGCATTGCGCGGGGCCTGCCGGCCCGCGCCGCCGCCGCGCTCGCCGCGACACTGCTTGCGCTGGCGCAGGCCGGTGCGCTGGCCGCGCCGCCCAAGCGCAGTGCCGCGCCCTACTCGTTCGCGGTCGTGTCGGGCGTCATCAATGGGCCGTCTGACGAACCGGCCGCGCAGCGGCTGCTCGATGCGATCGCACGCGAGCGCAACCTCGCGTTCGTCGTCTACGCGGGCGACATCAAAGGTTCGAAGGAAGCATGCCGCGACACGCTGTATTCGCAGCGCGGCGCGATCCTGGATTCGGCGCGCGTGCCGCTCGTGTTCATTCCCGGGCACGACGACTGGATCGCGTGCAACACCGCGGCCGGCGGCGGGTACGATCCGGTCGAGCGGCTCGATTTCCTGCGACAGACACTGCTCGCCGACTCGGCGCTGCCCGACCCCGGTGCACTGCAGATTACGCGGGAGAGCGAAGTCGCACGGTTCCGGCCATATCGCGAGAACGCGCGCTGGATGCGCGACGACATCGTCTACGTCGCACTCAACGCGCCGGCGCCGAACAACCATTATTCGACGGCGGGCGGCCGCAACGGCGAATTCGAGGACCGCATCATCGCGAACGGCTTCTGGATCGACCATACGGCCGAATATGCGAAGCGGCGCGAAGCGCGCGCGATGGTCGTGATTTTCGAGGGCGATCCGCAGTTCGAACGCTACGAACGCTCGGAGCGCTTCGCGTGGCTGCGTTTCAACCGGCCGCGCGTACGCGACGGCTTCCGTGAACTGAAACGAACATTGGTGAAGGCGGCGGCGACGTTCCGCGGCCCGATACTGGTGATGCACGCGAGCGGCGAACCGCTGGCGAACGGCTTTCTGATCGACCGTCCGCTGCATGCCGACGACGGTGAGTTGGTAGGAAACGTGACGCGCGTTGCGATCGGACCGCGCAATCCGGCGAATCAGTGGGTCAAGGTGACCGTCTCGCCGGCGCGGCAGACGATCTTCAACGTGAGCCTGCAGGAGGTGCCGAAGAACCTGCCGGTACCGCCCACGCTGCCGCTCGTGCCGCGCGACGACGTGCCGCTGCCGCAGATGCCGGAAATCCCCGCGCTGCCGGCGCTGCCCGACTCGTCGTCGGTCGCGCCGCCGTTGCAGGGCGACGGCGCCGCACCAGGCGGCGCGTCGTGGCCGGCACCGCCCCCCGCATCAGGGCCGGCGCCGGGCCTGCCGGCAAGCTCAGTGCAGGGTACGCCCTGACGGCGCTTCGCCGTCCTCGTCGTCATCCTCGTCGACGATCTCCAGCCCTTCCGCGCCATGCGCGTGCTCGTGCTCGATTTCGTCTTCGGTGGCTTCGCGCACGTCCTTCACGGTCAGCGCGAAACGCAGCGCCATGCCCGCCAGCGGGTGATTGCCGTCGAGCACGACCTTGTCTTCGGCGATATCGGTGACCGTATAGATCAGCGAGTCGACTTCCTCGTCAGCGTCTTCCGGCGTGCCTTCGAACTGCATGCCCACTTCGAGCGGCTCGGGAAAACGATCGCGCGGCTCGATCTTCACGAGCTCGGGATCGTAGTCGCCGAACGCGTCCTCCGGCTCGAGCTGGATCTGCGCCTGGTAGCCCGCCTCGTGCCCGTCGAGCTGTTCCTCGATCTTGGGGAACGTGCCATCATAGCCGCCGTGCAGATAGACCATCGGCTCGTCGCTTTCCTCGATCAGATTGCCCTGTGTGTCCGACAGCTTGTAAGTGACCGATACGACGGTGTTTTTTGCGATCTTCATCCAATTCTCCCAATTACAAGTCTCATTATACGATGCCCAACCGGTCTCAAGCCGAACCGCGGGATACCGCTGCGGCCACGCTCGGCGCGCCGCCCCCCGATCTTCCCACGCCGCTGCTCGGCGGTCTCACGCCGGCGCAATTCATGCGCGGCTACTGGCAAAAGAAGCCGCTGCTGATCCGCCAGGCGATCCCCGGCGTCGCATCCCCGGTCACGCGCGATGCATTGTTCGAGCTCGCCGCCGACTATGACGCGGAATCGCGATTGATCACCCATTTTCGTAACAAGTGGCAACTGGCGCAGGGTCCGTTCGAGCCGGACTCGCTGCCCGCGGTCACGCGCAAATCCTGGACCTTGCTCGTGCAGGGACTCGACCTGCACGTCGACGCGGCCCGCGCGCTGCTCGACCGCTTCCGCTTCATCCCCGACGCGCGGCTGGACGACCTGATGATCTCGTATGCGACGGACGGCGGCGGCGTCGGCCCGCACTTCGATTCATATGACGTATTCCTGCTGCAAGTCGAAGGCCGGCGCCGCTGGCGGGTCGGCGCGCAGAAAGATCTGTCGCTGCAGCCGGACGTACCGCTGAAGATCCTCGAAAACTTCGAGCCGAGCGACGAATGGGTGCTGGAGCCCGGTGACATGCTGTACCTGCCGCCGCACATCGCGCACGACGGCGTCGCCGAAGGCGAGTGCATGACCTGCTCGATCGGCTTCCGGGCCCCGTCCGCCGGCGAGCTGGGCGCCCAGTTCCTGTACTACCTCGCGGAGCGCGGCGGCCTGCGCGACGCGGGGGGCGACGATCTCTACCGCGATCCGAAGCAGCCGGCCGTCGACGCGCCCGCGCAACTGCCGCCGGCCATGGTCGAACGGGTCGCCGAGATCGTCGACGCGATCCGCTGGCGCAAGCGCGACGTCGCCGAATTTCTCGGCTGCTATCTGAGCGAGCCCAAATCGAACGTCGTTTTCGACGCGCCGGAGCGTCCGCTGTCCGAGGCCGCGTTCGTCACGCAAGCGTCCCGCCGTGGCGTGAGTCTCGACAGAAGGGCCGCATTGATGTATAACGCGCGCTCGTACTTCATTAATGGCGAGGAAGGACCGCTCGAGCAAGCCGATGAATGGCTGCCCGAACTGGCCAATCACCGCCAGATGGAGGCGAAACGGTTTGTAACACTATCCCGGGTTCCCTCGATGACAGCCTTGTTGCACGAGTGGTATCGTGCGGGCTGGATACGGGTCGGAAGCCGGAATTAGTGTGAGTCGCCCCGTATGCCCGTCCAGATCAAATTCTGTATGGGAAAGACAACGTATTGACCCCGCATTTGTCGACGGTCGATAGGAAAGTGCATATAATTTCCGCCCAAGCCGTAGGGAAGATTCACGCTCTAGAAGTGCGTCTCCACCAGCGGCCCAGGTCGGTGTTGGAGCACATTACCGGTATTGTTTCGCGCTGTTGCTTACCTTTAACCATAAAAGGACGTGATCATGAAGAAATCCCTCCTCGTAGCTTCCCTGTTGGCTGCTGTTGCACTGGCTGCTTGCAACAAGAGCGCTGATCAAGCTGCTTCGTCGGCTGCAAGCGACGCTTCGGCTGCTGCTTCGTCGGCTGCTTCGGCAGTTGCTGGTGCTGCGAGCGACGCTTCGGCTGCTGCTTCGTCGGCAACGGCTGCTGCGAGCGACGCTGCTGCTGCAGTGGCGTCGGCTGCTTCGGCAGCGACGGCTGCTCCGGCTTCGGGCGCAAGCCAGTAAGCCTTCAGCATTAGCTGAAAAAAAACCGGCCCGAGGGCCGGTTTTTTTACGTCTGTCGCTTTCGAATCGAGCGGCCGCCAGCCGCCTGGAGCCGCCGCAGCGGCCCTGCCCCGCTCATCCGAGCATCAGCCAGTCGAAGCCCGCGTCCTGCGAGGCCACGATCACGTCTTCCCCGTCCGTCCCGAGTACGCCGCCAAACGCCCGGCGAGCCAGTTCCGGCAGGTTGTTCTGCTGGCTCAGATGAGCCGCGACCAGATGCTGGAGACGGCTGCGTTCGAGCGACGCGAGGATGTCGGCCGCCGCGTCGTTGCTCAGGTGGCCATGGTTGCCGCCGATCCGCGCCTTCAGCGACTGCGGATAGCGGCTGGCGGCGAGCATCGCGGTATCGTGGTTGGATTCGAGCACGAGCGCGTCGCAGCCGCTCAGGACGGCCGTGATGTGCGGCGTGGCCATCCCGACGTCCGTCAGCACGCCGAGCCGGCGGCTTCCGTCCGTGAAGACGAACTGGAGCGGTTCCCGCGCATCGTGGGGGACCGTATAGGGCATCACGGCCAGATCGCGTATCGCGGCCGTCTCGTCGCCCCATAGCACGTGGAGATCGACATCGGCCTCGTCCGCGCCGACCGCGCGCGCGGTGCCCCAGCTCATGTAGAGCGGCAGCGAGGCACGGCGCGCGAGCGTCAGCGCACTGCCGACGTGGTCGCTGTGTTCATGGGTGATGAGAATCGCATCGAGATCGGCGATGCAGAGATTCAGTCGGCCGAGCCGGCGCTCGACCTCCTTGGCGGAAAAGCCGCAGTCGAGCAGCACGCGCGTGGTCGTCGTGCCGCTCGAGGCCTCGACGACGAGCGCGTTGCCTTCGCTGCCGCTTCCGAGGCTGGAGAATCGCACGCGCTCAGTTCAGCTGCGCGTGCAGCAGCGAAATGAGCCGCTGCGCGTCCGACGAGTTGTCGACCTGGCCGTTCGCGCCGACCACCGCGACCTGCGTACCGCCATTGCCCTGCGAACGCACGTTGATCAGATATTCCTTGCCGGGCTTGGCCGCCGACGGGCCGCCGTAGAACAGCTTGCCGAACAGGCCGTCACGCTTGAGCTCTTCCATCGAGTTCGCGTAACGCACGGTGTACACGCCCTTCTCGCGGTCGCGATTGTCGACCGTGAAGTTGGTCCGGTCGAGCGCCAGGCCCACGCGCAGCCACGCGCGGTCGAACGACTCGGCCAGTTGCAGCGTCGCTGCGCCGCCGCTCGTGTCGCCGACCTGCGCCGGCGCCGTCGCGGGGCGCGCATCGGTCAGCAACTGCTTCGCCTGTGCGTCGGTCAGGCCGAACTTCTGCATCAGCTTCGACAGGAACACGGCTTCGAGCACCGGGTTGCGCGGACGCTCTTCCCAGCGCGACGACGTGCCGCCCTGCGGGCCGACCATCATTTCTTCCATCGCGCTGTGCGTGATCGAGATGTCGGTATTGCCGTCCGACGTCCGGTTCACGAGCGTGCGGAAGCGGTCGCGCGTACCCGACGAATAGGCGAAATCGATGACCTTGCCGATCGTGCGGCGGAACCAGTCGTCCGGAATGTTCGCGCGGTTCTCGGCCCAGTCGGTGGCCATGATGCCCGTCGACGGCGCATCGGTCTTCAGCGAGAAGCCGTTCTCCTGCCAGAACTCCTTCAGGATCGGCCACAGCTGCTCGGGCGTTCGGCCGTCGACGACGAGCCAGCGGCGGTCACCGTCGCGCTCGATGTGCATGCCGAGCGGATCCTGCGCGCTCGGGATGCCGTCGGTCGCGTTGCCGGCCTGCGTCGTGGCCCGCGGCGGCAGCGTGCCGAGCCCGGCGTTGGTCGGCGGCGCGACGAACTGCTGCGTCGTCGGCACCGGCTTCAGGTCGCTCGGCACCGCGAGCGGCGGCGCCGAGCCGGTATTCTTGTAGTTGACCCGGTCAGGGGCCAGGTAGTCGTTCAGCGTATCGCAGCCAGCGAGCGCGCCCAGCGCCAGCGCCACCACCGACAACTGGATGGCGCGAGAGGAAATGGCGAAACGTTTCATGAAATCCTTCGTCTTGCTAGAACGCTCGTCAGGAGCGGCGCCGGACGGAGCCGGCCGGTGCGGGTTGATCAGGGGTCGAGCCGGCGGCCGCAGGACGCGGCCGCCTGGGCATCAGGCGAGAACGCCGGCCTCGACGAGGGCCGAACGCACGGCATCGTGACAGCGCTCGTCGAGCGCCGTGAGCGGCAGCCGGATGCCGCCCTGCATCTTGCCCATCGCCTGCAGCGCCCATTTCACCGGGATCGGGTTCGCTTCGATGAACAGGTTCTTGTGCAGCGACAGCAGCTTCATGTGCAGCGTGCGGGCCGTCTGCACGTCGCCGGCCAGCGCCGCGCGGCACAGCTCGCTCATCGCGCGCGGCGCGACGTTCGCGGTCACCGAGATGTTGCCGTGGCCGCCGAGCAGCATCAGCGCGATCGCGGTCGGATCGTCGCCGCTGTAGATCGCGAAATGCTTCGGCGCGGCCTTGATCAGGTGCGCGGCGCGATCGATGTTGCCGGTCGCTTCCTTCACGCCGATGATGCCCGGTACCTGCGCGAGGCGCAGCGTCGTCTCGTGCGCCATGTCCGCGACCGTACGGCCCGGCACGTTGTACAGGATCACCGGCAGGTCGACCGCTTCGGCGATCGTGCGGAAGTGGCGGTACATGCCCTCCTGCGTCGGCTTGTTGTAGTACGGCACGACCTGCAGCGTCGCGTCCGCGCCGACCGCCTTCGCGTGCTTCGTCAGCTCGATCGCCTCGGCGGTCGAGTTGCCGCCCGCGCCCGCGATGATCGGGATGCGTTTGCCCGCATGCTCGACCGCCGTGCGGATCATCAGGATGTGCTCTTCGACGCTGAGCGTTGCCGACTCGCCGCTCGTACCGACGACGACGAGCGCATCGGTGCCTTCCGCGATGTGCCAGTCGATCAGTTTGCGAAACGCCGGCAGATCGAGACTGCCGTCTTCGAGCATCGGGGTGACGATCGCGGGGATGCTGCCGCGGATTTGAATGCCGTCTTGGGTGCCGTTAGCCATGAAACGCGATTGAATGTGTACCGGTAAACATTGAGATTGTAGCGGATTAGCCGGGCAGTTCGTAACGTGGAATTCCCGCCCCCGCCTTCGGGGTCGCGCCCTCGCGCACCGCGCAGAGACGCTGGACGAACGCCTCGCGCGGCGCGACGACGAAACCGTCCTCGTACGCGACCACCCGCAGGTGGCCGCGCACGGCGTCCAGCAACTCGCCGGGGGCGAGCAGGAACGCGGGGTTGGACGGTTTTCCGACCGTTTCGTTTCCTTGCGCGAAGGTTTCGTAGATCAGCACGCCGCCCGGCGCCACGGCATCGAGCAGATAGGGCCAGAGCGGGCGATGCAGATAGTTGGTGACGATCACGGCCGCGAACCGCTCGCCGGCCGGCAGCGGCCACGGCGCGCCTTCGAGATCGGCCGCGCGGGCGGCGACGCCGGGAATCGCGCGCAACGCGGCCAGCGCGGCCGGATCGCGGTCGAGCGCGACGACCGGATGCCCGCGCGAAGCGAACCAGCGCGCATGGCGGCCGCCGCCCGCGGCGACGTCGAGCATCGCACCGCCGGCCGGCACGAGCCGCGCCCATTGCGCAACCCAGCGCGACGGCTCGGCCTGGCCGACGTGGCCGCCCGCGGCGGCGATGACGGACTCGCTCATGCGCCGGATCAGTTGTACGACAGGCCCATCGCGTCGCGCACGTCGCGCATCGTTTCCGTCGCGTACTTGCGCGCCTTGTCGCAACCGTCCGCGACGATCGCGCGCAGCAGCGACGGATCGTCCATGTATTTCTGCGCACGCTCGAGCATCGGCTGCTGTTCGCGCAGGATGCCTTCGACGACCGGCTGCTTGCAGTCGAGGCAGCCGATGCCCGCCGAGCGGCAGCCCTTCTGCACCCATTCGTGCGTCGCTTCGTCCGTATAGACCTGGTGAAGCTGCCACACCGGGCACTTGTCGGGATCGCCCGGATCGGTGCGGCGCACGCGTGCGGGGTCGGTCGGCATCGTGCGGACCTTCTTCGTGATCGTCTCGGCGTCTTCACGCAGGCCGATCGTGTTGCCGTACGACTTGGACATCTTCTGCCCGTCGAGGCCCGGCATCCGCGACGCCTCGGTCAGCAGCGCCTGCGGCTCGACCAGGATGATCTTGCGCGCGCCTTCGAGATAGCCGAACAGGCGCTCGCGGTCGCTCATCGACAGGCTTTGCGATTCCTGCAGCATCGCGCGCGCCTGTTCGAGCGCCTCGTCGTCGCCTTCCTGCTGATACGCGTTGCGCAGCTCGTGATAGAGCTTCGCGCGCTTGCCGCCGAGCTTCTTCGCGGCTTCGAGCGCCTTCTCCTCGAAACCGGGCTCGCGGCCGTACAGATAGTTGAAGCGGCGCGCGATCTCGCGCGTCATCTCGACGTGCGGCACCTGGTCCTCGCCGACCGGCACGAGCGAGCCGCGATACAGCAGGATGTCGGCGGCCATCAGCACGGGGTAGCCGAGGAAGCCGTAGGTGGACAGATCCTTGTCCTTCAGCTTCTCCATCTGCTCCTTGTAGGTCGGCACGCGTTCGAGCCAGCCGAGCGGCGTGCTCATGCCGAGCAGCAGCGCGAGTTCCGCATGTTCGGGTACCTTGCTCTGGATGAACAGCGTCGCCTGCCCCGGATCGATGCCGGACGCGAGCCAGTCGATCAGCACGTCCCACACGTTCTTCTCGATGACCTCGGGCGTCTCGTAGTGCGTCGTCAGCGCGTGCCAGTCGACGACGCAGAAGAAGCACGGGTACTCGGACTGCAGCTTCACCCAGTTTTTCAGCACGCCGTGGTAATGACCGAGGTGCAGCGACCCGGTGGGTCGCATGCCGGAGAAAATACGTTCTGGGAACATGATTGTCGTTAGAAAAGCGAGGCGAAGGGAGACAGGATGGCGTTCAGGACGGCATAGCCGACGTTGACGAGCGGACGCAGCCAGAAGTTCGTCAGCACGCCCGTCGTGACGAGCACGAGGACGATGATGAAACCGTACGGCTCGATGCGCGACAACGCGATCGATTGCCTGGTCGGCAGCAACGCCGCCAGGATGCGGCCGCCGTCGAGCGGCGGCAGCGGAAACAGGTTCAGCACGCCGAGCACGAGGTTCGCGCTGACGCCGGCGAACGCCATCCGCGTGAAGAACGGC
Organism: Burkholderia sp. BCC1208; assembly: GCF_902833095.1. Classification (NCBI taxonomy): domain Bacteria; kingdom Pseudomonadati; phylum Pseudomonadota; class Betaproteobacteria; order Burkholderiales; family Burkholderiaceae; genus Burkholderia; species Burkholderia sp. BCC1208. Next base: position 130,825 of record NZ_CADFDY010000006.1, on the reverse strand, counting down.
TCGTCGATGCCGACGGCCGGCAGCACGAGGGTCAGCAGGCCCCAGACCAGTGCCTGCACGAAGTTGCAGGCCGGGCCCGCGAGCGCGACCCACAGGCTGCCCCAGCGCGGATTGCGCAGGTTGCCGAACGACACCGGCACCGGCTTCGCATAGCCGAACAGGAACGCGCCGCCGGTCAGGAAGTACATCGCGAGCGGAATCGCGATCGTGCCGAGCGGGTCGATGTGGCGCATCGGATTGAACGACACGCGCCCCATCGCGTAGGCGGTGTTGTCGCCGAGCAGGCGCGCGGCGTAACCATGCGCGGCCTCGTGCAGCGTGATCGCGAAGATCACGGGCAGCGCGTAGACGGCGATGGTCTGTATCAGGGAAGCATCCATATCGCGTTATTGTAACAAGCGCACTCGCGCAAAAACGGCACGGCGCGTCATGCGGCCGAGAGTCCGAACGGTTCGAGCGCGCCGCGGCCCGCGCGGACGAGTTCGGGCGCATCGCCGGTCAGGTCGATCACCGTCGACGGTTCGCGCGGACACGCGCCGCCGTCGATCACGAGATCGACCTGTTTCTCCAGCCGCGTGCGGATTTCTTCGGGATCGTTCAGCGGTTCGTCGTCCGGCGGCAGGATCAGCGTCGTGCCGAGCAACGGCTGGCCAAGCGACTCCAGCAGCGCGAGCGTGATCGCGTGATCGGGCACGCGCAGCCCGATCGTCTTGCGCGACGGGTGCGACAACCGGCGCGGCACTTCCTTCGTCGCCTGCAGGATGAACACGTACGGGCCCGGCGTCACCGACTTGATCTGCCGGTACTGGCGGTTGTCGACCATCGCGAAGTTGGCGAGCTCGGACAGGTCGCGCACGAGCAGCGACAGGTGCTGCTTCTCGTCGAGGCCGCGAATCCGGCGCACGCGCTCGACCGCATCCTTGTCGTCGAGATGGCACGCGAGCGCATAGCTCGAATCGGTCGGCATCGCGATCACGCCGCCCTTGCTGACGATCTCCGCCGCCTGCTTGATCAGGCGCGGCTGCGGATTATCCGGATGAATCCTGAAGAACTGGGACATGGGGACACGTAAAGAGGGAGAAGTCGGATGCGCGCCTCGGCGGCAACGCGGGCGGCCCGAAGCCGCCGGGCGTCAGAGCCAGCGCTCCCAGACCGGCGTCAGGTCGGGCGGCAACGGCGGCAGGCCGCCGAGCTCGATGCGGCCCTCGCCCGGCGCGTGGAAATCCGAGCCGCGCGACACTTCGAAGCCGAAGCGGCGCGCAACGTCCGCGTATTCGCGGTACTGGTCGGGCGTGTGACTGCCCGTGATGACCTCGATCGCGCGGCCGCCGAGATCGATGAACTCGCCGAAGAACGCGTCGAATTCGACCGGCGTATAGCGATAGCGGCCCGGATGCGCGACCACCGCTTCGCCGCCTGCCGCGCGGATCCAGCCGACCGCGTCGGACAGGGACGCCCAGCGATGCGGGACGAAGCCGGGCTTGCCGTCGCCGAGCAGGCGGTCGAACACGTCGGACGTCGATTCGGCGTGGCCGTTCTCGACGAGAAAGCGCGCGAAGTGCGTGCGCGAGATCAGATCGGGATTCGATACGTATTTCAGCGCGCCTTCGTACGCGTCGGGAATACCGAGCGTCGCGAGCTGCTCCGCGATCGCCAGCGCGCGCGCCGCGCGGCCGTGGCGCGTGCGGTACAGGCCGTCGACCAGCACCGGATTGGCGGGATCGATGTGCAGACCGACGATGTGCACGGTGCGCGAGGCCCACGTGACGGAAATCTCGACGCCGCTCAGGTAGCGCATGCCGAGCGCTTCCGCCTCGCTGCGCGCCGCCGCCTGGCCGCCGATCTCGTCGTGGTCGGTCAGCGCCCACAGGGTCACGCCGCCCGCATGCGCACGGCGCGCGACGTCGGCGGGCGACAGCAACCCGTCGGAAACATTGGAATGGCAGTGGAGATCGGCGTTCATCGTAGGCATGGCAGGTAAGGCCTCATTCTACTGCAACGCGGCAATTGCGCCGCCCGCCTGCCGCGCCGACGGCGCCACGCGCCTACGCGCAGAACGCCTCGATCAGCGACGCGATCTGCTCGGGCTGGTCGTGATGCACCATGTGGCCGGCATCCTCGACGAGTTTCTCGCGCCAGTCGGGGAATGCGTTGAAGCGCGCCTTGAATTCAGGCAGCGGGATGTCGCCGGCGAGATGCGCGAGCGTCGGCGAATTGACGGCCTCGACGTGCAGCACCTTCGCGCGCACCTGCTTCCAGATGGCCATCACTTCGTCGAGCCGGTACAGCAGCGGGCCCGGCATCTTGTGCGCCGGGTCGGCGAGCAGGTGGTAGAGGCCGTCGTCGCCGCGTTTCGACCAGTGCGCGGCGAGAAACGCGGCGCGGCGCGGGTCGAGCCGCGGATTGGTCTTGATCAGGCGCGCCGCCACGTCGTCGAGGGATGCGTACGGCCGCAGCGCGGGTGGCTCGCGCAGCTCGTCGAGCCAGCCGCGCAGCCGGCGCGGCGCCTGTTCGGCGCGGGCCGGCGCGAGCCCGAACCCTTCGAGGTCGACCACGCGCCGCACCCGTTCCGGCCGTGCGCCGGCATACAGGCACACGACGTTCGCGCCCATGCTGTGCCCGACCAGATTGACCTCGCCGGTCGGCGCATAGCGCTCGACGAGCGCATCGAGATCGCCCAGGTACTCGTGGAACCAGTAGTGGCCGCCGCCCTGCCGCGCGACCGGCCAGTCGGACAGCCCGAAGCCGCGCGCGTCCGGCGCGATCACCTGCCAGTCGCCCGCCAGCGCATCGACGACGAACTGGAACGACGCCGCGACGTCCATCCAGCCGTGCAGCATGAACAGCGTCGGCGCGTCGGGCCGGCCCCAGCGCCGCACATGCAGCCGGACGCCGCGCACCGTGACGAAATCGGAAACAGAACTCGTGGCACTCATTGCAGCCGCCAAAAAAAGAATGATCGTTCGATTATAGCGGCGACGCCTTGGTTCCGGCGATCGGCAATCGAGCTACCGCTCTAGCGGCAAGGTCGTTCCAGGGCCGGCCGGCAGGACACCATCGATCGGGCGCGCGAGTCGGCCGGCGGTCGCCCGGGACGCAGCCGAACGTGATCCGGCTAATGCGCGGGGCGTTCGTCCGCCGCGTCCTGCGCGGCCAGTTCGTCGAGTTCGGCCTGCTCGAAGCCGGCATCGCGCCGCGCATCGAAATTGAACGGGCCGCGCAGCCGCGGCGCGTGGTATCGCTCGGCGAGCTGCCGATAAGTCGGCACGGGATCGCGGCCGGCTGCATCGCACAAATGGCGGAACCAGCGGTTGCCGACCGCGACATGGCCGATTTCGTCGCGCAGGATCACGTCGAGGATCGCGGCCGACGCATCGTCGCCCGCCTGCACGAGCCGCGCGCGGATCGGCGGCGACGCGTCGAGCCCGCGGGCCTCGAGCGTCCGCGGCACGAGCGCCATGCGCGCCAGCACGTCGTCCTTGGTCCGCTCGCACATCTCCCACAGCCCGTTGTGCGCGGGAAAATCGCCGTAGGCGTGCCCGAATGCCGCGAGCCGGTCGGACAGCAGCGTGAAGTGATAGGCCTCCTCGGCCGCGACCTTCAGCCAGTCGGCATAGAACGCGTCCGGCAGGCCCGCGAAGCGCCAGACCGCGTCGAGCGCCAGATTGATCGCATTGAATTCGATATGGGCGAGCGCGTGCAGCAGCACGGCGCGCCCTTGCGGCGAGCGCATGCTGCGCCGCTCGAGCTGACGCGGCTCGACGAGCGGCGGCCGCGCCGGGCGCCCAGGCAGATCGGCCGGTTCGCGCAGTTGAAGCGACGGCGCGATCGCGGCCTGCCCGGCCCGCAGCGCATCGTGCAGCGCGCGTACCTGCGCGGCCTTGGCCGCCGGCTCGGTCACGCGCAGCGCATCGAGCGCCACGCTGCGCACACAGGCCAGCGTCTGGCCGAAAGAAGAAGACGCGATGCTCATAAACGGGGACACCTTGCGTACGCATCGCGGGAGCACAGGCACGCGACGGTTTACAATATGCGTTTGTTCCGCGGCGCCACGCGCCGGGCAAACCGGACGCGCCATTCTACCGGCGCCCATCATCGAAGAGACAAGGAGACTCCGTGACGATCTACAAGCTGGGCGAGACGGCCCCGACGATCCACGAAAGCGTATTCGTCGCCGATACGGCAGCCATCATCGGCAAGGTCGTGCTCGCGGAAAACGCGAGCGTGTGGTTCGGCGCGACGATTCGCGGCGACAACGAGACGATTACGGTGGGCGCCGGCAGCAACGTCCAGGAAGGCGCGGTTCTGCATACCGACCCGGGGTTTCCGCTGACGATTGCCGAAAACGTGACGATCGGGCACCAGGCCATGCTGCACGGCTGCACGATCGGCGAAGGTTCGCTGATCGGGATTCAGGCGGTGGTCTTGAATGGAGCGGTCATCGGCCGCAACTGTCTGGTTGGTGCCGGCGCGGTCGTGACGGAAGGCAAGACGTTCCCGGACAACTCGCTGATTCTCGGCGCACCGGCGAAAGTCGTGCGCGAGCTGTCGGCCGAAGACGTCGCGCGGCTGCGCGCGAACGCGAAGACGTATGTCGAGCGACGCGCGCATTTCAAGGAGCAACTCGTGCGGATCGGGTGATTCGCACGGATTTCAAGGAAGAAGAGTGAGCGACCAGTTACAGAAATTCATGTTCAATGCGGCGCCCGTGCGCGGCGAGATCGTTTCGCTGCGCAACACGTGGCAGGAAGTGCTCGCCCGCCGCGACTACCCTGCCCCCGTGCGCACGGTGCTCGGCGAGATGATGGCCGCGTGCGCGCTGCTGTCCGCGAACCTGAAATTTCACGGCACCCTGATCATGCAGATCTTCGGCGACGGGCCGGTCCAGATGCTGGTCGTCCAGTGCGGGTCCGATCTGTCGATGCGGGCCACCGCGAAGTTCTCGGGCGACGCCGCGCAGACGATCGGCGACGACACGAGTTTCGCGACGCTCGTCAACGCGAGCGGCCACGGCCGCTGCGTGATCACGCTCGACCCGGCCGACAAATTGCCGGGCCAGCAGCCGTACCAGGGCATCGTGCCGCTGAACGGCGTCGACGGCCCGCTCGAATCGGTGTCGCAGGTACTCGAGCACTACATGCATCACTCGGAGCAGCTCGACACGCGGCTGTGGCTCGCGGCCGATCGCGACCGCGCGGTCGGCATGCTGCTGCAGAAGCTGCCGGGCGACGGCGGGATCGTGCCGCGCAACGCCGAAACCGATATCGACACGTGGGAGCGCGTGTGCACGCTCGGCGGCACGCTGTCCGCGAAGGAACTGCTCGAGGTCGAACCGGAAGTCGTGTTCCGCCGGCTGTTCTGGCAGGAAAACGTGCAGCACTTCGAACCGGCCGGCACGCGCTTCCAGTGTTCGTGCTCGCGCGAGAAGGTCGGTGCGATGCTGCGCATGCTCGGTCGCGAAGAAGTCGACAGCGTGATCGTCGAGCGCGGCCACGTCGAGATCCACTGCGAGTTCTGTAACCAGCGCTACGAGTTCGATCCGGTCGACGTCGCGCAACTGTTCGCGGCGCCCGGTGTCGAAACCGGCATCGCACCCGCGACCGGCCAGCGTCACTGAGCCGTGCGCTCGTGCCCGCCACCGGCGCGGCACGGGCGCATAATGACGCACGAGCGCCGCATGCGCGGCTCAGGCGCCGGAGGCCCTGCCTCCCATGCCAGTCGCTTTCCACGGTCGGCGCGCCGCAGGAGAAACACATGAATCGCCGCCCCTTCGGGACCATCCGCACCATCGCCCTGACGAGCATGACCGCCGGCACGCTCGCGCTTGCCGGCTGCGCGATGCCGCCGCCGACCTCCACGATCCTGAGCCGCCTGCCCGAACCGGGCGCGTCGGGCGGCCAGCCGCCCGTGCTGTCGAGCGCCGAACGCAAGCGCTACGACGAGATCGACCAGCAGGTCCTGCGCGAGCAGAACAGCGCGATGGCGGCCGAAGCAGCCGCGCGCGCGTGGGCCTATTACTCGCCGCCGCCCGTGACGGTCTATGGCGGGTACTACAGCGGAGGATGGGGCAATCGCTGGGGCACGGGCGTCGGTTACGGCTATCCGGGCTGGTGGTGGTGAGCAGGGATCGCCCGACCGATTGACGACTGGCAGGAAATAAAAAAGCGCGGCATTTCCCGCGCTTTTTCAATGGATTCGACGTATCGCGCTCAGTGATGCGCCGCCTTGCCCTTGTCGCCGCCATGATGGCGCGACGGCTTCGCGATCGACTGCGGATTCGGCACGACCCGCACGGGCGCCGCGGAGACGGTGCCGCGCGTCGACGTATTCGACGGCGTGTTGTTCAGCGGCCCCGCAGGCGCGTTCGGCGACACGAACTGCACGAATACCTCGCCGTCCTTCACCATGCCCATCTCGTAGCGCGCACGCTCCTCGATCGCCGCGGTGCCGCTCTGCAGATCCTGCACTTCGCCGGCGGTGCGCTCGTTACGCAGCTTCTCGTCCGCGTTCTTCTGAAGCTGGTCGTCGAGCTGCTGACGCAATTCGTGCACCCGCAGCCAGCCGCCGTGTCCCCACCATAGGGGGTACTGAATGAGCGCCAGCAAGGCAATCAGGACGACAGTGACAAGCCGCATGTAAGAGACGCAGATATAAGAAGCGCCGCTCCGCGCACAGGCACAGAGCGGCGTCGAGATGACGAACCCGATAGTAGCGCGTTAGCGCAGGTTATAGAAAGCCGATTTACCCGGGTAGCTCGCGATGTCGCCGAGATCTTCCTCGATACGCAGCAGCTGGTTGTACTTCGAGATGCGGTCGCTGCGCGACAGCGAACCCGTCTTGATCTGACCGGCGTTCAGGCCGACCGCGATGTCCGCGATCGTCGAATCTTCCGTTTCGCCCGAGCGATGCGAAATCACGGCCGTGTAGCCCGCGCGCTTCGCCATTTCGATCGCCGCGAACGTTTCGGTCAGCGTACCAATCTGGTTGATCTTGATGAGGATCGAGTTCGCGATGCCCTTCTCGATGCCTTCCTTCAGGATGCGCGTGTTCGTGACGAACAGATCGTCGCCGACGAGCTGCACCTTCTTGCCGAGGCGCTCGGTCAGCAGCTTCCAGCCGTCCCAGTCGCTTTCGTGCATGCCGTCCTCGATCGACACGATCGGGAACTTGTCGGCGAGCGTCGCGAGGTAGTCGGTGAATTCGGCCGACGACAGTTGCAGGCCTTCGCCCGCGAGCTGGTACTTGCCGTCGTGGTAGAACTCGGATGCCGCACAGTCGAGCGCGAGCAGCACGTCTTCGCCCGCACGGTAGCCTGCCTTCTCGATCGCCTGCAGGATCGTCGACAGGCACTCGTCGTTGCTGCCGAAGTTCGGTGCGAAACCGCCTTCGTCGCCGACGGCCGTGCTCATGCCGCGGTCGCTCAGGATCTTCTTCAGCGCGTGGAACACTTCCGCGCCGCAACGCAGCGCTTCACGGAACGTCGGCTGGCTGACCGGGACGATCATGAATTCCTGGATGTCCAGGCTGTTGTTCGCGTGCGCGCCGCCGTTGACGATGTTCATCATCGGCACCGGCAGTTGCATCGCGCCCGAACCGCCGAAGTAACGGTACAGCGGCAGGCCGGCTTCTTCAGCGGCGGCCTTCGCGACGGCCATCGACACGGCCAGCATCGCGTTCGCGCCGAGGCGCGACTTGTTGTCGGTGCCGTCCAGCTCGAGCAGGGTCTTGTCGAGGAACGCCTGTTCCGACGCGTCGAGGCCCATGATGGCTTCGGAGATTTCGGTGTTGATGTGCTCGACCGCCTTCAGCACGCCCTTGCCGTTGTAGCGGCCGGCTTCGCCGTCGCGCAGTTCGATCGCCTCACGCGAGCCGGTGGACGCGCCCGACGGCACCGCCGCGCGGCCCATCGTGCCCGATTCGAGCAGCACGTCGCATTCGACGGTGGGGTTGCCGCGCGAATCCAGGATCTCGCGGCCGATGATATCTACGATTGCACTCATGGGTTTCCTCTGAGAATGACGATGGATTCTTTCAAACTGCGACGGCGTGCGCGCCGGAACCGCTTTCGCTACAGACGCGCGAAGCCGTCGCAAGGTTCATTCGATCTTTAATTGAAATCGTTTTCCAGGAACGGGTTGCGCTTCACCGCCTGGTCGAGCGTGACGAGCGTCTCCAGCAACGCGCTCATCCGGTTCAGCGGCACCGCGTTCGGGCCGTCCGATTTCGCCTCGGCCGGATTCGGATGCGTTTCCATGAACAGACCCGCGACGCCCGTCGCGACCGCCGCACGTGCGAGCACCGGCACGAATTCGCGCTGGCCGCCCGAGCTCGTGCCCTGTCCACCCGGCAACTGCACCGAGTGGGTCGCGTCGAATACGACCGGCGCGTTCGTCTCGCGCATGATCGCGAGCGAACGCATGTCCGACACGAGATTGTTGTAGCCGAACGAGACGCCGCGCTCGCACGCCATGAAGCGGTCTTCCGACAGCCCCGCGTCGCGTGCGGCGTCGCGCGCCTTGTCGATCACGTTCTTCATGTCGTGCGGCGCGAGGAACTGGCCCTTCTTGATGTTGACGGGCTTGCCCGAGCGCGCGCACGCATGGATGAAATCGGTCTGACGGCACAGGAACGCCGGCGTCTGCAGCACGTCGACGACCGATGCGACCTGCTCGATCTCGTCGATCGAATGCACGTCGGTCAGCACCGGCAGGCCGAGCTGGCGCTTCACCTCGGACAGGATCCGCAGGCCCTCGTCCATTCCGAGGCCGCGAAACGATTTGCCCGAGCTGCGGTTTGCCTTGTCGTAGGACGACTTGTAGATGAACGGAACGTTCAGCTTCTCGCAGATCTCCTTCAGGCGGCCGGCCGTGTCGATCGTCATTTGCTCCGATTCGACGACGCAGGTACCCGCGATCAGGAAGAAAGGCTTGTCGAGACCGACCTCGAAATCGCACAGCTTCATGCTTGCACTCCGCGCGCTTGCTTGTTGGCGAGCGCGGCTTCGACGAACGACTTGAACAGCGGATGACCGTCACGCGGCGTGGACGTGAATTCCGGGTGGAACTGGACGCCGACGAACCACGGGTGCATCGAACGCGGCAGCTCCATCATTTCCGGCAGATCCTCGCTCGGGGTACGGGCGCTGATGATAAGGCCGCCGGCTTCGAGCTGGGGCACGAAGCGGTTATTGACTTCATAACGGTGGCGATGGCGCTCGTTCACGTCCTTGCCGTAGATTTCTTCCGCCATCGTGCCCGGCTTGATCGGGCAGCGCTGCGAACCCAGGCGCATCGTGCCGCCGAGGTCGGATTCCTCGGTACGCGTCTCGACCTTGCCTTCGCGGTCGTACCATTCGGTGATCAGCGCGACCACGCGCTCCGGCGTGTCCGGATCGAATTCCGTGCTGTTCGCCTGCTTCAGGCCGCCGACGTCGCGCGCGAATTCGATCACCGCGAGCTGCATGCCGAGGCAGATGCCGAGATACGGCACCTTCGACTCGCGCGCATAGCGGATCGCCGCGATCTTGCCTTCCGTGCCGCGACGGCCGAAACCGCCCGGCACCAGCACGGCGTCGAGATGCTTCAGGCTGTCGACACCGTTCGCCTCGAGCTCTTCCGAATCGATGTACTCGATGTTGACCTTGGTCGACGTGTGGATCGACGCATGGCGCAGCGCCTCGATCAGCGACTTGTACGACTCGGTCAGGTCGACGTACTTGCCGACCATGCCGATCGTCACTTCGTGCTTCGGATGCTCGAGCTTTTCGACGAGCGCCGACCACATGCTCAGGTCGGCGTCCTTCGGCGACAGCTTCAGCTCCTCGCAGATGATCCGGTCGAGGCCCTGGTCGTGCAGCATCTGCGGAATCTTGTAGATGCTGTCGGCGTCCCACACCGAGATCACGGCGTCTTCGGGCACGTTCGAGAACATCGAGATTTTCTTCGATTCGTCGTCGGGGATGCGGCGATCCGCACGGCACAGCAGCACGTGCGGCAGGATGCCGATCTCGCGCAGCTTCTGCACGCTGTGCTGGGTCGGCTTCGTCTTCAGTTCGCCGGCCGTCGCGACGTACGGCACGAGCGTCAGGTGCACGAAGCACGCGCTGTTGCGACCGAGGCGCAGGCTCATCTGGCGCGCGGCCTCGAGGAATGGCAGCGACTCGATGTCGCCGACCGTGCCGCCGATCTCGACGATCGCGACGTCCGGCTCGCCGCAGGTGGCCGATGCCGCCCCGCGCTCGATGAATGCCTGGATTTCGTTCGTGATGTGCGGAATCACCTGCACGGTCTTGCCGAGATAGTCGCCGCGGCGTTCCTTGCGGATCACCGATTCGTAGATCTGGCCGGTCGTGAAGTTGTTGGCCTTGCGCATCTTCGTGCTGATGAAGCGCTCATAGTGGCCGAGGTCGAGGTCGGTCTCCGCTCCGTCTTCCGTCACGAACACTTCGCCGTGCTGGAACGGGCTCATCGTGCCGGGGTCGACGTTGATGTAGGGATCGAGTTTGAGGAGGGTGACTTTCAGACCGCGCGATTCGAGGATCGCGGCGAGAGAGGCGGCGGCAATACCCTTGCCGAGGGAAGAAACTACGCCGCCGGTGACGAAAACATATTTGGTCATCGCTGGATGCTCGCGGGAAAAACGGATTATACCGTAAAGCCCGCCCTTTTCTCAGCAATTGACGCGATGAGACGTGATGATCGCGCCCTTTCGTGCCGCCCCGCGCCAACCGTGCGCGGCGGTGCGAACCGACCGTCCGGTCGGCGCCGCGCGCGTGCGCCGGCGGGCGTTCCGGCCGCCGGACGAGGCGTCAGGCGCGCCTCGCCATCGGCGCGCCGGCCTGCGAGGCGCCACCCTCTTCCGCCTTCAGCGAATTCAGCATCCGCTGCAATGCGCGGGCGGTCTCGATCGGCCGCTCCATCGGGAACAGGTGGCTCCCCTCGAGCCATTCGATGCGTCCGCGCGTCGCGCGGCGCGTCGCTTCGAGTCCGACCTGCCGGACCTCGCGCGAGCGCGTGCCGGCGAGAAAGCCGAGCGGCACCGGCGCGCCGTGCGCGAGCCGCGGGCCGAGCGTGTGCGGCAGCGTCCGGTAGATCAGGTATTCGACCTGACGGTCGAACGCCAGCGCGCGCTCGCCGTCGGCGCCGGCCTGCGGGATCCCGTGGTCGATATAGTCGGCGAGCATCCGCTCGTCCCAGCGCGCGAACGCGGGCTTCTCGCGGAAGTGCCGCCAGACCTCCTCGCGGCTCATCCAGCGCGTGCGCCGGTTGCGCGTCGCCGCGGCCGGCGACAGCCGCTCGTCGAGCCCCGCCCACTGGCTCGCGCGCAGCGCGCCGGCACGCCAGCCCGCGATGATCGGCGAATCGATCATCACGACGCCGCGCACCCATTGCGGCTTCTTCAGCGCGGCCATCAACGACAGGTAGCCGCCGAGCGAATGGCCGACGAGCCAGACCGGGCGCTCGTAGCGGCTGCCGATGTCGTCGAGCAGTTGCTCGACGAGATGCGGCCAGTCGCGCGTCACCGGGTAGCGGCGGTCGTGGCCGATCCGTTCGATGTAGCGCAGCTCGTAGTCGTCGGCCAGTTCGGCGAAGATCGTCCGGTAGGTCGACGCCGGGAAGCCGTTCGCATGCGAGAAGTGGAGGATGTCCTTCAAACGCCGATGTCTCCTTGGTCGACGGGAGCGGTGCTTCGGCACTTGCTCCCGTCCCGTGCTTCGTATTCTGTCGGAACCGTGCTTCGGCACGCTACGCCGGCCCCGGGCTTTCCCCTGACAAGCCGGCCTTCGCCGCGCTTACCGGTCCATCCAGTACCGGCGCCGTTCGTCGCGATAGCGCGCGAATGCAAACCCGCCGCCGGCCGGCGCGACGTCGAATCGCACGGCGCCGTCGCGATCGGTGCGCGGCAACGGAATCCCGCGCGCCTCGTAGCGGGCGAGCACGGTCCGGTGCGGATGCCCGAAACGATTGCGATAGCCTACAGGAAATACCGCGACGCGCGGTCCGACCGAATCGAGGAAAGGCTCGATCGACGACGTGCGGCTGCCGTGGTGAGGAACGACCAGGATCTGCGCGGCCAGCGCGTCGCGCGCATCGGCCACCAGCCGGCGCTCGGCGGCGGCCTCGATGTCGCCCGTCAGCAGCGCCGACGTGCCGCCCGCATCGATGCGCAGCACACACGATTGGCCGTTCGACGAACCCGTGCCCACCCCGCCCGGCGGCCACAGCATCGTGAACACGACGCCGTCCCACGTCCACCGCTGCCCGGTCGCGCACGGCAGCCGATCGGTCACGCCGGCCGCCTGCGCATCGCGCCACAGCCGATGCCGCGGCGCAATGCCGGCCAGCAGCTGGCGCACGTCGGTGGCCGCATAAACGGCCGGTGCGCCGCCCGCATGATCGGCATCCGCATGACTGAGCACGAGCGAATCGATCGTCGCGATGCCGCGCGCCCGCAACGCCGGCGCGACGATCCGCGTACCGGCGTGGGACGACTCCACGCCCGGCCCCGCATCGAACAGCAAGGTCCGCCGCGCGGTTTCGACCAGCACCGCCGCGCCCTGCCCGACGTCGAGCACGGTCAGCCGGAAGCCGCCCGGCGGCGGCGCATCCGGCGCCGGCGCGACGAGCGGCAGCCACGTCAGCGGCGCCGCCCAGCGCAACGGCCAGCCGCGCGGCATCAGCGCCCACGCGACACCCATGCATGCCAGCGCCAGCACCGGCCAGTCGGGCATGCGCAGCCAGAACACGCCGGCCGGCCAATCGGCCAGGTGCCCGAGCAGCGTCATCATCGGTGCGAGCGCCGCATGCGCAAGCCGAAAGGCCGCCGCATCGAGCGGCGGCGGCAGCGCGATGCCGGCCAGCACGACCGGCGTCACGACCGAGCTGACCCACGGAATCGCGAACGCATTGCCGAACGGCCCCGACAGGGAAACCTGCGCGAACCATGCGGCGGTGAGCGGTGCAAGCCCGATCGTCACCGCGTACTGCACGCGCGTCGCCTCGGCGAAGCGGCGCCGGCAGCGCGTCGCCCACGCACGCAACCGGCTCCGCAAGCCGGCCATGCGGCTTTCCGCGCCCGCTTCGTCGATCCCGTCGGCCTCGCGCACCGCGCGCCAGCCGGCAACGGCCAGCAGGATCACCGCGACCGCACCGAACGACAGCCAGAACCCGGCCGACAGCACGGCCCACGGATCGGCGAGCAGCACGCCGCCGAGCGCCACGCACAGCACCGCCGACGTCGGTACGCTGCGGCCGGCCAGATACGCGATGCCGCCGGCCGCGATCATCCACCACGCGCGCTGCGCCGGCACGTTGAAGCCGGCGAGCGCGGCATAGCCCGCCGCGGCGGCCAGCGCGGCAAGCGCGGCCGCGTAAGGCGCCGGCAGCACGAGCGTCGCGGCTCGCCCGCGCCAGCGCACGCGGCGCCAGACCATCGAGACGAGCCAGCCGGCGATCGCGCCGACCAACCCGACGTGGAGACCGGAAATCGCGACCAGATGGCTCGTGCCCGTGTTGCGCAGTACGCGCCAATCGTCGTCGCCGATGCCCGACTGGTCGCCGATCGCCAGCGCGGCGACGATGCCGCGATGCGCCGCATCGGTACCGAGCACCTCGTCGATGCGTGCCCGCAGGACGTCGCGCACCCGATCGATCGCTGCACGCCATCCCGATGCGCGCCCATCGAGCAGGACCGCCCGACGCGGCGCACTGACATAGCCGATCGCCCGGATGCCCGCGGCGAGCCACGCCGCCTCGCTGTCGCGCACGCCGGGATTGGCCTCGGCATGCGGACGCTTGAGACGCACGACGAAATGCCAGCGCTGGGCCGCACGCAAATCGGGAAGCGCATCGCGTGTCGCGGATGCGCCATACGCGCGCCACGACAACCGGATCAATGGCGGAAAACGGGTGAGCCCCGCATCGTTCGATTCGACCGCGAACAGCAGCCGCGCACTTGTCTCGTCGACGACGGGCAGCCCGCGGATCACGCCCGTGACGACGATGTCGCGCCCTTCCCACTCGACGGGCAGACTGTCGCGCAGCCGCCATTCGGCTCGCGCGGCCGCATAGCCGAACCCCGCGACGCCGGCCGCGACCGCGCACAGCATCCATCCGCATGCAACGACCGCACGCGTGCGCCGACGACGCACGCACCACGCGCCCAGCGCCGCGCAGCCCGCGAGCACGGCTGCTCCGATCGTCCATGCGATCGCCCCCGGCAACGCCGCCTGCCGCTGCAGCACGACGACGCCGAGCGCGAACGCGATCCACCACACGCGCATTCCGCCTCCTCGTCGACCCGGCGCCACCCCTGCGAATGCGGTGCCTTCCGGCAACGATTATGCGGACGAAAGTGCGAGTCGCGGCAGCGCGGCGAGCGCGTTAGCCGAAGTGCATAGGGACAATTCGCCGGCATCGAGCCCGCGCAATTCGGCGAGCACGCCGCCGATGCGCGGCACCTGGTCGGGCGTATTGCGGGATTTGTATGCCCATTCGGGCGCGATGTCGGGCGCGTCAGTCTCGACGACGAGCGCGTCGAGCGGCAATTCGGCGGCGAGCCGGCGGATCTGCCGCGCGCGCGTGAAGGTCACGTTGCCGCCGAAGCCGAGATGCAGCCCCTGCGCAAGATACGCTTCGGCCTGCTGGAAACTGCCGTTGAACGCATGCGCGATGCCGCGCCGCACACCGAAACGGCGCAGCCCGGCCAGCACGCGGTCCTGCGACTTGCGCACGTGGCACAGCACCGGCAAATCGAATTCCCGCGCCAGCCTGAGCTGGCCCTGGTAGAAGAACTGCTGCCGGTCTTCGTCGAGGCCCGGCACGAAATAGTCGAGCCCGATCTCGCCGATCGCGACGAAACGCGGATCGTCGAGGCTCGCCTCGATCTCCATGCGCAGCCGGTCGAGATCCGCGTCGCGCGCCTGCGGCGTGTACATCGGATGGATGCCGAGCGCGTACACCGCGCCCGGCGTGCGCTGCGCGAGTTCGCGCACCGTCGTGAAGTTGTCGCGCCCGATGCTCGGAATCACGATGCGCGACACGCCGGCCGCGCGCGCAGCCTGCGCGACCGCGTCGCGGTCGGCGTCGAATTCGGCGGCATCGAGATGGCAGTGCGTGTCGATCCACATGGCAGCGGTCCTGCGCCGTTGCGCCGTGCCGGATGAGCCGGCGGCCGGCCAAGGGCGCGTTCCTTCTTACACCGGCAGCGCCGGCTCCTCGTGCAGCACCCCGTCGCGCAGCCGCATGATGCGGTCGCAGCGCGCGGCGAGATCGGGATCGTGCGTGACGATCACGAAGCTCGTTTCGAGCGTCTCGGACAGTTCGAGCATCAGGTTGAACACCGTGTCGGCCGTCGTGCCGTCGAGGTTGCCGGTCGGCTCGTCGGCGAGCACGCAGGCCGGCTTCGTGACCAGCGCGCGCGCGATCGCGACACGCTGCCGCTCGCCGCCCGACAGCTCGCCCGGCCGGTGCTTCGCACGCGGACCGAGACCGACGCGTTCGAGCATCGTCTGTGCCTGCTCGCGCGCGTCCTCGGTCGTCATCCGGCGGATGCGCAGCGGCATCGCGACGTTGTCGAGCGCCGTGAACTCGGGCAGCAGGTGGTGGAACTGGTAGACGAAGCCGAGCGCGCGGTTGCGCAGTTCGTTGCGCTCGCGCTCGGCGAGTTGCGTAAACGGCTTGCCGAGCAGCGACACTTCGCCGGCGCTCGGCTCGTCGAGCCCGCCCAGCACGTGCAGCAGCGTGCTCTTGCCGGAGCCCGACGCGCCGACGACCGCGAGCTTCTCGCCACGCCGCACCGTCAGCTCGGTGTTGTTGAGCACCTGCACGTTGAAGCCGCCCTGCACGAACGCCTTCGTGATCCCGCGCGCCTGAAGCACGTATTCCTGCATACCTGCCGAATCCTGTTTGTTGTGTTGTCGTGAATCCGCGAATGCGGTCGCGCGGTCATTCATAGCGGAGCGCCTCCGCCGGTTTCACCTTCGCGCCGCGCCAGCTCGGATAGAGTGTGGCGACGGCCGACAGCGCGAACGCGATCAGCCCGATCCGGATCACGTCGCTCGCGACGAGTTCGGATGGCAGCTCGCTGATGAAATACACCGACGGCGGCAGGAACTGCACGCCGAACAGGTGCTCGATCATCGGAATCAGCCACGGGATGCTCCACGCGATCAGGCAGCCGAGCGCGACGCCGGACGCGGTGCCGACGAAGCCGATCGTCACGCCCTGCACGACGAAGATCTTCATGATCGACCCCGGCTGCGCGCCGAGCGTGCGCAGGATCGCGATATCGGCCTGCTTGTTGGTCACCGTCATCACGAGCGACGACACGAGGTTGAACGCGGCCACCGCGATGATCAGCGTGAGGATGATGAACATCATCCGCTTCTCGATCTGCACGGCCGAGAACCACGTCTTGTTCTGCTGGGTCCAGTCGCGGATGTACAGGCTGCCCGACAGCGTATGCGACAGCTCGACCGCGACCTGCGGCGCCTTCTGCATGTCGGTGAGCCGCAGCCGCACGCCGGTCGGCGCGCTCATCCGGAACAGCGCCTCGGCGTCGCGGATGTTGATCATCGCGAGCGTGCTGTCGTATTCGTAGTGGCCCGATTCGAACACGCCGACGACCGTGAACTGCTTCAGGCGCGGCATCATGCCGGCCGGCGTGATCGAGCCTTCGGGCGCGACGAGCGTGACCTTGTCGCCGACCGTCACGCCGAGGTTGCCGGCGAGCGCGTCGCCGAGCACGATGCCGAACTGGCCCGGCACGAGCGCGCCGAGCTGGCCGCCCTTCATGTCCTTGCCGATGTCGGACACCTGCGGTTCGAGCGTCGGCTCGACGCCGCGCAGCATCACGCCGCTCACCGCGTCCTGGCGCGTGAGCAGCGCCTGCGCGTCGACGTACGGCGCCGCGCCGATCACCGACGGATTGCGGCGCGCTTCCTGCGCGGTCAGTTGCCAGTCGGGCATCGAACCCGTCGGCGAGAACACCTCGACGTGCGCGAGCACCGACAGCATGCGGTCGCGCACTTCCTTCTGGAAGCCGTTCATCACCGACAGCACGACGATCAGCGCCGCGACGCCGAGCGCGATCCCGAGCATCGAGACGAGCGCGATGAAGGAAATGAAGCCGTTGCCGGTCGTGCGTTTGCCGGCGCGCGTGTAGCGCCAGCCGATCTGCCATTCGTACGGAAGTTTCAAGCGAATCCTTTCTGCTGGTTACGGCGGGATGGCGGCCCGCGGCCGGACCGCCATCCGGCGGCGGCCGCCCGGGCGCGATCGAAAAAACGGTCGCGGGACGCGAACGGGCGGTCAGCCGGCCCGATCACGCGCGCAGTTTGCCATACAATGCGCACCATCATGCACGACCGACGCCTCCATTTTCTCGTTCCGTTCGCGCTGCCGTCCGCGGCCGATGCGGCCTCGTCCCTGCACACGCTCGACAGCCCCGCGCTCCAGAAGTTGCTCGCCCGCGCGAGCCTCGTCGAGCGCGTGGCCGGCGAGGACTTCCAGCGCACGCTGCCGCACGAGCGCTGGCTGGCCAGCCGGTTCGGCGCCACGCACGGCAACGCCGCGGACGAGGCGCCGCTCGCGCCCTACATGCTGCTGGCCGACGGCGGCGATCCCGGCGCGCACGCATGGGCGTGCGTCGAGCCCGTGCACGTCGAAATCGCGCACGATCACCTGGTGCTCGTCGACCCGGCCGCCCTCGCGCTCGACGACGGCGACGCGGCCGCGCTGCTCGCGGTCGCGCGGCCGCTGATCGAGGAGCTGGGCGTGCGGCTGGAAGCGCCGAACCCGGCGCGCTGGTATCTGTCGAGCGATCAGCTCGCGCGCCTCGCCGGCGCTGCGCCGCTGCGCGCCAGCGGCCGCAACATCGAGATCTGGCTGCCGCACGAGGCGCATACGGGCGAGCGCTCGCGGATGTGGATGAAACTGCAGAACGAAGTGCAGATGGCGTGGTTCCAGCATCCGGTGAACGAAGCCCGCGAGGCCCGTGGGCTGCCGGCCGTCAATTCGATCTGGTTCCATGCACAGGGCACGCTGAAGCCGGTCGGCAAGCCGTTCGCGCGCGTGCTGTCCGCGTCGCCCGCCGCGCTCGGCCTCGCGCGCGCCGCGCAAACCGAAGCCGGCAGCCCGCCCGCGACGTTCGGCGCGCTGCCGGCCGCCGACGGCGCGACGCTCATCGAGCTGCCGGCGCTGACCACCCCGTTCATCGAGCAGGACTGGGCGCGCTGGCACGACGGACTCGCCACGCTCGAGCGCGACTGGTTCGCGCCGGCGCTCGCCGCGCTGCAGACCGGCGAGCTGGCGGCCGTCGATTTCACGCTGTGCGGCGACACGAGCTCCGTGACGCTGCACGCGACGCGCGGCGACCTGCGCAAGTTCTGGCGCCGCCGCACGCTCGCCTCCCTGTTCGAATAACCAAGCCAACCCGAATGACCCGGATCGTTACCCGCCCCGTCGCGCCCGCCGACGCCGAAGTGCTCGCGCGCCACGGCCTGCACCCCGTTCTCGCGCGCCTGTACGCTTCGCGCGGCGTGCAGTCGCCCGTCGACATCGAGACCGCGCTCGCACGCCTCGTGCCGCCCACCGAGCTGAAAGGCTGCGCCGATGCGGCGGTGCTGCTCGCCGACGCGCTCGCCGACAAGCGGCGCCTGCTGGTCGTCGCCGACTACGACTGCGACGGCGCGACCGCCTGCGCGGTCGCGGTGCGCGGCCTGCGGATGTTCGGGGCGCAGATCGACTACCTGGTGCCGAACCGCTTCGAATACGGTTACGGCCTCACGCCCGAGATCGTCGAGCTCGCGGCCGCGCGCAAGCCCGACCTGCTGATCACCGTCGACAACGGGATCGCGAGCGTCGCCGGCGTCGAAGCCGCGAACGCGCGCGGCATCGACGTGCTCGTGACCGACCACCACCTGCCCGGCGACGCGCTGCCCGCCGCACGCGCGATCGTCAACCCGAACCAGCCCGGCTGCGCGTTCCCGAGCAAGCACCTCGCCGGCGTCGGCGTGATGTTCTACGTGCTGCTCGCGCTGCGCGCCGAGCTGCGCCGCCGCGGCGCGTTCGCGAGCAAGGAAGCCGAGCCGCGCCTCGACGGCCTGCTCGACCTCGTCGCGCTCGGCACCGTCGCCGACGTCGTGCGGCTCGACGGCAACAACCGCGTGCTCGTCGCGCAGGGGCTGCAGCGCATCCGCAACGGCCGCATGCAGCCGGGCATCGCCGCGCTGTTCCGTGCCGCCGCGCGCGAAGCGCGCACCGCGTCGGGCTTCGATCTCGGCTTCGGCCTCGGCCCGCGCCTGAACGCCGCCGGACGGCTGTCCGACATGTCGCTCGGCATCGAATGCCTGATCACCGACGACATCGGCCGCGCGTGGGATCTCGCGCAGCAGCTCGACGTGATGAACCGCGAGCGCCGCGAAATCGAGGCCGGCATGCAGCAGCAGGCGCTCGCCGATCTCGCCGACGTCGATCCGGCCGACGCATGCACGATCACGCTGTTCAATCCCGAGTGGCACCAGGGCGTGATCGGCATCGTCGCCGGCCGTCTCAAGGAAAAATTCCACCGCCCGTCGTTCACGTTCGCGCACGCCGACGACGACGGCAAGCGGGTCAAGGGGTCCGGCCGGTCGATCGCGGGCTTCCACCTGCGCGACGCGCTTGACCTCGTGTCGAAGCGCGAACCGGACCTGATCGTCGCGTTCGGCGGCCACGCGATGGCGGCCGGCCTCACGCTCGACACCGAAAACGTGCCGCGCTTCGCGGCCGCGTTCGAGGCCGTCGCGCGCGAATGGCTGTCCGACGACGCGCTCGCCCGCGTGATCGAAACCGACGGCGAGCTCGAGGACGCGTACTTCACGCCGCAGTTCGTCGGCCTGCTCGACGAGGCCGTCTGGGGGCAAGGGTTTCCGGCCCCGCTTTTCTCGGGCGAATTCGACATCGTGTCGCAGTCGCTCGTGAAGGAAAAGCACCTGAAGCTGCAGCTTGCGCGCGGCCGCCAGCGCTTCAACGCGATCTGGTTCAACCATACCGAGCCGCTGCCGGCGAGCGCGCTGGTCGCGTACCGGCTCGTCGCCGATACGTGGAACGGCGTCACGCGCGTCCAGTTGATCGTCGAACACGCGGCCGGCTGAGCCCGCCACCCGGCCGCGACGCGCCGCCGCACGCGTGCGCGCCGCGCCGGACGGGGCCGTCGACACGCGTGCAGGCACCGTTTGCGTCACCGGGCAACCCTGCCGATCGGCTATAATTCCGCTTTTTTACGAAGCCGGAACAGCGAACGATCATGGAAGCGGAACGTCTCAACGCGATCGAAAGCTCCCTGCTCGACCTGCGCAATCGCGCGGGCGAGCTTCGGGGGTATCTTTGACTACGACGCCAAAGCTGCGCGTCTGACCGAAGTCAACAAGGAACTCGAAGACCCGAACGTCTGGAACGATTCGAAGAACGCCCAGGCGCTCGGCCGCGAGAAGAAGCTGCTCGAAGGCGTCGTCACGACGCTCACGGCGCTCGATAGCGACCTGCGCGATGCACTCGAGCTGTTCGAGATGGCCCGCGAGGAAGGCGACGAGGATACGCTTCTCGCCTCGGAGGACGACGCCGCGAAGCTCGAAGCGCGCGTCGGCGACATCGAGTTCCGCCGGATGTTCTCGAACCCGGCCGATCCGAACAACTGCTTCATCGACATCCAGGCCGGCGCCGGCGGCACCGAGGCATGCGACTGGGCGTCGATGCTGTTGCGCCAGTACCTGCGCTACTGCGAACGCAAGGGCTTCAAGGCCGAAGTGCTCGAGGAGTCCGACGGCGACGTCGCCGGCATCAAGAACGCGACGGTCAAGGTCACGGGCGAATACGCATACGGCTTCCTGCGTACCGAAACGGGCATCCACCGCCTCGTGCGCAAGTCGCCGTTCGACTCGTCGGGCGGCCGCCACACGTCGTTCTCGTCGGTATTCGTCTATCCGGAAATCGACGACTCGATCGAAGTCGAGATCAACCCGGCCGACCTGCGCATCGACACGTACCGCGCATCGGGCGCCGGTGGCCAGCACATCAACAAGACCGACTCCGCGGTGCGGATCACGCACATGCCGACGGGGATCGTCGTGCAGTGCCAGAACGACCGCTCGCAGCACCGCAACCGCGCCGAAGCGATGGCGATGCTGAAGTCGCGCCTGTACGAAGTCGAAATGCGCAAGCGCCAGGCCGAGCAGGACAAGCTCGAATCGAGCAAGACCGATGTGGGCTGGGGCCACCAGATCCGCTCGTACGTGCTCGACCAGAGCCGCGTGAAGGACCTGCGCACGAACGTCGAAATGAGCAACACGCGGGCGGTGCTCGACGGCGACCTCGACGACTTCATCAGCGCGAGCCTCAAACAGGGCGTGTAAGCGCCGCGGCGCGGCCTGCCCGCGCCGCCCTTTCCGTTTGCGTTGCCGCACCCCACTCCGAATTCCGACCATCATGACCGAACCGACCCAAACGCAGCCCGCCGTCACGGCGGACGACAACCAGATCATCGCCGAGCGCCGCGAGAAGCTGCGCGCGTTGCGCGAGCAAGGCGTCGCCTATCCGAACGACTTCCGGCCCGAGCACCACGCAGCCGACCTGCAGGCCAAATTCGCCGATTCGGACAAGGCCGCGCTCGAAGCGAACCCGGTCGAGGTGTCGGTGGCCGGCCGCATGATGCTCAAGCGCGTGATGGGCAAGGCGAGCTTCGCGACGGTGCAGGACGGGTCGGGCCAGATCCAGTTCTTCGTGACGCCGAACGACGTCGGCGCCGACACCTACGACGCGTTCAAGAAGTGGGACCTCGGCGACATCGTCGCCGCGCGCGGCGTGCTGTTCCGCACCAACAAGGGCGAGCTGTCGGTCCAGTGCAAGGAGCTGCGCCTGCTGTCGAAGGCGCTGCGACCGCTGCCGGACAAGTTCCACGGCCTGTCCGACCAGGAAATGCGCTACCGCCAGCGCTACGTCGACCTGATCGTCACGCCGGAAACGCGCGACACGTTCCGCGCCCGCACGAAGACGATCGCGTCGATCCGCAAGTTCATGGACAACGCCGAATTCATGGAAGTCGAGACGCCGATGCTGCACCCGATCCCGGGCGGCGCGGCCGCGAAGCCGTTCGTCACGCATCACAATGCGCTCGACATGCAGATGTTCCTGCGCATCGCGCCGGAGCTGTACCTGAAGCGCCTGATCGTCGGCGGCTTCGAGCGCGTGTTCGAGATCAACCGCAATTTCCGGAATGAAGGCGTGTCGCCGCGTCATAACCCGGAATTCACGATGATGGAGTTCTACGCCGCGTACACCGACTACCGCTGGCTGATGGACTTCACCGAACAACTGATCCGCCAGGCGGCGATCGATGCGCTCGGCACCGCGACGATCCAGTACCAGGGCCGCGAGCTCGACCTCGCGAAGCCGTTCCATCGCCTGACGATCACCCAGGCCATCCAGAAGTACGCACCCGACTACACCGACGGCCAGCTGTCGGACGACGCGTTCCTGCGCACCGAACTGAAGCGCTTCGGCGTCGACGTGTCCCAGCCGGCGTTCCTGAACGCAGGTATCGGCGCGCTGCAACTCGCGCTGTTCGAGGAAACGGCCGAGGCGCAGCTGTGGGAACCGACGTTCATCATCGACTACCCGATCGAGGTGTCGCCGCTCGCGCGCGCATCGGATACGGTGCCGGGCATCACCGAGCGTTTCGAGCTGTTCATGACCGGCCGCGAGATCGCGAACGGCTTCTCGGAGCTGAACGATCCGGAAGACCAGGCCGCGCGCTTCAAGAAGCAGGTCGAGCAAAAGGATGCGGGTGACGAGGAAGCGATGTTCTTCGACGCCGACTACATCCGTGCGCTCGAATACGGGATGCCTCCGACGGGCGGCTGCGGGATCGGCATCGACCGTCTCGTGATGCTGCTGACCGACAGCCCGACGATCCGCGACGTGCTGCTGTTCCCCCATCTGCGCCGCGAAGACTGACGGCCGCCCCCGCGTGTGCGCCGCGCCCCGTGGCGCGCACGCGTCAGCTTTGTAACGACGCGTAAATCCCGTCAGGCGGCGTCTGCCGGCCTTCGATCCCTCCCCGTTTTATTCCCCCGTCGCGACGCCTTTCTCCGGGTTTTCCCGGAAACGGCCGCCGGCGCCCGGCTGCAATTCGTTACACCTTGATACGGCGCGCCGCTTGGCCGTGGACGACACTCCTGTTGCGTCACCACGCATGACCACGGGACCAGAACGAGGCGCCGGAACGCCGAGTCTGCTCGCTCCCGAGCGTGGGATCCTGTTCCGGCGCAGTGCGCCGATCCGGATCGACCTTGGAGAAAAAAATGGACAACCAGACTCAGACCACGCCGCAAAAGCAACGCCTCCACCCGCTCATCGCCACCGCGGCCGGTGCCGTCATCATCGCCAGCCTCGCGGCGACGGCAGCGATCACGGGCGTATTCCCGAAGGCCAGCAGCAGCAATGAACAGAACGGCCAGACCCAGGCCGCGCTGATCGCGTCGCAACCGGCCGTCGATACGGCCGCGGCCGCCAGCGCCGCGCTGGCCGCGCAAGCGCAGCGGCAGGCAGCGGAACAGGCCGCCGCGCAGCAGAAGGCCGCCGTCGCGCAGGCCGAGCCGAAGCCGGCGCCGCACCCGGCTGCGCCGCACCGCCGTCATGCGACCGCCCCGCAGCCGCCGCAATACGCGCAGCAGCCGTCGGCGCCCGCGCAAGCCTACTGCCAGAGCTGCGGCACGGTCGTCGCGATCACGCAGACGCGCACGCCGGGCCAGAGCTCGGGGATCGGCGCCGTGGGCGGCGCAGCAGCCGGCGGCCTGCTCGGCAACCAGTTCGGCAACGGCAACGGCCGCACCGCGATGACGATCATCGGCGCGCTGGGCGGCGGTCTCGCCGGTAACCAGGTCGAGAAGCAGGTCCGCGCGGAAACCGACTATCAGGTGCAAGTGCAGATGGAAAGCGGCGCGACGCGCACGTTCACGTACCACAACCCGCCGCCGGTCGGCCAGGGCCAGCGCGTGCGGATCGAGAACGGCACGCTGGTCGGCGCGTAAGCACCTGATCGCGTAAGCGCCGGCGCCCTTGCCCGCATGTCGTGCGCGGGCATCCCGCCAAAAACGAAAAACGGCTCGCGAGCAAACGCTCGCGAGCCGTTTTTCATGGGCGCGGCGTGCGCCGTGGCGGCGCATGCCCTGACCGGTCGGTCAGTCTTCGTCGTCGAAATCCGCTTCGTCGATCCAGTGTGCCTGGATCGCCTCGAGGATCTTCTCGCCCGAGTGCGTCGGGTCGTCGGCGAAGCCGTCGAGTTCGAGTACCCACTGGCGCAGGTCGACGAAGTTGACCCGCTGCGGGTCGATGTCCGGGTACTTGTCCGCCAGCGCAATGGCTATTTCACGCGAATCGGTCCATTTCATCGCCTGCCTCCGGTTCCTGTCAGTGATTTTCCTTCGCGTGGTTGATCGAGTACTTCGGAATCTCGACCACCAGGTCCGAATCTTCCTTCACGATCGCCTGGCACGACAGGCGCGACGTCGGCTCGAGGCCCCACGCCTTGTCCAGCAGATCGTCCTCGTCCTCCTCGGACGGCGTCAGATCGTTGAAGCCTTCGCGGATCACCACGTGGCACGTCGTGCATGCGCACGACTTCTCGCATGCATGCTCGATCTCGATCCCGTGATCGAGCAGGTTGTCGCAGATACTCTTGCCGGGCGTCGCGTCGATCACCGCGCCATCCGGGCACAGTTCGACGTGAGGCAGCACCACCAGTTGAGGCATGTCCGTTCCGTCAGTCAGGGTGCGGCGCCACGCGCCGCATGGTTCATCGTCGCGCGGGCCGTTGCCGGCCGATGCGCGGTTCGTGGGTTCAGATCTCGTCGAGCCGGCGGCCCGACAGCGCGCGCTTGATGCTCTTGTCCATCCGGCGCGCCGCGAATTCGTCGGTACCGTCGGCCAGCGCCTTGGTCGCCGCTTCGATCGCATTCGTATCGTCGCCCTGCGCGACCGCGCGCAACGCCACGGCCAGCGCGTCGATCTGCTCGCGCTCGGCGGCATCGAGCAGCTCACCGTCGGCCGCCAGCGCGGCCTGCGTCGCCTCGAGCATCCGCTCGGCCTCGACCTGCGCTTCGCGCAGCGCGCGGGCGCGCATGTCGATTTCGGCGGTCTTGAAGCTATCCTCCAGCATTTTCGCGATGTCGTCGTCGGCGAGGCCGTACGACGGCTTCACGACGACCGATGCCTCGACGCCGGACAACTGCTCGCGTGCAAACACCGACAGCAAGCCGTCCGCGTCGACCTGATAGGTCACGCGAATGCGTGCGGCGCCCGCCGTCATCGGCGGAATGCCGCGCAGCTCGAAGCGCGCGAGCGACCGGCAGTCGGCGACGAGCTCGCGCTCGCCCTGCACGACGTGGATCGCCATCGCGGTCTGGCCGTCCTTGAAGGTCGTGAATTCCTGCGCACGCGCGATCGGAATCGTCGAGTTGCGCGGAATGATCTTCTCGACGAGCCCGCCCATCGTCTCGACACCGAGCGACAGCGGGATCACGTCGAGCAACAGCCAGTCGTCGCCGGTGCCGCGATTGCCCGCGAGCAGGTCGGCCTGGATCGCCGCGCCGAGCGCGACGACCTGATCCGGATCGAGGTTCACGAGCGGCGGCTGGCCGAAATACCTGGCGACCGCGTCGCGGATCACCGGCATGCGCGTCGCGCCGCCCACGAGCACGACACCCTTGATGTCGGCCGGCGTGACCTGCGCATCGCGCAGCGCCTTGCGGGTCGGCGTGAGCGTGCGCTGCACGAGCGGCTCGACGAGCGACGCGAACGTGTCGTGCGAAATCGTCTGCACGAGCCGCGCACCACTCGACAGCGTCACGTCGAGCGCCGCCTGCGGCGCGGACGACAGCGCTTCCTTCAGCACCCGCACACGATCGAGCAGCAGGCGCACGTCCTCGGGCGCGAGCGTCTTCGCGTCGATACCGGCCTGCGCGAGCACGTGAGCGAACAGCGCATGGTCGAAATCGTCGCCGCCGAGCGCCGAATCGCCGCCCGCGGCCAGCACTTCGAACACACCCTTCGTCAGCTTCAGGATCGACAGGTCGAACGTGCCGCCGCCGAGGTCGTACACCGCGTAAAGGCCTTCGGCCGCGTTGTCGAGACCATAGGCGATCGCGGCGGCGGTCGGTTCGTTCAGCAGGCGCAGCACGTTGAGGCCCGCGAGACGCGCGGCATCCTTGGTTGCCTGGCGCTGCGCGTCGTCGAAGTACGCGGGCACCGTGATCACCGCGCCGACCAGATCGTCGCCGAGCGAATCCTCGGCGCGATGACGCAGCGTCGCGAGAATTTCGGCCGAGACTTCGACCGGGCTCTTCACGCCGTCGATCGTGCGGATCTGCACCATGCCCGGCGCATCGACGAATTCGTACGGCGCGTTCGCCGCGCCTTCGACTTCGGCCTTGCCGCGGCCCATGAAGCGCTTGACCGACACGATCGTGTTGCGCGGATCGGTCGCGGCCTGCTCCTTCGCTTCGTGGCCGATACGGCGGCCGCCCTTCTCGAGGTAACGGACCACCGACGGCAGCAGCACGCGGCCCGCTTCGTCCGGCAGGACTTCAGGCACGCTGTTGCGCACGGCGGCGACGAGCGAGTTCGTCGTGCCGAGGTCGATCCCGACGGCGAGTCGCCGCTGGTGCGGCGCCGGCGCCATGCCCGGTTCGGAAATTTGCAGTAAAGCCATCTTGGTTCGTTCGGGCGCTCGGCCCGTTTGCTGCGCGTGCCGCAAGGCACGCGGTTAAGTTTCGAGACGCTCGATCTGCGCGCCCACTTCCGACGCGACCCGTTCGATGAACATCAGCTGACGCACGGCTTCCGCAGCGGCCTGATCGGCACCGCTGTCGAGCAGCGTGCCGAGGCGCTCGACGCGCACGCGCTTCTCGTCGCGCAACTCGGTGAGCAATGCATCGAGCGCGTCGACGTTGCGGGCGGCCGCGGCATCCTCGATGCCCTCGCGCCACTCCATCTGCTGCATCAGGAATGCAGGTTCCATCGCGGTGTTGTTTTCCGCGCCGATGTCCACGCCGCGCAGCGACAGCAGGTAGGACGCGCGCTTCAGCGGGTCGCGCAGCGTGCGGTATGCCTCGTTCGCGCGGGTGGCCCATTGCATCGCGATGCGCTTTTGCGCATCGCCGGCCGCCGCGAAGCGGTCCGGGTGCACCTGCGTCTGCACCGTCCGGTAGGCGGCGTCGAGCGCCGTCTCGTCGAGCGCGAATTGCGCCGGCAGGTGAAACAGGTCGAAATGGCTGTCTTTGAGCGAAACCATTGTCGCGTTCAATTCCGGTTCGTCGCGCGGCAAACGCCGCACATTAAAAAGGCGGCCCGTGCCGCCTCTTGCCCGCATCGCGCGGAGGGAGCCGCGTCACACGCGGAACGATTCCCCGCACCCGCACTCGTCCTTCACGTTCGGGTTGTTGAACTTGAACCCTTCGTTCAGGCCTTCGCGGGCGAAGTCGAGCTCGGTGCCGTCGATATAGGCGAGGCTCTTCGGATCGACGATCACCTTCACGCCGTGGCTCTCGAACACCTGATCCTCGGGAGCCAGCTCGTCGACATACTCGAGCTTGTACGCGAGCCCCGAGCACCCGGTCGTGCGAACGCCAAGCCGCAGGCCCACCCCCTTGCCGCGACGGACGAGGTATTTCTGGACGTGCTGTGCTGCTTTTTCGGTCAGTGTAATTGCCATGATGTCCTTGCCGCGGCGTGCCACCGGGGCCCGCCGCGTTTCCTTCCTAGCCGCTCTCGATGCCGCTCAGGCTGCTGCCTGATCGCTTTCCTTGGTGTCGTGGCGCTTCTTGTAGTCGGCCACGGCTGCCTTGATCGCGTCTTCCGCGAGGATCGAGCAGTGAATCTTCACCGGCGGCAACGCGAGTTCCTCGGCGATCTGCGTGTTCTTGATCGACAGTGCCTCGTCGAGCGTCTTGCCCTTCACCCATTCGGTGACGAGCGAGCTCGATGCGATCGCCGAACCGCAACCGTAGGTCTTGAACTTCGCGTCTTCGATCACGCCGTCCGCGCCGACGCGAATCTGCAGCTTCATCACGTCGCCGCAAGCCGGCGCGCCGACCATGCCCGTGCCGACCGTGTCGTCGTCCTTCGCGAACGAACCGACGTTGCGCGGGTTTTCGTAGTGATCCAGAACCTTGTTGCTGTAAGACATGACTCAGACTCCTTGACTCGTTACGCTGCGTGCGTCAATCCGCGCGCGGTTGCATTCAATGCGGTATCAGTGTGCGGCCCATTCGATCGTCGACAGATCGATGCCTTCCTGGTGCATTTCCCAGAGCGGCGACAGTTCGCGCAGCTTCGCGATCTTGCTGTTCAGCAGGTCGATCACGAAATCGACTTCCTGCTCCGTCGTGAAGCGGCCCACCGTGAAGCGGATCGAGCTGTGCGCGAGTTCGTCGTTGCGGCCGAGCGCACGCAGCACGTACGACGGCTCCAGCGACGCCGACGTGCACGCGGAGCCCGACGACACCGCGACGTCCTTGATCGCCATGATCAGCGACTCGCCTTCGACGAAGTTGAAGCTGATGTTCAGGTTGTGCGGGACACGTTGATCCATGTCGCCGTTCACGTAGGTTTCCTCGATCTGCGACAGGCCGCGCAGCAGCTTGTCGCGCAGCATGCGGATGCGCTCGTTCTCGGTCGCCATTTCCTCGCGCGCGATGCGGAACGCTTCGCCCATGCCGACGATCTGGTGCGTCGGCAGCGTGCCCGAACGCATGCCGCGCTCGTGACCGCCGCCGTGCATCTGCGCTTCGATGCGCACGCGCGGCTTGCGACGCACGTACAGCGCGCCGATGCCCTTCGGGCCGTAGGTCTTGTGTGCCGAGAACGACATCAGGTCGACCTTCAGCTTCGCGAGGTCGATCACGACCTTGCCGGTCGACTGCGCGGCATCGACGTGGAACACGATGCCCTTCTCGCGGCAGATCTCGCCGATCGTCTCGATGTCCTGAATCACGCCGATCTCGTTGTTCACATGCATCACCGACACGAGGATCGTGTCCGGGCGCAGCGCGGCCTTGAACACGTCGAGGTCGATCAGGCCGTCATCCTTCACGTCGAGGTAGGTGACGTCGAAACCGTCGCGCTCGAGCTCGCGGCAGGTGTCGAGCACGGCCTTGTGCTCGGTCTTCACCGTGATGATGTGCTTGCCCTTGCCCTTGTAGAAGTTCGCGGCGCCCTTGATCGCGAGGTTGTCCGACTCCGTGGCGCCGGACGTCCAGATGATCTCGCGCGGATCGGCGTTCACGAGTGCGGCCACCTGCTCGCGCGCTTCCTCGACCGCGCGCTCCGCGTCCCAGCCATAGGCATGGCTACGCGACGCCGGGTTGCCGAACTGCTCGCGCAGGTACGGCACCATCTTGTCGACCACGCGCGGATCGACGGGCGTCGTCGCGCTGTAATCCATATAGATGGGCAGGTGGAGAGTCTCTTGGGTCATCTGTCGCTCCGGGTATTCTGTGCAGGGACTATGTGCGTTATGGGGTATGGCGGGCGCCTTCGCGCTCACGAACTCGCGATGTTGAACACCGAATTGGGGCCGAGCGGCATCGTGCGCACGGGCTCGGCCGGTGCGGCGACGGGCTCCGGCGCGCGACGGTCGCGCAGCACCGCCGGGGCGCCCTCGCGTGCGCGCTGCTGATCGACGAGATCCTGCAGCGACACCGAATCGAGGTATTCGACCATCTTCTGGTTCAGCGTCGACCACAGCTCGTGCGTCATGCAATGGCCGTCGGGCTGCTTCGAGCCGTCGCACGTGCCTTTGCCGCCGCACTGCGTGGCGTCAAGCGGTTCATCGACCGCGATGATGATGTCGGCAACGGTGACATCCTGCGCGCGACGCGCGAGGTTGTAGCCGCCGCCCGGGCCGCGCACGGATTCGACGATTTCATGCCTGCGCAGCTTGCCGAACAGCTGTTCGAGATACGAGAGCGAAATCCGCTGGCGCTGGCTGATGCCTGCAAGCGTCACCGGGCCCTGCTCCTGGCGCAGTGCCAAGTCAATCATCGCCGTGACGGCGAAACGGCCTTTGGTGGTGAGTCTCATGGTGTCTAGGGGACTGCAATCTTGACGATTTTGGTCAAGTATAAATATTTGACGTTTTTAGTCAAGTATCCATGTCTTTGAAAGGGTATTCGCAGACCGCTGAATACCGCCCGGTCAGCGCGCCGTGCGTGCGCGCAGCGTCTCCAGCAGCCCCGCGCATGCGCGCTCGACCTGGTCGAGCACCTGCTCGAAGCCCTGCGCGCCGCCGAAATAGGGGTCGGCCACTTCGGTTTCGGTCGCGCCAGGTGCGAATTCCATCAGCAGGCGCACCTTGTCGCGATGCTGCGGCGGACAACGGCGGCGCAGTTCGGCGAGATTCGCTTCGTCCATCGCGAGCAGCAAGTCGAACTGCTCGAAATCCGCCGCGCTCACCTGTCGCGCGCGCAACGCCGACAGATCGTAGCCGCGGCTACGGGCCGCCGCCTGCGCACGCGTATCGGGCGGCTCGCCCACGTGCCAGTCGCCGGTGCCGGCCGAATCGATCGCGATCCGGTCGGCCAGCGCGGCCGCGTCGACCTGGTGGCGCATCACGCCCTCCGCGGTGGGCGAACGGCAGATGTTGCCGAGACAGACGAAACAGATCGCAACGCGGGTCATCGCACTATCGGAAAGCCGCGGCGAGCCGCGTGGGTGAAGAACACGCCATTATACAAAGGGGGCCTAAATCGCGCCGCCGCGCGAAGCGACGGCGCCATGCCTCACAGCGCCTTCGGCGCAGCGAGCACAATGTCGCCGGATGCTGCCGGCAGCGGCTGCGCCGCGTCGCCGACCAGCCCGAACGACACCGCGCGCGCCAGTTCGGCGGACGCCTGGTGAACCTCGAGTGGGCCGCGCGACGGCGCACCGGCCATCGCATGCAGATAGGCAACCGCTGCCAGCGGGACCACGATTGCCAGCGGCCAGTACATCGATATTGTCTTTTTCATGATGCGGACCTCCTTGACCTCGTACCCCGAAACCCAATTCCGGGGACTACAGACGAGATTCTATAGGTCGCATCTATCGAGATAAATATGCAAATAGCGAACGCACTGTTGCTGCCCGCTGAACAGTGTCAGCCGAGATGGCTTTGCGACGCCGCGTACAGCTCGCGGAACGTGCGCCCGGTCGGCGTCGGCATGTCGCGCGTATCCATCCAGCCGCCCATCATCGGCAGGCGCCGCAGCGTGCCGGCGTTGCCGCCCAGCCGCTCGAGGACGCGCACCGCGAGCTTCGTCGTCAGCGCATACAGCATCGGCCGCCGTGCGAAGAAGCCCCACACGGCGAGCCCTGCGCGCTCGCGCCAGGGCCGCAGGTGGCGCTCGACCTGCTTCTCGCGCAGCGTGCGCAGCAGGTGCGACAACGGAATCCCGGCCGGACATACGCTGTCGCATTCGCCGCACAGCGTCGCGGCCTGCGGCAGGTCGAGCGTGCGGTCGAGTCCGACGTAGCTCGGCGTCAGCACCGATCCCATCGGGCCCGGATAGACCCAGCCGTACGCATGACCGCCGACCTTCTGGTACACCGGGCAATGGTTCATGCACGCGCCGCAGCGGATGCAGCGCAGCATCTCCTGGAATTCGCCGCCGATCAGGCCGGTGCGGCCGCCGTCGACGAGCACCACGTAGTTGTGTTCGGGGCCGTCCTCGTCGCCCTGCCCGCGCGGCCCGCTCAGCAGCGAGAAATAGTTCGACGTCTTCTGCCCCGTCGCGGAGCGCGGCAGCAGACGCATCGCGGTCGCGAGATCCTCGAGCGTCGGCAGCACCTTCTCGATGCCCGTCACCGCGACATGCACGCGCGGCATGACCGTGCACATGCCCTCGTTCCCTTCGTTCGTCACGAGCGCGACCGAGCCCGTTTCCGCGATCACGAAGTTGCCGCCCGTCACGCCCATGTCGGCCGACATGAAATGCGGGCGCAGCACCTCGCGCGCCTCGCGCGTCATGTCCGGAATCTCGGTGAGCCGCTCGCGCCGGTGCGTACGCGCGAACAGGTCGGCGATCTCGTCCTTGTCCTTGTGCACGACGGGCGCAATGATGTGGCTGGGCGGCTCGTTGTCGTTGATCTGCAGGATGTATTCGCCGAGGTCCGTCTCGATCGACTGCACGCCCATCTCGGCGAGCACCGCGTTCAGGCGCATTTCCTCCGACACCATCGACTTGGTCTTGATGACCTTCTTCACGCCGTGCCGGCGCGCGATGTCGGCCACGAGCCGCGCGGCGTCCGCGGTCGTTTCGGCGAACAGCACCGTCGTGCCGCGCCGCGTCGCCTCACGCTCGAACGCCTCGAGCCACACGTCGAGATTCTCCAGCGCACGGTTGCGGCGCGCCTTGAGCGCGGCGCGCGTGGCCGGGAAGTCGATCATGGTCATCGCATCGGCGCGCGCGGACACGAACTTCGTCGACAGCTTCTTCAGGTTCTGCTGCAGGCGCTCGTCGGCCAGCTTCTGGCCGGCGCGCGCCTTGAAATGCATCGATTGGACTTGCATCGCGGTATCGGGGAAAAGTGAGCGGAACCGGGCGTCAGACGTCGCCCGCCAGCACCTGCGCGACGTGCAGCACGCGCGTGTCGCGGTCGCCGGTGCGGCGCAACCGCCCTTCGATGTTCAGCATGCAGCCGAGATCGCCGAGCACGACGGCGCCCGCGCCGGACGCGCGCACGTTCGCGCATTTCTCGTCCGCGATGGCCGCCGAGATGTCGCCGTACTTGACCGCGAACGTACCGCCGAAGCCGCAGCAATGCTCGCAGTCCTTCATCTCGGTCACCGCGACGCCGCGCTGCGCGAGCAGCGCGCGCGGCTGCGCCTTCACGCCGAGCTCGCGCAGGCCCGAGCACGCGTCGTGATAGGTGACCGGCCCGGCGAATTCGCCCGGCGCGAGCGACACCTTCGCGACGTTGGCAAGGAAATCGGTCAGCTCGTGGACTTTCTGCTGGAACCGCGTGTAGCGCCCCATCAGCTCGGGATCGTCGCGGAACAGGTCGCCGTAGTGCGTGCGGATCATCCCGCCGCACGAACCCGACGGCGCGACGACGTAATCGAACTGCTCGAACTCGCGCAGCGTCTTTTCAGCGAGGTCGCGCGCGAGCGCGCGGTCGCCCGAGTTGTAGGCCGGCTGGCCGCAGCAGGTCTGCGTGGGCGGCACGATCACCTCGTAGCCGGCGTCGCGAATCAGCTTGAGCGCCGAAAAACCGATTTCGGGGCGCATCAGGTCGACCAGGCAGGTCACGAACAAACCGACTCGCATACGTGCTCCTTCGAGAAAACGGCCCTCATTATCCGACGTTTGGCCAGCAAGACCAACGCCGGCGCGCGCGCAAGCCCCCGGTGCGCGAAGCGAGAACTTCCTCGAACGGCGTTCGCTTTTTTCACAATACGAGATACAATCGGTTCAACACCGCTTGACGCGTCAACCGATTCCTCCCCCGACATGAGCCAACCCAACCCGGATTCAAAAACGTCGATCCAGGTGATCGAACGCATGATGCGGTTGCTGGACGCGCTCGCCGCGCACAGTGACCCGGTCAGCCTGAAGGAACTTGCGCAGCGCACGGAGCTGCACCCGTCGACCGCCCATCGCATCCTCAACGACATGGTGACCTGCCGTCTCGTCGACCGCTCCGACCCCGGTACCTACCGCCTCGGTATGCGGCTGCTCGAGCTCGGCAATCTCGTGAAGGCCCGCCTGTCGGTGCGCGACGCGGCGCTGATGCCGATGCGCGAGTTGCACCGCCTCACCGGGCAGACCGTGAACCTGTCGGTGCGCCAGGGCGACGAGATCGTCTACATCGAGCGTGCGTACTCGGAGCGCTCGGGGATGCAGGTCGTTCGCGCGATCGGCGGCCGCGCCCCGCTGCACCTCACGTCGGTCGGCAAGCTGTTCCTCGCGGCCGACGAAACGTCGCGTGTGCGTGCCTATGCGACGCGCACGGGGCTGTCCGGCCATACCCAGAACAGCATTACCGAGATCTCGAAGCTCGAGCGCGAACTGACCCTCGTCCGCCAGCAATCGTGCGCGCGCGACAACGAGGAACTCGAACTCGGCGTGCGCTGTATCGCCGCCGGCATCTACGACGATTCGGGCAAGCTCGTCGCGGGCCTGTCGCTGTCGGCACCGGCCGACCGCCTGCAGGATGCGTGGCTCGGCCAGTTGAGCCGGACGGCGCTCACCATCTCGGAATCGCTGGGCTACCGGCCGGCGCCCGTGAAGGACGTGGACGGGTTGCAGCGGCAGGCGTAAGCCGCGCCATCGGCCCGGTTCCGACTCCGGTTCCGCCGGACGAAAAAAGCCCCGCGATTGCGGGGCTTTTTCTTTGCGGCGACCGGTACGGCGGCGAACCGCCGCACACGATCAGGTACCGCCGCTCGGCGTGTTGG
The DNA here is from genome assembly GCF_902833095.1 of Burkholderia sp. BCC1208. NCBI lineage: Bacteria > Pseudomonadati > Pseudomonadota > Betaproteobacteria > Burkholderiales > Burkholderiaceae > Burkholderia > Burkholderia sp. BCC1208. The sequence goes on along the minus strand of NZ_CADFDY010000006.1, from coordinate 96,355 downwards.
CCGCCGTCAGGCGCTCGCCGCCGCCGGCATCGAGCCAGTTGCGCAGGCGCGATGCGTCGGCGAAGCGCGAATACTTGCCGAACGAATCGAGCAGCACCATCACCATCGGCCGGCCGTGGATCGTTGCCTGCATCACGAGGCATTCGCCCGCTTCGTTGATGAAGCCCGTCTTCTGCAGGCCGATGTCCCACGAGCCGTTGCCGCGGATCAGCGCGTTGGTGCTGTTGTAGACCAGGTTACGCTTGCCCGTGTACACCTCGTAGGTGCGATCGGTCGAGAACTGGCGGATCATCGGGTACTGGTACGCCGCATTGACCATCTTCACGAGGTCGCGCGCGCTCGACACGTTCGAGCTCGACAGGCCGGTCGAATTCTCAAAGTGCGTATCGGTCATGCCGAGCGACTTCGCCTTCGCGTTCATCGCCGCGATGAACGCCGGACGGCCACCCGGGTAGTAACGCGACAGCGCGGCGGCCGCGCGGTTTTCCGACGCCATCAGCGCGATGTGCAGCATGTCCTCGCGCGACAATACCGAGCCGACCGACAGGCGCGAGCCCGTGCCCTTCTCGTAGTCGCGGTCTTCGTCGGTGACTTCGAGCGGGTCGGTCATCGGCGACTTCGAGTCGAGCACGACCATGGCCGTCATCAGCTTCGAGATCGACGCGATCGGCACGACCGCGTGCGAATTCTTGTCGAACAGCGGCTCGCCGGAATTCTGGTCGACGACGTACGCGACGCTGGAGCGCAGCGCGAGCGCGTCGGGCGTGTCGTGCAGGCCGAATGCCTGGCCGACCGTCGGACGGCGCGGCTGGAACGCGACCTTGCGCACCGCGCCGCGATGGCCGCCATGCACGCCGTTCGCCGCGAGCGTCATGCGCTTTCGCGACGCTTTCGCGCGCGGCGCATCGGCCGCGGCGACCTTCGCGGAGTTGTCGGAGCTCGCCTTGGCCGACTTCTTCTTCGCTGACGAAGCAGGAGCGACGGCTTTTTTCTTGGCGGCTTGGGTCTTCGCAGTGGCGGCGAAGGCGTCAGCAGGCGTGACGGACGCGGTGGTCGCGAGCAACGCGACTGCGACCGACACAGCCGTGCCGAGCGTCATGCTCTGCAACAATCTGCGCGGTGAAAACGATTCGGCTTTCATTGGGGTCTGGACAAAGCGGGCGGGAGGTTTCCGCAAGTGTAGTTAAAGCTGAAAAAAAGAGCAATATTAGGCACTTACCGATCGTCTTTAAACCGGAATGTAAGAGTCGGCCAACCTCCGGCCAATCGACCCTTGCGCACCCATTGAAAAAATCCATGGGATGCCCTGCCCGACAGCGCCCGTCTCCCGATTACACACGGTTAATTGAGATAACGTCACTTCGGAGACGATTTAAAGCGGGGAAAGTACGTATCCGGTGCTCGGCATGCCAAAGGCGCCGGCCTCGACCCGTGGCGGCGGCACGTCGCCACGGCACGCGCATCGAAACGGCGCGTTTTTCGACAGGAACAGAAGGATAACGTTCCATGGGCCTGTCAGGTTTACCTGCGCATGATCATGGTGCGGCGCGCTTGCCCCGCCGCCGTGCGCACCATGTGGGAACGTGCCTGAAACCGATTCCGGACGACCGCGATAACTCGTTGTTTTATCGATAATTTGTCGTGATTGTGCAACGCACAAAAAATACTTGACATCCGTTTTCTCTGCCCTAAAATAGGCCTCATTGCTGCGTTGCACAAAGCACGCGGCGCCGAAGTTCCCCAGTGTAGTGCCCTTTATTTCTGCGATCGACGTGATCGCTTTTCAGGAGCTTGACATGTCCTTGCTGACCCCCGAGCAAATCGCCGCCGCCCAAAAAGCCAACCTCGAAAGCCTGTTCGGTCTGACGACCAAGGCGTTCGAAGGCGTCGAAAAGCTGATCGAACTCAACCTTCAGGTCGTGAAGTCGACGCTGGCCGAGGGCCAGGAAAACGCACAGCGTCTGCTGTCGGTGAAGGACGCGCAGGAACTGATCGCGCTGCAAGCGAGCCTGTCGCAGCCGGTCGCGGAAAAGGTGCTGTCGTACGGCCGTCACCTGTACGAAATCGCATCGTCGACGCAAGCCGAGTTCGCGAAGGTTGCCGAAGCGCAGTTCGAAGAGCAGAACAAGAAGGTCCAGGCACTCGTCGACAACGTCGCGAAGAACGCCCCGGCCGGTTCGGAAACGGCTGTCGCCGCACTGAAGTCGGCACTGAACGCTGCGAACACCACGTACGAAACGGTTCAGAAGGCCACGAAGCAAGCCGTCGAAATCGCCGAAACGAACTTCAACGCTGCTGCTGCCGTCGCAACGAAGGCTGCAACCGCCGCTGCCGCACGTCGTTCGAGCAAGCCGGCCGCGTAAGCGTCCCCTGCTCCTGAAAGAGCCGCGCCCAGCGCGGCTTTTTCGTTTCTGGCGCAAGAACGCGCGCGGGAGCAGCAAACCGCCCGTTCCGATCGATCGCCTGTCGCACGCCGCGCAAAAAAAACGCCGCCGCCCGGTTTGCCCGGGCGGCGGCGTTTTTTTTGGCCGGCACTTGGGGTGCCGGGCCGATCGCGTTACTTCTTGCGCTGCGGCGGCAAGTCGGTACAGACGCCTTCGTACAGCTCGGCGGCCATGCCGACCGATTCGCCGAGCGTCGGGTGCGGATGGATCGTCTTGCCGATGTCTTCCGCGTCCGCGCCCATCTCCACGGCGAGGCACACTTCGCTGATCAGGTCGCCCGCGTTCAGGCCGACGATGGCCCCACCGATCACGCGATGGGTTTCCTCGTCGAAGATCAGCTTCGTGAAGCCTTCGTCGCGGCCGTTCGCGATCGCGCGGCCCGAAGCGGCCCACGGGAACACGGCCTTGCCGTACTTGATGCCCTCGGCCTTGCACTGGTCTTCGGTCTTGCCGGCCCACGCCACTTCCGGATCGGTGTAGGCCACCGACGGGATCTGCAGTGCGTCGAAGTACGCCTTTTCGCCGTGCGCGGCTTCCGCGGCGACGTGGCCTTCATGCACGGCCTTGTGCGCGAGCATCGGCTGGCCGACGATATCGCCGATCGCGAAGATGTGCGGCACGTTCGTGCGCATCTGCTTGTCGACGTCGATGAAGCCGCGATCCGTGACCGCGACGCCGGCCTTGTCGGCACCGATCTTCTTGCCGTTCGGGCTGCGGCCCACCGCGACCAGCACGAGGTCGTAGCGCTGCGCTTCCGCGGGCGCCTTCTCGCCCTCGAACTTCACGTAGATGCCGTCTTCCTTCGCTTCCGCGCCGACCGTCTTGGTCTTCAGCATCACGTTGCCGAAGCGCTTCGCGTTGTACTTTTCCCAGACCTTCACGAGATCGCGGTCGGCGCCCATCATCAGGCCGTCCATCATTTCGACGACGTCGATCTCGGCGCCGAGCGTCGCGTACACCGTCGCCATTTCGAGGCCGATGATGCCGCCGCCGATCACGAGCATGCGTTTGGGCAGCTGGCGCAGTTCGAGCGCGCCCGTCGAATCGACGACACGCGGATCTTCCGGCATGAACGGCAGCTTCACGGCCTGCGAGCCCGCGGCGATGATCGCCTGCTTGAACTTGACGACCTTCTTGCCGTTTTCGCCCTGCACTTCCATGTGATACGGATCGACGAATGCACCGACGCCCGTGACGACTTCAACCTTGCGTGCCTTCGCCATGCCGGCGAGGCCCGTCGTCAGCTTCTTGACGACGCCGCCCTTGAAGTCGCGCAGCTTGTCGAGATCGACCTCCGGCTTGCCGAACGAGATGCCGTGCGACGCGAGCGCCGCGGCTTCGTCGATCACGAGCGCCGTGTGCAGCAGCGCTTTCGACGGGATGCAGCCGACGTTCAGGCACACGCCGCCGAGCGTCGAATAGCGTTCGACGAGCACGGTCTTCATGCCGAGATCGGCTGCGCGGAACGCAGCCGAGTAGCCGCCGGGGCCGGCGCCGAGCACGAGCATGTCGCACTCGATGTCGGCGGCGCCGCCATAGCTGCCGGCTTGCGGCGCGGGTGCCGGAGCGGCCGCGGCCGGAGCCGGCGCAGCCTTCGGCGCTTCGGGCGCTTTCGCGGGTGCGGGTGCGGCTGCGCCTGCCGAGGCTTCGACGATGGCGATGATGGTGCCTTGCGAGACTTTCTCGCCGGCTTTGACCTTGACTTCCTTGACGGTGCCGGCGACGTCGCTGGGCACTTCCATGGAGGCTTTATCGGATTCGAGCGTGATGAGCGTTTGCTCTTTTTCGATCACGTCGCCGGGTTTGACGTTGACTTCGATGACATCGACGCCGCTGAAATCGCCGATATCCGGAACCTTGACTTCGATGAGACTCATGACTGTCCCCTTCTTGATTGACTGCAGACAGAGGGGGAGGAACCCGCGAGAGAACCTGACGACGGCCGGCGAAAGACCGCGAGCTTGGGCAGGACCACCTTTGCCGTCCGCCCAAGGACGCGCCTTTCTTTTGGTTACTTTTCTTTGGAAGACAAAGAAAAGTGACCGCCGCCCCGCGCAGGGGCGACGCTAATAGACCGTTAGCACAACAGGTTCAACGACGACGACGGCGTGGAGAACAACAACAAAAACCAAACCACGCCCCCGCGAGCCCCACCCCGCTCATCAAAGAATGATGCGACGGAAATCCCCGAGCAACGCCCCGAGATACGCATTGAAACGCGCGGCTTCGGCGCCATCGATGACGCGATGGTCATACGACAGCGACAGCGGCAGCATGAGCCGCGGCACGAACTGCTTGCCGTCCCACACCGGCTTCATCTGGCCGCGCGACAACCCGAGGATCGCCACTTCCGGCGCGTTGATGATCGGTGTGAAGTTCGTCCCGCCGATCCCGCCGAGCGACGAAATCGAGAAGCAGCCGCCCTGCATCTGGTCCGGCTTCAGCTTGCCTTCGCGCGCGGCCTTCGACAGGTCGCTCATTTCCTTCGCGATGTCGACGAGGCCCTTCTTGTCCGCATCGCGAATCACCGGCACGACGAGGCCGTTCGGCGTATCGGCCGCGAAACCGACGTGGAAGTACTGCTTGAACACGAGGTTGTCGCCGTCGAGGCTCGCGTTGAAGGTCGGGAATTTCTTCAGCGCGGCGACGACCGCCTTGATCACGAACGCGAGCATCGTGAACTTCACGCCCGCCTTTTCGTGTTCCTTGTTCAACTGGACGCGCAGCGCTTCGAGCTCGGTGATGTCCGCTTCGTCGTTGTTCGTGACGTGCGGGATCATCACCCAGTTGCGATGCAGGTTCGCGCCCGAGATCTTCTTGATGCGCGACAGCGGCTTCGCCTCGAACGGGCCGAACTTCGAGAAGTCGACCTTCGGCCACGGCAGCAGGTTCAGCTCGCCGCCGCCTGCCGGTGCGGCTGCCGCGGCCGGTGCCGCACGCTGGCCCGTCATCACGCCCTTCACGAAGCCCGTGACGTCGTCCTTCGTGATGCGGCCCTTCGGACCCGAGCCCTGCACGCGCGAGACTTCGACGCCGAGTTCACGCGCGAACTTGCGGACCGACGGCGATGCGTGGCTGGCGCGGTATTCGCCGGACGGCGCGGCGGCCGGTGCCGGCGCGGCCTTCGCGGGTGCAGCGGCGGGCGCCGGAGCGGCCGCGGCCGGAGCCGGTGCGCTGGCCTGCGGCGCAGCGGCAGCCGGTGCGCCGGCGGCTTCGAGCAGCACGATCAGCGTGCCTTCCGACACCGAATCGCCCACCTTCACCTTGATGTCCTTCACGACGCCGGCAGCCGGGCTCGGCACGTCCATCGTCGCCTTGTCCGACTCGAGCGTGACGAGCGACTGCTCCTTCTCGACCGTGTCGCCGACCTTCACGCCGATCTCGATCACCGGCACGTCCTTGTAGTCGCCGATGTCGGGCACCTTCACTTCGAGCGTGCCGCCGGACGCTGCCGGTGCGGCAGCGGGCGCCGCGGCGGCCGGTGCCGGCGCTGCTGCCGGTGCCGGAGCGGCGGCCGGAGCCGGAGCCGGAGCCGCGGCCGGTGCAGCCGCGCCGTTCGCCTGGGCGGCCGCGCCGCCTTCGAGCAGGACGATCAGCGAACCTTCCGACACGGAATCGCCGACCTTGACCTTGATTTCCTTCACGACGCCGCCCACCGGGCTCGGCACGTCCATCGTCGCCTTGTCCGACTCGAGCGTGACGAGCGACTGCTCGGGCTCGACCGTATCGCCGACCTTCACGCCGATCTCGATGACCGGCACGTCCTTGTAATCGCCGATATCCGGCACCTTCACTTCGATCGCTTGACTCATCTGTTTCTGTCTCCATGGCTGCGCGCGCTCCTCGCGGGAGCGGCGCGCGGCATCACACGGCGTGTGCGTTAAACGGTCATCGGGTTGGGCTTGGACGGATCGAGGTTGTACTTGGCGATCGCGTCCGCGACCACCTTGCGCTCGATCGTGCCTTCGTCGGCCAGCGCGTTGAGCGCGGCGACGGTGACCCAGTGACGGTCGACCTCGAAGAAGTGACGCAGTTTCTCGCGGGTGTCCGAACGGCCGAAGCCGTCGGTGCCCAGCACGACGAAGCGGCGATCGATCTGGCCGCGGATCTGGTCGACCAGCGCACGGACGTAGTCGGTCGATGCGATGACCGGGCCCTGCGTGTCCTTCAGGCACTTCTGCACGTGCGACAGGCGACGCTCCTCGGTCGGATGGAGCAGGTTCCAGCGCTCGACCTGATGGCCTTCGCGCGCGAGCTCGGTGAAGCTCGGCACGCTCCACAGGTCGGCGGCGACGCCCCAGTCGTTCTTCAGCAGGTCGGCAGCCGCGATCACTTCGTTGAAGATCGTGCCCGCGCCGAGCAGCTGGACGCGCGGCGCCTTCTTGTCGGCGTCGGCCTTCTTGAACGCGTACATGCCCTTGATGATGTCGGCCGCCACGTGCTCGCCCTGCGGAATCGCCGGGTGCTCGTAGTTCTCGTTCATCACCGTGATGTAGTAGTACACGTCTTCCTGGTCCTGCACCATGCGGCGCAGGCCGTCCTGGACGATCACCGCGAGTTCATAGCCGAACGTCGGGTCGTAGCTCACGCAGTTCGGCACCGATGCCGCCCACAGCAGCGAGTGACCGTCTTCGTGTTGCAGGCCTTCGCCGTTCAGCGTCGTACGGCCCGCCGTGCCGCCCAGCAGGAAGCCGCGCGAACGCATGTCGCCCGCGGCCCATGCGAGGTCGCCGATCCGCTGGAAGCCGAACATCGAATAGAAGATGTAGAACGGCACCATGATCTCGCCGTGCGTCGAATACGACGTCGCCGCCGCGATCCAGTCGCACATGCCGCCCGCTTCGTTGATGCCTTCCTGCAGGATCTGGCCCGTCTGCGATTCCTTGTAGAACATCAGCTGGTCGGAATCCTCCGGCACGTACTTCTGGCCTTCCTGGTTCCAGATACCGATCTGGCGGAACAGGCCTTCCATGCCGAACGTACGCGATTCGTCCGGGACGATCGGCACGATGCGCTTGCCGAGCGCCTTGTCCTTCAGGAGGATGTTCAGGATCCGCACGAACGACATCGTCGTCGAGATCTCGCGGCCTTCGCCCGTGCCCTTCAGCAGCGGCTCGAACGCGTCGAGCGCCGGCACCGGCAGCGACGTCGCCTTCTCGCGGCGGTGCGGCAGGTAGCCGCCGAGGTCCATGCGCTTCTGGCGCATGTATTCGAGTTCCTTCGAGCCTTCCTCGAACTTCAGGTACGGCACGTCGGCGATCTGCTCGTCGGTGATCGGCAGGCGGAACTGGTCACGGAACTTCTTCAGTTGCTCGACCGGCAGCTTCTTCTGCTGGTGCGTGATGTTCATCGCCTGGCCCGACTCGCCCATCCCGTAGCCCTTGATGGTCTTCGCGAGGATGACGGTCGGCGCGCCCTTCGTGTTGGTGGCTTCGTGGAACGCCGCGTAGATCTTGTGCGGATCGTGGCCGCCGCGGTTCAGCGCCCAGATGTCGTCGTCCGACCAGTCGGCGACGAGCGCCTTCAGTTCAGGCGTGTTGAAGAAGTGCTCGCGAACGAACGCGCCCGACTCCGACTTGTACGTCTGGTATTCGCCGTCGACGCATTCCATCATCCGGCGCATCAGCGCACCCGTCTTGTCGCGGGCGAACAGCGCATCCCAGCGGCTGCCCCAGATGACCTTGATCACGTTCCAGCCGGCGCCGCGGAATTCCGATTCGAGTTCCTGGATGATCTTGCCGTTGCCGCGCACCGGGCCGTCGAGACGCTGCAGGTTGCAGTTGATCACGAACACGAGGTTGTCGAGCTTCTCGCGGCTCGCCATGCCGATCGCGCCGAGCGATTCCGGCTCGTCCGTCTCGCCGTCGCCGAGGAACGCCCATACCTTGCGGCCTTCCGTCTTCGCGATGCCGCGCGACTCCAGGTACTTCATGAAGCGTGCCTGGTAGATCGCCATGATCGGGCCGAGACCCATCGACACGGTCGGGAACTGCCAGAAGTCCGGCATCAGCCACGGGTGCGGGTACGACGAAATGCCCTTGCCGTCGACTTCCTGGCGGAAGTTGTCGAGCTGCTCTTCCTTCAGGCGGCCGAGCAGGAACGCGCGCGAGTATACGCCCGGCGACGAGTGGCCCTGCACGAACACGAGATCGCCGCCGTGCTGGTCGGACGCCGCGTGCCAGAAGTGGTTGTAGCCGACGTCATAGAGCGTCGCGGCCGACGCGAACGACGCGATGTGGCCGCCGACGTTGGTGTCCTTGCCTGCGCGCAGCACCATCGCCAGCGCGTTCCAGCGCGTGTACGAACGGATGCGGTGCTCGATGTCCTGGTCGCCCGGAATCTTCGCCTGGGCTTCGAGCGGAATCGTGTTGATGTACGGGGTATTGGCGGAGAACGGCAGGTGTTCGCCGTGCATGCGGGCGAATTCGATCTGCTTTTCGATCAGGTAATGCGCACGGCCGGTGCCCACGGAGGAGATCACGCCATCGAGCGACTCGAGCCACTCGACGGTTTCTTGCGGGTCGTCGTCACGTTCGGCGGCGACATATTTCATCACTTCGTTCGGTACAGCGGACATTCTCGTCTCCTGGGTCCTGGAATGTGAGGATCGCTCTCGTGCAGACGTCGCGACGCGGCCGGCTGCGGGCAAGCTCCGACGGATTGTAATGAGCGTGGACGGGCCTGCGCAACAAAATTTTCGAATCGTGAGATCTTTTCTCACCATACGAAATATTGCTGCGCTGCACCTATATTTCAGGGCTCCGCAGCCCGTCTCGTCGGAACAAAACCGTTTCCGTTCAACATATCCGGTATAGGTTTTCCATGTATTGCGCTGCGCTACAATCCTGCCATGTTGACCGATCGGCTTTTCGCACGCTCGGCGCGACCGCCGGGCCCGCCGGCGGAGTCGCAGCCGTCCCGTTGGCACCACGGACCGTGGTGGTCCAACTCCTATTTGCTGACGCCGCTGCTGTCGATCCTGGTGTTCCTCGTCGTGATGAGCCTCATCCTGTGGAGCCTCAACCGGCGCGAACAGCAGCAGCAGGAAGACACCCTCTTTCGCAACGTCGCGTGGGCCCAGCAGCAGATCCGCCTGTCGATGACGGGCGCGCAGGAACAGTTGCAGGCGCTGTCGCGCGACCTCGCATCCGGCCGCCTCGACCAGAACGCGTTCCAGATGGCCGTCGCCGACGTGATGCAGACGCATCCGGAAATCCTCTACCTGAACTGGTACACGGCGCCGGGCGTGCAGCGCTGGCCGGCCGTGCATCCGCCGCTGCTCGGCCAGCGGCTCGCGAAGCCCGGCGACGCGCAGATGCAGGACGCCGTGCGCGGTGCGTACGACGAGGCGCGCAGCACGCGCCGCCAGGCCTATTCGCCGCTGATCTACGACGACTTCGGCAACGGCTTCATCACGTTGCAGACGCCCGTGATGCGCGGCGACCGCGAATATCTCGGCTCGATCGCCGCGGTGTTCTCCGTCGAGGGCATCCTGAAGCACGACATCCCGCAGGAACTGTCGTCGAAGTACAAGATCTCGATCACCGATTCGAACAATCGCGAACTGTCGTCCACGTCGACGCGCCCGCGCCTGCCGCGCGACTCGCACTACGATCTCCCGCTCGACCCGCCCGGCCAGGGGCTGACGGTGCGCGTGTACGCGTTCCCGCAACTCACGAACCTGACCAACAACACGCTCGTGTGGCTGGTCGCCGGCCTGTCCTGCTTCGTGCTGTGGAGCCTCTGGAGCCTGTGGAAGCACACGCGCCAGCGCTTCGAGGCGCAGCAGGCGCTGTATGCGGAAGCGTTCTTCCGCCGCGCGATGGAAAACTCGGTGCTGATCGGCATGCGCGTGCTCGACATGCATGGCCGCATCACGCACGTGAACCCCGCGTTCTGCCGGATGACCGGCTGGGACGAAACCGATCTCGTCGGCAAGGTCGCGCCGTTCCCGTACTGGCCGCGCGACGCATACCCGGAAATGCAGCGCCAGCTCGACATGACGCTGCGCGGCAAGGCGCCGAGCTCGGGCTTCGAGCTGCGCGTGCGGCGCAAGAACGGCACGCTGTTCCATGCGCGCCTGTACGTGTCGCCGCTGATCGACAGTTCGGGCCGCCAGACCGGCTGGATGTCGTCGATGACCGACATCACCGAGCCGAAGCGCGCGCGCGAAGAGCTCGCGGCCGCGCACGAACGCTTCACGACGGTGCTCGAAAGCCTCGACGCCGCGGTGTCGGTGCTCGCCGCCGACGAAGCCGAGCTGCTGTTCGCGAACCGCTACTACCGCCACCTGTTCGGGATTCGCCCGGACGGCCACCTCGAACTGTCCGGCGGCGGCTTCGACCGCGCGCAGGCGTCGTCCGACTCGATCGACATGGTCGACGCGTTCGCGGGCCTGCCGGCCGCCGCGCTGACGAGCAGCACGGCCGATGCGCAGGAAGTGTACGTCGAGAGCATCCAGAAGTGGTTCGAGGTGCGCCGCCAGTACATCCAGTGGGTGGACGGCCATCTCGCGCAGATGCAGATCGCGACCGACATCACGACCCGCAAGAAGGCGCAGGAACTCGCGCACCAGCAGGAAGAAAAGCTGCAGTTCACGAGCCGATTGATGACGATGGGTGAAATGGCGTCGTCGATTGCTCACGAATTGAATCAGCCGCTCGCCGCGATCAACAACTACTGCTCGGGCACGCTCGCGCTCGTGAAGAGCGGCCGCGGCACGCCCGAGACGCTGCAGCCCGCGCTGGAAAAGACCGCGCAGCAGGCGCTGCGCGCCGGGATGATCGTCAAGCGGATCCGCGAATTCGTGAAGCGCAGCGAGCCGAAGCGCCAGCCGGCGCGGGTCGCGGACATCGTCGCCGACGCGGTCGGGCTCGCCGAAATCGAGGCCAGAAAGCGCAGGATACGGATCGTCACGGAAATCCTCGCAAGAATGCCTATTATTTATGTCGACCCCGTGCTGATCGAACAGGTGCTGATGAACCTGATGAAGAACGCAGCCGAGGCGATGGCCGACGTGAAGCCGGCGTCGGTGGACGGCGTGATCCGCGTCGTCGCCGACATCGATGCGGGCTTCGTCGACATCCGTGTGATTGACCAGGGCCCGGGCGTCGACGAAGCGACCGCCGAGCGCCTGTTCGAACCGTTTTACAGCACCAAGTCCGATGGCATGGGCATGGGGCTGAACATCTGCCGTTCGATCATCGAATCGCATCGGGGGCGTCTGTGGGTGGTCAACAACGTCGAGCCGGATGGCCGCATTTCCGGCGCGACGTTCCACTGCAGTCTGCCCATTGGGGAACCCGCTGATCTCGGCCAAGGGGGGCGCGAGGCATCGGCATCACATACCGTTACGGGAGAACTATGAATAGCCCTGTCACCACCACTCAGGAAACCGTCTTTGTCGTCGACGACGACGAGGCCGTACGGGACTCGCTGCGCTGGCTGCTGGAGGCGAACGGCTATCGCGTTCAATGCTTCTCGAGCTCCGAGCAGTTCCTCGATGCGTACCAGCCGGCGCAGCAGGCCGGCCAGATCGCTTGCCTGATCCTCGACGTGCGGATGTCGGGCATGAGCGGCCTCGAATTGCAGGAACGCCTCATCGCCGACAATGCCGCGCTGCCGATCATCTTCGTCACCGGTCACGGCGACGTGCCGATGGCCGTGTCGACGATGAAAAAGGGTGCGATGGACTTTATCGAGAAACCGTTCGACGAAGCCGAGCTGCGCAAGCTCGTCGAGCGGATGCTCGACAAGGCCCGAAGCGAAAGCAAGAGCGTCCAGGAGCAGCGTGCCGCGAGCGAACGGCTGTCGAAGCTGACCGCGCGCGAGCAGCAGGTGCTCGAGCGGATCATCGCGGGCCGCCTGAACAAGCAGATCGCCGACGACCTCGGCATCAGCATCAAGACCGTCGAGGCGCACCGGGCGAACATCATGGAAAAGCTCAACGTCAACACGGTGGCCGATCTGCTGCGCCTCGCGCTGTCGAAGAAACAGGCCTGAGCATGTTCCCCGGCCGCGGCGGCGCTGCCCGCCCGGCCCGCAACCGGTGTTTTCCGCCCCGCGCGATGCGGCCCACTCGCGCGGCGGCAGCCGTTCCTCCCGGCGCACGAGCGCCGCGGCCATGACGCTTCCCGTTGATTCGCTGTCGGACGGCGGCAGGCGAACGGTATAATTACGTGCTTTGCTACGGCGCTTCGGGCGCCGTACGCCCGCATTCCAACTTCCCGGCAGAACCCACCACCATGACAGCCCTCCTCATCGACGGCAACGCCCTTTCGAAGACCTTGCGCGGTCAGGCCGCCGAACGCGCCGCCGCGCTGACCGCACGCGGCCACCAGCCCGGTCTCGCGGTGATCCTCGTCGGCGCCAACCCGGCGAGCGAAGTCTACGTGCGCAACAAGATCAAGGCATGCGAGGACAACGGTTTCTTCTCGCTGAAGGATGCGTACCCGGCCACGCTGTCGGAAGCCGACCTGCTCGCGCGCATCGACGAACTGAACCGCGACCCGAAGATCCACGGCATCCTGGTCCAGCTGCCGCTGCCCGCGCATATCGACAGCCACAAGGTGATCGAGGCGATCGCGCCGGAGAAGGACGTCGACGGCTTTCACGTCGCGAACGCCGGTGCGCTGATGACCGGCAAGCCGCTGTTCCGCCCGTGCACGCCGTACGGCGTGATGAAGATGTTCGAAGCGCACGGCATTGCGCTGCAAGGCGCGAACGCGGTCGTGATCGGCCGCTCGAACATCGTCGGCAAGCCGATGGCGATGATGATGCTCGACGCCGGCGCGACCGTGACGATCTGCCACAGCAAGACGCGCGACCTCGCCGCGCATACGCGTCAGGCCGACATCGTGGTCGCCGCGGTCGGCAAGCGCAACATCCTGACCGCCGACATGGTGAAGCCGGGCGCGACGGTGATCGACGTCGGCATGAACCGCGACGACGCGGGCAAGCTGTGCGGCGACGTCGATTTCACGGGCGTGAAGGAAGTCGCCGGCTACATCACGCCGGTGCCGGGCGGCGTCGGCCCGATGACCATCACGATGCTGCTGATCAACACGATCGAATCCGCCGAACGCGCCGCTGCCGCCGCAGCCTGACGCCCCACCCGCTCAGCCGGCGCGCGGTTCCGTGCGCCGGCGCCTCGCCAGCCGCAATCGCGCAGCCGCATCGCGCCAGCCGGCACGCCCGACACCGCGCATCCGACCCTGCGTCAATCGCACCGTTAGAAACTAACGATTGGAAAGCGCGCGAGGCGCCCCAATAATATTGATATCGGGCGCGTTCGCGCCCCGCCGCCGTTACCCTTTTCATCCCGGTTCATCCGGCAACAGACAGGGAGTCTTATGTCCGCCAGCGCCAATACCAATCCGCTCCTCGACTTCTCCGGCCTGCCCCGTTTCGGCGAGATCCGGCCGGAGCATGTGACGCCCGCGCTCGACACGCTGCTCGCTGCCGCCAGCCGCGCGGTCGAAGCGGCGAGCGCGAGCGAGACGCCGTCGACCTGGGCCACCGTGGTCGAGACGGTCGAGCAGGCCACGGAGCCGCTCGGCCGCGCATGGGGCATCGTCGGCCACCTGAACGCAGTCGCCGACACGCCCGAACTGCGGGCTGCCTACGGTGAAAACCTGCCGCGCGTGACCGAGTTCTGGTCGAGCGTCGGCCAGAACCTCGCGCTGTACGAAAAATACAAGGCGATCGCCGCGAGCGCCGAATACGCGACGCTGTCCGCCGAGCGCAAGAAGATCCTCGACAATGCGCTGCGCGACTTCCGCCTGTCGGGCGCCGAGCTGCCCGAGGACCAGAAGCCGCGCTTCGCGGAACTGCAGGAACAGCAGGCCGCGCTGTCGAAGGCGTTCTCCGATCATGTGCTCGACGCGACCAACGCGTACGCGTACTTCGCCAAGGACGAAGCCGAGCTGGCCGGCCTGCCCGGCGACGCGATTGAAGCCGCCCGCGAAGCTGCCCAGAAGGACGGCAAGGAAGGCTGGAAATTCACGCTGCATTTCCCGTCGTACTTCCCGGTGCTGCAATACGCCGACAACCGCGCGCTGCGCGAGACGCTCTACCGCGCCTATGCGACCCGCGCATCGGAACTCGGGCCGCAGTACGGCGACGGCAAGGCCGAATGGGACAACACGGCGATCGTCGCCGACGCGCTGAAGCTGCGCCGCGAAGAGGCGCAGATGCTCGGCTATCGCAACTTCGCCGAAGTATCGCTCGCGCCGAAGATGGCCGAATCGCCGCAGCAGGTGATCGCGTTCCTCGAGGATCTCGCGACGCGCGCACGCCCGCACGCGGACAAGGACTGGGACGAGCTGCGCACGTTCGCCGCGAAGGAACTCGGCCTCGCCGAACTCGCGCCGTGGGACGTCGCATACGCGGCCGAAAAGCTCCGCCAGCAGCGCTATGCGTTCTCGGAAAACGAGGTCAAGCAGTACTTCCCGGAACCGGCCGCGCTGAAGGGCCTGTTCACCGTCACCGAGACGCTGTTCGGCGTGAAGATCAAGCCGGACGACGCGCCGGTATGGCACAAGGACGTGCGCTTCTTCCGCGTCGAGAATCGCGACGGCTCGCTCGTCGCGCAGTTCTATCTCGACCTGTACGCGCGCGAAGGCAAGCGCGGCGGCGCGTGGATGGACGACGCACGTTCGCGCGCGAAGCGCGGCAGCGACGTGCAGACGCCCGTCGCGTACCTGACCTGCAACTTCTCCGCGCCGGTCGGCGGCAAGCCCGCGTGCTTCACGCACGACGAGGTCATCACGCTGTTCCATGAATTCGGCCACGGGCTGCACCACATGCTCACGCGCGTCGACGAACTCGGCGTGTCGGGCATCAACGGCGTCGAATGGGATGCGGTCGAACTGCCGTCGCAGTTCATGGAAAACTTCTGCTGGGAATGGGACGTGCTGTCGTCGATGTCGTCGCACGTCGATACGGGCGCCGCGCTGCCGCGCGAGCTGTTCGACAAGATGATCGCCGCGAAGAACTTCCAGAGCGGGCTCGGCACGCTGCGCCAGATCGTGTTCTCGATGTTCGACATGCTGCTGCACGTCGACTTCGACCCGGCCGGCGCCACCGGCGTGACCGCATTCGCGCGCGAGATCAACGAGCGCTATCACGTGATCCCGCAGGCGGCGTTCTCGCGCTGGCCGAACACGTTCAGCCATATCTTCGCGGGCGGCTACGCGGCCGGCTACTACAGCTACAAGTGGGCCGAAGTGCTGTCGGCCGATGCGTACGCGGCGTTCGAGGAAGCGGCCGCCGCCAGCGGCAGCGTGCTCGACGCGGCAACCGGCACGCGCTATCGCCGCGAAATCCTCGAGGTCGGCGGCAGCCGTCCGGCGATGGAGTCGTTCAAGGCGTTCCGCGGCCGCGAGCCGCAGATCGACGCGCTGCTGCGCCACAACGGGATGGCCGCGCCCGCGCACTGAGCGCGTCGCCCGGCCGCACCGGCAGCATCGACAGGCACCGCTTCGGCGGTGCTTTTTTCATGGCGCGGACGATTCGTCGTCGAACAGCAGGAATTGCCCGTGGCGCTCGGCCGTGTCCTCGTCGATACGCACGCCGACGCCGAGCAGTCGCACCGGCTGCGCGCGCCGCAACAGCCCCTTCGCAAGCAGCGTGACGGCCGTCTCGGCATTCGTCGCGTCGGCCACGCACTCGACCGTCGTGCGCTGGAAATCGGCGAAGCGAATCTTCACGTACAGCTTGCGGATCGACCGCGCGGCGCCCGCACGATCGATCCGCGCGTCGAGCTGCACGACGAGGCGGCGGATTTCATCCGCGCATTGCTCGAGCGTCGTCAGGTCGGTCACGTAGGTCGTCTCGACGCTGACCGACTTGCGCTCCTGATCGGCCTGCACGGGCCGCTCGTCGATCCCGCGCGACAGTTCGTACAGCCGCCGCCCGAACGCGCCGAATTCGCGGTGCAGGTCGATCAGCGGCCAGTCGCGCAACTGCGCGCAAGTCTGGATGCCGAGCCGGTCGAGCCGCGTGGCCGTCACCTTGCCCACGCCGTGCAGCTTGCGCACCGGCAGCGCCGCGACGAACGCGTCGATCTCGTGCGGCCGCACGACGAACAGCCCGTCGGGCTTGTTCCAGTCGGACGCGATCTTCGCGATGAACTTGTTCGGCGCGACGCCCGCCGACACGGTCACGCCGACCGTGTCGCGCACGCGCTCGCGGATCTCGCGCGCAATCAGCGTCGCGCTGCCCTGGCATCGCTCCGACCCGCTGACGTCGAGGTACGCCTCGTCGAGCGACAGCGGCTCGACGTCGGGCGTGTAGTCGCGATAGATCGCCATGATCTGCCGCGACGCCGCGCGGTACTTGTCCATCGCCGACGGCAGGATCAGCAGGTCCGGACACTTGCGCATCGCCAGTGCCGACGACATCGCCGAATGCACGCCGTAGCGCCGCGCCTCGTAGTTGCAGGTCGCGATCACGCCGCGCTGGTCGGGGCGGCCGCCGACCGCGAGCGGCCGGTTGCGCAGCGACGGATCGTCGCGCATCTCGACCGATGCGTAGAAGCAGTCGCAGTCGCAGTGGATGATCTTGCGCGCGCGCGGCGGCGCGTCGCCGGGCGGCAGCGCGTGCGGATCGGCAGGCGGGATGGTGGTCGGGTTCACGGTGCCGATACTGTACAAAAACACAGTTCCGGTTTCAAGATCGCCGTGCAACCGCGTCGGGCCGCCGCCGGGAATGCAACATTCGCCGGCATTGGCCGCGCCCCGTACCGGCGTTCACTTCCGGGGCAATGGCCTGCCCTCGCGCCTGCCGATCGGCAGGCATCACGCGTTGCGGTGCCGCTGCCCCCCTCAATCGCGACGGCCGGCTTACATACGCACCACGTCTGCCACGGTCTTCTTGCGATCCTTGAACTGATAGATCGAAATCGCGGCATGCTTCAGGTCGCCGTGCGCGTCAAACGAGATCGTCCCCGTCACACCGTCGTACTGCGTCGAAGGCATCGCCGCGAGCACCTTCGCCCGATCGATCGACCCGGCGCGCTGGATTGCGTCGTAAATGACATACACCGCATCGTAAGCGAAGGGCGCGTACGCATCGATCCGCGTTCGATAGCGGGCAACATAGCGGTTGCTGAAATCCTGCCCTTTCGGCATCTTCGAGAGCGGAAGCCCTGCCTCCGAACACACGAGATTGTCGATCGCATCCCCCGCCAGACCGACCATCTTGTCGGTGCATGCGCCGTCTCCGCCGAGCACGCGCGCCCGGATGCCCAGATTCGCGGCCTGCTTCACCAGTGGCCCCGCGGTCGCGTCCGATCCACCGTACATGATCACGTCAGGCTGAAGACCCTTGACCTTCGTCAGAATTGCACGAAAGTCGATCGCCTTGTCGTTCGTCGCCTCGCGCGTGACGATCCGGGCACCCGACGCTTTCGCCGCCTGCTCGAACTCGTTCGCGAGGCCTTGTCCGTAAGCGGTCGAATCGTCGATGACCGCGATGCGCGTCGCGTGAAGCGTGCCGATTGCGTACCGGGCAAGGGCCGGCCCCTGCATCGCGTCGGTTGCCACCAGGCGGAACGCCGTCTTGTACCCCTGCTGCGTAAAGACCGGATTCGTCGACCCCTGCGATATCTGCGTAACATTCGCATCGCGGTAGATGCGGGAAGCCGGGATCGACACGCCTGAGTTGATATCGCCAACGACCGCGACGACGCCGTCGTCGACCAGCTTTTGGGCAATCTGCGTGCCCGTGCGCGGGTCGGCCGCGTCATCCTGCGAATCGAGCTGGAAGCGTACCGGCTTGCCGCCGACGACCGGATGCCGGCTGTTGATTTCGTCGATCGCGAGGCGGGCGGCATTCTCGCTGTCCTTGCCCATGTTCGCCAGTTGCCCGGTGAGCGGCGCAGCATGGCCGACGAGCACCACGGTCTGATTGTCCGCGCGGGCTTGCACACTTGCCGCGACGAGTAGAACGGCGGTGCCGACGAGCGGCAGGCGAGGAAAATTGGGCTTCACGGGGCAACTCCGGTATCGAAGTGATCGAACGGCGCAGTCGCGATGATGTCCGCTCATCCGACCGCATGCAGCCCAGTGTTCAATCGCCGAAATTCCGCGTCCAACAACAAATTGCATTCGTCGCCCACAAATAAAATCTATCGTGTCGCACGGCCATCATCGGAAAATCGTCGAACACTGCAGCCGATCCGGTCTGATTCGTGCAATTGGGGCCGCCCTCACCCGACAAGATTTTCCATGATCGAGCCAACAATTTTTCTCGCCACAACGGCAAACGCATCGCGTTAAACTGCCGCTCAATCCCACAGCGTTGGGCGTGCGACATGAACATGCGTTTTCTCGAGACCTTTGTCTGGCTGGCCCGCCTGCGCAACTTCCGCCTGACTGCCGAACGCATGCATGCGACCCAGGCCGCCATATCGAGCCGCATTTCCGCCCTCGAGCAGGAAATGGGCGTGCGGCTGTTCGACCGGGGACCACGAGAGGTCACGCTGACCCAGGTGGGCACGAAGGCGCTCCCCTTCGCGGAACAGATCCTCAAGCTGAATCAGAACATGCTCGAGAGCGTCGGCGACCGGTCGAAGATTTCAGGACTGCTGAGGCTCGGTGCGGTGGAATCGATCATTCATACGTGGCTGCCCGAATTGCTCAGGCGCGTACGCGACGAATACCCGAATCTCACCATCGAGCTGACCGGCGACACTTCATCTCACCTGGTTGCCCAGCTTGCCAGCGGCCACATCGACGTGGCCCTGCAGACCACACCGGCCACGGGTGCGGAAGCGTCCAGCATCATGCTCGGCAGTCTGCCCATGTGCTGGATCGCGAGTCCGTCGCTCAGCATCTCGGACGAGGCACTTTCAGAAGCGGAACTCGCTGCATTCCCGATCATCGGATTCGCACGCCACTCCCTGCCGCACACGTTCCTGGTCGATCTCTTCGAGTCGGTCGGCGAACCCACCGCCCAGATCAACTGCATGTCGTCGGTCGCGGCGATCATCCACATGGTGGTCGACGGCTTCGGCATCGCCGTATTGCCAAGTGCGTTCGTCATGAAGGAACTGGCAGCCGGTCGACTGCAAATGCTCAAGGTCACGCACCGCGTGCCCGCACTGCCGTTGATCGCCGCGTACCGCCGCAATCCGGATACCCTCCTGCCGGAATCGATCGCTCGACTGGCGCTCGCCGTCATGCTCGACTTTGCGCTTGCGAACGGCCCGCAATTTGCCCTTCTCCCCGACACCGACAACACATCCCCCTCCAACATCTGATCCGGAGCGACGCTCATGGGCATGGCACAGCGCATTTCAATTCAGCAACTCGCTCCCGAGGCGTGCGCACCCTACGGCACGATGCTGGGCAAGCCACCCAGCATCGACAGCAACGTACCCGTGTTCCTGAGCCAGGCATCCGATTTCTGGCGCGAACATCTATTCGACCCGGGCACATCGGACAAGGCGGAAATTCTCTGGGTGCGATACCGCAATGGCGACATGAGCATCAACTCGCTCGAGACACACCGTCTCACCGAGCAGGCCATCGTCCCGCTGACAGGTACGGTCATCCATGTCGTCGCCTGTTCGACCCCGGATGGCACACCGGACATGGCAACGCTACGTGCATTCCGCATTGCTCCGGGAGCAGGCATGGTGATGCGCCCTCACACCTGGCATACGACGCGCGTGACGCAGCCCGAGGTCACCTGCCTGATGTTGACCCGTCCGTCGACGACATGCGATCTCGTCGTCCACTTGCGGACCGGAGCGCCGGCATGCGAAAGCGAAATCCGCGCGATCGCGCCGCACTGCATCGATTGACGCGGCTTGCAGGCGGCCAGCGCCGTACCGGCCCGCTTTGCGCGGATCGTACCGGCCGGGCCTAGGCAGCGGCGCCTATACTCGTCTGCCGCGACACACGAAACGCCAAGGTGATGAATGAAGACGATCGGATTGATCGGCGGGATGAGCTGGGAATCGTCGGCCGAGTACTATCGGCTGATCAACCGCCACTCGAAGGCATTGCACGGCGGCCACCACAATGCAAAGAGCGTGCTGGTCACGGTCGACTTCGCCGAAATCGAAGCGCTCCAGCGCACGCACGACTGGGCAGCGCTCGGCGAACGGATGGCCGATGCCGCACGGCAGCTCGAAGCGGCCGGCGCCGATCTCGTCGTGCTGACGACCAATACGATGCATCGCGTGCACGACGCGATCGAAGCCGCGGTGACGCTGCCGTTCCTGCACATCGCCGATCCGACCGGCAGCGCGCTGCGCGACGCGGGCGTCGAGCGTGTCGCCCTGCTCGGCACGCGCTACACGATGGAGTTGCCGTTCTATGCGGAGCGGCTGCGCGGGAAGTTCGGGATGGAGGTGCTCGTGCCGGATGAAAGCGGGCGCGACGACGTGCACCGCATCATCTACGACGAGCTGTGCCACGGCGTCGTCGACGCGGCGTCGCGCACGACGTACGTGTCGATCATCGAAGGACTGGCGAAGCGCGGCGCCCAGGCCGTGATCCTCGGCTGCACGGAAATCACGCTGCTGATCGGCGCGGACGACTCGCCGCTGCCGGTGTTCGACACGACCGCGCTGCATGCGAAGGCGGCAGTCGAGTGGGCGGCGCGCTGAACGGCGCGCAGAAAACGAAAAACCCGGCACGAAGCCGGGTTTTTTGCCGACGAAGTGCGCATCGGTCAATTGCGCTGCACATCGTCTGGTGTGCTTGGTTGCGGGGACAGGATTTGAACCTGTGACCTTCGGGTTATGAGCCCGACGAGCTGCCAGACTGCTCCACCCCGCGTCAGAGAAATAAATTATAGGGTGAGGAAGTACTCACGTCAACACTTTTGTCACAATTTCTACTTCCACTGCCCAGGCGTCGATGCGCGACACGTGCGCGACGCTGCATGACGCGTGCGTTCGCACCCCATGCTCGCGGTAAGATGGCGGCCTTCGCATTCACGCCGCACACACCCTCCCGTTCATGAAAATCGCCACCTGGAACGTCAACTCGCTCAATGTCCGCAAACAGCATGTGCTCGACTGGCTCGCGCAAAGCCGAGTCGACGTACTGTGCCTGCAGGAACTGAAGCTGCCGGACGAGAAATTCCCGCGCGCCGATCTCGAGGCCGCCGGCTACCGCAGCTGGTTCACGGGCCAGAAGACCTACAACGGCGTCGCGATCCTCGCGCGCGACACGCTCGCCGTCGACGAATCGGACATCGTGCGCAACATCCCGGGCTTCGACGATCCGCAGCAGCGCGTGATCGCCGCGACGGTCGACGGCGTGCGCATCGTGTCCGCCTACTTCCCGAACGGCCAGGCGCTCGACTCCGACAAGTTCGTCTACAAGATGCAGTGGCTCGACGCACTGCAGGCGTGGCTGCGCACCGAGTTGCAGCGTCACCCGAAGCTCGCGCTGCTCGGCGACTACAACATCGCACCGGAAGACCGCGACGTGCACGATCCCGCGAAATGGGAGGGCCAGAACCTCGTGTCGCCGCAGGAGCGCGCGCACTTCGCGCAGTTGATCGAACTCGGCTTCGTCGATGCGTTCCGCCGCTTCGAGCAGCCCGAGAAGACCTTCACGTGGTGGGACTACCGGATGATGGCGTTCCGCCGCAACGCGGGGCTGCGCATCGACCACATCCTGCTGTCGCCGGCGCTCGCGTCGTCCTGCGCGTCGTGCGAGGTCGATCGCGCGCCGCGCACGTGGGAACAGCCGTCCGACCACACGCCCGTCGTCGCGATCGTCGGCTGATCGCGCAAGCGCCCTCGCGCGATCAGCGCCGCGCGGGCGCCGGCCCGAGATGGGTCCACAGGAAGCCGAATTCGGCCGCGTCGGACTCGGCGCGTTCCAGATCGTCGGCGCTGCCGTGGCCGCCGTCCGTGTTCTCCCAGTACCACACCCGTTCGTGACCGAGCGCCCGCATGCGCGCAGCCATCTTGCGTGCATGCGCGGGATGCACGCGGTCGTCACGGGTCGACGTCGTCAGCAACAACGGCGGATACACGACACCATCGCGCACCCGGTGATACGGCGAATACGCGGCCAGCGCCGCGCCTTCGCGCGGATCGTCCGGGTCGCCGTATTCGTCGAGCCATGCGGCGCCTGCGTGCAGCTTCGGATAGCGCTGCATGTCGAGCAGCGGCACACGGCACAGCACCGCGCCGAACAGCTCCGGCCGCTGCATCATGCACGCGGCGACCAGCAGTCCGCCGTTGCTGCCGCCCTCGATCCCAAGTTGCGCGGCGGTCGTCACGCCGGTCGCGGCCAGATCCTCGGCAACCGCGATGAAATCGTCGAACGAACGCTGCCGGTGTTCGCGCTGCGCGTCGACGTGCCAGCGCGGCCCGAATTCGCCGCCGCCGCGGATGTGCGCGAACGCCATCACGCCGCCGCGTTCGAGCCAGCCGATGCCGAACGCATCGCTGTAGCCCGGCAGATTCGGAATCGCAAAGCCGCCATAGCCGGACAGCAGGCACGGCCGCGCGACGCGCGCCCCGCCTTCCGGGGCGTCGAGCGCATCGCGCGGCCCGATCAGCGTGTACGGCACCACCGTGCCGTCGCGCGAGCGCGCGCTCGCGCGGCGTACGACGAGCCCGGCGGCGTCAAACTGCACCGGCGGCCGGTCGAGCAGCACGCGGCGCGCGTGCGCATCGTCCGCGCGATCGGCAAGATCGGCCAGCCAGCATTCGGGCGGATCGAGATACGTGTCGACATCGACGTACACCTCGTCGTTCAGCGTCGATTCGACGGGCTCGATGTCGATCTGTGCATCACCTGGCCAGTCGAACGGCCGCGCGTCCCACGTCCACGCACCGTCGTCGGCCTGCCGCGGTTGCCACAGCATCGTGCGGTTGTGCACGTCGTCGAGCCAGCTCGCGATCAGCGTCGTGCGCGTGTGCGTCCACGTACAGGCGGACGTCGTCGGCCGCGGCGCGAACAGCGTCGTGAATTCGCGCGCGCCGGCGAGAAACGCCTGCTCGCGGATCGCGAGCAGCGAGCCGCCCGCGTGGCGCACGCCGTCGCAATCCCAGTCGAGGCGCGGCTCCAGCACGAGCCAGCCTTCCCAGAACCCGACCTCGACATGCGTCGGCACGTCGTAGCGCGCCCATTCGCCCGCCTCCGTCAGCCGGTACGCATGCGCGTCGAAGAAATCGACGCTGCGCCACGCGACGTGGCGGTTGTCGATCGGATCGAAGCCCGCGCCCGCGCTGATGTCGTCGGGTTCGCCGCGAAATACGACGGGCGCATCGGCAAGCGCCGTGCCGCGCACCCAGCGCCGCGCTTCATACGGATAGCCGGCCGCGGTCGCATGCGCTTCGCCGCGATCCCAGCTCACGTAGACGGTGTCGCGATCGATCCAGCCGACCGTGTGATGGCCCGGCTCGTCGATCGTGAAGCCGCCGTCGACGAAACGGCGCTCGACGAGATCGAATTCGCGCACGACGACCGCGTCGGCGCCGCCCGGCGACAGCGACAGCAGCACGCGATCGCCGTCCGGATACAGGATCGCCTCCTGCTCGAACACCCACGACTCGCCCTCTTCGGCGCCGAGCGCGTCGACGTCGAGCAGCGTTTCCCATGCCGGCTGGCCGGCCCGCCAGTCGGCCCAGCGCGTGCGGCGCCACAGTCCCTTCGGATGGAGATCGTCCTGCCACAGGTCGTACGCCCAGTCGCGCCAGCGGGTCGGAATCACCGGGCGTTCGCGCGGCAGATACGCTTTCGCGAGACGCGCGCTCAGCGCGCGATAGGCATCGTCGTCACGCAGTGCGGCGCGCGTGCGCGCATTCTGCTCGTCGACCCACGTGCGGGCACGCTTGCTGTCGAGCGCTTCGAGGAAACGGAACGGGTCGGCCCCGGCGGGCCAGCGGAAGGAATCGGACATTGGGGATCGGCGCGATGGCAAGCTGCATGCAAACCGCGATTATGTCCGATCGCGGCATGCGCGGGCCCGCGCATGCCGCGAATCGTGCTCAGGGCTCCAGATGGAGTTCCTGGATCTTGCGCGTGATCGTGTTGCGGCCGATGCCGAGCCGCTCCGCGGCCTCGACCTTGCGGCCGCGCGTGAAATCGAGCGCCTCGCGGATCACGGCCGCCTCGAAGCGGCGCGCGAGCTCGTCCATCACGTCGGCCGAGTTCTCGCGCAACAACCGCGCGACTTCGGTGCGAAGCCCGTGTTCCCACAGCGGGTAGCCGGCCGGCGCGCTGCCGTTCGCCGCACTCGCGACCGGCGCGGCGGCGACCGGCGTTGCACCGATCGCGGCAGGCGCCGCCGCGTGGCCGCCGCTGCCGTGTACGTCCGCGCCGTCGCCCGACGCGACGACCGGCGCCCCGGCCGGCACGAGATCGGGCGGCAAGTCCTTGATCTCGACCGTCTGCGCGGGCGCCATCACGGTCAACCAGTTCGCGAGATTCTCGAGCTGCCGCACGTTGCCGGGAAACGGCAGCGACGAGAGATACGCGAGCGCGTCGTCCGACACGCGCTTCGGCTCGACGCCGAGATCGCGTGCGCTCTTCTGCAGGAAGTGGCGCGTGAGCAGCGCGATGTCCTCGCTGCGTTCGCGCAGCGGCGGCAGGCGCAGCCGGATCACGTTGAGCCGGTGGTAAAGGTCCTCGCGGAACAGCCCCTGCCGCACGCGCGACTCGAGATTCTGGTGCGTCGCGGCGATCACGCGCACGTTCGCGCGCAGCGGGTTGTGGCCGCCGACCCGATAGAACTGCCCGTCCGACAGCACGCGCAACAGGCGCGTCTGCAGGTCGAACGGCATGTCGCCGATTTCGTCGAGGAACAGCGTGCCGTTCTCGGCCTGCTCGAAGCGGCCCTGCCGCGTCGTCTGCGCGCCGGTGAACGCGCCGCGCTCGTGGCCGAACAGCTCGGATTCGAGCAGATCCTTCGGAATCGCCGCCGTGTTCAGCGCGATGAACGGCCCGTTGGCGCGCGGGCTGTGACGGTGCAGCGCCCGTGCGACGAGCTCCTTGCCGGTGCCCGACTCGCCGGTGATCAGCACGGTCGCGGCCGAATGCGACAGCCGGCCGATCGCACGGAACATGTCCTGCATCGCGGGCGCCTGCCCGAGCATCTCGGGCGCCTCGGTTACGCGCTCGTCCTGCGGCACGCCGCCGCGCAGGCTTTCTTCCACCGCGCGGCGGATCAGCTCGACCGCCTTGTCGACGTCGAACGGCTTCGCGAGGTATTCGAACGCGCCGCCCTGGAACGCCGCGACGGCGCTGTCGAGATCGGAGAACGCCGTCATGATGATGACGGGCAGGCCCGGCAGCCGCTCGTGCATCGCCTGCAGCAACTCGAGGCCCGAGCCGCCCGGCATCCGGATGTCGGACACGAGTACCTGCGGCGTCTCGTGGTCGAGCGCGGCCAGCGCGTCGCGCACGTTCGCGAAACTCTTCGTCGCGAAGCTGTCCCGGGCGAGTGCCTTTTCAAGCACCCAGCGGATCGATTGGTCGTCGTCTACTATCCAGATCGGCTTCATAGGTCGGTCAGATATGGGGAAATCCGGTGAATCGCACTGTCGCCGCTCAATGGTCGAGCGGCAGCAGAATCTGAAATTCGGTACGTCCGGGCCGGCTTTCGACCTCGATCATCCCGTCGTGTTGCTGCACGAACGTCTGCGCGAGCGTGAGGCCGAGGCCGCTGCCGTCGTCGCGTCCGGACACGAGCGGGTAGAAGATCCGGTCGCGGATCTCTTCCGGAATGCCGGGCCCGTTGTCGATCACGTGCAAGTCCAGTGCCAGCCGGTACAGGCGCTTGGCGATCGTCACCTTGCGCGCGATGCGCGTGCGCAGCTCGATCCTCGCGTCGCCCTGCGCGATCCGTTCGCGCAGCGCCTGCGCGGCATTGCGCACGATGTTCAGCAGCGCCTGGATCAACTGCTCCTTGTCGCCGCGCAGGTCCGGCACGCTCACGTCGTAATCGCGCTCGATCGTGAGCCCGCGCGGGAATTCCGCGAGCATCACCGCGCGTACGCGTTCGCACACTTCGTGAATGTTCACGTCGCCGACGATATGCGGATGCCGGTGCGGCTCCAGCAACCGGTCGACGAGCGTCTGCAGGCGGTCGGACTCCTTGATGATCACCTGCGTGTATTCGCGCAACTCGCCGCGCTCGCGCTCGCCCAGTTCGAATTCGAGCAGCTGGGCCGCGCCGCGAATGCCGCCGAGCGGATTCTTGATCTCGTGCGCGAGGTTGCGGATCAGTTGCTTGTTGACCGCGGTCAGGTCGTGGATGCGCTCTTCCCGATCGGTGCGCGACTGCCGTTCGTTCTCGAACAGCTCGACGAGCACGAAATCGGGCGCGGTCTCGATGAAGCCGACGATCGCGTGCACATGCAGCGGTTCACGGCCGGGCCGGTCGAGCACGGTATCGAGGTGCGTCGCGTGAAAGCGCTCCTCGCCGATCGCGGTGATCGTCGACGCAAGCTCGTTCGCGTTCGGGAAAATCTCGCCCCACGGCCGCTGCGCGAGCTGCCGCCGCGAGATGTCGAGCATCGCTTCCGCGGACGGGTTCGCGAACGCGATCCGCAGCGTCTTGCGGTCGAGCACGATCACGACCGTCGGCAGCGCCTCGAGCCCCGCCAGCAGACCCGAGCGCGAAAGCCGCTCGTCGTCCGTCAGTCGTTCGGGCTGCCCCGTTTTCGCCTTGATCAGATTCTTCAGAACCATCTGCGTGCTTGTCGCGCCTCACCGGGCCAGAAAATGAAAATCGTCGGAACAAAAAAGGGACGGCCGGACGCCGTCCCCTTCAGACTCCGCCGTTCCCGCCGCACGCCGCGCGACGGGAACGAACCGGCATGACGGCGCTGAATCGAAGCGCCATCGCCGATTAGAGCGAGTAGTACATCTCGAACTCGATCGGGTGCGTCGTCATGCGGAACTTCGCCAGCTCCTGCTCCTTCAGCGCGAGATACGCGTCCAGCATGCTGTCCGTGAACACGCCGCCGCGCGTCAGGAACTCGCGATCCTTGTCGAGCGCCTCGAGTGCCTGGTCGAGGCCCGCGCACACGGTCGGGATCTTTGCATCTTCTTCCGGCGGCAGGTCGTACAGGTTCTTGTCCGCTGCTTCGCCCGGATGGATCTTGTTCTGGATCCCGTCGAGGCCGGCCATCATCAGCGCCGTGAAGCACAGGTACGGGTTCGCCATCGGATCCGGGAAGCGCGTTTCGATACGGCGGCCCTTCGGGTTCGACACGTGCGGAATGCGGATCGATGCCGAGCGGTTGCGCGCCGAGTAAGCGAGCTTGACCGGTGCCTCGAAGTGCGGGACCAGACGCTTGTACGAGTTCGTCGTCGGGTTCGTGATCGCGTTCAGTGCACGGGCGTGCTTGATGATGCCGCCGATGTAGAACAGCGCCAGTTCCGACAGGCCGGCGTAGCCGTTGCCCGCGAACAGGTTCTGACCGTCCTTCCAGATCGACTGGTGAACGTGCATGCCCGAACCGTTGTCGCCGACGACCGGCTTCGGCATGAACGTCGCCGTCTTGCCGTACGAGTGCGCGACGTTATGGATGATGTACTTCGACCATTGCGTCCAGTCGGCGCGCTGCACGAGCGTCGAGAACTTCGTGCCGATTTCGTTCTGGCCCTGGCCCGCCACTTCGTGGTGGTGCACTTCGACCGGAATGCCGAGCTGTTCGAGCAGCAGGCACATTTCCGAACGCATGTCCTGGAACGTGTCGACCGGCGCGACCGGGAAGTAGCCGCCCTTCGTGCCCGGACGGTGGCCCGTGTTGCCGCCTTCGAATTCCTTGCCGGCCGACCACGGTGCTTCTTCCGAGTTGATCTTCACGAAGCAGCCCGACATGTCCGTGTTCCACTGGACCGAGTCGAAAATGAAGAATTCCGGTTCCGGACCGAAGAAAGCCGTGTCGCCGATGCCCGTGCTCTTCAGGTACGCTTCGCCGCGCTTCGCGAGCGAACGCGGATCGCGCTCGTAGCCCTTGCCGTCGGCCGGTTCGACCACGTCGCAGGTCAGCACGAGGGTGGACTCTTCATAGAACGGATCGACGAAGGCAGCGCTCGGGTCCGGCATGAGCAGCATGTCCGACGCCTCGATGCCCTTCCAGCCCGCGATCGACGAACCGTCGAATGCATGACCGCTCTCGAACTTGTCTTCGTCAAACGCCGAAACCGGCACCGACACGTGCTGTTCCTTGCCGCGCGTATCCGTGAAGCGGAAATCGACAAACTTGACGTCCTCGTCCTTCACGAGCTGCATGACGTCGGCGACGGTTTTACTCATAACCTCTTCTCCTGATTGAACAATTCCGGCGGACTGGGAACCGCCTCGTTTATCGAGCTGACCGGGGTCTTGCTTTGGCGCAGCGCGCCCCGATTCGACCGAATTCTATTTAGCAGCTTCCGTGCCACCTTGACGCAGGAGCGGCGCGAATCGCGCCGAGGCTCGCCACGACGGGGCTGGGCTGCGCGATTCCGGGGCTTGGCGGCGCACCGGCCGCTCCCCGCAAGCACCGCCATGGTGCAATTCCCACCGCCTATCGCACCCGCCGTTTCACTTTGGTGCATCCGTGTCATTCTGCACCTTTCTGGTGAACGCGTGTACGACGCACGCACCGTGCCGCATGCGGACATCCGTGCCGCGACGCCGCGCTAGAATGATCGTTTGACCGATACGGAGACTCCCTGCCATGAGTACGCTCGACCAGCTTTACGCGAAGGCCGACGAACGCCGCGCACAAGGCGCGCTCAACTACGCCGGCGCGCTGCTGCCGGTCGAGGCATTCGAACTGCTGCAGCTCGACCCGTCGGCGCGCCTCGTCGACGTGCGCACGCGCGCCGAGCTCGACTGGATCGGCCGCCCGCTCGTCGGCGACGGCCAGTACCTGCACCTCGAATGGACACGCTACCCGGGCGGCGTGCCGAACGCCGAATTCGTCAACGAACTGAAGGCGGCCCTCCCGGCCGATACGCCCATCCTGTTCCTGTGCCGCAGCGCCGCACGCTCGAAGCTTGCCGCGGTCGCGTCCGCGCAGGCGGGCTACACGAAGGCGTTCGACCTGCTCGAAGGCTTCGAGGGCGCGAAGGACGCCGAAGGCCACCGCAAGACGGTCGACGGCTGGTGCTTCCGCAAACTGCCGTGGATCGGCGCCTGACGGCGCGCCGGGCCTGCCGGTTGCGACAGCCTCATCGTCGAGCCGGGCGATGACATGCCGATGACGGGCCGCGTTGCACGGCCCGTTGCTTTTGGTGCGGCAGCGTTGCAGGCCGCTCAGGCGCGCGGCGTATCGGGCTCGACGACGTCGCCGCCGAGCAGGTGCACGCCTTCGCGCAGCTTCACGAACGCGGCCGCGACCGCTTCCGGCTCGCCCTTCACGCCGAGATCGATGTGACGGCGCGCGTAGATGCCGCCGCGCTCCGCGTCGCCGACGCTCGGCAGGCTGAACACGCGCACGCCCGGGAAATCACGCTCGATCTTCTCCATCAGCGGCGTGAGCGTCGATTCCGGCAGCTCGAATACGTACAGCGAACGCTCCGCATGCGGCGTCGCGTGATGCAGATGCGCGTACTTCGTATCGAGCACCCATTCGATCATCGGCCACGCCATCACCGGGAAGCCCGGCACGAAATGGAGATGGCCGACCGAGAAGCCGGGAATCCGGTTATAGCCGTTCGGGATGATCGTCGAGCCGGCCGGGAACACGCCCATGTTGAAGCGGTGCTGGTTTTCCGGCGATTCGAAATCGACCGGCGTGGCCGGATCGGCGTGCGTCTCGCGGATCCGCTCCGCGATCAGCGCCTTCGCGTCCGGATGCAGCTCGAGCGGCACGCCGAGCGCGGCGGCCGCGCACTGGCGCGTATGGTCGTCCGGCGTCGCGCCGATCCCGCCCGTCGAGAACACGATGTCGCCCGACGCGATCGCGCGCGCGAGCGTCGCCGTGATGCGCGCCGGATCGTCGCCGACGTATTCGGCCCAGTCGAGCGCGAGGCCGCGCGCGCCGAGCAGCTCGATGACCTTCGCCAGATGCTTGTCCTGCCGGCGACCCGAAAGGATTTCGTCGCCGATGATGACGATGCCGATACTCATGCCTGCCCCATGTCGATTGCGGTGGCGCGCGTACTCGCGCGCAGATCTTCCAGCGCGCGCAGGCAATAGTGCCCGAACCACAGCGCCGAGAAGACGAGGATGAAAGCGTAAACCCAGATCATGGCGGCCGCGACGAACGGGAACAGCACCATCATCCAGACCGACGAGACCCACACGAAGGTCGGCACGGTGCCGAGCAGCCCGGTCGCGACGCCGATGCCGATCAGCGGCCAGCGGTGCCGGCGCACGAGCGCGCGGCGCTCGTCGCGGCTCGCGTGCAGCGCGAGCGCATCGTAGGTCATCACCCGATACGTGAGCCAGCCCCAGATCACCGGCGGCAGCAGCGCGAAGAACGGCGGAATCAGCCACAGCGGGATCGTGACGACGAGCAGCACGACGCCGACGAGCGCGGCGCCGAGCGAATTGAACACGCTGCCGAAGAAGGTGCCGCCCCGCTTCGCCTCGAGCGCCGCGAACTGCCGGTTCGACAGGTGCTTGATCACGACCGGCATCGAGATCGTCGCGATCAGCAGCAGCACGGTCAGCACGATCAGCGGAATGGCGAGCGACACGACCACGAACGGCGCGACGACCGCATGCAGCTGCGACATGCCGATCGCATCGAACGCGCGATACAGCCCGGCCGTCAGCACGAAGCCGTCGAGCGCGCCGCGCGCGAGGTCCAGCAGGGTCTGCCACGAGAACCACAGCACGGCGCCCCACAGCAGCGCCGACACGACGAACGGCATCAGGGTGAGCCACAGCATGCGCGGGTGCAGCGCGCTGGCGAGCGCCCGGACGAAGGAACGCAGCAAGTCGTTCATGCGAGCCTATGGAGTCTTGATTGACGGAGAAAAACGGGGAAAGGATAAACCACACGGCCCGCATGCGCCAAAGCGCATGCGGGCCGTGTGGAAGCGTCGTTCAACGGGAGAATGGACGGATCGGGATCAGGCCGACGCCGCGCCGCGCTTCGCGGGAAACAGGCGCCGGAAGATCCGCACGACCGCCAGGCCGTGCTGCGACCAGAAGCCGTCGCCATAGGACACGCCCTCGACCTGCTCGCGGATGCCGGTCGGCTCGACCGTGCGGTTCCACGACGCGGTGCCGAACATCATGTCCCACCACGGGAACAGCACGCCGAAGTTGCAGCCGTACTTGGTGCCTTCGTGGCCGTAGCCGACCGCATGGTGCCGGCGGTGGAAGATCGGGCTGACGAGCAGGCGCTCGCCGATGCGGCCGTACGACAGCCGCGCATTCGTATGCTGGATGCTCTGCAGGAAGTTGGTGACCGCGGTCAGCACGACGAACTGCGACGGCGTCACGCCGATCACGAGCGCGATCGCCGCGAAGAAGCACGACTGAAGCACGTCGTCGAGCAGGTGGTTGCGGTCGTCGCACCACAGCGACATCTGCCGCTGGCTGTGATGGACCGCGTGCAGCTCCCACCAGACGCCGAACTTGTGCTGCCAGCGGTGATACCAGTAGCCGGCGAAGTCGAGCACGACGAGGTAGATCGCGAATGCGACGATCGGCTGCGAGGTCACGCCCGGCCACAGATAGTCGAGGTTGACGTTCGCGACGCCATGCAGGTGCAGCCAAGCCTGGAAGCTGTCGAACACCGGCTGCAGCGCGAAGAAGAAGAACAGCGTGTAGACGCCGAGCTTCGAGATCGCCGTGTAGATCACGTCGACCCGCACCGCGCGGCGGTTCTTCCAGCGTTCGACCGGCAGCAGCGCCTCGAGCGGGCGCAGCAGCGCGAACATCAGCACCATCTGCAGCGCGCCGATGATCACCCAGTACAGCGCGTCGTAGGTGTCCTCGTCATAGTCCATCAGGTTGAACTTGAAGAGGAGCGGCTGCACGACGTCGACGTACAGCCAGGTCTGGATGTCCGACACGAACGCATCGATCAGGTGCAGCATCGCTCGCCTCCGCCCGTCACGCGCCGTTCGCCGCCTTCCACGGCGCGCGGTCGTAGAAGTAGATGCCGTGCGGCGAGCGGCCGACGGCGATCGTCTGCACCAGCTTGCGCGAGGCCAGATCGATGATCCCGACCTTCTTCGCGAAGCGGAACGTCACCCACAGCGTCTTCTTGTCGGCGGACAGCTCCATGTCGTCGGGGCCCGGCAGCAGGCCGGTGATGTCGCCGACGTTGGTGAGCGTGTTCTCGTCGAGAATGCTGATCGTGTTCGCGACGCGGTTCGTGACCGCGACGTGCGTGCCGTCGGCGAGCGAGCGGAAGTTGTGCGCGCCCTTGCCCGTGTAGATCTGCTTGACGACCTTCTGGTTGCGCCAGTCGACGACCGCGACGTAATCCGCGCCGGTCATCCCGACCAGCAGGAATTTGTCGTCCGGCGTGAGCCACAGGCCGGCCGGCACCTTGCCGACCTTCATCTTCCACTTGACCGTCTGCGTCGGCAGGTCGATCGCCGCGATCTCGCCGGACACCTGCAGCGACACGAGCAGCGTCTTGCTGTCCTTCGTGAACGCGAGGTGGCTCGGCATCACCGCGAGCGGCACGCGCTTCACGAGGCGCAGGTCGCGGCCGTCGTAGCCGTAGATGTCGACGCGGTCGAGCCGCAGGCCGGCCGCCGCGAACCATTTGCGGTCGGGCGAGAAGCCGAGCTGGTAAGGATCGTCGATCCCTTCGACGGTGCGCTGCAGCTTGCCCGTCTTCGGATCGAGGAACATCAGGCTGTTCGAGACCGAATTCGCGACGATCAGCGACCCATTGTCGGGCGTCGCCATCAAATGGTGCGGTTCCTTGCCGGTCGGCATCGTGGAAACGACTTCGCGGGTCTGCTGGTCGATCAGGGAAAGCGTCGCTTCGGCCGAATTGAGGACGATCACGTTATTCGCGTGTGCGGCGGGCGCCAGCACGGCGGCGGCCAGCGCAAGCGTGCGGCCGAAGGAAAGGAAAGTGCGCATGAAGACTCACGTCGTGGAACAGCAGTCATTGTAGAACGTTCGGCGGGCCCCTCCGGTTGACCCATGCCGGTATTGCGCCACTTCGACGCACGCCCTGCCTGCCGGACGAGCTGCCGCGGCAGGCGCCGCGGTGCAGGCCCCGGGCGGGCGCCGGTGCGGGCCGGCAAACCGATGTCGCGCTAGCGCTGCATCGACTCCCAGACCTTGTGCAGACGCTTGACAGAGACCGGCATCGGCGTGCGCAGTTCCTGCGCGAACAGCGAAATCCGCAATTCCTCGAGCAGCCAGCGGAATTCCGCGAGCCGCGCATCGGCGACGCCGCCGCGCTGCGACACCGCGCGCTGGTACTGCTGGGCGAGCGGCAGCAGCTCGGCCGACTGCTTCGCGTCGCGCGCGGGGTCGGCCTTCAGCTTGTCGATCCGCAGCGCGATGCCCTTCAGATAGCGCGGGAAATGCGCAAGCTGCGTGTAAGGCGTGTCGATCACGAAGCGCTTGCCGACCAGCGCGGTCAATTGCTGCTGCAGGTCCGCATGGGCCTGCGCGAACGGCTTCGCCTGCGCGAGCTTCTTCACGAGGCCCGCGTATTCGGCCAGGATCTGCCCGACGAGCCGCGCGATTTCCTGCGCGAGCAGGTTCAGGCGGCTGCGGCCCTCGTCGCGGCGCGCGTGGAAGCTCGCGTCGTCGTCGGGCAGCGGGTCCTGCAGGCACGCGCGGTCGAGCGCCGTGTCGATCAGCTGGTCGCGCAACTCGTCCTGCGTGCCGAGCGACATGTACTGCATCGCCATCTCGCGCAGGCCCGGCAGGTTCTTTTCCAGGAACTTGATCGGCTCCTTCAACTGCAGCGCGAAAAGGCGCCGCAAGCCGGCCCGGTGGATGCGCGCGGCCTCCTCCGGCGAATCGAACACCTCGACGTCGCAATGCGTGCCGCGATCGACGAGCGCCGGATAGCCGTACAGCGTCTGGCCGCGCCGGCGGATTTCGAGCAGCTCGGGCAGCTTGCCGAAATTCCACGTCGTCAGGTTCTCGTACAGCGCCGTCGCGCCGGTTTCCGCCGGGGCGGCCGTCTGCGGCGCCGCGCCCTTGCCGGCCTTCGCGCCGCGGCCGGCGGCACCGGCCGTGGCGGCAGCCGCCGGCGCCTGGCCGCCTGCCTGACCGGCCTCGGCATCGCCGCCGGTCGCGATCGTCGACGCCGCCGCGATCTTCTGGAATTGCTGCTGCGCCTGCGCGCCCAGCTCCTGGCGAAGCTGCGCGAGATTGCGCCCCATCGCGAGCTGACGGCCGTGCTCGTCGATCACCTTGAAATTCATGAACAGGTGCGCGGGCAGCGTCTCGAGCTTGAAGTCGGCCGTCTTCATCGCGACCTGCGTCTCGCCGCGCACGTCGGCGATCAGCGCCTCGACGAGGCCGCCCGCGCCGAAGCGCTCGCGACCCATCCGCTCGACGAAGCCGGCCGCGTACTCGGGCAGCGGCACGCAATGCCGGCGCAGCTTCTGCGGCAGCGACTTCAGCAGCAGTTGCACCTTTTCCTTGAGCATCCCCGGCACGAGCCATTCGCAGCGGCGCGCGTCGACCTGGTTCAGCGCGAAGAGCGGCACCGCGAGCGTCACGCCGTCGCGCGGCGTGCCGGGCTCGAAGTGGTACGTGAGCGCCATCTCGACGCCGGCCATCGTCGCGCGCTTCGGGAACAGCTCGGTCGTCACGCCGGCCGCCTCGTGGCGCATCAGGTCGTCGCGCGACAGGTACAGCAGCCGCTGCTTGTCCTCCGCCTGCCCGCCCTTCCTCACCTCGTCGCGATACCAGCGCTCGAACGCGGCGCCCGTGTGAATGCCTTCCGGAATCGCCTGGTCGTAGTACGCGTAGATCAGCTCGTCGTCGACCAGTACGTCCTGCCGGCGCGACTTGTGCTCGAGCTGCTCGATGTCGGCCAGCAGCTTGCGGTTGTGCGCGAAGAACGCGAGCTTCGTGTCGAACTCGCCTTCGACCAGCGCGCCGCGGATGAACAGCTCGCGCGCGCGCGCCGGGTCCTGCTTGCCGAACGCGACGCGCCGCCGGTGGTAGATCGGCAGCCCGTACAGCGTCGCGCGCTCGAATGCGCTGACCTGCGCCGGACGCTTTTCCCAGTGCGGTTCCGACAGCGATTTCTTCAGCAGATGCGCGCCGATCTTCTCGACCCACTCGGGCTCGATCTTCGCGAGGCAGCGCGCGTACAGCCGGCTCGTCTCGACGAGTTCGGCCGCCATCACCCAGCGGCCGGCCTTCTTCGCGAGCGCGGAGCCCGGCCACAGGTAGAACTTGATGCCGCGCGCGCCGAGGTAATGCGGATCGTCGTCGGCCTTCATCCCGAGGTTGCCCAGCAGCCCCGTCAACAGGGCCAGATGGATCTGCTCGTAGGTGGCCTCGACTTCGTTGAGCCGCCAGCCGTGCTCGCGCACGACCGTCAGCAGCTGCGAATGGACGTCGCGCCATTCGCGCAGCCGCAGATGCGACAGGAAGTTCTGCCGGCACGCGTCGACGAGCTGGCGATTCGACTTCTTGTGCGCGACGGCCTCCTCGAACCACGCCCAGATCTTCAGCCACTGCAGGAATTCGGAGCGCTCGTCGGCGAACCGGCGGTGCGCCTGGTCGGCCTGCTCCTGCGCTTCGATCGGGCGATCACGCGGGTCCTGCACGGACAGCGCGCTCGCGATGATCAGCACCTCGCGCAGCGACTGCTGGTCGCGCGCGGCGAGAATCATCCGGCCGACGCGCGGGTCGAGCGGCAGCCGCGCGAGTTCGCGGCCGAGCGGCGTCAGCGCGTTGTCGTCGTCGACCGCGCCGAGTTCGTTGAGCAGCTGGTAACCGTCCGCGATCGCGCGGCCCGGCGGCGGTTCGAGGAACGGGAACGATTCGATCGCCGTCAGGTGCAGCGACTTCATCCGCAGGATCACCGACGCGAGCGACGAGCGCAGGATTTCCGGGTCGGTGAAACGCGCCCGCGCCTGGTAGTCGCTTTCCTCGTACAAACGGATGCAGATGCCGTCCGCGACGCGGCCGCAGCGGCCCGCGCGCTGGTTCGCGGCCGCCTGCGAGATCGACTCGACCTGCAGCTGCTCGACCTTGTTCCGGTACGAATAGCGCTTCACGCGCGCGAGGCCGGTGTCGACGACGTAGCGGATGCCCGGCACCGTCAGCGAGGTTTCGGCCACGTTGGTCGCGAGCACGATCCGGCGCGCGTTCGACGCCTTGAAGACCTTGTCCTGGTCGGCCGCCGAAAGCCGCGCGAACAGCGGCAGGATCTCGGTGTGCGGCGGATGGTGCTTGCGCAGCGCCTCGGCCGCCTCGCGGATCTCGCGCTCGCCGGGCAGGAACACCAGCACGTCGCCGGGGCCTTCGCGGCACAGCTCGTCGACCGCGTCGACGATCGCGTCCATCAGGTCGCGCTCGGCTTCGCGCGCGGTCTTCACGCGATCGCGGCCGCCCGTGCCCTCGGCGTTCTTCACCGCCGGGCGATCCTCGGCCACCGGGCGGTAGCGCATCTCGACCGGATACAGCCGCCCGCTCACCTCGATCACGGGCGCCGGGCGCGCGTCGGTGCCGAAATGGCGCGCGAAGCGGTCGGCGTCGATCGTCGCGGACGTGACGATCAGCTTCAGGTCCGGCCGCCTCGGCAGGATTTCCTTCAGATAGCCGAGCAGGAAGTCGATGTTCAGGCTGCGCTCGTGCGCCTCGTCGATGATCAGCGTGTCGTACGCCTTCAGCAGCGGATCGGTCTGCGTCTCGGCGAGCAGGATGCCGTCCGTCATCAGCTTGACGGACGCGCCCGGCGCGAGATTGTCGGTAAAGCGCACCTTGTAGCCGACCACCTCGCCGAACGGCGTGCCGAGTTCCTCGGCGATCCGGCGGCCGGTCGACGACGCGGCGAGCCGGCGCGGCTGCGTATGGCCGATCAGGCCCGTGCCGCCGGCGCCGAGGCCGCGGCCGAGATCGAGACAGATCTTCGGCAACTGCGTGGTCTTGCCCGAGCCGGTTTCGCCGCAGACGATGACGACCTGATGACCGGCGATCGCACGCGCGATTTCGTCGCGCTTGCCCGACACGGGCAGGCTTTCCGGGTACGTGATCGGCGGAACGGGATTCGGCGGGACGGCGGCGCGCGGCGCACGCTCGCGGCGCGGGGCCCGCTCGCCCGTCGGCTGCGGCGCACCCTTCGCGGCCGACTGCCGCGCGTCGCCGCGCCGTTCGTCGTTGCGCGGCGCGTGTGCCGGCGTGCCCGCCGGCTTCTCCTGCTGCTGGCGCTGCGGCTGGCCCGGCTGCTCGCGCGCATCGGCCGCACCGTCCGGGTGCTTCGCCGACGGCGTATTGGCCCGCGTCGGCGCGGGACTTTTAGAAACATTCGACATGGGGGCGCATTATAATCCCGCCCATGAATTCCCAAACCGACCTCCCTCCCGCCCAGACCGGCGCCGCGACGCCGCCGGCCGCCGACGATTCGGCCGCCAGCCACGCGCAGTTCGTCGACTGGATGCGCTCCGTCGCGCCCTATATCCACAAGTTCCGCAACAGCACGTTCGTCGTGGGGTTCGGCGGCGAGGTGGTGCAGCAGGGGCTGCTGAATGCGCTCGTGTCCGACATCGCGCTCCTGCAGGCGATGGGCATCCAGATCGTGCTGGTGCACGGCTCGCGCCCGCAGGTCGAGGAGCAGCTGAGCCTGCACGGTGTCGAATCCGAGTTTTCGCACGGCCTGCGCATCACCGATGCGCGCGCGCTCGAATCCGCGAAGGAAGCGGCCGGCGAAGTGCGTCTCGACATCGAGGCCGCGATCAGCCAGGGGCTGCCGAACTCGCCGATGGCGCACGCGCACATCAGCGTCGTGTCGGGCAACTTCGTGACCGCGCGGCCGGTGGGGATTCTCGACGGGGTCGATTTCGCGCACACGGGCATCGTGCGCAAGATCGACGCCGAATCGATCCGTCATTCGCTCGCGAGCCGCAAGCTCGTGCTGCTGTCGCCGCTCGGTTTCTCGCCGACCGGCGAGGCGTTCAACCTGTCGATGGAAGACGTCGCATCGGCGGCCGCGATCGCGCTGCGCGCCGACAAGATCATCTTCCTGACCGACGGGCCCGGCATCGTCGACGACGAAGGCGAGCTGGTGCGCGAAATGTCGCTCGACGCGGCCGCCGAGCTGCTCGATTCCGGCAACATCCAGGGCGACGACGGGTTCTTCCTGAAGCATTCGATCCGCGCCTGCCGCGGCGGCGTGACCCGCGCCCACCTGATCCCGCAGTCGCTCGACGGCAGCATGCTGCTCGAACTGTTCCTGCACGACGGCGTCGGCACGATGATCTCGTACGAGAACCTCGAAAGCCTGCGCGAAGCGACGCCGGACGACGTCGGCGGCATCCTGTCGCTGATCGAGCCGCTCGAGTCGGACGGCACGCTGGTGCGGCGCGGCCGCCACCAGATCGAACGCGACATCGACCACTTCTCGGTGATCGAGCACGATGGCGTGCTGTTCGGCTGCGCGGCGCTGTACCCGTACCAGCAGGAAAAGATCGGCGAAATGGCGTGCCTGACGGTGGCGCCCGAAGCGCAGGGCTCGGGCGACGGCGAACGCCTGCTCAAGCGCATCGAGCAGCGCGCCCGCGCGCGCGGCCTCACGCACATCTTCGTGCTCACGACGCGCACCGAGCACTGGTTCCTCAAGCGCGGCTTCGTCAAGGTCAGCGTCGACGACCTGCCGGAAGACCGTCGCAAACTCTATAACTGGCAGCGCAAGTCGCTCGTGCTGATGAAGCAGCTCTGAGCACCGGCACGACTGCCCCTCCCCCCAGACACCGATTACAGGAGAAGTACACGATGGCTCGAATGATTCAATGCGCGAAGCTCGGCAAGGAAGCCGAAGGCCTCGATTTCCCGCCGCTGCCGGGCGAACTCGGCAAGCGCATTTACGAGAGCATCTCGAAGGAAGCGTGGCAAGGCTGGCTCAAGCAGCAAACGATGCTGATCAACGAAAACCGCCTGAACATGGCCGACCCGCGCGCGCGCCAGTACCTGATGAAGCAGACGGAGAAGTACTTCTTCGGCGACGGCGCGGACCAGGCGTCGGGCTACGTGCCGCCGACGGAAGGCTGAGCGCCGCGAATCGCGAATCGCGCGGGGCCGGTCGCGCGAATCAAGCAAACGGCACCGTGCAATCGCACGGTGCCGTTTGCTTTTGGGGGAGCGCCATCGACGCGGACCCGCCGGTGCGCTCGATGGCGTCCCGACGAGCCGCCGTGCCCGGCTCATCCCGCCGGTTTCAACGTGCCGCGATCGTCCGGCGGCGCACCTGCGCCGGATGGGTGGTCCGCGCCGGCGCCTTCCGTGCCCCATTCCGCCGCATCGCTGCGTTCGGCCGTCGACAGTTCGTCCGCGCGATATCCGGTGCGATTCAGCAGCGCCAGCATGCACGCCAGCGACACGAGCGCATAAAGCCCCGACGCGATCGCGACGCCGACGATGCTGCCCGTCGCGTTCAGGATCGCCTGCGCGAGCACCGGCGTGCCGCCGCCGACCACCAGCGCGCTCAACTGATACGCGAGCGACAGGCCCGTATAGCGGATGTTGGCCGGGAACACGCGCGCGAGCACGCCGCCGACCGCGCCGTAGAACATCGCCGACGGAATCGTCGAAATGCACATGCCCGCGACGGCGACCCAGTATGAACCCGTCGCGAGCGCATGGAACATCACGGGCATCAACACGATTTCCGGGATCAGGATCCAGCACATCGCGCGCCGCATGTCGACCTTCGACACGAACCACGCGCCGACCGGCTGCATCAGAAATTGCACGACGAGCGAGATCGACAGGATGCCGAGGAACGTGCCCTGCGCGTAACCGAGCGTCTTCGTCGCCCACGACAGCGCGAACGTGCTGCGGAAATACGTGACGTTGATCACCGGCAGCGTGCCGGCCGCGAGCAGCACGACCACCCAGTGATCGCGCACGACGTCGCGCAGCGGCAGCTTCACCGTGCGCTTGCGCGCGAGCACGCGCTGCATGTCGACCGACTCCTCGAGCCTCAGCCGGATCACCATGCCGATGATCACGAGCACGGCCGACAGCAGGAACGGAATGCGCCAGCCCCACATCAGGAACGACGGCGTCGGCAGCGCGCTCAGCGCGAAGAACGCGGCCGTGGCCAGCAGGTTGCCGGTGGGCGAGCCCTGCTGCGCGAACGCCGCATACAGGATGCTGCGGTGCTTCGGCGCGTTCTCGCTCGCGATCAGCACCGCGCCGCCCCACTCGCCGCCGACCGCGATGCCCTGCAGCACGCGCAGCACGACGAGGCCCGCCGGCGCCCATACGCCGATCGACGCATAGCCGGGAAGCAGGCCGATGCCGGTCGTCGCCAGCCCCATCATCACCAGCGTGATCACGAGCGCGGTCTTGCGGCCGACGCGATCGCCGAGATGCCCGAATACGATCCCGCCGAGCGGCCGCGCCGCGAAACCGGCCCAGAACGTGACGAATGCGAGCAGTGTCGCGACGCCGGGATCCATCGTGCTCGAAAAGAATACCTTGCCGAACACGAGCGCCGCGGCCGTGCCGTAGATGTAGAAGTCGTACCACTCGATCGTGGTGCCGACGAACGCCGCGAAGGCGGCGCGGCCGGGCCGCGGCTGCGCGGCGGGCGGGGATTGCGGACGGCTCATCGATGTCTCCATGTTGGTGATCGGGGGCGCGACTGTCGCGCGCCTTTCCCGGGTGGCCGGCATTGCGCCGCCGGCCGGTGGCGTCATGTCAGTCGGACGCCGTTTTCAGCAGGCCGGCATCGAGCAGTTGCTGCTGAAGTGCGCGATCGACGCCGAGCCGATCGAGCACCGCCCGCGTGTCGCGACCGAGCGCGGGCGGCGCCGACCGGTAGGTGGCCGGCGTGCGCGACAGCTTCACCGGCGACGCGGTGCCGCGATACGCGCCGATCTCGACAAACAGGTTGCGGTGCAGCGCATGCGGATCGTGCGCGACGTCGGCCACCGTGCGCACCGGCCCGCACGGCACGCCGGCCGCCATCAGGTCGCGCGCGAGCGGCTCGCACGCGTGCGCGGCGAGCCGCGTTTCCAGTTCGGCCTTCAGCTCGGGCCGGTGCGCGCAGCGGCTGCGGTTGTCGACGAAACGCGGATCGCCGGCGAGCGCCGGCGCACCGAGATGCGCGACGAGCCGCGCGAACTGCCGGTCGTTGCCGACCGCGAGAAAGATCGGCACCGTGGCCGTGCGGTAGCTGTCGTACGGCGCGATGTTCGGATGCGCGTTGCCGCTGCGTTCCGGTACGCGGCCCGAACCGAAGAAGTTCGGCAGGTGCGGATGCAGGAGCGACACGCCGCAGTCGTACAGCGCCACGTCGATCGACTGCCCGCGCCCGCTCTTCTCGCGCTCCGCGAGCGCCAGCAGGATGCCGGCCAGCGCGTTGAGCCCCGTGACCATGTCGACGATCGGCAAGCCGATGCGCGTCGCGCCGCCATCGCGTTCGCCGTTCACGCTCATCAGCCCGGCCATCGCCTGGATCACCGCGTCGTAGCCCGGCAGGCCGCCGAGCGGGCCGTCGTCGCCGAAGCCCGTCACCGCGCAGTGGATCAGGCGCGGAAAGCGCGGCTGCAGGTCGCGTGCGTAGTCCATGCCCCAGCGCGCGAGCGTGCCCGGCTTGAAATTCTCGACAAGCACGTCGGCCTCTTCGAGCAGGCGCCACAGGATCGCCCGCCCTTCGTCGTGCGACAGGTCGAGCGCGAGCCCTTCCTTGTTGCGGTTCACGCCCATGAAATACCAGGCCGTGTCGCCGAGGAACGGCGGCCCCCAGCCGCGCGTCTCGTCGCCGCCGGGCGGCTCGATCTTGACCACCGTCGCGCCGTGATCGGCGAGCGCCTGCGTGCAGTACGGGCCGCCGAGCACCCGGCTCAGGTCGACGACCTTCAGGCCGTCCAGTGCGCCACGCGTCGCGCTCATCGCTCGACCTCCGGCAGCAGGTCGAGCGCCGTATCGAGCGCGACCGGCAGGCCGCGCAGCAGCGCGTCGGACGCGGCCGATTCGTCGTCGCGCGATGCCGGCGCGAGCGGATCGACCGGCAGCAGCTTGTGCCGCACGATCAGGTGCGCCAGCGCGAGACGCCTGAAATCCGGCGCGAGCCGTGCGCCCTCGCAGGCCATCAGCACGGCCGCGCTCGCGTAATACAGCGCGGACGCGGCCTGCCGCACGCGCGCGTCGTCGCCCTCCTCGGCGACCCGCGCGAGCGCATCGCAGGCCCGCGCGAGAATGCGCCGCAGCGCCGTGCGGCTCGCGTCGGGCAGCGGCGCCGCGCCCAGACGATCGCCGAGGAACGTGCGCAGCGCGTCGAGCGCATGCTCGCGCTGCGCGGCGCGCGCGACATCGAGCGCGACGATGTTGCTCGTGCCTTCCCAGATCGAACCGAGGTGCGCGTCGCGCACGAGCCGCGCATCGCTCCATTCCTCGATATAGCCGGTGCCGCCGCGCACTTCCATCGCATCGCCCGTCACGCGGCGTGCGTCGCGGCATGCGCGGAACTTGATCAGCGGCGTCAGGATCCGCACGCAGCGCGCGGCCTGCTCGTCGCCCGCATCGGCCTGCGGCAGCAGCAGCGCGATCTGCATGAACATCGCGCGCGCGGCCTCGGCCGGCAGCAGCATCTTCATCAGTTGGCGCTGCATCAGCGGCATCTCGATCAGCTTGCGGCCGAACGCGTCGCGATGCGCGGCGACGTGCAGCGCCTCGTTCAGCGCGCGCCGCATCAGCCCGGCCGCGCGCACGCCGTTCGACAGCCGCGACATGTTGATCATGTCGGCCATCTGGTGAAAGCCGCGCCCGATCTCGCCGATCAGGTAAGCCTGCGCGCCTTCGAGCGCGATCTCGCCGCTCGCCATCGAACGGCTGCCGAGCTTGTCCTTCAGGCGCACGATCCGGTAGCGGTTGCGCGTGCCGTCCGGCAGCGTCTTCGGCAGCAGGAACAGCGCGAGGCCCTTGATGCCGTCCGGCGCGCCGTCGGGCCGCGCCAGCACCATCGCGAGATCGGCGTCGGCATTCGAGCAGAACCACTTGTCGCCGGTCAGGCGCCAGACCGTCTCGCCGTGCGCGTCGGTTTCGCGGGTCGCGCGCGTCGCGATACGGCCGACATCGGAGCCGGCCGCCTGCTCGGTCATGAACATCGCGCCCTGGTACAGCGTGTCGAAGTCGCGCGACGCGAGC
Source organism: Burkholderia sp. BCC1208 (assembly GCF_902833095.1). Lineage (NCBI taxonomy): Bacteria > Pseudomonadati > Pseudomonadota > Betaproteobacteria > Burkholderiales > Burkholderiaceae > Burkholderia > Burkholderia sp. BCC1208. The sequence continues at coordinate 52,712 of NZ_CADFDY010000006.1, read as the reverse complement.
CTCGGCAGGTAGCGCGCGACGAGCGCGGGATCGCCGAAGCGGCGCAGCGTGCGCGTCAGCGAATCGGTCATGCTGACCGGGCAGCACAGCCCGAATTCCGCCTGCACGAACAGGAACGTCAGCGCGTACTTGACGAGCGGCGGCACGGTGTCGGATCCATGACTCAGCGACGCGAGCCCGAGCTCCGCATACGCGACCCGTTCGAGCGCGACGTAGGCCGGGTCCTTGTCGATCCGCTGCACGGCCTCGCCGCGCCGGTCGCGGTGCTCGAGCACGGGCGGATGCTTGTCCGCGCGCGACGCCCATTCGTCGAGTTCGTCCGATACGCGCTCGCCCAGCGCGCGTAGCCGCGGCTCGAGTTCGGCATAGTGCGCGTCGCCGAGATGCAGCTTCAGCAACGCGCCAAGATCGGGATCGACGGTGAAGAAATTGATGCCCCGGCTGTCGGGGATATTGGATGCGCCGGTGTCCGGCGTGCGAGCGGTGTCGTTCATTCGTGCGTCTCCTGGATTGCCTGCTCGTCGGCCGCGGCGGACGCCGCAGCGCCCGGATGGCCCGGTGCAAAGCCTTCGCAGAGCGTAGGCGCGCGATCGATAAGCGTCCAATACACGATTTGTCCGGTACGATAGATATCGCTTATCGATGCCGACGCCGGGAGGAGACACCATGGAACTGAGGCAGTTGCGCTACTTCGTGGCGGTTGCCGAGGAGCTGCATTTCGGGCGCGCAGCGAAGCGCCTGTTCATCTCGCAGCCGGCGCTGAGTTTCGACATCCGCAAGTTCGAGGATGCGCTCGGCGTGCTGCTCTTCTCGCGCACCAACAAGACCGTCGCGCTGACCAATGCGGGCGAGGTGCTGCTCGGCGAAGCGCGCCGGCTGCTGCTGCAGGCGGCCGAAGCCGAGCGCCTGACGGTGCGCTCCGCATCGGGGCTCGCCGGGCGCCTGCGGATCGGCTTCGTCCACTCGATGCTGTATCGCGGGCTGCCCGATGCGGTGCGGCGCTTCGAGGCCGACTATCCGGGCGTCGAGGTCGTGCTGAGCGAGATGAACACGCATGCGCAGGTGCAGGCGATCCAGCGCGGCCAGATCGATCTCGGCTATGCGCACTGGGGCCACTTCCCGCCCGAGGTCGAATCGGCGCCGGTCTATGCGGAGCCGTTCGTGTGCTGCCTGCCGGCCGCGCATCCGCTCGCGCGGCGCAGGCAGGTCGCGCTCGCCGCGCTCGCGACAGAACCCTTCATCCTGTTTCCGCGCGAAGCAGCGCCGCACTATCACGACCTGATCATCGCGCAGTGCGTGAACGCGGGATTCAGTCCGCTGATCCGTCACGAGGCGCGGCTGTGGCAGACGATCCTGTCGATGATCGAGTTCGGGATGGGCATCGCGCTGGTGCCGCGCGTGCTGCAGCAGGCGAAAAGCGACCGGCTCGCGTTCCTGCCGCTGAGGGATGCGTCGCTCGAATCGCGCACGCTCGCGCTGAAACGCAGCGGCACCGCCGAACCGGTGGCGCTGCGCTTTGCCGGCTACGTGCGCGCGTCGATCGACGCGCTGCCCGCGCTGCCGGGCTGAGCGGGCGGCTCGCTACTTCGCTTCAGGCTGCAGCGCCGGCTGCGGGCGGCGATACCACACCGCGTACACGACCGAGAGCGCAATCAGGAACGGAATGCCGAAGATCAGCGTCATGTGGAATTCGGCCGTGAAGTAGGTCGTCACCATCACCGCGAGCATCAGGCCCGCGCCGAGCAGCGTCAGCAGCGGAAAACCGCGCATCCGGAATGCGGGCGCAGGCAGGCCGAGCGCCGCGCGGCGGCGCCGGAAGCAGTAATGCGTGACGAAGATCATCATCCACGTAAACAGTGCGCCGAACATCGACACCGCCATCATGATCGTGAACGACGCGTCCGGATACAGCACGCTCAGCACCGTCGCGAGCGCGATGCCGAGCGTCGACAGCATCAGCGCGCCGAACGGCACGCCGCGCGCGCTCACTTCGCCGAGCGCCTTCGGTGCATGCCCCGCGCGCGACAGGCTGAACATCATCCGCGTCGTGATGTAGAGCTGGCTGTTCATCGCGGACAGCGCGGCGACCAGCACGACGAAGTTGATCAGCCCGGCCGCGCCCGGCAGGCGGATCGCCTCCATCACCTTCACGAACGGGCTTTCGTCGCGCCCCGCCGCCGTCCACGGCACGATCGCGAGCATCAGCGCGAGCGTGACGAGGTAGAACAGTACGAGCCGCACGATCGTCGAGCGGAACGCACGCGTGACCGCGCGCTCGGGATCCTCCGCTTCGCCGGCCGCGACCGCGATCATCTCGATGCTCAGGTAGCTGAAGATCGACACGATCACCGCGACCCACGTCCCCCACGGGCCCTTCGGAAAGAAGCCGCCGTGATCCGTGTAGTGGTGGAAGCCCGCGCGCGCCGCGCCGTCGCCGACCAGCCCCGGATTGCCGAACACGACATACGCGCCGAGCACGATGAAGCCGACGATCGCCGCGATCTTCACGACCGAGAAACCGTATTCGACCGCGCCGAACACGTCGACGCTGCGCGCGTTGATGAACACCAGCAGCGCCGAGAAACCGACGATCCACAGCCAGCCGGGCACGCCCGGAAACCAGTACTTCATGTACAGCGCGATCGCGGTGACTTCGGTGCCGACCGCGAGCACGATGCACGCCCAGTACGCGTAGCGCACGAGGAACCCGGCCCATGGGCTCACGTAATGCTCGGCGTATGCGCCGAACGAACCGGATGTCGGGTGCGCGACCGTCATCTCGGCGAGACAGCCCATCAGCAGCAGCGAGATGAACGCACCGATCGCATAGCTGACGAGCACGCTCGGGCCCGCGAAGCCGATCGCGAAGCCGCTGCCGAGAAAGAGACCGGTGCCGATGGCGCCGCCGATCGCGATCATCGCCATCTGCCGTGCGGAAAGCGTGCGGCGCAGACCTTGCTCGCGCGCCGCGATATGCTGGAATTGCCCTTCTGGTTGCATCGAATGACCTCGTTCGAAAGCGATTGTCCGGTCGAAACGTCGGCGGCGCGCGGGCCGGCGCCGGACCGGCCGGCCGCCGCGCGCCGCGGGTTCAGAACAGATGGCGCAGGCCGGCCGCGATGCCCGTCTGGTTGCCGCGCCCGGGCATTTCGGTGAACGCGCCGCCGGTCACGCGGTTGTAGTCGACCGTCGCGTAGACCTGCGTCGCCTTCGACAGTGCGTACTCGGCCTCGAGCACGCCCGTATAGCGCTTGCCGACGTTGCCGGCGACGCCGTTGACGTTGCGGATGTCGTCGTAATACGCGACGCCCGTCACCGACACCGCAGGCGTGACCTTGACGCTCGCGCCCGTGTAGAAGATCGCGTCGCGGCGCGGGTTGTCCGCGAACGACCCGTAGCTCACCTGGCGGCCCGGCGCGTTCAGCAGCGCCTCGTCGAGCACGCCCGAGCGATCGATGCCGCCGAGATAACCCGCGTACAGCGTCGCCGCGCCGAATGCGTAGCGCGCGCCCGCCCCCCACGCCTGCTGCGCGCGCCTCTTCAGGTCGCGCACCTGCTGGTACGTCGCGCCGACCATCAGGCCGCCCTGCGTGTACGACACGCGCGTGCCCCAGTATGCATTCGCGCCGAGGCTGCCCGCGACGCCGCCGAAGCCGTAGCTCGCGCCGACGTTCAGCCCGCCGAACGTGCCGTCGTAACTGACGACGTTGCTCGCGCGGCCTTGCGTGAGGAAGTACGGCCACATGTTGGCCGTGTAGTTGCCGACCGTCAGCGGATCGAGATCGCCGAACAGGTTGAACGCCTCGGTCGCCTGGCGGCCGAGCTTCACGGTACCCCAATCGCTCGCGAGGCCGACATACGCGTAGCGGCCGAACAACGCGCCGTCGAACTGCCCGTTTTGCGGCTCGAAGCCGCTCTCGAGCCGGAAGATCGCCTGCAGCCCGCCGCCGAGCGCTTCGCTGCCCTTCAGCCCCCAGCGGCTGTTCGTGATCGCGCCGTTGGTCATCTGCACGCCCGCGTCGTTCGACGCGTCGGCATGCGTCGTGTAGCGGATGCTCTGGTCGACGATGCCGTACAGCGTCACGCTGCTCTGCGCCGACGCACTGCTCGCGGCGAGCGCGCCCGCCATCATTGGCAGTGCCAATCGATAAATCTTCCTCATGTTCTCCTCCAGTCTTGTTTTCGTTTCCTGTTGATCGTGGTAACTACCCACCGCGCAACGCGGTGTTCCTGCTAGGCGCGCGCCGCCGGCAACGCAACGTACGCGACGAGCTCGACGCGCATCGCCGGATGCGCGAAACCCTGCACGCCGACGCACGTACGGTTCGGATAGGGTTCCCGGAAGTGGCGCCGGTATTCGGCGTCGAATTCGGGCATCGCCTTCACGTCGGACAGGTAGACGAGCACCTGCGCGACATCGTCCATCGTCGCGCCGGCCGCCGCGACGGCCGTCGCGAGATTCTCGAGCGTGACGCGCGCCTGCTCGGCCATCGTGTCGCCGACGATCGCGCCGGACGCAGCGACCGGCCCGTGACCGGTAAACATCAGCCCGCAGGCGCGGGTCGCCCACGAGAACGGTTGCGCGAGCAGCGGCAAGTCGACCGGGATCGTTTCAGCCATCGTACGTTATCCTTATGATCGGGATCGGGACGCTCAGGCGGCCTGGCGCGACGCACCGCCGAGCACGTCGGCGATCGCGTTCGCGACATGGTCGACGTTCGCGTCGTTCAGGCCCGCGATGCACATGCGGCCCGAGCGCAGCAGATAGACGCCGTGCGATGCCCGCAGCCGGTCGACGTCGGCCGCGGCGATGCCCGTATAGCTGAACATCCCGCGCTGCGCGACGAGCGCGTCGAACGCGCGCCCCGGCAGGCCCGCATCGAGGCGCGCCTTCAGTTCGCCGCGCATCCGCTTGATGCGCGTGCGCACCTGCGCGACTTCGTCTTCCCAGCGCGCGCGCAGCGCGTCGTCGTTCAGCACCGTCGACACGAGCTGCGCACCGAACAGCGGCGGGCTCGAATAGGTGCGGCGCACGCCGGCCTGCAATTGGCTCAGCACCGTCGCGGCCTCGCCCGCGTTCGCGCAGACGATCGACAACCCGCCGACGCGCTCGCCGTACAGCGAGAAGTTCTTCGAGAACGAGTTGCCGACGATCGCCGGCAGCCCCGCATCGACGATCGCGCGCACGGCCCATGCATCATCGGCGAGACCGTCGCCGAAACCCTGGTACGCCATGTCGAGGAACGGAATCAGCCCGCGCCGCGCGAGCACGGCGATCACCGCGCGCCATGCATCGCGGTCGAGGTCGAGCCCTGTCGGGTTGTGGCAGCACGGCTGCAGCAGCACGACGCTGCGCGCCGGCAACGCGTCGAGCGTCGCGAGCATCTCTTCGACGCGGATGTCGTTGCGCGCTGCGTCGTGGTACGGATACGTGTGCACCTCGAGGCCGGCCGCCGAGAAGATCACGCGATGGTTGTCCCACGTCGGGTCGCTGATCCAGATCGCGCTGTCGGGGAAATAGCGCTTCACGAATTCCGCGCCGAGCCGGATCGCGCCCGATCCGCCTAGCGTCTGCAGCGTCGCGATGCGCCCTTCCGCGAGCGCCGCGCAATCGTCGCCGAAGACGAGGCGCTGCACGCCCTGCCGGTAGGCGGCGAGCCCTTCCATCGGCAGATACGTATGCGGCGCATCGGCTTCGCGCAAGCGCCCTGCCGCGACGCGCGTGCTGTCGAGCACCGGAATCCGGCCCGTGTCGTCGTAGTAAAGGCCGATGCTCAGGTTGACCTTGTGCGGATGCGCATCCTGCTGGAAGGCCTGGAACAGCGACAGGATCGGATCGCCCGGATAGGCGGGAACGTGTTCGTACATGGCGGAATGACGGTAAAGATTGAAGGCGGCGGCACGACCGGCGGCATCGCGTTGCGTCGGGCCGTGCGGTCGAGGCATGGGGCGCATGTTATCGAGGACGAAATAGAATGAGCTTCACTTTTCGATGACGAATCGCGCCGATTGCAGTAGAGTCTGCGATTCCTATCTAAAAATTCATCGGATTCTGCGAAATGGCTCTGGATCGAACCGACATGCGAATCCTCCGGCACCTCGAACGTGACGGTCGCATCAGCAATCAGGACCTCGCGAACGCGGTCGCGCTGTCGCCGTCGGCATGCCTGCGTCGCGTGAAGCTGCTCGAGGAACGCGGCGCCATTTCGGGGTATCGCTGCACGATCGAGCCGAAGAAGGTCGGCGTCGCGTTCGAGGCGCTCGTGCATGTGTCGATGCGGCCGGACGTGCCCGAGTGGCACGACCGGTTCGTCGAAGCGATCCAGCAGTGGCCGGAAGTCATCGCGGCGCAGATCGTGACGGGCGGATCGAACTACGTGCTGACGGTTCGCGCGCGCGACCTCGATCATTATTCGGACTTCGTTATCAATCGGCTGCACCGCGCGGCGGGCGTGATGTCGATCAATTCGAGCATCGTGCTCGCGACGCTCAAGCGCGACGGTTCGATCCTCGATCTCGTCGAGCCGTCGACGGCCGGCTGACCGATCGTTGCGCCGGCCTGAAAAAAATTTGCGGAAAGGGCTTTACGAACCCAAAAAGCTCTGACATAATTTCAGCTTCTTTGGGCGGTTAGCTCAGCGGTAGAGCACTGCCTTCACACGGCAGGGGTCACTGGTTCGATCCCAGTACCGCCCACCAAAGAATTCAAGGGCCTGCGTCTCACGACGCAGGCCCTTTTCGTTTTGGCGACGCGCGTGCCCTGCGTGATGCGAGCGCCGCACCATTCGACGCCACACCCTCACGCAGCCGCCGGCTTACCGTACCTGCCCCACCCGCTCCGCCGTCGCGTCGAACGCGCGCTTCGCCTTGTCGACGATCTCGTCGACCTCCGCCTCGCGAATCACGAGCGGCGGCGACAGCAGCATCCGGTCGCCGGTCGCGCGCATGATCAGGTTGCCGTTGAAGCAGAAGTCGCGGCAGATCGTGCCGACGTCGACGTCCGCGCCGAAGCGCTCGCGCCGGTGCCGGTCGCGCGCCAGTTGAACGCCGGCGACGAGCCCCGCTCCCGCAATCTCCCCGACGATCGGATGATCGCCCAGCGCGTCGCGCAGGCGGCGCTGGAAATACGGGCCGATATCGGTCTTCACGCGCTCGACGATGCCTTCGTCGCGCAGCAACTTCAGGTTCGCGACCGCGACGGCCGCCGCCACCGGGTGGCCCGAGTACGTGAGGCCGTGATTGAATTCGCCGTTGTCGATGATCGGGCGCGCGATGCGCTCGTGGATGCCCACCGCGCCCATCGGCACATAGCCCGACGTGAGACCCTTCGCCATCGTGATCAGGTCCGGCTCGAAGCCGAAGTGCTGGTGCGCGAACCATTCGCCGGTGCGCCCGAAGCCGCCGATCACTTCGTCGGCGACGAGCAGGATGTCGTACTGGCGGCAGATCCGCTGGATTTCCGGCCAGTACGTCGACGGCGGGAAGATCACGCCGCCCGCGCCCTGGAACGGCTCGCCGATGAACGCCGCGACGTTCTCCGCGCCGAGTTCGAGGATCTTCGCTTCGAGCTGCCGCGCACGCGCGAGACCGAATGCTTCCGGCGTCTCGCCCGGCTGCGCCTCGCCGAAGAAATACGGCTGGTCGATGTGCACGATGTGCTCGACCTTCGACGGCATCTGCTCGTGCATGTAGCCCATCCCGCCGAGCGTGCCGCCTGCGATGGTGGAGCCGTGGTAGCCGTTCCTGCGCGAGATCACGTACTTCTTCTGCGGCTTGCCCTGTACGCGCCAGTATTGATGCACGAGACGCAGCACGGTGTCGTTGCCTTCCGAGCCGCTGTTGCAATAGAAGAAGTGGTTGAAGCCGGCGGGCGTCACTTCCGCGAGCATCGCGGAGAGTTCGATCACCGGCGGATGCGTGGTCTTGAAGAACGTGTTGTAGAACGGCAGTTCCTGCAGCTGGCGATACGCGGCGTCGGCGAGTTCCTTGCGGCCGTAGCCGACGTTCACGCACCAGAGGCCGGCCATCCCGTCGATCACCTTGTTGCCGTCCGAGTCCCACAGGTAGACGCCGTCGGCCTTGACGATCACGCGGCTGCCCGCGCGATTGAGCGCGCCCATGTCCGAGAACGGATGGATGTGGTGCGCGGCGTCGAGCGCGCGAAAATCGGCGGTCGAGTGCGGCGAAAAAGCTTCGTTTCGATCGGTCATGTTTTCTCCGTCAAACAGCGCCGCACGCTCACACGTGCAGCAGCAAATGCCTGCGTTCCCACGAGCTGATCACGCGGAAGAACGCTTCGTATTCGGTCTCCTTCAACGCGAGGTAGGCCTTCACGAACTTGTCGCCGAGAATGCCGGCGAGCGGCTCGCACGCGGCCATCAGCGAGATACCTTCCTCGAGGTTGCGCGGCAGTTGGTACGGCAAGTCGTAGCCGTCGGATGCGATCGGCTCGGTCGGCGCGAGTTGTTGCGTCATGCCGAGATAGCCGGCGGCGAGCGTCGCCGCCAACGCGAGGTACGGGTTGCAGTCGACGCCCGGAATCCGGTTCTCGATGCGCCGCGCGACCGGCGTCGACTGGGGAATCCGGAACCCGACCGTACGGTTGTCGTAGCCCCACTGCACGTTGATCGGCGCGGCCATGAAGCGCGACAGGCGGCGGTACGAATTGATGTACGGCGCGAAGATCGGCATCAGCGCCGGCGTGTACTTCTGCAGCCCCGCCAGATAGCTGTGGAACAGCGGCGACACGGCGCCGTTTTCGTCGGCGAACAGATTGCGCCCGGTGCGCATATCCGCGAGGCTCTGATGAATGTGCATCGCGGAACCCGGCTCGTTTTCCATCGGCTTGGCCATGAACGTCGCATACATGTTGTGGCGCAGCGCGGCCTCCCGCACCGTGCGCTTGAACAGGAACACCTGGTCGGCCAGCGGCAGCGCGTCGCCATGCACGAAGTTGATCTCCATCTGCGCGGCGCCCACTTCATGAATCAGCGTCTCGATATCGAGGCCCTGCATTTCGCAGTATTCGTAGATGTCCTCGAACAGCGGATCGAACTCGTTGACGGCCTCGATCGAATACGACTGGCGGCCGGTTTCCGCCCGCCCCGTTCGACCGACGGGCGGGCGCAACGGCAAGTCGGGATCGGCGTTCATGTCGACCAGATAGAACTCCAGTTCGGGCGCGACCACGGGCTTCCAGCCCTTCGCCTCGTACAGGTCGAGCACGCGGCGCAGCACGTAACGCGGCGAGATCTCGACCGGCGAGCCGTCGAAATGCACGCAATCGTGGATCACCTGCGCGGTCGGATCGACCGCCCACGGGATCAGGCAGATCGTCGACGGATCCGGCACGCACACCATGTCGGGATCGGTCACGCCGGTCAGCGTGCCGTCCTCCGGATAGTCGCCGGTGACGGTCTGCACCATCACGGCCTGCGGCAGGCGCATCGATTCGCCGGACTCGAATTTGTTGCGCGGAATGATCTTGCCGCGCGCGATGCCCGCCATGTCGGGAATGATCGCCTCGACTTCGGTGATGCGGTGCTGTCGCAGGAATTCGCTCAGTTCGGGTTGCATGATCGGCCTCGTTCAGTCGATGTCGGATGCGGCCGGCGACGGCGTCGTGCCGCCGGCCGCATGAATGCGGCGGGTCATGTGCGCGCGGCACGCCGCGCCGAATGCCGCGAAGATGTCGCGCGACAGCGGCTGCTCCGCGTAGCGCCACTCGGGATGCCACTGCACGCCCAGCGCGAATGCACGCGCGCCACGCACGCTGACGGCCTCGACCAGTCCGTCGGGCGCGCTCGCTTCGATCGCGAGCCCCGCGCCCAGGTGCGCGATGCCCTGGTCGTGCAGCGAATTGACGGTCGCCTCGTGCGCGCCGTGCGCGACCCGCTGCAGCAGGCCGCCGGGTGCGAGCTGCACGACGTGCGCGGGACCGTACTGCCGTTCGAGCGGATCGTCCGGTCGTTCGCGATGGTCGTCGAAGCCGGTCGTCGCATGCAGCCGCTGATGCAGCGTGCCGCCATAGGCGACGTTCAGCTCCTGCATGCCGCGGCAGATCGCGAGCACGGGCACGCCCGCGCCGATCGCCGCGCGGATCAGCGGCAACGCGGTCGCATCGCGCGCCGGATCGTGCAGCATGTCGGGCGCGCTCGCGGCGCCGCCGTAATGATGCGGCTCCACGTTCGAATAGCTGCCCGTCAACAGCAGCCCGTCGATGGCCCCGGCGATCGCGTCGGCCGGCTGCCGCACGCCGAGCGCGGGCAGCACGAACGCCAGCGCGCCGGCGCCGTCGACGACGGCGGCGAGGTACTTCTCGCCCGCCGTGTGGTTCGGATGCGCACCGCGCAGGATGCGGTCGGCGGTCACGGCTACGATCGGTCGCGCACGCATCGGCGTCTCTCCGGTGATGGCGCGCGACACGCTTGCGCGCACAACGATGCAGGTTCTCGGGTGCGCTGCACGCGCGCGCCATCGCGCAACGCACGCGCAAACGCCAGCGCATGCGCGAGCCTGCCGCGCGAACGCCGCGGCAACAGGCGGTGCGGTCCGGGACGGAAGCGGAAAGGGGCGCTAGGGCAACAACGATGCGCTGCCGTCGCACTGCACCGCGCTGAACACGTGCGCGGTCACGAGATTGAAGCAGCGCGGGCCGCGATGGGAAATGGCGAAGAAGCGAGGCTCGCGTAACGGGGCGGCGCGCGTGCCGCGATCAGCATGCCGGTTCGGCCCGGCCTGAGGCGGCGCGCCCGCCGACGGACTTCGCGTCCGGCGTATCGAAGGGCTGGCGGCTTTCACGATCGTACTCGACTGACTGATGAAGACAGGACACGTGTCGCAATGCCGCGTGGCGGCACGTGAGCAAGACGTCTCGCGGCGGATTCCGGTGCAGGCCGGCCATCGTCGATGGCCTCGCCGCCGGCACGCGCGTGACGACTTCCTGACATTCAGCTTATATCACTTAAAAATTGCGTCAAATTTTCAGGTGCCGATGACGACATCGATCAGACGAAAAAAACGGCATCGACCCGCGCGGGATCGATGCCGTTTTTGTGCGCTGCACCGGCTTGCCTGCTACGTGTCGACGGGGCGTGACGCGCCGCCGCGCCGCGCTGCCGCATGGCAGCGGCCCGTGCTCAACGATGCGCGAGCGCGGTTTCGACGAGCGCCTGCAGCAGCGGCACGATCCGCGCTGCACGCGCTTCGTCGTACGCGTACGGACGCGTCTCTTCCATGTACGTGATTTGCGACAGTTCAAGCTGCACGGCCTCGACACCAGTGTCGGGCACGCCATAGTGACGCGTGATGTAGCCGCCCTTGAAGCGCCCGTTCGCGACGGCCATATAACCGCCATGCGCGAGCACGCGCGCAGCCAGCGCCTCCGCGAGGCCGGGCGCAGCACTCGCGCCGCTCGACGTGCCGAAGTTGAAATCCGGCAGGCGGCCGTCGAAGAAACGCGGCACGTGCGAGCGGATCGAATGCGCTTCCCACACAAGCACGCGGCCGTGTTCGCCCTTCAGGCGCGCGATCTCGCGTTGCAGCGCGTCGTGATACGGCAGCCAGTAACGGTCGCGGCGACGCATGATCTCGTCGTTGCCGGGCAGCGCGTTCGCCGGATAAAGCGGCGCCTTGTCGAACGTATCGACCGGCACGAGCCCCGTCGTGTCCTGCCCCGGATACAGGTTCTCGTTGTCGGGCGGACGGTTCAGGTCGACGACGTAACGCGCGTGCGACGGCACGAGGATCGATGCGCCGAGATCGGCCGCGAAGCCGTACAGCCGCTCGAGATGCCAGTCGCAATCGTCGACGAAGCGCGCGTCGGGCGTCATCGTCGCGGCGATGTCGTCGGGGATGTGCGTGCCTGCGTGAGGAATCGAGATCAGCAGCGGCAGCGTGCCCTGCTTCAGCGTGAATACAGCCGGTTGTTCAGTCATGTCGCATCACCGTAAGAGTCTGCCGGCGCACGCATGAAGCGTGCGCCGGTCGCCGCGCGTCAGCGCAGCAGTTGCGCCAGCGCGGCGCGGTAATCGGCATACGCGGCGGCTTCGTCGCGATGGCGGCGGCCGCTCACGACGCGCTCGCCGCCCGTGTAGACGTCGAGCACCGGCGTCTCGCCGTGCTCGGCGAACACGATGCCCGACAGCCATGCCGCGCTGCCGTGCTCGGCGATCGCCGGATGATCGGGATCGAGCACGAGCCAGTCGGCGCGGCAGCCTGCGCGCAGCGCGCCGATGCGTCGCCCGCTCGCCTGCGCGCCGCCGGCGAGCGACGCGTCGAACAGGCGATCGGCGACGTGCGCCTGCGACTCGCTCGCCAGCACGTTGCGCGCACGGTGCACGAGCCGCTGCCCGTATTCGAGCAGGCGCAGCTCCGAGCGCCACTCGACCGACGCGTGGCTGTCCGAGCCGATGCCGATCACGCCGCCCTGCGCGAGATAGTCGACGGCCGGAAACACGCCGTCGCCGAGGTTCGCTTCGGTCGTCAAGCACAGGCCCGCGACCGCGCGACGCTTCGCGAGCGCCGCCGTCTCGGCCGCGTCGACGTGCGTCGCGTGCACGAGACACCAGCGCGCATCGACGTCGAAGCGATCGAGCAGCCATTGTACGGGGCGTGCGCCGTAGGCACGAACGCAGTCGTCGACTTCGGCCGTCTGCTCGGCGATGTGGATGTGCACCGGCGCATCGTCGGGCAGCCCTTCGAGCAGCACGCGCAGCCCGTTTTCGGACACCGCGCGCAGCGAGTGCGGCGCGACGCCGTAGCGCAGCCCGCCGTGCTCGGGTGCCGCGCGACGCATCGCGTCGAGCAGTTCGAGCACGCCGTCGGGCGTGTTGATGAAGCGGCGCTGGTCGTCGCGCGGCGGCTTGTTGCCGAAGCCGGCGAACTGGTAGGACACGGGCAGCATCGTGATGCCGATGCCGGCCGCGCGCGCGGCATCGACCACGCGCGTGCCGAGCTCAGCGATCCGGGGATAGCGCGAGCCGTCCTGCGCGTGATGCACGTAGTGGAATTCGCACACCGACGTGTAGCCGCACTTGAGCATCTCGACATACAGCCAGCGTGCAATCGCCGCGAGCGCGTCGGGCGTGATCTTCAGCGCGAAGCGGTACATCAGGTCGCGCCAGCTCCAGAAGCTGTCGGCGGGATTCGCGCGGTATTCGGTGAGTCCCGCCATCGCGCGCTGGAACGCGTGCGAATGCAGGTTCGGCATGCCGGGCAGCACCGGCCCGGCCGCGCGCGCGACACCTGCCGGTGCAGCGGTGTCGGGCGTCACGTCGGTCAGCGTGCCGGTTGCGTCCCAGCGCAGCAGCACGTTGCGGCGCCAGCCATCGGGCAGGTAGGCATGGTCCGCGAACAACAGGGTATCGGTCATGGCGAGTCCTCATCGACCGGATCGAGCGCGTCAGCGTCTCGTCCGGCCCGGTGCCGCGGCCGGCAGGCGCGCGCGTCGCGCCCAGCGCCTGCCTCGCGGCGATCGACCGGACGGCGCGGTCGCGCGCCGGGTCCGGTCCCATGCAAAGCGTCGGCCGGACCGGGGCCGTCACGGCCCGGCCCGATCCGTCGCGAAACTTATCCGTTCATCCGGCGAAACACGGTCGTGCCGCCGCGTACGACCTGCTCGCACAGCGGCCGGCCGATCCAGTACGCCAGCTCGGCCAGCGAGCCAACCGACCAGACGGCGAAATCGGCCTGGCGACCGACCTCGAGCGCGCCGTGGCGATCCGCGCGGCCAAGCGCCGCGGCCGCATGGCGCGTGACGCCCTGCAGCACCTCGGGCACCGTCATGCGGAACAGCGTGCAGCCCATGTTCAGCGTCAGCAGCAGCGATTCGAGCGGCGACGTGCCGGGGTTGTGATCGGTCGCGAGTGCGATCGGCACGCCGTGCTTGCGCAGCAGCTCGATCGGCGGCAGTTGCGTTTCGCGGATGAAGTAGTACGCGCCCGGCAGCAGCACGGCGACCGTGCCGGCCGCCTTCATCGCCTCGATGCCGGCTTCGTCGAGAAATTCGAGATGGTCGGCGGACAGCGCGCGGTAACGCGCGGCGAGCGCCGTCCCGCCCGCATTCGACAGTTGCTCCGCATGCAGCTTCACCGGCAACCCGCGCCGCGTCGCGGCCTCGAACACGCGCTCGGTCTGCGCGAGCGAGAAGCCGATGCGTTCGCAGAACACGTCGACCGCGTCGACGAGCCCTTCATCGGCCAGCGTCGGCAGCATCCGGTCGCATACTTCGTCGATGTACGCGTCGGCGCGCCCCGCATATTCGGGCGGCAGCGCATGCGCGCCGAGGAAGGTCGTATAGACCGTGACCGGGAAGCGCTCGCCGAGCTGACGCGCGACGCGCAGCATCTTGCGCTCGCTCGCGAGGTCGAGCCCGTAGCCCGACTTGATCTCGATCGCGGTCACGCCTTCGGCGAGCAGCGGCTGCAGTCGTGCGGCGGCCTGCACGAACAGCGTCGTCTCGTCGGCCGCGCGCGTCGCGCGCACCGTCGACACGATCCCGCCGCCCTGCCGCGCGATTTCCTCGTAGCTGACGCCGGCGAGGCGCTGCGCGAACTCGTCGGCACGCGTGCCGCCGTACACGAGGTGCGTATGACAATCGACGAGGCCCGGCGTCACCCACGCGCCGTGCAGGTCCTCGCGCCGCCAGTGCGCATAGCCGTGCGGCAGCGCGGACAACGCGCCGAGCCACGCGATCGCGCCGGTTTCGTCGACGGCGATCGCCGCGTCGTCGATCGTCTCGTCGGGATGGCCGTGCGGACACAGCCTCAGGTGATGCCAGACAGTCGGTTTCATGCGTTCAGTCTCGTTCGCCGACGGTGAGCGATACGGCGAGCAGCGCGCCGCTTCCGCTCACGACGACGTCAAACGCACGCCGCGGCCCGTCGAGCCGCAACGTGTCCATTTCCTGCAGTGCATGGTGCGCGCCGTCGATCTCGACATCGACCGCACCCGTTGCACAGAACAGCAGCACGGTGTCGGCGTGCTCGATGCGGTGCGTGCCCCCGTGCCACACGTCGACCGACCCGCGCGCGGCCGAACGGCGCGTCATCAGGTTGAAGTCGCGCGTCGCGCCGTCGTGCAGCGTCGCGTCGATCGCCGTCTCGCCCGCGAAATCCGCACGGGTCAGCGGTGCGTCGAGCACGTGCCGGGTGCCGCCCGCTTCGGCGAGCGTCATGCCCGCGCCGGACAGCAGCACGAGCGTGCGGTCGACGCCGTCGAAACGCGAGAACGGCCCGGCCGTGCCGACGTCCGCAACGCTCACGCGCCAGGAGAACGCGTCGAGCGCGGCCCCCGGCGGAAACGCGCCGATCTCGCGCGTCACGCCGCCGCCGTTCTTCCACGGCGACGCGACGAGATCCGCTGCGCGGATCATCGTCGCGTTCACCGGCGCCTGGTCGAGCGCCGTCATGCTCAGCGGCCGAGCATCGGCAGCTTCAGGCCGGCTTCGCGGGCCGTCTGCTGCGCGAGTTCGTAGCCGGCATCCGCATGGCGCATCACGCCCGTCGCCGGGTCGTTCAGCAGCACGCGACCGAGACGCTCGTGCGCGTCGGCCGTCCCGTCGGCGACGATCACGACGCCCGAGTGCTGCGAGAAGCCCATGCCGACGCCGCCGCCATGGTGCAGCGACACCCACGATGCGCCGCCCGCGGTGTTCAGCAGCGCGTTCAGCAGCGGCCAGTCGCTGACGGCGTCCGAACCGTCCTTCATCGATTCCGTCTCGCGGTTCGGGCTCGCGACCGAACCGGTGTCGAGGTGGTCGCGGCCGATCACGATCGGGGCCTTCAGTTCGCCGTTCTTCACCATCTCGTTGAACGCCTGGCCGAGACGATAGCGATCGTTCACGCCGACCCAGCAGATCCGTGCCGGCAGGCCCTGGAACGCGATGCGCTCACGCGCCATGTCGAGCCAGTTGTGCAGGTGCGGATCGTCGGGGATCAGCTCCTTCACCTTCTGGTCGGTCTTGTAGATGTCTTCCGGATCGCCCGACAGCGCGACCCAGCGGAACGGGCCCTTGCCTTCGCAGAACAGCGGGCGGATGTATGCCGGCACGAAGCCCGGGAAGTCGAACGCGTTCTCGACGCCCATTTCCAGCGCCATCTGGCGGATGTTGTTGCCGTAGTCGAGCGTCGCCGCGCCGCGGTCCTGCAGCGCGAGCATCGCGCGCACCTGAACGGCCATCGATTGCTTCGCGACCTTCACGATGCTCTGCGGATCGACCTTCTGCGCCTCGCGCCATTGCGCGACGGTCCAGCCTTGCGGCAGGTAGCCGTTGATCGGGTCGTGCGCGCTCGTCTGGTCGGTCACGCAGTCCGGCGTGACGCCGCGTTCGACGAGTTCCGTGAACACGTCGGCCGCATTGCCGAGCAGGCCGATCGACACGGGCTTGCCGGTGCGCTTCGCTTCCTCGATCATGCCGAGCGCTTCGTCGAGCGTCGTCGCCTTCTTGTCGACGTAGCGCGTCTTCAGGCGGAAGTCGATACGCGTCTCGTCGCATTCGACCGCGATCATCGAGAAGCCGGCCATCGTCGCGGCCAGCGGCTGCGCGCCGCCCATCCCGCCCAGGCCGCCCGTCAGGATCCAGCGACCCGACGGATCGCCGTTGAAGTGCTGGTTCGCGACCGAGAAGAAGGTTTCGTAGGTGCCCTGCACGATGCCCTGGCTGCCGATGTAGATCCAGCTGCCGGCCGTCATCTGGCCGTACATCATCAGGCCCTTGCGGTCGAGCTCGTGGAAGTGATCCCAGTTCGCCCAGTGCGGCACCAGGTTCGAGTTCGCGAGCAGCACGCGCGGCGCATCCTTGTGCGTGCGGAACACGCCGACCGGCTTGCCCGACTGGATCAGCAGCGTTTCGTTCTCTTCGAGATCCTTCAGCGACGCGAGGATCTGGTCGTAGCATTCCCAGTTGCGCGCCGCGCGGCCGATGCCGCCGTACACGACGAGCGCGTGCGGATGCTCGGCGACTTCCGGGTCGAGGTTGTTCTGGATCATCCGGTAGGCCGCTTCGGCCAGCCAGGTCTTGCAGGTCTTCTCGCTGCCGCGCGGCGCGCGGATCGTGCGCGTCGGATCGAGACGGGGATCGATGTGTTTCGGATGGTTCATGACGACTGCTCCCGAAGGAAAGTGAATATCAATAAGGAATCAGAAATGCCCGGTGAAGCGATAACGGCTGCCGGGATGCCACAGATTCGCCACCGAGGCGACGACGCCCTGCGACCAGGTGCGCCGATGTAAAACCAGACACGGCTCGACGTCGTCCATCCGCAGCTGCTCGCGCCGCTCCGGCGCCGGGGCCGCCGCTTCGATCCGGTACTCGACCCGCTGCAGCGGCGCCGCGCGCATCAGGTACAGGTTCGGCGTCGTGTTCGTGAAATCCTGCTCGGCGTAATCCGGCGCGACCGCCGGATTCACCCATCGTTCTTCGAGCTGCACCGGCTCGTCGTTCTCGAAGTGCAACACCTGCGAATGAAACAGCTTCGCGCGCACGGCCACCTGCATCTCGTCGGCGAGCGCCTCGTCGGCGCGGATCGTCTCGAGGCCGAGCACGCTGGCGCGATACGCATGCCCGCGCGCGTCGACCTCCTCCGAGATGCTGCGGATCGCCACCAGCGTCGACTCGTACTTCGGCCGCGCGACGTAGGTGCCGGCGCCCTTCATGCGCGTGAGCACCTGCTCGGCCGTCAACTCGCGCAGCGCGCGGTTGACGGTCATGCGCGCCACCTTGAACTCGCGCGCCAGCTCGTTCTCGGACGGCACCTGGTCGCCCTCCTCCCACTCGCCTGCGTGGATGCGGGCCAGGATGAAGTCCTTGATCTCCTGGTAGACCGGCGCGCTCATGGGCTTACTGTTCCGATGCGAACGAGAACGGGCTGAGCTTCGCGAACGCACGCTCGCCGACCAGCTTCGCGATCGCCGCGATGTCCGGCGCGAAGTAGTGGTCGAGTTCGTAATGCTCGACCTTGGCGCGGATCGTTTCCATCACGGGCGCCAGCTTCGGGCTCGTGTGGTACGGCGCGCGCAGGTCGACGCCCTGGGCGGCGGCCAGCAGTTCGATCGCGAGGATGTGCTTCGTGTTGTCCGCGATATCGGCGAGCTTGCGCGCGGCGAACGTCGCCATCGACACGTGGTCTTCCTGGTTCGCGGAAGTCGGCAGCGAGTCGACCGACGCCGGGTGCGCGAGCGTCTTGTTTTCCGACGCGAGGGCGGCAGCCGTCACGTGCGCGATCATGAAGCCGGAGTTCACGCCGCCGTCCCGCACGAGGAACGGGGGCAGGCCCGACAGCGTCGCGTCGATCAGCAGCGCGATGCGGCGCTCGGCCAGCGCGCCGATTTCCGCCGCGGCCAGCGCGAGGTTGTCGGCTGCGAACGCGACGGGTTCCGCGTGGAAGTTGCCGCCCGACAGCACTTCGCCGGTATCCGGGAAGATCAGCGGGTTGTCCGACACGGCGTTCGCCTCGATCAGCAGCACGTCGGCCGCATGGCGCATCTGGTCCAGGCACGCGCCCATCACCTGCGGCTGGCAGCGCAGGCTGTACGGGTCCTGCACCTTGTCGCAGTCGCGGTGCGACTGGTTGATCGGCGAGCCTTCGAGCAGCTCGCGGTACGACGCGGCCGCGTCGATCTGGCCTTGATGGCCGCGCAGTTCGTGAATGCGTGCGTCGAACGGCTTTACCGAACCGGCTGCCGCGTCGACCGACAGCGCGCCCGCGACGAGCGCGGTGCGGTACAGGTCTTCGATCGCGAACATGTTGTCGAGCGCCAGCGCGGTCGACGCCTGCGTGCCGTTCAGCAGCGCGAGGCCTTCCTTCGCCTGCAGCGTCAGCGGCGCGAGGCCCGCGACGCGCAGACCGTCGAGCGCGCTCGCGCGCTCGCCACGGATGAACACTTCGCCGACGCCGAGCAGCACGGCCGACATGTGCGCGAGCGGCGCGAGGTCGCCCGAAGCGCCGACCGAGCCCTTCACCGGGATCAGCGGCAGCACGTCGGCGTTGAACAGCGTGATCAGCGCATCCATCACTTCACGGCGGATGCCCGAGTGGCCGCGGCCGAGGCTCGACAGCTTCAGCGCCATCAGCAGACGCACCGACGAACGCTCCATCGGCTGGCCGACGCCGACCGCGTGCGACAGCACCAGATTCTTCTGCAGCAGTTCGAGCTGGTCGTGCGGGATGTGGGTGCTCGCCAGGCGGCCGAAGCCCGTGTTGATGCCGTAGGCCGGCTCACCCTTCGCGGCGATGTCGGCGACGGCCTTCGCGCCCGCGTCGATCTTCGCGAAGCTCGCCGGGTCGAGCTTCAGTTGCACGGATTCGCGAGCGATCTGGCGCAGTTGCGGGAGGGTCAGGTGGCCGGGGGTCAACGTAATCATGTGAGCAATCCTGTCTAGACAAGTTCGGAATGGATTGAAGTGTAGCCACGTCAACTTGTCTAGACAACCCGTTTTTCGCCGATTTCGACTCGGGAGTTTCCCTATGTCCGTCATGGCCCGCCGGACTTGCCCGACAGGCCCGGGTATTAACATATGTTGCAATTATTTTGTATTTGTCAACATACGGATCACCATTCGCCTCGGAGACCGCCATGCCCTTCCCGTCACGATTCGCCGCCCGCGTCGGCCGCCCCCTGCTCGTCGCCGCGTGCGCGCTCGCGTGCGGCGCGCCCTTCGCCGCCGAGCCGTTGTCCGGCACCCTCGAGAAGATCCGGCAGGCCAATCTGATTTCGATCGGCCATCGCGAGACGTCGGTGCCGTTCTCGTACGTCGATGCGAGCGGCAAGGTCATCGGCTTCTCGCAGGACCTGTGCGACCGCGTGATCGCCGCGGTGAAGGCGCGCACCGGCAAGCCCGACCTGCAGGTGCGCTTCATTCCGGTCACGTCGCAGAACCGCATTCCGCTCGTGCAGAACGGCACCGTCGATCTCGAATGCGGCGTGACGACCAATCTCGCCGCGCGCCATGCACAGGTCGCGTTCTCGACCACCTTCTTCGTCGCGACGACGCGCCTGCTCACGCGCACGAGCTCGGGCATCCGCGACTTCCCCGATCTCGCGGGCAAGACGGTCGTGACGAACCAGGGCACGACATCCGAACGCCTGCTGCGCAAGATGAACGAGGAAAAGAAGATGAACATGCAGATCATCAGCGCGAAGGACTACGGCGAAGGACGCCTCACGCTCGAATCGGGCCGCGCGGCCGCGTACATGATGGACGACGTGCTGCTCGCGGGCGTGCGCCAGCTCGCCGCGAAACCGGCCGACTGGCGGATCGTCGGCACGCCGCAATCGTCGGAAGCCTACGGGTTCATGCTGCGCAAGGACGACCCGCAGTTCAAGGCGCTCGTCGACGGCGCGCTCGTGCAGTTGATGAAAAGCGGCGAGATCAACGCGCTGTACGACAAATGGTTCATGAAGCCGGTGCCGCCGAAGGGGCTGGCGTTCGACTTCCCGATGAGCGACGTGATCAAGGCGCGCTATGCGGTGCCGAACGACGCGCCGCTCGAGTAAGCGCCGCGCGTCGACACGGGCCTACGCGCGCGTCCACGCGACGCACGCCGCGTAGCCGGGCGCCGCGTCGAGCCACGCCGCGTCGAACGCCGCGACGCCGGCGGCAGGCGCGGCCGGCTCGACGATCGTCGTCGCGGGCGTCGCCGCGTCGCGCGGCGGCACGACCGCGAACGCGCGCAACCCGCCGATGATGCCGGTGCCGAGCGCCTTGAGCAGCGCCTCCTTCGCGGACCACACCCGCATGAATTCACCCTCGCGGGCGCCGGGCGGCAGACCGTCGAGATACGCGAGCTCGGCGGGTGCGCACACTTCGCGCGTCAGCGCGCGCCAGTCGGTCGCGCGGTTGCAGCCCTCGATATCGACGCCGACGCGGCCCGCCGGCGCCCAGGCGAGCAGCGCATGATCGCCCGCATGCGACACGTTGAAGTCGAGCGACGCGCGATGCGCGCGGTCCAGCGACGGCCGCCCCGATGCGTCGACGACGATCGCGACCGCGTGCGGGGCGATGCCGAGCGCCGCGCCGAGCACGTCGCGCAGCGCGGCGCGCGTCGCCGCGCTGCGGACCGCATCCTCGTGCCGCAGGAAACGCGCGGCGCGTGCGCGCTCGTCATCGCTCAGCGCCGCATACGCGGGCGACGCGAGCGGCACGCGCCAGTCGAAATCGACGCGCGCGATCCGCACGCCGGCACGCGCCGCGGTGGGCGCCACGTCGAGTGCATGCACGCGCCACGCGTGCGGCGTTGCAACGGGAGAAGCGGAATCGGACGGAATGGACATCGACGCGCGGCAGCTGGGCCGTCAAACGAAACGTCCGATGTTAATCGATCGCGCCGGCCTGCGGCCGCTGCCGCTGGATCGGGATGCAAACCGGGATGGCGTGTTGCGTTCGTATACGCCGGGTCATCCGTTCGCGACCATGCCCGGCACGCTGCCCCCCGTCACCCGTCCGCGCGACGCCGGGTGCCGCGCATGCACGGCGCCGGGCGCATCGGCCGGCAGCACGCCGTGTTGCAGCCAGTACAGCGCGACGGGCCACAGCGTGTCGGTGAAGCGGCTGTGGAAAAACGCGAAATGGCCGATCGCATCGACGCCGATGTCGGCCGGCGCGATCCGCAGATGCGTGACGTTGCTGCCCGTGTAATAGCCGACCAGCCGCTCGATCGCATCGACCGTGCCGAACGCGTCGTCGTCGAGGCCGATCGCGAGCATCGGCGCCGACAACCCCGCGAAGCGTGCCGGCAACGCGGCGCGGCTCGCCGCGCCGTCGTCGAGCACGCGGCCGATGTAGCCATCCTCGAAACGCGGCTGCGAACGCGCCCACGACAGCGCGATCCCGCGCGGCGTGTCCTCCATCCAGCCGAGCCGCTTCGCGGGCACGTAGCCGAACACGGCGGCGAGCGCGGGCATCGCGACATGCCATTTCCACCACATGCGGCGCCGCTCGGCCGGCAGGTAATCGCGCCAGTACGCATACTGCGCGCCGACGGTCACCGCATGCCGCACGTGCACGTTCGATGCCGCGAGTCCGAGCACGCAGCCGCCGATGCTGTGCGCGACCACATCGAGCGGCTGGCCTGGAAACGCGTCGCGCGCGTATTGCAGCGCGGCCTCGCAATCGAGCCGCCCCCAGTCGAGCCAGGTCGCGCGCAGCTTCGCGAGCTGCGCCGGGCGCGACCCGCCGATGCCGCGATAGTCGTAGACGAGCACGTCGCGCCCCTGTGCGAACAGCCAGGCCGCGAAACGAAAGTAGTAGTCGCAGCGCACCGACGTCGCGCAGTTGACGACCGTCACGGGCCGCGCGGCGCCGCCGCCGCGATGGCGCCAGACATGGCCGCGCAATGCGTAGCCGTCGGCCGCGCGCAGCGTCACGGGCTCGGGCGGCAATGCGCCCGCCGCGCGACTGCCCTGCGCCGCTCCGCTTTCCTCGTTCGAAATCGTCATCGTGTCTCCTGTCGACCCCAGTTAGCGCTTTAGCGCTTACTGGGGTTCCATGCATAGCTGTCGAACCCAGTTGGCGCTTTAGCGCTTACTGGGGTCCCATGCATCGCTGTCGAACCCGGTTAGCGCTTTAGCGCTTATCGGAATCCCATGCATCGCTGTCGAACCCGGTTAGCGCTTTAGCGCTTATCGGAATCCCATGCATCGCCGTCGCCCCCAGTGGGCGCTCGAGCGCTTACCGAGGTCCCCTGCTTCACGCTCGGTCCGGTGGACGCTTCAGCGCTTACTCGGCCCGCTCCTTCGCGATCAACCCGCCTCCATTGAACTTGACGCGTGCCGCGTTCTCAACCAATCTTGCTGCTCCGTTCGCATGAGTCACACGCATGTCAACGCCACTCGTCCGTCTCCCGTCGCTCGATCTCGTCCGCGGCTTCGTCGCCGTCGGCCGCCGCATGAGCATCACGCTCGCCGCGCAGGACTTATGCGTCACGCAGTCGGCGGTCAGCCGCCAGATCCACGCACTTGAAGCGCATCTCGGCGTGACGTTGCTGCAGCGCGGCTACCGGAAGATCGCGTTCACGCCGGAAGGCGAGCGGCTGTTCCGCGTCGCCGATGCGGCGCTGCACAGCCTGCAGGACACCGTCGCGTCGCTCGCCGCCGGGCGCGAACGCCAGCCCGTGACGATCACCGCCAGCATCGGCGTGACCGCGCTGTGGCTGCTGCCGCGGCTCGGGCGGTTGCAGGCGCGGCTGCCCGGGATCGACCTGCGCGTCGCCGCGAACGACAAGGTACTCGATTTGCGCGCCGAAGGCATCGACCTCGGCATCCGCTACTGCCCGCGCGAGCGTGCGCCGGCCGGTGCGCTGCGACTGTTCGACGAGATCGTCGTGCCGGTCGCGCATCCCGCGCTCGCCATGCGGCCGGTCGCGAGCGCGGCGGCCATCGCCGATCACGTATTGCTCGAATTCGACGGGCCGCCGCAACCGCAACTGCAGTGGCACGCGCACCTGCACGCGGCCGGGCTCGGCGACGCCCGCCCGAAAGGCGTGTTGCGCTTCAACCAGTACGACCAGGTGATCCAGGCAGCGATCGCAGGCCAGGGCATCGCGCTCGGCCGGCTCGCGCTCGTCGCGCCGATGCTCGCCGACGGCCGGCTCGCGGTGCTCGGGCCGCAGACGCAGACGCAGACGCTGTCGGAAACGTACGGCTACTGGCTGTTCCAGCACGATCCGGCCCCGCGCCGCGAAGTCGCCGACGTGCGCGACTGGATGCTCGCCGAAGCGGCCGAATGCGATGCGGCGATGCACGCGCACGATACGACGTCGGCCTGAGCCGGCGGTGCGGATGCACGTGACCGCAGGCAACCGCCGCCCCCTTCGCATTCCCATTACGCATGCCAACCTGACCGAATGATCGCTTGAGCGACGACGGCCGCGCTCGTCTAATCGGATCGAGCGCGGCCGTTTCGCCGCGCGCCTTCATCCGGAGAGACGCATGACCCCGATCGAGCAGGAAGTCCGGCGCCGCTGGCTGCCCGTGCTGGCAGGCGGCCTGATCATGGGCGCCGCGCTCGGCATCCGCCATGTGCAGGGCCTGTTCCTCGCGCCTGTCTCGCTCGACCACGGCTGGTCGCGCGAAGCGTTCGGGCTGGCACTGGCGCTCCAGAACCTGATCTGGGGCATCGCCCAGCCGTTCACCGGGATGGTGGCCGACCGCTTCGGCTCGGTGCGCGTGATCGTCGCCGGCATGCTGCTGTACGCGGCCGGGCTCGTCACGATGGCGCATGCGGCCACGATCGGCCTGTTCACGGTCGGCGCCGGGCTCGTGATCGGCGTCGCGCTGTCGGGCTCGGCGTTCGCGTCGATCTACGGCGCGCTGAGCCGCCTGTTCCCGTCCGAGCGGCGCGGCTGGGCGCTCGGTGTCGCCGGCGCGATCGGCGGGCTCGGCCAGTTCTGCATGGTGCCCGTCGCGCAGGAACTGATCGGCGGCATCGGCTGGCGGCACGCGTTCATCGCGCTGGCGCTCGTCGCCGCACTGCTCGCGCCGCTCGCCGTGCTGCTGCGCGACCGGCCGGCGCAGGCGTCCGGCGCCGCCGCCGGCCCCGATCAGTCGATCGGCGAAGCCGTGCGCGAGGCGTTCGCGCATCGCGGCTTCTGGCTGCTGAACGCGGGCTTCTTCGCGTGCGGCTTCCAGCTCGCGTTCATCGCGACGCATCTGCCCGCATACCTGCTCGACCACGGGCTGCCGGCGCGCCACGCAAGCGTCGCGCTCGCGCTGATCGCGCTGACCAACGTGGCCGGCACCTACGCGTGCGGGCATCTCGGCGGGCTGCTGCGGCGCAAGTACGTGCTGTCGGTGCTGTACCTCGTGCGCGCCTTCGCGATGGCCGCGTTCGTCGCCGTGCCGCTGTCGCCCGCGAGCGTCTATCTGTTCGCGGCCGGGATGGGGTTCACGTGGCTCGGCACGGTGCCGCTGACGAACGGCGTGATCTCGCAGGTGTTCGGCGTGCGCTACATCGCGACGCTGTTCGGCTTCGTGTTCTTCGGGCACCAGCTCGGCAGCTTCTTCGGCGTGTGGCTCGGTGCGATCGTGTACGACGCGACGCATTCGTACCTGCCGCTGTGGATCGGTTCGATCGCGCTCGGCGTGCTCGCCGCGCTGCTGCACCTGCCGATCGACGACGCACGTGTCGCGCGCCCGGCATCGGGCAACGCGGCATGGGCATGATCCGCGCGGTGCTGGCCGCCGGCATGCTCGCGTTCGTCGCGTGGTGCGGCGCGGCCTACTTCGATTCGGGCGTCGCGTACGCGCTGCTCGAGCACGTCGCGTTCTGCAATTGATGCGGCCAACCGGAGCGGTCGGTCAGCGGCGCTTCGGCAACGCGGCCAGTGCATCGAGCGCCCGAGCGCGCGCGGCCGCGTGCTCGACGAGCGGCGCCGGGTAGTCGACGCCCAGCCGTACACCGGCCGCCTCGAGCGCCAGCGGCGACGCTTCCCAGGGCGCATGGATCGACGCATCGTCGAGGCCGGCGAGCTCGGGCACCCAGCGCCGCACGTACGCGCCGTCCGGGTCGAACTTCTGCCCCTGCGCGACCGGATTGAAGATGCGGAAATACGGCGCGGCATCGGCGCCGCAGCCGGCCACCCATTGCCAGCTCGCCGCGTTGTTCGCGGGATCGGCGTCGACCAGCGTGTCGCGGAACCATGCTTCGCCCGCGCGCCAGTCGATCAGCAAATGCTTGATCAGGAACGATGCGACGACCATCCGCACGCGGTTGTGCATCCAGCCGGTCGTCCACAACTCGCGCATACCCGCATCGACGAGCGGGTAGCCGGTCCGCCCGCGCTGCCACGCACGTAACGCGGCAGGATCGTCGCGCCACGGCATCGCATCGAATTGCGCGCGGAAGTTGTCGGTCGCGAGCGCAGGGAAGTGATACAGCAGCATGTAGCTGAATTCGCGCCAGCCGAGCTCGCTCAGGAATTTGTCGGCGTGCGCCGCGTATGCCGCGCCGCCCGCACTCGCGGCGCCTTGCACCGCATGCCACACCTGTCGCGGCGACACGTTGCCGAAGCGCAGGAACGGCGACAACCGGCTCGTCGTCGCGCCGTCGGGCTGGTCGCGCGCTTGCGCATAACCGGCGAGCGATGTCGTCAGGAACGTGTCGAGTTGGACGTGCGCGCCGGCTTCGTCGGGTGCCGGCCACGCATCGCGCAGGCCGCCGGCCCAGTCCGGTGCATGCGGACGCAACGCGAGCGCGTCGAGCGCCAGCGCGCGGTCGCGCACGGCCTTCGGCCATGGATGAAACGCGATCCGCTCGGGTGCCGGCAGCGGCGCGGCGATCGTGCGATCGCGCCGCGCCGCGCGCCAGTATGCGGTGAACACCTGATACGGGCCGCCGCTGCCCGTCAGCACTTCCCACGGCTCGTTCAGCAGGCTGCCGTTGCTGCTCTCCACCGTCACGCCGCGCGCCTTGAGCGACGCCTTCAGCGCCGCGTCGGCGTCACGCTGCGGCTGCGCATAGCGACGGTTCCGGTACACGGCCGCCGCGCCCGTGTCGCCGACGACGCGCTCGATCTCGCGCTGCGCGTCGCCGCGCAACAGGAGCAGGCGCCCGCCATGCCGCGCGAGCGCGGTGTCGAGCCCTGCCAGCGACCCGTGCAGCCACCAGCGCGCCGCACCGCCGAGCGCGGGCCCGGCGTCGGCTCCCGTGTCGTCGACGAAGACGCAGACGAGCGGCCGGCCGGATGCGACCGCGCGCGTCAGCGCGGGCTGATCGGTCACGCGCAGATCGTCGCGGAACCAGACGATTGCGGGGGCAACGGACGGCTGGGCGGGCACGGGCACCTCGATGGCGAAAGCAAAAGAGACGCGTATTGTCGCGGCTGCGCTGCACTGTGTCGACGCTTGCCGTCGCGGCCAGCATGCCACGGCGACACCGCGTGCGGCCCCGCATGATTCGCTTCAATCCAACGGAAGTCGCACTGCCGGACGATGGCACGCACGGGATATTTCTCTGGGTGGGTACGTCGACCGGTTCGTGCCCACGGCGCACCGCCGACGCAACGCCGAACGCGTCGAGTCACGCCGCGGCGGCCCGACGGGCCTACCGTGCGCCGGTGCGACCGGCTGATCCAGTCACACGATGCGTCGCGTCAATCGAGCCGGAACGCGGCCTCGAAGCGCTCGGCAAACGCGTCGAACTCGGCTTCCGGCAGATGGTTGATGCCGCCCGCGCGCTTGCGCCCGCCGCCGGTCGCGAAGCCGCGGCAGAACTCGTCCGCGCCGATCGGCCGGCCGTCGGGCACGCGTACGCTGACGACGAGCCCGCCGCCCGCGCGCGGCGACAGCACCGCGAGCGCCGCATGCGGCGCATTGCGCACCCGCTCGTTCGCGAGCATGCCGGTCGCGCGCCGCGCCCACGGATGATCGGGCATCCGGACCAGCGTCGCGCCCGGCACCTCGCGCACCGGCGCGAGCGCGCATGCGCGCGCCATGTCGTCGCGGTAGCCGTCGCGCAACGCGGCGAACACGGCCGTCTCGCGCACGAAATCGAGCGGATCGATGCACGGCAGCATGGCGTCCGCGAGCGCCGCCGGATCGAAATGCAGATCGCCGACGCACTCGCCGTATGCGTTGTAGTTCAGATAGCGCCCGAGTTCCGCGAGCATGCACTGCTCGGCTTCGTCCACGCCGTGCTCGCGCGCCAGCACATCGCCGAGCGCCGGCAGTTCGTCGCCGAATGCCGCGACGATCGCCCAGCGCACGTACCGGCCGCCGAGATAGCGGTCGACGATCGCGCTCGTGCAGATGTCGGCTGCCGTGTCGATATGCGCGTCGAAGCGCGGGTGATCCGGCAACTCGCCTGCAAAGTGATGGTCGAAATAACGGACCGTCGCGCCGTCGCGCAGCAGCCGCGCGCACGCGTCGCGGTTCTGGTCGTGCGACACGTCGAGTACGGTGACGATGTCGCCTGCGCCCACGTCGATACGCTCGAGCAGCCTGATGTCGCGCTTCACGCCGGTCACGAGCGTACCGTGCACGCGTTCCGCGAGCCGCAGTTGCTGAAGGGCGCACAGGCCGTCCGCGTCGCCGTTGAACGCGAACACATGCCGCGCGTACTGGTTGTCCTGCATGATCCGTTGCTCCATCTTCAAGACATGAAATCGCGGAGGTTCGCGGTTCGCGGTTCGCGGTTCGCGGTTCGCGGTTCGCGGGTCGCGGGTCGCGGTTCGCGGCGAGCGGCGAGCGGCGAGCGGCGAGAGTCGCGCCCGTCGCCGCGTTCGCGTCGTCGCATGCGGGAATCCGCGCCGCCTGCGCGCCATCGTCGTCGGTCGGCAGCTTCGCGAGCGCGATGTTCGACGCGATCGGCGCGATGATCGGTTCCTCCGTCATCCCGTAGTTGGCGGCTGTCTGCCGGACATACGCCTGCGTCGGCACATCCCTGTCGATGCCGTTCCCACGAATGCCGCGCACGCCGGGTTCGCACGCCGGGTATTTTGCCGCAACCGCAAGCACGTCCTTTAATAGAGCGTAGTTGCCCTGCCCTGCAAACGGCTTGCGGGTCACGTGCGTGTCGTTCATCACGATCGCGCCGTGCTTCTGCGGCTTCATATGCGACACGACTTCCGGCGACGCGCACCTCACCGAAGGCCGGCCCATGTCATACGTCATCAGACGTGACAAACAGCACATTCATCTCCCAACCCTTCACCGCTATTCGGGAAATTTCCGGGTAAACCCGCGACGCCATCTACGACGCTCCGGCGTACCATGTCATACGACGACATACTACATAGATCGCCACCCAGACGCCGACGCGGGCCGCCGCCCCGTCCGCCGCCGCCCGACCGGAGACACCCTTGAACCCGCCCTCGTCCGCCCTGCCCGGCCGCGACCCGCTCGCGTCCGCCGTCTCGAAAGTGAAGTGGCACGTGCTGCCGCTCGTGCTGATCATGTTCATCGCGAACTACATCGACCGTGTGAACGTCGGCTTCGTCGATCGCCATCTCGAAGCGTCGATCGGCATCGGCGCGGCCGCGTACGGGCTGGGCGCCGGGCTGTTCTTCGTCGGCTATGCACTGTTCGAAGTGCCGTCGAACCTGCTGATGCAGCGCTACGGCGCGCGCGTATGGCTCGCGCGGATCATGGCGACGTGGGGCATCGTCGCGGCCGCGATGGCGTTCGTGTGGAACGACACGTCGTTCTACGCGCTGCGCTTCCTGCTCGGCGCGGCCGAGGCCGGCTTCTTCCCCGGCGTCGTGCTGTACCTGTCGCAATGGCTGCCGCCGCAGGAGCGCGGCAAGGCGATGGCGATCTTCCTCGGCGGCTCCGCGTTCGCGTCGGTGCTGTCCGGGCCCGTCACCGGCGCATTGCTGTCGATCCGGGGCTTCGGCCTCGAAGGCTGGCAATGGATGTTCCTGATCGAAGGGATGTTCTCGGTCGCACTGTGCGGCGCCAGCTGGCTGCTGCTGAAATCGCATATCCGCGACGCGACGTGGCTCACGCCCGAAGAACGCACGGCCCTCCAGAACGCGCTCGACGACGAGCGCGCGACGCGCGACGTCCGTTCGAACGTGCCGGTGCGCGCCACCACGCTGCTGCGCGATCCGCAGATCATGCTGTTCTGCTTCCTGTACTTCTCGATCCAGCTGACGATCTACGCGGCCACGTTCTGGCTGCCGACCATCATCCGCAAGATGGGCGGCCTCACCGATTTCCAGGTCGGCCTGTACAACACGATTCCGTGGATGATCGCGATCGGCGCGATGTACGGCTTCGCGGTGCTGTCGTCGAAGTGGAAGCATCCGCAGCGCTGGCTCGCGGTCGCGCTCGTGCTCGCCGCGTGCGGGCTGTTCGCGTCGACGTCGCCCAATCCGGTGTGGTCGTTCGCGTCGATCTGCTTCGCCGCGCTCGGCTTCAAGGCGGCGGCGTCGCTGTTCTGGCCGATTCCGCAGGGCTATCTCGACACGCGCGTGGCCGCGGCCGTGATCGCGCTGATCAACTCGGTCGGCAACCTCGGCGGCTTCGTCGCGCCGACGGCCTTCGGCTATCTGAAGCAACATACGGGTTCGATCACGGGCGGACTGTATGCGCTCGCGATCGCTTCGCTCGTCGCCGCGGTCGCCGCGCTGTTCGCGCGCACGCAGCGGCGCAGCGATCCGCCGCGCGGCCGGCCGGCCGACGAATCCCTCACGCACGCCTCGATGCTCCGCCATGCCGAACACTGACCGCCTGACCGTCGTCGTCTCGAATGCCGCCGACGGCGACCTCGCCACGTTCTCCCTCGCCGGCGACGGCACGCTCGCCCCGCTCGCCCGCTATCCCGCAGCCGACGCCGCGATGCCGATCGCCGTGCAGGCCGACCGCACGCGGCTCTACGTCGCGACACGCGGCGAGCAGCCGACGATCGTCGCATTCCGCGTCGTCGCCACGGGCGCGCTCGCACGCATCGGCACGACCGCGATCGACGCGAGCCATGCGTACCTGTCGCTCGACCGCAGCGGCCGCTGGCTGCTCGGCGCATCGTACGGCGCAAGTTCGCTGAGCCTCTACGACGCGGCGCGCGTGCGCGACGGCGACGGCACGCCGCTGCAAGTCGTGGGCGGCATCGCGAACGCGCATGCGGTGATCGTGTCGCCGGACAACCGTTTCGCGTACGTCAGTTCGCTCGGCTCCGACCGCGTGTTCGGCTTCGCGCTCGTCGAGGACGCCGCCGGCCTGCGCGCGGTCGAACACGGCGAAACGCGCGTGCCGGCCGGTTTCGGTCCGCGTCACCTGCGGTTCGCGGATGACGGCCGCACGCTGGTCGTCGTCGGCGAATTCCAGGCCACGCTCGCGACCTTCGCCCGCGACACCGCCACCGGCCGGCTCGGCGATGCGCACGTGAGCGCACGCCACCCGGCCGTCGCCGAACTCGCGCAAGGCCATGCGCGCCCGCCCGCCCCCACCGAGCCGTCCGTGTGGGCCGCCGATCTGCACCTGACGCCCGACATGCGTTTCGCGTACGTCAGCGAGCGCACGTCGAGCCAGTTGCTCGGCTATCGCCGCAACGAAGACGGGTCGTTCGCCCCCACGCACGCGACGGCTACCGAAACGCAGCCGCGCGGGTTCGCGATCGATCCCTCGGGACGCTGGCTCGTCGCCTGCGGCGAACAGTCGGAACACGTGGCGGTGTATGCGATCGCGCCGGACGACGGCACGCTGTCGCTGCACGCGCGCGTGCCGGGCGGACGCGGCGCGAACTGGATCGCGATCGTCTGAAGACCTGAAGGTTCGAAGGAGGTTTGAAGCAGCATCGGTGCCTGCGCGGAAACCGGCACGCCGATGCGGGTGCGGCGTTCAGCGCCGCTCGCTCGGCGCAACGCCGGTCCAGCGCTTGAACGCGCGCGTGAAATTGACGCGGTCGGTATAGCCGACGCGCGCCGCGATCTCGTCGACCGGCAGCCGTGTGCCTTCGAGCAGCCGCAGCGCGTCGCGCAGCCGGATCTCGTCGAGCAGCGCCGAATAGGTCGCGCCGTATTCGGCGAGCTTGCGCTTGAGCGTGCGCGCCGACACGTGCAACTCGCGCGCGACGTCGTCGACGGACGGATAGCCGCGTTCGCCGCAGATCAGCAGGTTGCGCACGCGCTCGACGATGCTCTCCGCATAGCCAAGCCGCGCGAGTTCGGCCTCGCACTGCTGGACGATCATCTGCGCGGTCTGCGCATTCGCGGTGCCGATCGGCTCGTCGAGCAGCGCGGCGTCGCAGCGGATGCGGTTCGCGCTCGCATCGAAATGGCAGCTCGGCAGCCTCGCGCGATAACGCTCGAACCACGGCGGCTCGGGCCATTCGAAATGGAGTTCGGCACGCGACTGCAGCGTGCGCCCCGGCGTCGGATACAGCAGCGAATTGAACAGGATCGCGGTCTCGACCAGGAAGTTTTCCACGGCGAACTGGCGCAGCCGGCCGAGCGGAAACGCTTCGAGCACGTCGATGTCGACGATGCCGTCGAGCTGCGCGAGCCGCACCGAGAAGAACGGCACGCGCGTCGGCAGGTAACGGATGCCGAGCGCGATCGCCTCGCCGAGCGTCGCGCAACTCATCAGCCCGAAGCCGATCAGCCCCGCTTTCGTCAGGCTGCTGCGCAAGCCGATCTCGATCGCGATCGACGGATCGTCGGTCGCGTCGAGCAGGTTGAACACGATCGCCGCCTGCTGCAGCGGCGTGATGCGCGCATCGGGCTGCGCGAGCCGGTCGCGCTCGACGCCGGAGCCGGCGAGAATGCGGCCGCCGTCGATGCCGCGCTCCTCGGCCAGCATCAGCATGAACAACGCATACGCGGACGACACCGTCGCCTTGTTCAACTGGCGCGCGGCATCCGGAACGGACAGGACCATTGCGGCTCACTCCGGGCGGTTTCGGCGGATTGTAGCGTCGCTGGCCCGAAATGACACCGCGGCGGCACTCTAGCCATGCACCGGCGCATCGCACACCGGACTGCCGCCCAATGTGGCCCGAAATGACACCACCATTGGCACCGACGGCCCTCGCATGCGCTCCGGCACACGCCTATGCTTGTCACATCGGCATTGCGCCCTACTCTTTCCCGCACGGACTCCGGTCGATGAGCCAACCCGCACGAACCGTCTTTCGAAACGACGCCGACAAGGTCGCGTATGTCCGCCGCGCAGTCAACGCCGCGAGCGACGCGATCCGCGCGCGCTTTCCGCTGCTCGACAACCAGAACCTCGTCGGCGCGACCGTGATGGCCGTGTCGGTGAGCGCGATGCTCGCGATCGCATGGCTGTATGCGCACGGCGCGATCGCGTGGTACGTCGCGCTGCCGCTCGCCGCGTTCGTCACGTCGCTGATCCACGAACTCGAGCACGATCTGATCCACCTGATGTACTTCAAGAAGACGCCGTGGGCGTATCACCTGATGATGGCGCTGTGCTGGCTCACGCGGCCCGGCACGATCAATCCGTGGACGCGCCGGCGCATGCACCTGCATCACCACAAGGTCTCGGGCGGCGAATCGGATCTCGAGGAATTCGGCATCACCAACGGCGAACGCTGGGGGGTGAAGCGCCTGTTGATGATCGCGGACGGCATGCTCGCCGTCGTGCTCCGGCCGGCCGCGATGCGCCGCAAGGTGAAGCAGTACGTGGCCGCGCAGCCGGTGCAGGATCCGTCCGAGCGCCTGCAGTTGCGCGTCGAGCAGGTGTCGTCCTACATGCCGGTCGGTCACCTGTACTACACGCTGTGGCACGCGTTCGTCGTCTATCACGTCGGCCTGTTCGCGCTGCATGCGTTCGGCTACGCGGTGACGGCGCCCGCCGTCGTCGAACGCGTGATGCGGGCCGTCGATTTCCTGGCCGTGGTGTGGCTCGGGCCGAACTTCGTGCGCAGCTTCTGCATCAACTTCGTCAGCTCGAACATGCACTATTTCGGCGACATCGATTCGCGCAACGTGATCCAGCAAACGCAGGTGCTGAACCCGTGGTGGATGCTGCCGTTTCAGCTGTTCTGCTTCAATTTCGGCAGCACGCACGCGATCCATCACTTCGTGGTGCGCGATCCGTTCTACATCCGCCAACTGACCGCGCGCACCGCGCATGCGGCGCTGCGCGAAGTCGGCGTGCGCTTCAACGATGTCGGCACGTTCGCGCGCGCGAATCGCTGGGGCGGCTATCGTCCGTCCCGCGGCACGCACCCCGCGCAGGCCGACGCGTAACGTCGGCGGCGCGGCACATCGGCGCTTCGGCGCTTCGTCAATCGCCGATCGGCGGCATCGGCCCCTGCCCGCGGATCCACGACCAGTTCGCGATCTCGGCCATTTCCTTGTCGCCGCGGCTGTCGCCATACGCGAACAACTGCTTCGGCGGCCGGTTGCCCCACCATCCGCGTAGCCGCACGACCTTCTGCGGCCCCCAGCAGTTCTCGCCGTCGAGCCGCCCGACGAAGACGCCGCGCTCGAACGCGAGCCGCGTCGCCAGCACGGCGTCGAAGCCGGCCGTCTTCGCCCACTTCTCCAGATACAGCGACGGCGACGCGCTGACCAGCACGACTTCATGCCCGCGCGCGCGATGCTCGCGAATACGGTCGAGCATTTCCGGACGCACGAGGCTCGGCAGATAGGTGTCGACGAACCCGCGCGCCTGCGCATCAAGTGCGTCTTCGCGAATCGGCCCGAACGCGAACGACGCGAACTTCGCCTTCGCGTCGCCGCGCGACAGCAACCCGGCCTTCATCGCGACGATCCATGGCAGCGCGCGCAGCCCGGCCCACGCGAAACGCGGCGTGCCGACCGCGTGGCGGACGAAATGACGAAAGCTGTCGGTAGTCGTGATGGTGCCGTCGAAATCGAAGGCGGCGACGATGCGGTCGGTCATGGAGAATCGGCGGGAAAGCGATGAGATGCCCGGGAAGATAGCAGACTCGCGGCCACGCGCGCGAAACCGTATCGCCCGACACGAGACCGCGCGCCGAAGCGCGTGCGGTCTTATCGGTTCGCTCAGCGCGGAGGCCGCACGGCCAGTGCCGCCGGCAGCACGACGTTCATCAGGTGATCGGCGCGCGACAGCAGGTCGGTCACGCGCTCGTCGAGCCCGCGCAGTTGCGCCGGCTGCATCCGGATCTGCTGGACGGCCTGCCCGACGATGTTGCGGCGATCGAACAGCGTGCGCTCGACGCCCGCATCGTCCGGCGCCCGCACGACGTCCGACACCGCGCTCAGCGCCGCGAGCACGACCACGAGGTTCTCTTCCGCATGACGGACCTTCGCGGCGAGTTCCTCGGTACGGCGCGGGAAAAAGCCGAGCGACTGCTTGAGCGCGCCGAGCGCCGCGCGGTAGTCGACATGGCCGGACGCCGCACCGAACCAGCGTTCGAACATGCCGGCCTTGCGCGTCGCCTGCGCGAGCATTCCGGCCATCATGTCGGCCGCGCCGAGCTCGTTGAATTCGCGCGTCGTCGCCGCGACGGCCTCGACGAGGTTGCCGGCCGTCTCCAGCGCGCCGTCGCCGATCGTCGCGACCGTCGCGAGCTTCAGCGGCACCAGTTGCCGGATATGCCGCTCGATACGCGGCGCGTAGTCAGGATAGAGATTCGGAAAACTGGCCTGTGCGGCGCGGAAGCACGCTTCAAGCTGCGGGTGATTCGATTCGCCGAACAGCGCGCGGCCGAGCGCATCGGCGGGCGCCGTACGCACCTCTGGATCGGACGCGGGCGCCGGCCCGAAGTCGAGCGCCTGAGGGGCGGGCCGCGCCGGCGCACGCGCGACCGGCGCACCGGGCGCGGCCGGCGCGTCGAACGCAAGACGCCCGGGCGTGTGCTCGGGCGTCGTATCGAACTCGAGCCGCTTCGGCTCGTCGGACGGATTCGTCATCGCTGCTTCCTGCCCGGCGCGGCGGGCTTCCGTGCGGCGGGCTGCCGCCAGTCAGACCGCGCCGCCGTACGCCCGGACGAAATCGCCGAGGCCGCGGTTGTAGCCGGCGCCGACCGCCTTGAACATGAAGTGGCCGTCGCGACGATAGAAGCTGCCGACCTGCACCGACGTCTCCATCGAGAAGTCTTCCTCGAGAGCGTACTTCGCGATCACCGTGCCCGACACCTCGTCGGCGATCTGGATGTAGCTGTTACGAACCTGCCCGAAATTCTGGCGGCGCGCTTCGGCTTGGTCGATCGTCACCACCACCGAGATTTCCTCGACGTCGGCCGCGAGCTTCGTCATGTCGATGAAGATCACTTCGTCGTCGCCGTCGCCGCTGCCCGTGCGGTTGTCGCCGCTGTGCACGACGCCCAGGCACTTCGACGAAGGCATTCCGCGCTTCGGGAAATCGTCGCCCGGCTGGATGAAGGTTTCCTTGCGCTCCATCGTGCGCACTTCGCTGTTGTAGAACACGAAATGCTGATCCGAGATCAGTTTCGGATTGCTCTGCGCGTCGTACTTGCACAGGAACACCGACACGTCGAGATCGAAATCCGTCCCCGTGTCGGTCGCGTTCGCGTCCCAACCGAGACCGATGCGGAATTTCTGCGTGCCGGGCGCTTCCTTCGACAGGTTGACGCGACCGCCTTTCGACAAATTGATCATCTGAACCTCTTCTGCTGGAACCGCCGTTGTGCCGGCGGCGATGCCGGGCCGCGCGCGGCGGCCCCTTCGTTGATGGTTGTCGCGCCGTGTGACGCGCTTACTTGCTCGCCACCGCGGCGCGGTTTTCCTTGCGCTGCACGACGATCGACGACCACACGGCCGCGGCGATCATCGCCGCGCCGATCAGGCCCGTGACGACCTCGGGCACCTCGAACTTCACGCCCAGGAACATGATCGTCGCGAGCGCGCCGATCGCCCAGAACGCGCCGTGCTCGAGAAAGCGGTACTGCGCGAGCGTGCCCTTCTTCAGCAGCACGAGCGTCATCTCCCGGATGTAGGCCGCGCCGACGCCAAGGCCGAGCGCGATCAGGAAGATGTTGTTCGACAGCGCGAACGCGCCGATCACGCCGTCGAAGCTGAACGACGAATCGAGCACTTCCAGATACATGAAACCCGCGACGCCTTCGCGCACCACGCGCGTGCCCGTGTCCTCGCCACCCACCAGGTCGCCCACCCCGTGCGCAATCACGAAGCCGATCACGCCGAACGCGCCCGCGAGCAGGAAGCTGACCTGCTCGGTCGCCGGCACGTAGAACGACGCCACGATCACGATCGCGAGCGTCAGCGCCACTTCCAGCGCGGTGATGCGGCCGAGATGACGCATCGGACCTTCGAGGAAGCCGATCCAGTGCTCGTCCTTCTCGGTGTCGAGCATGAACTTGAAGAACACCATCAGCAGAAACGCGCCGCCGAACGCCGACACCTCGTGATGCGCGGACGTCAGCACCGCCGCGTACTTGTCCGGCGATTCGATCGCGAGCGTCAGCGCGTCCCACAGGCCGATGTGGCCGATCACCGCGACGATCAGCAGCGGAAACACCAGCCGCATGCCGAACACCGCGACCGGCAGGCCGAACACCATGAAGCGGTTGCGCCACTTCTCCGACCAGTTCTTGAGCACCGATGCGTTGACGACCGCGTTGTCGAGCGACAGCGAAATTTCGAGCACGCACAGGACCGCGACGATCAGCATGTCCTTCACGCCGCCGAGGAGATAGGCCGCGATCAGCGCGAGCGCCGTGAGCGACAACGGGATCTTGAAGTCTTTCAACATGATGGGGTAATCGAGTTCAGAAAAATGGGCAGGCGGCACGCGCTTACTTCGCGCGTACCCAGTCGCAGAATTCCTGCGTGATCAGCTGTTCGTAGATCTGTTCGTCGCTGAGGTCGAGCGATTCGAGATGCAGGAAGCCGACGTTCGGCATTTCGTCCGCGACTTCCGCGAGGAAGTCGAATTCGCTCGGATCGCCGACGCCGACGAGCGACCAGTACAGCGGGAAATGCTGCGATTCGGTGAGCAACTGGCGCACGCGCTTGCGGTCGTTCTTCGGGTTCTGGCCGTCGGTGACGAACAGCACCCATGCGGGCAGATGGCCGTTCACGGGCGCCGAAGCGGCCGGCGCGGACGTGTCGTCCGCACCGCCGAACAGCCGGCTCAGGAAGCCGCGCTTTTCCTCGCGCTTCGGCTCCGGCGCGCGGAAGAAGAAGTCGACGATGTCGTTCATCACCGGCGCGTACTGCGTGCCGCCCCACTTGTCGATCCGCGCGTTGAGCACATGGTCGGAAATGTACGAGCCGTAGTTGTCCGGCGTCGCGGTCGGCAGGCGGTCGTAGCCTTCGGTGAAGGTCCACGTGTCGACTTCGCCGTTGTCGTCGAACTTCAGTGCGATGCCGAGAATCCGGTCGTGCGTCTCCTGGATCACGCCCGACTGGTACAGCGGCTTCGCGGAGCCCGAGATGTCGAGCGCCGCGCCGACGCGCACGACGGGCGGCTTCAGGATCTGACGTTTTTCGAGGACGATCGCGACCTTCGCCGCGCGTTTCTCAAGCGTAATCATGCGGTGTTCTCTCAGTTCTCTTAGTTGTGCTTCGGAGCGAATCGGGTGATCAGGTCCTGTTCGAGCTGGCGCAGACGCGGCGCGTCCAGCTCGCGCTGGCGGCGGCCGTCGGCGATGATCTGCGTGACGTCGTCGAACGCGCCGAACAGTTGCTGCTGCGCGTATTCGAACGTGTCGGTCGAGATCACCGGACGCTGGCCGAGCTTCGCGACTTCCTGCGCGTTCTGGCGATTCAGGTCGGCCTGCGCGCGGATCGCTTCGTCGGCCGCGTCGTACGTCGCGTTCGCGAGCGCCGCCGCGCGCTTCGTGCTGAGCTGCTCGAGATAGAGCGCGAACGCGTTGGTCCACGCGGGGATCAGCACGGTCTTGATCGTCATGAACTTCGACGTCAGCGTGCGTTTCTGGTCCTGCTCCATCCGGATCTGCGGCGCGAGCTGCTTCGACATCAGCATCGCGCGGTCGAGGTCGTCGAGCTTGCTCTCGAGCGCGTCGACCTTGCGCTTCACGTCGAGCAGGCGCTGCGCGGCGAATGCGTCGTCTGCCGGCTGCTGGCCGGCCGCGAGATGCGCGCGCAGCGTCGCGAGCGCCGTTTCGCCGTGCGCCTTCGACTGCGCGAGCTCCTGGTGCAGCGCGTAGTTGTCGTTGTACATCCGCTCGAGCTCGTCGATGCCGGCCTTCTGGCGCTGCGCATGGTTTTCGAGCTCGACGACGAGCGTGTCCATCCGCTTGCTCACCGACTCGTATTGCGACAGCAGCTTCTCCTTGGTCGAGCGAAACAGCCGCGTGACCTGCGTGAGCAGGCCGCCCTTGTCGGCGCCGCGCGGGTCCAGCCCCTTCGCGGTCGCGATCAGTTCGTTGAGCTTGTCGCCGAACTGGTCGGCGTCCGATGCACGGACGCTCGCGAGAATCTGCTGGGAGAAGGCGGCAATCCGCGTGCCCTGCGTCGCGCCGAGCTGGTCGATCTCATCGACGGTGATCAGGCGCGCGTATTCCGTCGGCTGCGCTGCCGGCACGACGGCGTTGGCGCCGTGGGCGACGGCGGCTGGCACGGCGACGGGCGACAAGGACGGAGTGGAAGGACGAGCGCTGACCGCATCGGATTTGTTGTCGTCGAATAGCGGCTTCATGTGGCTACCACGTTTCCTTTTCTGCTTTTTGCTACGTGTTGTCGTGCGCGCGAGGTGCGCTCGCGCGGTTGCCGTCGTGCTCTCTCACGGGCGGCAGACGGACAATAAAGGGGGACGGGGCGGCGCGTCAAGGGAAGGAATTCTTTCAGTTTCCATACTATTTGTAATATGTACGGCGGGAATTTTGAGACTGTCTTCAGCACGTCCGGACCAGTGCCGTGAATACAGCGCGAATCGGGATTTCCCAGCGTACATCAGCAAAGAGAAACGGAAAGTATTCTGAAAGAATTACCCCCTCGCTATTCCGCTGATTGTTACAGATTGCTTAACGCGAGCCCTTACGTCGCGTCCTACTCCGAATAGCCTTGCGACGCCGGACGCGCGTCGTGATGGCGGCCCCACCACGGTAAGTACGCGTTGTTCTCCCCGCGAGCGCGGAACCAGTCCTTGCTGGGATCGATCGGTGTCAGCTTCGACGGCGCGACCACCACCACGGCCGTCGGATGCTCGGCGTCGGTCGTCCCCGCCACGAGCACGTTTCCGCCGAGATGATTTGCGCGGCCGATCGCGAGCGCCACGTCGGTCAACGCCGCCCCGGCGCCCATGTCACCGAGCAACGCCGACGTGTTGAAGCTCTCGCCTCGGAGGTCGCTTTCCGGCACGGCTTCCGCGAGGCCCTGCGAAAGGGACGCAGCCCTTGCCGACGCAACCGCGCTGCCCTTGCCCGCATCGTGGATAACGTAGTTCAGCGACGAGACCGCGACGCCCGCATTGCCTGCGGCTGCGTCGATCGTCGACTTCCACGTCGGCACCGCGCGGCTCCCGCCCTGCTTCGCGTCGAAATCCTTGACGCTGCCTTGCGCCGCCTTGCCGATCCATGCCAATGGTTCGCGCTCGGTCTTCAGGTCGGGGCCGGCTAGGAACAGCACCACCATGTTCTCGTTGATCTGTTCGTCCTTCGGCGGGAAGCTCGGTGCGTCCCAGTTCATTACCCACACGCTTTTGTCGGGGTGCGACGCAAGATAGTCCAGTGCCGAGTTCAGCGACGTGAAGCCGGCATTCTCCTGTCCCGATGTCACGTGCACGTCCGGCGGTGTATCGTGGCTCCATAAATTTTTAGCGGACGGATTTCCAATCTCATAAGCGTTGGTCATTTCGTCACGCAAAAATGAGCCGGCGAGCACTGGATCCAGCCGCCCCTTCGGAATGGCGAGTTCGACGTGAATACCTGCCAATTCACGCCATTCATTTTTGTTGTCAGACTTTATCGTATAAAAATAATCTGAATTCGTCACGTATCGCGTACGAAAAAGCACCAGCAATTTTCGAACATATTTCTTGTAAAAGCCAACGAACGTCTCACTACCCCACTGCCCGTCAGCTACGATAGAAATCGCCTGCAACGTCGAATATTTCTTCGGATTTGTCCGAACCATATCGTCGTTTCTATTTGGCTTGACCGAGCCGAGCGTCCAAAGCAACTGCCACTCCGTCGGATAGTCACGACGCTGCAGCGGATTGAGCCATTCAAGCCCGACAACTTGCGCAACAAACGGCGCGGCAGACGCACCTTCGACAGATTGCGCCGATGTGGTGCTCGTCTCGGCCCGCAACGGCGGGCCCGACAAGAGTGTCGCCATGACGATCGAGACGCACCCGATGCGTCTCGCAAGTGTGAAGCAGTGCATGAATATTCCTGATCGAACCGGCCCCCCCGAGCGCCGGTCCGGCAATTCATTCCCGTCCGGACGACGCCAGACTCGAAATCAGCGTCGCGCCACACGAGGTCTTGTGACCATCGAACGCGGCGGGTTTTCCGTCGACGATGACCTGCGGATCCCCTTCGGCGATAAAGCAGGCCTGATGGCCCGCGATCGGACAGACGCACGTATCACCGAGCCGCGCCACCGGCCGCCCCATCACTTCGCTGACCGCGCTGCCGGTCACGACCTGACCGCCGTGGCTCGTTGCGTCGCCGACTCGAATGATGCCGCGCATGCGCGCTCCTCATTTTGAATAGCCTTGAGTCGTAGGGCTCGCATCGTGACGACGTCCCCACCAAGGCAGATAGGCGTTGTTTCCACCGCGTGCGCGAAACCAGTTCCTACTTGCATCGATCGGCGTCAGTTTCGAAGGCGCGACCACCATCACCGCTGTCGGGTGCTCGGTTTCGGTCGTTCCGGCTACGAGCACATTTCCACCGAGGTGATTCGCGCGGCCGATCGCCAGCACCACATCGGTCAGTGCCGCGCCGGCGCCCATGTCACCGAGTAGTGCCGATGTATTGAAGGTCTGCGTACGGAAATCGTATTCCGGCAGTACTTCCGTCAGCGTCTGCGACAGTGAGGCAATTCGTGTCGATGCAGCATCGCTGCCCTTGCCCGCGTCGTGCACGATGTAATTCACCGACGACACCGGCACACCCGCATTACTCGCCGCTGTATCGATCGTCGACTTCCATGCCTGCACAGCGCGGCTCGCGCCTTGCTTTGCCTCGAAGTCCTGGATGTTGCTTCGTGCGGCTTTACCGATCCACGCCAGCGGTTCGCGCTCGGTTTTCAGATCCGGGCCGGCAAGGAATAGCACCACCATGTTCTCATTGATCTGTTCGTCGTTCGGCGGAAAGCTCGGCGCGTCCCAGTTCATCACCCATGCGCTCTTGTCCGGATGCGTAGCCAGATAGTCCAGCGCGGCGTTCAGCGATGTGAAGCCGGCATTGCCGTGGCCCGTCGTCACGTGCACATCGGGTGGAATGTCGCGGCTCCATAGATTTTTTGCAGACGGATTGCCGATTTCGAATATATTGACAATGCGGTTACGCAGATATGACGCAGCCGATACAGGTTCAATTCGCCCAGAAGGAATAGCCAACTCTACGTGCACGCCTGCCAACTCACGCCACCTCCTTTTTTCATCCGAGCCCACGGTATAAAAATAATCTTCATTCGTAAAATATGGAACCCGGAAAAGCAACAATAATTTATCGATATACTTTTCATAAAATCCGGCAAAAGATTCACCCCCCCCGTTACCATCGGCGACAATGGAAATTGCCTGCAACGTCGAATATTTCTTCGGGTTCGTTCGAACCATATCATCGTTGACATTTGGCTTGACCAAACCAAGCGTCCACAATATTTGCCACTCGGTAGGATAGTCCCTGCGTTGGAGGGGATTCATCCATCCGAGCCCTACAACCTGGGCAACGAAAGGCTTGGATGAACTGGCCCCAGCTATCGGGACCGCCTTATCGATCGATGAGGCAGCAACTGGGCGTGAGGCTGCAATCACTGTTGCGAACGCAAATACCATGATTGCCACGAGCCCAGGGACCAGCACCAATCGTTTCATCAGATTACCCATACTCAATAACTCTCCCGCCGGCTTGCCAGACGAAATCAATATCAAAAACGATGCCCCTAAAGCAAAAAACAACGCGAGGCTCGCAACTCCGACTCGACGCGGCCAGGTGGCAATGACCGCCCTCATAAAATACCTCCCAGCCTCAGGAAAAATCCGCCGTCTCGCTCGTCATGTATTTTCCTCGGCATCGCGGCATTTCCGTCCCTTTTCACCCAATCAGGCAAAAACAAATCGCCATGCTTGCCGGTATTTATATAATCCATCAGATCAAAATTAGGATCGCCCTTCTTGGAATCACTGGCAAACCTCCAATCAGCTTGAACTCTGAGATACCTGAAATCATCTTCAGTCAGATAGCAAAGCCCAATTGCCACATCATAAGCCAATGCCTTTTCAGCATGATCCTTGTTGGTCATGATGGTCGAATGGTTCGTGGGATTATTCTTGTCCCCACCATTCAGAATCTGAAAAATCTCGTTGTTCCGCCATTCGGTATAGTCAGCACTCGCTGCCTCCGGATTGTCCTCTCCGATCACATTTGCTTCCTTATCGACCCAGCGGCGATTTCCCGATCTCCGCGCTTCCATGCGAAGAATCGAATGATCCTCATACCGCTGCGCAGCCTCAGACGCAGCATCCCCCTGCGCTTTCAGCGCATCACCCTCAGTCTTGAATTTTTCCGACTTCGCGTCGAAGTTGTCATACGGATCGTCATCGCGCTTGTTCTCCTTCTTGGCATCACGCCCAGCCGACGGGGGATCATAGCCTTCGTTGAAGCTCCCCTCCTCGATCGGTTTCCCTTGCGCATCGCAAGCGCCCGATGGTTTGTCGTAGCGAAATGCCTTCGGGAGGAAGCGCGTTTCCTCGTCGAGCATCGGTGCCGTGATCGGGATTTCCCAGTCTTTTGGTGGATCGGCATTGACCTTCATGTCGATCAAATTAAACAGATAGAGGGCCGGGCTGGTGACAAGCGTGATGAATTTCGTGAACAGCCCTTCATTGGAATGCATACCTCGACCAAGACCATACCGCGCGGGCGGTGACGGCGGATACCAAAAACCCTCAGTTTCGTTCTTACCCTTGCGCCAGTCATCTTTCCAATACCGGTACAGCGTATTTTCACCACCGACCTGGAAATTCGATGCAAACACACGTTGCGAAAAAACGCCCCACGCGTTCGTCGCACTGATTTCGTCGACACTCATTCCGCGCCAGCCGATTCCCTGAACGGTCAAGGCCGAAATGACCTGATCATGCGGGCAGCAGTACAGCGTCACTCGCCCGTAGGTGTTTTTCTGAGACAGCCCGTGCGCCTCCCGGTCCTTGGCTGCGCTATACGGTTTGCCCCCGTTCTTCGACGGTCTTGCGTTTTCCATTGCCCG
The DNA here is from genome assembly GCF_902833095.1 of Burkholderia sp. BCC1208. NCBI lineage: Bacteria > Pseudomonadati > Pseudomonadota > Betaproteobacteria > Burkholderiales > Burkholderiaceae > Burkholderia > Burkholderia sp. BCC1208. The sequence continues at coordinate 8,931 of NZ_CADFDY010000006.1, read as the reverse complement.
ATCGAGATCCTCCGCGGGCATCTCAAGATCGGCCCGAGCACGCAGGATATCGAAATACTCCCTCAGCGTTTCCTTGCGCGCGACATAGGTCTCGCGCCCCACGTGCCCGTTCTTGTCGCGCACCCCGCGCTGGGCCCACGAGTCGGTCATGTTGGCCTCGACGAGACTGTACGGGGGATTGGCGAGAACATAGGTGTCTGCGACGCAGCGCCCTTTCTTGCCCCATTGATCCGTCACCTCTGGCAACCGGTCACCGAGAAACGCTGCGGCGAGACCGATCATGTTTCCCTGGCTGTGGCACACGATCGTAATCGGCGCGTCGGCCTGTCGCTTGCGGATCGATTCGACCAGGCGTGCCAGCCGCAGTGCGCCAAGCACGCCATAAGTGCGTGGTGGGGTGGAGTAGATTTTTCGATTGCCGATGCCGTTCATGTGCTGAACGGTCAGCCACAGAAAAAGCCGATCGTTCAACCCGTCGTTCCACAGATCCGGCAGACTCGTACACCCACCCGCGAACGGGCCACCGCCCCAGTAATTCTTCTCGTTGAGCATGATCTTGTCGCCATACAGCTTCAGCTCCTCCGCGTTCGCGGCATAGCCCCACCGAAAGTGGATGACGGGCGAAAAGGACGGATCGGGCTTGATGTACGTCTTCGACGACATGTCCGGATTCAGGAAACCGTCTGGCGTCAGGCTTTCGATATAGCTGACCGGCGTCATCTGCCCGGCCACCGGCCCCCAATGGAACAGCTGATCGTCATAACGCCCCATGCGCCGGTTCAATCCGGCACACAACCCTTTCTCGGCCTCCTTGAACCATTCCCCTTCCGAATTCACCCCGTGCACGAAAATAACGACGCCCGGCAGCGGCATCTGCATCACGCATTCGAGGTCGTTGCGGTTGAACAGCGTCGTCCCCACTCCACCGCCCACCGAAGTCTGCGACGGGTCGTCCGTCGACGATTGCCCGCCCGGGTTCTGTGCAAAGTTGTAGTTGAACATGTTGTTTTTCTGGAAGACTCAACTCAGGTTCTCGACTTGAAGAAGCGAACCGCCAATTGTTCGAATTGATCGCTGCTGACCGGCGTCAGTTTGCCTTGCGCGTCGGTCTTCCCCTTGATCAATTCGCCCGACGCCTTTCGCACCTCGGCTTCCATGCCCTCGACCGGCTGCCCGTCAGTGGCCCGGACCAGCTTCGGCACCCGCCCCAGCGAGCCTTGGTCGAACTTCGGAAAATCAGTGCTCATGCTCGCCGGCCCAGCCCAGGTATGGGACGCGGACTTGACGGTAAACCTCCCCGGACACCCGAGCTCGATATCCCCGCCCTGCAGCTTCAGGTACGCGCCGCCCGACGTCACGAACACGACCTGCTCGCTGGCCATACCCGCGAGCTTGCCGCCGGCCGCCGTCATCTGGATGTTCTTCGCCGAGTCGATCTGCGTGTCGTCGTTCTGGCTCTGCAGCGCCACCTTCCCCTGGTTGGCGATCGCCGACACGCCCTCGCTGTGGGCGAACATCGCGATACCATGCCCGGCCTGCAGATTGATCCGCTGCCCGCTCGTGTACTGCAGGTGGTTCTGCGCGACGACATCGACGTTGCCGCCCGCATGGGTCGTCACGGTCTTGGGCGTCGCCATGCTAATGCCGGCCGGCGCGGTAATGCCGATCGCGGCCATCGACGCGCCTGACGACTCACCGTCGCCGGACGACTCGCCATTCGGCCAGCTTTTCACCGTGGTCATGAGCGCATCGTGCGGCTGCGTATCCGGCGCAACACCCTGATGCTGGCCCGCATAGTCGCCGAGACTCTTGAACAGTTCGACGCATTCCTGCATCAGTTGCAGATACTCGTCCCGCGCGAGGTGACCGTCGCTCGCGCGAAGCCGCTCCCAGGCCGAAATCAGCATCGCCTTGCCGCTGCGAATCGCCACGTTTGCATCGCTGCGTAACTCGGCACCTTCGCCGCGAGCCGTACCCTGCCCGTTGTCGCGCGGCTGCGTCAGATAGCCGAGGTTCAGTTGACTGTACGCATGCTCGCTCGCCAACTGGCTGCTGATCTGCCCGGGCGTATCGTCGAAGCGGATCTGGTTGTACCGCTGCCCCTTGATTTCCTTCGTCTTCGTGCCCGACAGGTAGCGGTTGCCCGGCAGCGCGCCGGTATGGCTGAAGGTCGCCGGCATGTTCGGCCCGTTGGCCAACACGCCCATCACGACCAGCCGGTCCGGATCGCCACCGATATGACCGATCAGTACCTCCATGCCGACACGCGGCAACGTATTCGCGCCGAAACTCGGCCCGGCGAGCGCGCAGGCGACGCGCACCGGCGCACTATCGGACGGCGTACCGCTCGTGCCGGCTCCCTGCGCGTGCGCATGATCGTCCGCGCTCAACCCCTGGATCCGCACACGGATGCGGCCCATTTCATCGCAGAACACCTCCTCGCCCTGCGGCCCAACGACGACCGCCGTCATCGGATGCACGGGCGGCAGGTCGACGTGAGGATCGTAGGCCGGCGTCAGCGGCACGCCGCGCCGCACACACGAGAACGTGTTCTCGTAACGCCTGTCGCTTTCGTCGCCCGGCTTGCCGCTCACGTCGGCCGGCACCGCATTGAACAGTACGCGGCTTGCAGCGAACAGCGATTGCGCGCGCTCGTTCAGTTCCTTGGGCAGGTTATTCCGCACGCAATGATGGAGCGACGTGACGACAAACTGCCGCTGTTCTGCCGGCAACATGTCGAGTTGCGGATGCTCCGCGAGCGCAAACCAGTGACCGACGGCCAGATCGCGCACATTGCTCACGCCGTCGACGGATTCGGCATGCAGTTCATGCGCCAGCATCCGGTCCTTGCCGATCCGGTCGAGATCGGACGACGAATCCCCGACATGCGGGATATCGATGACGACGTCGGCCAGCAAATGCCCGAGGTCGTTGCCGCCGTCGCCCTGATCGACGATCGTCGCCTGCTCGGTTTGCGACATCCGGCCGCTCTTGTAGTCCCACGTCGGCCGGACGATCTTGCCCGGGATCAATCGGCGGCTCGTCGCCCACAGCGTGATCGAGTCGCGCTCTTCGGTGGCGGCGTCGCGGTGGTAGCGGATGGTGCCCGCGACCGTCTCCGGCAACTTCATCGAGTCATCGGCAAAGACAAGCGTATGAACCGGCGTGTCGTGCGCATTGCCGCTCGCCCGTTCGCCGGCCTTGCCCGCCTTGACGAATACGGTCGCCCCCTCCCGTCGCAACAGCCGCCGGATGAAGTGCGCGTCCGACTCGTTGACCTGCCGCGTGAGTTCACGCGCGGGGTAACGCTCGGCTTGCAGACCGGACAGGTCGAACTCGAATGCGCCCGCGAGCGCCGAGCTGCGCTGGCGCCATTCCTGAAGCAGCACCCCAAGGATGTCGGGCAGACTCTTGGACCGAAACAACCGCGAATTGGTCCGCCGCTCCATCACGGACAAAACGTCGCGAATCGTCAACTGGTAGCAGGTGAGTGAACCGTCCGATTGTCCGGTGCGAACGTCGGTGACAATGCCGTTGATGGTATGGAGACGCCCGCGATCGGTCGTCATCTCGACGGAGACCGGCAGCCCGATGAAGCTGCGGATCGGAAGATCGGTCCGTGCAGACACGCAGGTCAGATGCCCCTCGATACCCGTCATCAACCCTTCGCGGATATCGGCATACTGAAGCGCAAGCACTTGCTCGAGCGTTTTCTGGGCAGGCCCCCAGTTCATGCGCACCGGCCGATTGTTCTGATCGACCACCCCCGACGCAAATGCGCGTAGCAATTCGGCTGGATTCACAGCGTGACTCTCAGGATTTTGTTTGACTTCGTTGTTCGGCGAGCAATCACGCCCGCTGATCCGTCCTGGGAGTGCCGCCCGTCTGGTTTTCGGCGAGCATAGCAAATTTGTCAGGTTGATGACGGCTTTTTGACGGGATTTAGAATCCTTTTTGCAAAGCGCCCAACGGGCTCAACAATTCACATTCTTTCGAAACAGGCCGATCCCCATCCCGTGGCCCCTCGATCGTCGTCCCAGTGTCGTTCCCGTACGTGCCGCGTCCCCAATACCGGCCGGACGAACGGCACCGCTAAGTCACGAATCGTGAAATCCCATCGTCCGTCGATACCGACGAACGTCGCGCTGAAATGCCGATCGCCTGCCCGCGTCATTTCGTCCAGATGGCACGACGCTACGCCGCTTCCCCGCTCCATCACCGCGTCAATGCGCGGCCTTGCGATACAGCGCAACATACCCCGCGAGCATCAGCAGCAGCGCCCCGCTGACCCGGTTCAGCCACTTCTCCCCCGCGGCCCTCCATACGCGAACCGAATGCACGCCGAGCAGCGCGTAACCGGTCATTCCGATGACGTCGATCGCAACGATCGTCGCCGCGAGAATCGCGTACTGCGGCGCGATGGCATGCGACCGATCTACGAACTGCGGCAGCAGCGCGGACATGAACAGGTAGTACTTCGGGTTGCTCATCGCAACGAAGAAGCTCTTCAGAAAGGCGCTCCGACGATCGGGCGTCGCGGGCACGCGTGGCTGCGCAGCCGAGACCCCGCCGCTCGACATCAGCATCCGGATGCCCACGTAGGCGAGCCACGCCGCACCGAGCAGCTTCAGCGTCACGAACGCCGCTTCCGACGCGTCGAGCAACACGCCGAGGCCGAACCCGACCAGCGCGACGAGCACGACGTCGGCGGTGACGGCGCCGAGCATGCCGACCATCGCGTGACGTAATCCGTACCGCGAACCGTTGCTCATTGCGAGCAATACCGTCGGGCCAGGCGTCGCGACACCGACGGACAGGATCAGCGCAAAGGCGAGCAAGGTGGAGAGCGACATGGCGTGGCGTTCCTTTTAAAGATAGCGGCGCGGACGGTCGGCATCGTCATCATGATCGGCCCGGCAGGCCGCAACCGGTACGTACGGTTTGTTACGGCGAATGCGGACTTCACATGATTGTATGTCCGTCCCGACGCCCGCTCGGGGTTGTGCGCTGCCGTCCGTGAACGGTACCCAGTTGTCTCGAGTCGCACCGGACACCACGTGCAATGCGGGCTAGGCGCCGTAGGGCGCCCCGCGCTCGGTGTGACTGTCGATGACGACAGATTTCCCAAGGGCGAGGAAGGGAGTGGCGGGCCGCCGCCAGAGTTTGCTATACTCTCGGTCTTCCGGAGAGATGGATGAGTGGTTTAAGTCGCACGCCTGGAAAGCGTGTATAGGTGTAAGCCTATCGGGGGTTCGAATCCCCCTCTCTCCGCCAGTATTCGATGCCCGCGCCAGCGGGCATTTTCGTTTCCGGAGAAAAGCAAGCCGATGGTTCGGCTTGCGCGGGGGATTCGAAGGGATTCGCTTGCAAGCGTATCCGCGGCCCGCGCTTGTGTGGGCGAATCTCCTCTCTCCGCCAGAATGCACGAAGCCCCTTGATTTCCCGATACATCAAGGGGCTTTTCATTTGGGGCGCCGACCCGTCCCACCTCCGCCCGTCCCCGCACTCACGGATGCCGAATGTAATCCACCAGCGCCCGCGTGTACTCATCCGGCCGCTTGTCGCACAGGCTCACCACGATCGCCACCGCGAACCCCGCCGGCACGCCGAACACGCCTGAGCTGATCGGCTCGATCCCGAACCACGCGCGCCCGGCGAACCCGGTCAGTTGCGTGAAGAACGGATAAGTCGACACGATGTAGTACACACACACGGCCAACCCCGTCACCATCCCGGCAATCGCGCCACGCGTCGTCGTGCGCTTCCAGAACACGCCCAGCACCAGCACCGGAAAGAAGCTCGACGCCGCCAGCGAAAACGCGGCGCCGACGAGAAACAGGATCTTCCCGGTATTGAGCGACGCGACATACGACGCGAACAGCGCCACCCCCAGCAGCAGCACCTTCGAGATCGTCACGCGCCGCTGGCTCGTGGCATCGGGCGCGACCATGCAGTAATAGACGTCGTGCGACAGCGCGTTCGCGATCGTCAGCAGCAGCCCGTCCGCGGTCGACAACGCCGCGGCCAGCGCACCGGCCGCGATCAACCCCGACACCACGTACGGCAGCCCCGCGATCTCCGGCGCGGCCAGCACGACCATGTCCGGCTGCATCTGGATTTCCGACCAGTGGACGATGCCGTCGCGAATCACCTCGACGACGCTGATCAGGTCGGGTTCGAAGTGATGCCATTGCGTGACCCACGCCGGCAATTCGGCGAACGGCCGCCCGACGAGATTCGCGAGGATCTCGTACTTGATCAGCACCGCGAGCACCGGCACGCTCAGGTAGAACAGCGCGATGAAGAACAGCGTCCAGCCGACGGAGCGCCGTGCGGACGCGACCGACGTGGTCGTGTTGTAGCGCGTCAGGATGTGCGGCAGGCTCGCGGTGCCGAGCGACAGGCACAGCAGCAGCGCGAGAAAATTCCGCTCGCGCGGCTTGCGTTCGTCTTCGCTCGCGGCCGGAAACGGCTCGTGCATCGGCACGGGCGGCTCGGCACGCGCGAGCAGCTCGTCACGCGCCTGCGTCCACGCCACCCGCGCCGCCGCCGGATCGCGCGGGAAATCGGCCAGTTCGCGCTCGCGCTGGCTGATCTCGCGCAGCGGCCCGTTGTGACGCCGCAGGTCCGCAAGCTGGTCGACGAGATGCCGGCGCGCGTCCGCATGGGACGCCGGCAACCGGTCGAGCCGCGTCTGGATATCCGCGGCTTGCCGGCGGTACGCATCGCGCACCTGCTGCTCGTCGCGCGCGTCGCGCACCTGTGCCTCGAGCGCCGCGACACGCTCCATCAGCTTGCCGTAATTGAACTGCGGCACGGGGCCGAGTCCATTCTTCATCGCGATCAGCGACACCGGAATCAGGATCGCGCTGATCAGGATGATGTACTGCGCGACCTGCGTCCACGTGACCGCCCGCATCCCGCCGAGAAACGAGCACACGAGAATGCCCGCGAGCCCGCAGAAGATGCCGATCGCGAAATCGACGCCGATGAAGCGCGTCGCGATCAGGCCGATCCCCTGGATCTGCGCGACCAGATAGACGAACGAGCACAGGATCGCCGCGCCGGCGGCGAGCGCGCGCACGGCCGTACTCGAAAAGCGCGTGCCGAGAAAATCGGGAATCGTGTAACGCGCGAGCTTGCGCACGTACGGCGCGAGCAGGAACGCGACGAGGCAGAACCCGCCCGTCCACCCCATCACGTAAGCGAGCGCGTCGTAACCGGTCGCGTAGAGCGAGCCGGCCAGGCCGATGAACGACGCGGCCGACAGCCAGTCGGCCGCGGTCGCCATCCCGTTGAACGCGGACGGCACGCGCCGCCCGGCCACGTAGTACTCGACGAGATCGGACGTGCGCGACAACAACCCGATCACCGCGTACACGGCGATCGGCACGAACAGGAACACGTAGCCGATCCACACGCCCGAGCCCATCGCGCGCTCGATCCGCCACATCAGCAGCACGAATCCGAGGAACCCGAGGGTGTAGAGCGCGTACGCGCGTATCAGTCGATGCGTCAGCATGAATCAGCGCCGCCGTTCGCGTGGCCGGCGCGTGCCGCATGCTCGTCGTACGCGCGGCGCAGCGTGCGGTCCGCGCGCTGCATCAGCCCGATGTAGACGACGATCAGCACGAGGTACACGAGAATCGCGCCCTGCGCGCCGACATAGAACGGCAGGCTGAAGCCGGCGAAGCGAACGCCGGCGAGCGCGGGCCCGAAGAACGGCACGATGAACGACACCGTGAAGCCGATCACCATCAGCACCGCGATCAGCGCGACGTTGAAGCGCCAGTAGCGTGCGTGCGCCCGCGCGAGCGGCTCGGGAACGGGGGGTGGCGCAGCAGGCGCCGAACGGGTCGGAACGGTCATGCCGTTATGTAGCAAAAAGCCCCTGCGCGGGCAATCGGGATTGCCGCGCAGGGGCTCGTGCGCGTGACGCGCAACCGGATGCTCAGCGCACTTCGGTGAGCTGCTCGAGGATGGCCGGATTCTCGAGCGTGGACGTATCCTGCGTGATCGCCTCGCCCTTCGCGAGCGAGCGCAACAGGCGCCGCATGATCTTGCCCGAGCGGGTCTTCGGCAGGTTGTCGCCGAAGCGGATGTCCTTCGGCTTGGCGATCGGCCCGATCTGCTTGCCGACCCAGTCGCGCAACGTCTTCGCGAGCGCCGCGGCTTCGTCGCCTTCCGGGCGCGAACGCTTCAGCACGACGAACGCCACGACCGCCTCGCCCGTCGTGTCGTCCGGACGGCCCACCACCGCCGCCTCGGCTACCAGTTCGTGCGACACCAGCGCCGACTCGATCTCCATCGTGCCCAGCCGGTGGCCCGACACGTTCAGCACGTCGTCGATCCGGCCCATGATCGTGAAGTAGCCGCTCTCCTTGTCGCGCACCGTGCCGTCGCCGGCGAGATATAGCCGCCCGCCGAGTTCCTCCGGGTAATAGCTCTTCTTGAAGCGCTCCGGGTCGCCCCAGATCGTGCGGATCATCGCCGGCCACGGCCGCTTGACGACGAGAATCCCGCCTTGCCCGTTCGGCACGTCCTGGCCCGTCTCGTCGACCACCGCGGCCGTGATGCCCGGCAGCGGCAGCGTGCACGAGCCCGGCACGGTCGGCGTGGCGCCCGGCAGCGGCGTGATCATGTGGCCGCCGGTTTCGGTCTGCCACCACGTGTCGACGATCGGGCAGCGCTCGTGGCCGACGTGCTTGTGGTACCACATCCACGCTTCCGGATTGATCGGCTCGCCGACCGTGCCGATGATGCGCAGGCTCGACAGGTCGTAGCTCTTCGGGTGGACCTTGTCGTCGGCTTCGGCCGCCTTGATCAACGAGCGGATCGCCGTCGGCGCGGTGTAGAACACGGTGACCTTGTGATCGTCGATCATCTTCCAGAAACGGCCAGCGTCCGGATAAGTCGGCACGCCCTCGAACA
>NZ_CADFDY010000005.1:0-511759 GCF_902833095.1 Burkholderia sp. BCC1208 | reverse complement strand
GCAGCGGCTGCACCAGCTGCATCAAGGCCGGATATAGAGCTGCAGCCCATCCTGTCCGTCGAAACACGAGAAAACTGTTGCAAACGGGACGCGTTCATATAGACCTCATGATCGCTTCAGACAACGCGCCCGTCAGCCGCTTCCCGGTGCCGGCGCTCGAAGACCTGCCCGACGACATTCGCGAACGCATCTCGGCCGTCCAGGAAAAGTCGGGCTTCATCCCGAACGTGTTCCTCACCCTCGCGCATCGCCCGGACGAGTTTCGCGCATTCATGGCGTACCACGACGCGCTGATGGACAAGCCGGGCAACCTCACCAAGGCCGAACGGGAAATGATCGTCGTGGCTACCAGCGCCGTGAACCAGTGTCAGTACTGCGTGATCGCGCACGGTGCGATCCTGCGCATTCGCGCGAAGGACCCGCTGATCGCCGACCAGGTCGCGACCAACTACCGCAAGGCCGACATCACCGCGCGACAGAAGGCGATGCTGGACTTCGCGATGAAGGTGTCGCAGGCCGCGCATCAAGTGGGCGAAGCTGATTTCGACACGCTGAAAACGCACGGCTTCACCGAGGAGGACGTGTGGGACATCGCGGCGATTTCGGCGTTCTTCGGGATGTCGAACCGCATCGCGAACGTGACGAACATGCGCCCCAACGCGGAGTTTTACGCGCTGGGACGCTGAGCGCGCGACGGCAACGGCAGCGGCGACGGCTCGGCGATCCGGGCGTACACGCGCCCCTCTTCGACCGACCGCCGCGCGCCCCGGCGCAACATCAACGCGGCACACCGCCGCCGCGCGCCGCGGCCTCGCGCCTACTCGACCTGCTTCAACGCGTGCAGCCCTTCCGGCAGCGTCGCATCCGGAAACTGCGTGGACAGCGTCGCATCGCGCCACCGCGCCGCCTCTTCCGCGCGCTGCCGCTCCGCCTGCTCGCAGACGAACAGCGCATCGCCGCCGAGCAGCAAGCGCAGCGGCACGTCGTCGCGGCGCGACAACTCGACGATCAGCGCCGCGATCCGGGCGGGATCGCCGACCTCGTGGCCACCGTACGCGCCGAGCAGGTCGAGAATCTTCCCGACCGACGGCCGATAGTCGGGCAGCAGATCGTCGAGGCCGCGCTTCGCCTGCGCGGCCCATTCGGTACGCATCCCGCCCGGTTCGAGCGTGCACACGCGCACGCCGAACGGCGCGACTTCCTTCGCGAGCACGTCGCTGAATCCGCCGACCGCCCACTTCGCGGCTTGGTACGCCGACAATCCGGGCGTCGCCGAGCGCCCGCCGACCGACGACACCTGGAAGATGTGCCCGGCGCGCTGCGTGCGCATCGTCGGCAGCACCGCGCGCGTCAGGTTGATCACGCCGAACAGGTTCGTTTCGATCTGGTCGCGGAAGACGTCGGCGCCCGTCTGCTCGAACGGTGCCGTATGGCCGTAGCCCGCGTTGTTCACCAGCACGTCGATGCGGCCGAACGCGGCGCGTGCCGCCGCGACGGCCTGCGCGGCCGCCGCTTCGTCGGTGACGTCCAGCTCGACCGGCAGCACCCGGTCGCCATGACGCTCGGCCAGATCGGCCAGCCGCGCCGGATCGCGCGCGCCGGCCACCAGCCGGTCGCCCGCTGCCAGCACCGCTTCCGAAATCGCTCGCCCCAGGCCGCGTGCGGCCCCCGTTACCAACCAGACTTTCGACATTTTCCGCTCCTTGATCACGATAAAACGATGAAAATGAATGATTACTCACTCATTAATATGGGCGACGTATCGATCCTAGCCGACCTGTATCGCCCTGCCTGAAACCGTCCTGCCTTCCGTCGTGCGGCACACGCACCGCCTATGCCGCCACGACGGCCAAACCCTTCCGTCACATCGTTCGCGTCACGCTCACACCGCGTGCAACACGGCCCACAGCGCGCGAAACCCCGCTTCCCGGTAGGCATCGGCCCGCGCCGGATCGCGTGCGATCGACTCCATCGCGGTTTCCGCGATCGACGTAAACAACGCCGAGCAGAACGCATGCGCTTCGTCGCGGTTCAGCGCGCCCGACGCGGCGACCTGCTCGCGCAGCAACGCGCCGATCCCGCCGAAGCCTTCCGAGCCGGCCGCGCGATGCGCGTCGTCGATGCGCCCGCTCACGCCCAACTGCCGCAACGCGCGCCGGCCGTCCGGATTCGCGACGCCCCACGACACATAGCCATTCCACGCATGCCGCAGGGCCCGCTCGGCCGGCGCATGTTCCGGAAACCCGGTCATCATCGCGTCGCGCATGTCGGCCTTCAGGCTCAGGTACAGCGCGTTCAGCAACGCGTCCTTGGTCTCGAAGTACGTGAACACCGTCCCTTCCGCCACGCCGGCGAGCCTCGCGATGCGCGCGGTCGTCGCGCTCGGGCCGTCCTCGGCGAGCGCACGCGCGGCCGCGGCGAGGATGGCTTCGTGCTTGTCGGGACTGCGCGGTCGGGCCACGTTGATTCCTTTAATGAGTGAGCGCTCAATCATAATGGAGCGAAAAGGAGGAATGCAAGCCCTGTTACATCCGGGGGAACGCATACGCAATCCATCAAAACGGTGCACTATTGCGTTTTGCCGTACCGGCGCCGGCCATCCGGTGCCCGATGCCTCGACGTTCGTTTCACGTTCATCGTTTCAAACCGCGAACCTCCCATGACGAATCAGCCTTCCCAGACCGCGGCCGACCGGCCTGTCGACATGATCATCTTCGGCGGCGGCGGCGACCTGGCCGCCCGCAAGCTGTTGCCCGCGCTGTACATGGCGCACCTGCACTGCAATCTTCCGCCCGAGACGCGCATCATCGCCGTCGGCCGCCGCGACTGGGGCATCGACGGCTATCGCAAGTTCATGGACGAGCAGTCGCGCCCGTTCATCGACGAGAAGGCGTTCGATGCCGACGCGTGGAGCCGCTTCCTCGACCTGTTCAAGTACGTGCTGATCGACGTGAACGCGCCGGACGACTACCTGCGGCTCGCCGAAGCGGCGCGCGGCGACGCGATCCGCGTGTTCTACCTGTCGACGTCGCCGGAGCTGTTCACGACGATCTGCGACAATCTGTCGGCCGCGCACCTCGTCGACGCGCACTCGCGCGTCGTCCTCGAAAAGCCGCTGGGCCACGATCTCGCGTCCGCGAAGGCGATCAACGATGCGGTCGGCAAGCACTTCGAGGAATCGCAGATCTACCGGATCGACCACTATCTCGGCAAGGAAACCGTGCAGAACCTGATGGTGCTGCGCTTCGGCAACCCGATCTTCGGGCCGCTGTGGCAGGCGCCGAGCATCCGCAGCGTGCAGATCACGGTCGCGGAAACGGTCGGCGTCGGCAGCCGCGCGGGCTTCTACGACCACACCGGCGCGCTGCGCGACATGGTGCAGAACCACCTGCTGCAACTGCTGTGCATCGTCGCGATGGAGCCGCCCGTGTCGCTCGACCCGGACGCGGTGCGCGACGAGAAGCTGAAGGTGCTGCGCTCGCTGCGGCCGATGGCGCTGTCGGACGTCGCGCGCGACACGGTGCGCGGCCAGTACACGGCCGGCGCGGTCGACGGCCAGCCGGTCAAGGGCTATCTCGAGGAAGACAACGTACCGGCGGACAGCCGCGCGGAAACCTTCGTCGCGCTGCGCGCGCACATCAACAACTGGCGCTGGGCGAACGTGCCGTTCTTCCTGCGCACCGGCAAGCGGCTGCAGCGCCGCCAGTCGGAAATCGTGATCGAGTTCGCGGACATGCCGTTCTCGATCATCCCGACCGGCCCGCGCCATTACAGCAACCGCCTCGTGATCCAGCTTCAGCCGGAAGAGTCGATCCAGCTGCAGATGCTCGCGAAGGAGCCGGGCAGCGGGATGAACATGGTGCCCGTGAGCCTGAACCTCGACCTGCAGCAGGCGATTCCGGAGCGGCGCGCGGAAGCGTACGAACGGCTGCTGATCGACGTGATCCGCGGCCGCCTCACGCACTTCATGCGCCGCGACGAGCTCGAAGCCGCATGGTCGTGGGTCGAGCCGATCCTCGACGGCTGGAAGCAGCTCGGCGACCGGCCGCGGCTGTACACGGCCGGTACGTTCGGGCCGGCGGCTTCGTCGGCGCTGCTCGCGCGCGACGGGATGTCGTGGGCCGAAGAGGCGTAATCGCAACCCGACGGCGTGCCGCCGCGCGGCACGCCCGTTCCCGAAGGGCAGCGCCGCCTGCGCTACGCCGCTACTGCGACAGCAGCCACGTCGGCTTGCGCCGCGCCGGCGCATCGCCGGCGCTTCCGGCGCCGAGCACCTCGATCAGGTAATCGACGAACGATGCGATCCGCGACGAGATCGCGGTGTTCCGGTAATACACCGCGTTGATCGGCTGCTCGACCTCGAGCGTCTGCCGCGCGAGCACCTGCACGAGCCGCCCGGCCTCGCGATCCTGCGCGGTCACGAAATCCGACAGGCACACGACGCCGGTGCCCTCCAGCGCGAGCTGCCGCAGCGTCTCGCCGCTCGACGACCAGACGCCGGGCTCGATGCGGTAGGGCTCGCCGTCCGTGCCGAGGATCGGCCATACGTTCAGCGATTCGGGCTGCGTGAAGCCGAGCAGCGTGTGCTTCGCGAGATCCTCGACCTTGCGCGGCTGGCCGTGCGCTTCGATGTAGGCGGGGCTCGCAAGGATCCGCACCCGGCTGCTGCCGATGCGCCGGCTGTGCAGCGTCGAATCCTTCAGCCGGCCGATCCGGATCGCGACGTCGGTGCGCCGCTCCAGCAGGTCGATGATGCCCTCGTTGCTGTTCAGTTCCAGGTCGACCTTCGGAAAGCGTTCGCGGTAGCCGCGCACGAGCGGCACGATCACGTGCAGCATGAACGGCGTCGCGGCGTCGACGCGCAGGCGCCCGGACGGCATCTCGCGCCGCGCGAGCATCTGCTCTTCCGCGTTCTCGACCGATTCGATGATCGCGCGCGCGTTCTGCAGGAATGCGCGCCCTTCCTCGGTCAACTCGAGCCGGCGCGTGGTCCGGCGCAGCAGCGTGGTCTTCAGCTTCTCCTCGAGCCGTGCGAGCGTGCGGCTCGTCGCCGACACGGTGAGGTCGAGTTGCTGGGCGGCGGCCGTGATCGAACCGGTGTCCACCACGGCGGCAAAGGCCTGGAGTTCGTCGAGGGTGATCTTCATTATTGATTTGAAATCAAAACAATTTGGTTTATAGACCAGTTTTTCAGCAAAAGTAAAGCCGGCACACTGCGATCCGTTCCCACTGAAAACCCGGATCCCGTCATGCCACTCGCGTTGCTTGCGCTGACCATCAGCGCCTTTGCCATCGGCACCACCGAATTCGTGATCGTCGGGCTGATTCCGACGATCGGTGCCGACCTCGGCGTCAGCCTGCCGTCCGCCGGCCTGCTCGTCAGCCTGTATGCACTGAGCGTCGCCATCGGCGCGCCGCTCCTCACCGCGCTCACCGGCCGCGTGCCGCGCAAGGCGCTGCTCGCCGGGCTGATGGCGCTCTTCACCGTCGGCAACCTCGTCGCGTGGCAGGCGCCGGGCTACGAATCGCTGATCGTCGCGCGCGTCCTCACCGGCCTCGCGCACGGCGTGTTCTTCTCGGTCGGCTCGATCATCGCGACCACGCTCGTGCCGAAGGACAAGGCCGCGAGCGCGATCGCGACGATGTTCAGCGGCATGACCGTCGCGTTCGTCGCCGGCATTCCGCTCGGCACCTTCATCGGCCAGCACTTCGGCTGGCGCGCGACGTTCCTGATCGTCGCGCTGTTCGGCCTCGTCGCGTTCCTCGGCGCGGTCGCATTCGTGCCGCGCGGGCTGCCGCAAACGCCGCCGGCGCCGCTCGCCCGCCAGTTGCGCGTGCTGGCCCAGCCGCGCCTGCTGCTCGTCTATGCGATGACCGCGGTCGGTTACGGCGGTTCGCTGATCGCATTCACGTACATGGCGCCGCTGCTCGAACAGATCGCCGGCTTCACGCCGTCGCAGGTCAGCCTCGTGCTCGTCGGCTACGGCGTATCGGTCGCGGTCGGCAACGTGTGGGGCGGCAAGCTCGCGGACGCCGTCGGCCCCGTGAAGGCGCTCAAGCGGATCTTCCTGCTGCTCGCGATCGTGCTGCTCGCGCTGACCTTCACGATCCACGTGAAATGGCTCGCGGTGCTGACGATGCTCGCGTGGGGCGCCGTGGCGTTCGGCAACGTGCCGGGGCTGCAGGTGTACGTCGTCAAGCAGGCGCGCCACTTCGCGCCGGACGCCACCGACGTCGCATCGGGCTTCAACATCGCCGCCTTCAACCTCGGCGTGGCCGGCGGGTCGTCGCTCGGCGGCCTGATCGTCGCGAACGTCGGCCTCGGCCACACGCCGTGGATCGCCGCCGCCGTCACGCTCGGCGCATTCGCGCTCACCGCGTTGAGCGGCCGTCTCGACCGCCGCCACGGGCTGCCCGAACGCACGGCCGAACCCGTCGAACTCGCCCATTGAACGTCACCTTTGCAGGAGCCACCAGCATGAACGCATCGACCCCACGTCCGCCGTTCGCCGGCAAGACTTTCGAAGTCCGTTACGACGGCCTCACCGCGCTCAACGCGTACGACGAAGACGGCCGCCACATGCGCTACGAGATCACCGAAGGCCCGTACGCGGGCGCGAAGGGCGAAGTCGAATACACGTGGCAGCCCGTCGCCGGCGAGACGTACGCGATCTCGTGGCAGGAAGCCGATCGCGCCACCGTCGTGCATATCGACGATTTCGCCGCCGGCACGTCGCGCTCGTTCTTCACTGCGTCGTCGCTCGATTTCTACCGGCTCGACGGCAGCCTGCGCGCGGTCTGAACGGAGCCCGACCATGTCCACTTCACTCGACACGCTCGCCGACGGCGGCTTCAGCATCGGCATCGAACTGCCGCTCGACAACGACTGGACCGCGTCCGGCAACGCGAAACGCCGGCATGACGGCCGCCACCCCGGCGTGCCCGATCTGGAAATTCACGCGGAACTCGCGCAACTGGCCGACACGCTCGGTTTCCGCGCGCTCTGGGTGCGCGACGTGCCGGTGTACGACCCGTCGTTCGGCGACGCCGCGCAGGTGTTCGAAACGTTCTCGTATCTCGGCTACCTCGCCGGTGTCACGCGCGACATCCTGCTCGGCACCGCGGCCGTCGTGCTGCCGCTGCGCGAACCGCTGCTCACGCTGAAATCGGCCGCGACGATCCAGGAATTGAGCGGCGGGCGCCTGCTGCTCGGCGTCGCGAGCGGCGACCGGCCGGTCGAATATCCGCTGTTCGGCCGCGACTTCGCCACGCGCGGCGCGAACTTCCGCGACCAGATCGCGCTGCTGCGCGACGGCGCGCGCGGACATCTGCCGCCCGGCCTGGAAGTGCTGCCCGCCGCCCGTTCGCCGGTGCCGCTGCTCGTCGCGGGCCTCGCGCAGCAGACGCCCGCGTGGATCGGCGAACACATGGACGGCTGCCTCGCGTATCCGGGCACGCCGGCCGATCACCTGCAGCGCGCCGCGAACTGGCGTGCGGTGGCCGGCGACAAGCCGTACGTGAGCTTCATCCACCTCGACCTCGCGGAAGATCCGCACGAACCGCTGCAGCGGCACCGCTTCGGCGCCCGGGCGGGACGCGTCGCGCTGACGGAGGAACTCGCGGCGATGCGCGACGCGGGCGTGCGGCACATCGGCCTGCATTTCCGCCGCAACCGGCGGCCGCTCGACGAGACGATGGCCGAGATCGCGGCGGACGTGCTGCCCGCGTTCCATCCGAAAAAGAATCCGCAGGCGCACGCCGCATAAGACCGGCCACGGCCCGCACGCGCCCGCGATACGTTCAATATTTGACTTCAAATCAAATATCTTTGGCATCTAAAGGCGTTTATTTCATCAGTATCACGCGCCAGAATGACTCGCATACCGCAACCGTTCCCCTCTCCCAGGAGCACATGATGAGCAAGATTCCCGCATTCGGCCTCGGTACGTTCCGCCTGCAAGGCCAGGTCGTCATCGACTCGGTCCGCAACGGCCTCGAAGTCGGCTACCGCGCGATCGACACCGCGCAGATCTACGGCAACGAAGCCGAAGTCGGCGAAGCGATCGCCGCATCGGGCGTACGCCGCGAAGAGCTGTTCCTCACGACGAAGATCTGGGTCGACAACTACGCACCGGACAAGCTGGCGGCCAGCCTCGAGGAAAGCCTGCGCAAGCTGCGCACCGACCATGTCGACCTGACGCTGATCCACTGGCCGGCCCCGGGCAACGGCGTGTCGATCGACGCGTTCATGACCGCGCTGGCCGATGCGAAGGCGAAGGGACTCACGCGCCAGATCGGCATCTCGAACTTCAACATCGAACTGACGAAGGAAGCGATCGCGGCCGTCGGCAAGGACGCGATCGCGACGAACCAGATCGAGCTGAGCCCGTACCTGCAGAACCGCAAGCTGGTCGAGTTCCTGAATGCCGAAGGCATCCACGTGACGTCGTACATGACGCTCGCGTACGGCAAGGTGCTCGGCGACCCGGTGATCGGCGCGATCGCGCGGCGTCGCGACGCGACGCCGGCGCAAGTCGCACTCGTATGGGCGCTGCAACTCGGTTACTCGGTGATTCCGTCGTCGACCAAGCGCGAGAACCTAGCGAGCAACCTGCTCGCGCAGACGCTGCGCCTGACCGACGAAGACATGGCGCAGATCGCCGCGCTCGAACGCAATGGCCGCGAAGTCGACCCGGCCGGCCTCGCGCCGAAGTGGGACTGAGCGCGCCGCGCCCTTATTCGATATGACCCGCCCGCGGCCCGCCGGCCGCGGCACCGACAGGACACCAGCATGACCCGTGACCCGCTTTTCCAACCGCTGCGACTCGGCGCGCTGACGCTGCCGAACCGCATCGTGATGCCGCCGATGACGCGCTCGCGCGCGACCCAGCCCGGCGACGAAGCCAACGAACTGATGGCCGCGTACTACGCGCAGCGCGCGAGTGCGGGCCTGATCGTCAGCGAAGGCACCTACATCGCGCCGCTCGGCAAGGGCTACGCCTGGACGCCCGGCATTCATACGCCGTCGCAAATCGCCGGCTGGCGCAAGGTGACGGACGCCGTGCATGCCGCGCACGGCCGCATCTTCGCGCAGCTGTGGCACGTCGGCCGGCTGAGCCACACGAGCCTGCTCGGCGGCGCGCAACCGGTGTCGTCGTCGCCGCTCCAGGCGAAGGGCGTGAACGTGTTCATCGCCGGCGAAGACGGCAGCACGCCGGGCTTCGTGCAGGCATCCGAGCCGCGCGCGCTGTCGATCGACGAAATCCGCGAGATCGTCGATCAGTACCGCGCCGCCGCGCGCCATGCGATCGAAGCCGGCTTCGACGGCGTCGAGCTGCACGGCGCGAACGGCTATCTCGTGAACCAGTTCATCGACTCGAACGCGAACACGCGCACCGACGCGTACGGCGGCTCGCTGGAAAACCGGCTGCGCTTCCTGCGCGAAGTCACGCAGGCGCTGATCGACGGCACCGGCGACGCATCGCGCGTCGGCATCCGTCTCGCACCGCTGACCACGCTGAACGGCTGCGTCGACGACGATCCGGAAACGACCTACCTCGCCGCCGCGAAGCTGCTCGGCGAACTCGGCGTCGGCTACCTGCACATCGCGGAAGCCGACTGGGACGACGCGCCGCTGATGCCGGTCGCCTTCAAGCAGCAATTGCGCGCCGCGTACCCGGGCGTGCTGATCTATGCCGGCGCGTACACCGCCGAGCGCGCACGCGAAGCGATCGCCGCCGGCTGGGCCGACCTCGTCGCATTCGGCCGCCCGTTCGTCGCGAACCCCGACCTGCCCGAGCGCCTGCGCATCGGCGCCGCGCTCGCGACGCACGATCGCGACACGCTGTTCGGCGGCGGCGCCCACGGCCTGACCGACTACCCGATGCTCGCGCAAGCTGCCGCGTGAACGATCCCCAGGAATCCGACATGAGAATCACGCTTCCTTCCCGCCTGGGTTTCGGCACGGCGCCGCTGGGCAACATGTATCGCGACATTCCCCACGAAGAAGCACTGGCCACGGTCGACGCGGCCTGGGAAAGCGGTATCCGCTACTTCGACGCCGCGCCGCTATATGGCGCTGGCCTCGCCGAGCTGCGCCTCGGCGAAGCGCTCGCGGGCCGTCCGCGCGACGACTATGCGCTCGGCACGAAGGTCGGCCGGCTGGTCCTCGACGAACACGAGGACGCGTCGCAACGCGATCTCGGCGAAAAGGGCGGCCTGTTCCGCCATGGTCTGCCGAACAAGATCGTCTACGACTACACCGAGGACGGCACGCTGCGCTCGATCGAAGCGAGCCTCGAGCGGCTGCGCACCGACCGGCTCGACACCGTGTGGATCCACGATCCGGCCATCGACTTCCACGGCGAGCGCTGGCTCGACGTGTTCGACGTCGCGATGTCGGGCGCGGCCAGGGCACTCACGCGGCTGCGCGACGAGAAGGTCATCAAGGGCTGGGGCCTCGGCGTGAACCGCGTCGAGGCGTGCGAGCTCGCACTCGAGCGCTCCGATCCCGACGGCTTCCTGCTCGCAGGCCGCTACACGCTGCTCGATCATGCGGGCGCGCTCCAACGGCTGATGCCGGAAAGCGTCGCGCGCGGGCTCGGCATCATCGTCGGCGGTCCGTACAATTCCGGCGTGCTCGCCGGCGGCACCCACTTCGAGTATCAGCCGGCGACGCAGGAAATGCTCGATCGCGTCGCGCGCATCCGGCAGATCGGCGAACGCTTCGGCGTGGACGTCCGCGCGGTGGCGCTGCAGTTCTCGCTCGCGCATCCGGCCGTCGCGGCCGTGATCCCCGGCGCGAGCCGGCCCGATCGCATCGACGAGAACCTGCGGCTGGCCGCGGTGCCGATTCCGTCCGAACTGTGGCAAGTACTGAAGGCCGAGCGCCTGATCGCGGAACACGCGCCGACGCCGGCCGGCGCGGCCTGACGCGCTTCCAGGCGAGCGCCGCGACGAGCGGCGCGCATAACCATTCGGTCGCAATCGCGGCGACTATCGCCGCGATTGCCATTTCCGAATTGCAGCCTGCGCAATCGGCGTCTAGGGTTTACCGGATCGACTCCGCCCGACCCACCCGACCTGAAAGGACGCCCCGCCATGCCAAGCCGCTCTCCGAAACGCGACATGCTGCCGGCTCTCGCGGCAGGCCTTTCCTTCGCGGCCTTCACGTTGCCGGCTCATGCCGACGATGCGGCCGGTCTCGTGCCGCCCGAGCCTGCGACGCCCGTGCTGTCGACGACCGCGACTGGCGTGCAGATCTACGCATGCGAGTACGACCACGAACACCGGCTCGCGTGGACATTCCAGCGCCCGGAGGCAATGCTGTTCGACGCCGGCGGCACACTCGTCGTCCGGCACGGCGCGGGACCGTCGTGGGAAGCACTCGACGGCAGCCGTATCACCGGCAAGAAGCTTGCGGAAGCGCCTGGCACACGGCCGGGCAGCATTGCGCAACTGCTGCTCGCCGCGACGCCGGCCGCAACCGGTACGCTGGCTGGCGTGCGCTTCGTGCAGCGGCTCGATACAGCGGGCGGCATGCCGCCGGCGGCGACGTGCGCGACCGAGCATGCGGTCGGCCGCTTTCCGTACTTCGCGCGATATGTGTTCCTGAAGTGACACGCGCGGCGCCGTAAGCATCGAGCGTCATCATGGCAACTCGTCTGTTATTCAGCTTTCCTATATTTCAGGCACGGGAGCGTAAAACCGCCGACACGCTCGTTCAAGCCGTTCGGCCCGTCCGCATCGACAATTCGACGTCGCCGCCGAACGGCACCGACAGATAGCCGTTTTCCGGCGCACGCACGTAAGCAAGATAGTCGGGGCTGTATTCCGCGTTGTCTGCCACGACGAACGCCCCCGCCCTGAGCCGCGGCTCGACCAGCGCGAGAATCTCCGGGTACAGCGCCTTCGCCCCGTCGAGCAGCAGCAGGTCGACCGAATCCGGAAGGCCGGCGGCCAGCGTGCGCAGCGCATCGCCTTCGCGAATCTCCACGAGATCGGCCAATCCGGCCGCCGCCAGGTTCGCGTGCGCGCGCACGACCTTCGACGGCTCGAACTCGCTCGTGATCAGCCGCCCGCCTCCGTTGTCGCGCAGCGCGGCCGCGAGATGCAGCGTCGAAATGCCGAACGACGTGCCGAATTCGACGATTGCGTTGGCGCCGCTGCTGCGCGCGAGCATGTACAGCAGCGTGCCCGTCTCGCGCGACACGGCGAGCGGATAGTCCTTCAGGCGCGCATACAGATCGGCGTAGTCCGTCTTGCTGCGCATCAGCCGCGCTTGCTCGTCGCGCGACACGTTGGCGAAGTCGGGGCTCGTCGCGGGCGACGACGCGTCGGCTTCGTCGAACAGGCGCGCCAGCAGCGAAGCCAGCGGGTCGAGCATCAGGGTGGTCATGCGAATCTCCAGTATCGGGTTTGAGTGCGTCGTTGCACACAACTAGAATATGACGAACTATTCAGGTTTTACTATTCGCATTGGCAAACCGCTCATGACCGACCGCCGAAACACCCCGATTGCCACGCGCAAGCAGCCTCGGCAGGCGCGCTCGAACCGTCTCGTCGAGGACGTCCTCCAGGCGGCTATTCAGGTTTTGGCGAGCGAAGGCGCGCAGCGCTTCACGATGGCGCGCGTCGCCGAGCGGGCCGGCGTGAGCGTGGGCTCGCTGTACCAGTACTTCCCGAACAAGGCGTCCGTGCTGTTCCGGCTCCAGCACGACGAGTGGCGGCAGACGCACGCCATGCTGTGCGGGATGCTGCAGGACACGCGGAAGACGCCGCCCGAGCGGCTGCGCACCGCCGTCCACGCGTTCATCCGTTCGGAATGCGACGAGGCGCCGATGCGCATCGCCCTCGACGATGCCGCGCCGCTCTATCGGGACGCCCCGGAGGCGCACGAAGTGAAGGCCGAGGGCAACCGGGTGTTCAACGCGTTCATTCGCGAAGCGCTGCCCGACGTATCGGACGCCACGCATGCGCTCGCGTGTGAGCTGATCTTGACGACGCTCACGACGGGCGGCAAGGCGTTCTCCGAGACAGCGCGCACGCCGGCGGAAATCGACGCCTACTCGGCCGCGATGGCCGACATGTTCTGCGCGTATCTCGCGCATCTCGCACACGATTGAGGCCCGCGCCCGTACGGAAACCGCGCACGCGCGCCAGCCGTATCGTCCGGATGCAGATGGCAGAGGCGCGCGGCCGCGAATCCCGTCACCCGCCGCCGTTCGCACCGGCCGTCCCGGTCGCCTCGAAAGCCGTTCGTAATATTCCATGCGTCGCCCGCTTCCCCGCCCGCCGACCCTGCCTTCAAATAGTCGCCTTAACGGATTCGAACTAGGCGTATACACGCGTGTCGGCGCGACGGAGCCCCGTTGCACGCCGATATAAGCGCTGCGACATGCGCTGCATGCTCTTCCCCCGATGGGACGTGATGGGCGGCTCGCCTAACCTTCGCTACGGCAAAGCACACGTGACGGGGTCGACCACACCACGCGTCGTCCGACGCGACACCCTCGCGCTCGTTTCGATTCGCACGTAACGACACGCATCGCGCGTCATTCGTCTCCACGACGTTGCCGAACAATCCCAACCAGATACGAGACACCCTGACGACGGTTCGCTACGGACCGTTTCAGCATGCTGATAAAGGAGCAAGCTCATGAGTGATACCCCGGTGCAGCCGACGGTCGGCGTCGGCGCGCAAGAAACTGACTTTGGCACCCAGGGAGTCATCGACCGGTACTTCGGCATTTCGTCGCGCGGCAGCACGCAGCGTCGCGAAATCATTGCCGGCGTGACCACCTTCCTCGCGATGGTCTATTCCGTGTTCGTCGTGCCCGGCATGTTCGGCAAGGCCGGTTTCGACACGAGCGCCGTGTTCGTCGCGGTGTGTCTCACCACCGCGTTCGGCTCGCTGCTGATGGGCCTGTGGGCGAAGCTGCCGATCGCGATCGGCTGCGCGATCTCGCTGACCGCGTTCACCGCGTTCGGCCTCGTGCTCGGCAAGGGGCTGTCTCCGACGGTCGCGCTCGGCGCCGTGTTCCTGATGGGCCTCGTGTTTACCGGCATCTCGGTCACCGGCGTGCGTTCGTGGATCCTGCGCAACCTGCCCGCGGGCGTCGCGCACGGCACGGGGATCGGCATCGGCCTGTTCCTGCTGCTGATCGCATCGAACGACGTCGGCCTCGTGATCAAGAACCCGGGCGCCGGCCTGCCGGTCTCGCTCGGCCAGGTCACCGCGTTCCCGGTCATCATGTCGGTCGTCGGTCTCGCCGCGATCTTCGGCCTCGAAAAACGTCGCGTACCGGGCGGCATCCTGCTCGTCGTGATCGCGATCTCGCTGTTCGGCCTCGTGTTCGATCCGGCCGTGAAGTACCACGGCATCTTCGCGCTGCCGTCGCTGAGCGCACCGGGCCATGCGTCGCTGATCGGCGCGATGGACATCAAGGGCGCGCTGTCGATGGCCGTGCTGCCGAGCGTGCTGGCGCTGGTGATGACCGCCGTGTTCGACGCGACCGGCACGATCCGCGCGGTCGCCGGGCAGGCGGGCCAACTCGACGAGAACGGCCGCATCATCAACGGCGGCCGCGCGCTGACCGCCGATTCGATCAGCTCGATCTTCTCCGGCTTCCTCGGCGGCGCGCCGGCGGCGGCCTACATCGAGTCGAGCGTCGGCGTGGCCGCGGGCGCGAAGACGGGCCTCGCGGCAGCCGTGGTCGGCCTGCTGTTCCTCGTCGTGATGTTCTTCTCGCCGCTCGCGGGCCTCGTGCCGTCGTACGCCACCGCACCGGCGCTGATGTACGTCGGCCTGCTGATGCTCGGCAGCGTGAGCAAGCTGCACATGGACGACATGGTCGACGCGATGTCGGGCCTCGTGTGCGCGGTGTTCATCGTGCTGACCGCGAACATCGTGACGGGCATCATGCTCGGCTTCTCGACGCTCGTGATCGGCCGCATCGCCAGCGGCGAATTCCGCAAGCTCAACGTCGGCACCGTGCTCATCGCGGCCGTGCTCGTCACGTTCTACCTCGGCGGCTGGGCCATCTGATCGCGAGACATGCGCGACGTCGCCGGCACAAGGGCGACGCGCATCGAGACGAGATCGTCTCCTCCACCATCGTCGTTGATGGTCTCCAGGCCTGGGAACGCAAGTTTCCAGGCTTTTTTTGTCCGAGCGGCGCCCCGTGACATGCTTCGCGAAAACGGCGCGATGCCACTCGCGCCCGGTGCCGCGATCGCGGAGTTGACCGTCAGAACGGCTTGATCACGGCCAGCCCGACGACGAGCGCGGTCGCGACGATCACCGCGCTCGCCGCCTGCCCGAGCCATGGCGCCGGCATGACGACGAGATCGTCGCGCTCCATGCGCCGCAGCGTACCGGCCAGGATTCCGTGCAGCACCGACAGCGCGGCGACGAGCGCGAGCTTCACCGACAGCCACGCGGCGCCGAACCAGTGACCGCTCAGCGCGAGCGCGATGCCGGCGATCCAGACGATCGCGAGCGCGGGCGACGTCACCGTACGATCCCAGCGCCGCACCGCGCGATGCACGGCGAGGTTCGCAATACGGACCGCGACGGACGACAACAGCAACCCGCCGACGAACGTGACGACGGCGACCAGGTGCACGGCCTTCAGCACCAGGTAGATCATCGCGCGTGCCGCCTGCGCGCGATCCAGCCGGCGCTCGCCAGCCCCGCGAACGGCACGACGGCCGACAGCACGAGCCGTGCGACCTCGCCCCTGCTCCACAGCCCGCTCGATGCGGTGCCGACCACGGCCCATACGTACATGACGAACGCGATGCCGTGCACCGGGCCCATGATCGATACCGCGACCGGATACCCGGCCAGATGCTTGAGCGGCACGGCCACGCACACCAGCACGACGAGCGTGGTGGCCTCCATCAACGACAGGTATTGCAGGTTCCGCAACGCGTTGCGATCGTCTTGTTTCATCGGCAGGGCTCCAGGTGGGTCCGCCGCGATTGTCGCGTGTGGTGCAGGTTCCAGCCATTGGCTAGAATGACATCTTTCAACGGATTCCGGCCACGGCCGCACCCGCCATGCATACGGTCGCCGTTCTTGTGTTGCCCGATGTCGTCCCGTTCGATCTGGGCGTCGCATGCGACACGTTCGCGCGCGTGCGGGCGCCCGACGTCGCGCCCGCGTACCGCGTGCGCGTGTGCAGCGAGCAGCCGCGCGTCGGCGGCGACCTGTTCGAGCTGCGCCCGCCTTTTCGTCTCGATGCGCTGGCCGACGCCGATACGATCATGGTGCCCGGCACGTCGGTGCCGCTCGCGCCCACGTCGCGCCGCGTGCTCGACGCGCTGCGCGCGGCGGCCGCGCGCGGGTGCCGGATCGCGTCGATCTGCAGTGGCGCGTTCGTGCTCGCGGAAGCCGGGCTGCTCGACGGCCTGCGCGCGACGACGCACTGGCTCGCGGCCGCCGAACTCGCGCGCCGCTACCCGAACGTCGACGTCGACCCGAACGTGCTGTTCGTCGACAACGGCCGGATCCTGACGTCGGCCGGCGCGGCGGCCGGCCTCGATCTATGCCTGCACATGATCCAGGCCGACTATGGCGCGGCGGTCGCCGTCGACGCCGCCCGCAGCGCGGTGGCGCCGCGCGTGCGCGAAGGCGGGCAGGCGCAGTTCATCGCGCCCGAATGGCCGGCCGGCGGCGACGGACTGCACGACCTGATGGACTGGCTGCAGGCCAACCTGCGCAAGCCGCTGACGCTCGACGCGATCGCGCGCAAGGCGTCGACCAGCGTGCGCACGCTGACGCGGCGCTTCCGGGAGCAGACGGGCACGTCGCCGGGGCAATGGCTGCAGATCGTACGTGTCAGGCATGCGCAGCAGTTGCTGGAGGTGACCGAGCTGTCGATCGAACATGTGGCGACGGAAGCCGGGTTCGGTTCGGTCACCGCGTTTCGCGAACGCTTCGCGCGCATCGTCGGCACATCGCCGCAGCGTTATCGGCAGGCGTTCCGCGCGCGCGCCGATGCGTGACGTGCGTCGGGATCACCCCTGAAGCATCAATCCGCCGCCCCCTTTCGCGCCACCCGGACCCTATCGATGACCCGCATCCGCAACCCGTTGAACATGGCGCAGCTCCAGGCGTTCGTCTCCGCCGCGCACCTCAAGAGCCTGCGCGCCGCCGCCCGCGAGCTCGGCGTCACGCAGCCGGCGATCACGCACACGATCCGCGAGCTCGAAACCGCGCTCAACGCGGAGCTGCTCGCACGCAGCGTGCGCGGCGTCGAGCTGACCGCCTGCGGCGAGGCGCTGCTGCCGCGCGCCGAGCAGTTGCTCGGCGACATCCGCCGCACGGTCGAGGCGGTCGAGCAGGTGAAAGGCGAGATGTCGGGGCGCGTCGCGGTCGGCACGATGCCGTCGATCGCGCTGACCGCGTTGCCGCGCGCGGTGACGGCGTTCCGCGGGTCGATGCCGAACGTCAGCCTGCATCTCGTGGAAGTGACGGTGCCCGACGCGCTCGCGCAGTTGCGCAACGGCACGCTCGACATCGCTGCGATGCACCATGTGCCGGCGCTCGACCGCGATTTCACGCAATTGCCGCTGCTGTCGACCGAATTCACGATCGTGATGCGCGACGGCCACCCGCTCGCCCATGCGCGCCGGTTAGAGGAACTGCTCGACGCCGAGTGGATCGTCACCGTCGGCGCCGAGCAATTTCCGCACAGCGTGATGGTCGGGATGTTCGAGGCGCACGGGCTGCCGCTGCCGAAGCGTTTGCTGCGCTCGCCGATGTCGTTCGCGGTGACGCTGGGGCTCGTCGCGCGCTCGGACGTGATCGGCTGCTTCACGCGCCCGCTCGCCGCGATGGTCGCGCCGCTCGGCATCCGCACGGCCGAACTCGACGAAAGCATGCCGCGCTTCGACCTGTCGATCATCGCGCGGCGCGACCTGCTGCCCACGCCGGCCGTCTCGCACTTCGTCACGTGCCTGCAGCGCGCGGTCAACGAAACGCTCGGCTGAACCGTTCCTGTGTGTGAAACGGCGGCGCACCCGACGCGCCGCCGCCGGGCCCGGTATCGGGGCTTGTCCTAGGCGCCCTGCCGGTATTTTGTCTTGATAATCTTGCGCACGTCGCGCGCCCCCATCGGGCGGGCGAAACGGACTGTCCGACGCGAAGCCGCGGCGGGCCGAAGGCTTACGGCGCGGCACAACCGCGCACCCATCGAACAAAACGAGGAGTCACCGAGTGAAAAAGATTCTTGCGGCTGTGACCGTGGCCCTGCTCGCCGTATCGGCCGGCAGCGCGTACGCGAAAGACTGGACGACCGTGCGGTTCGGCGTCGACGCAAGCTACCCGCCTTTCGAATCGAAAGGCGCTGACGGCAAGGTGGTCGGCTTCGACGTCGATCTGGGCAACGAAATCTGCCGCCGCATGAACGCCAAGTGCGTGTGGATCGAAAACGACTTCGACGGGATGATCCCGGCGCTGAAGGCCCGCAAGTTCGACGGCGTGCTGTCGTCGATGTCGATGACGCCGGCGCGTCAGGAACAGATCGCGTTCTCGGCGAAGCTGTTCAACACGCCGACGCGCCTCGTCACGAAGAAGGGTGCCGGCCTGATGCCGACGGCCGAATCGCTGAAGGGCAAGACCGTCGGCGTCGAGCAGGGCACGATCCAGGAAACCTACGCGAAGACGTATTGGGCATCGAAGGGCGTGAACGTCGTGCCTTACCAGAACCAGGACCAGGTCTACGCCGACCTGATCTCCGGCCGTCTGGACGGCGCGCTGCAGGACGCGGTGCAAGCCGAGATCGGCTTCCTGAAGACGCCGCGCGGCGCGAACTTCGACTTCGCCGGCAAGGACATCGACGATCCGAAGACGCTCGGCAACGGCGCCGGTATCGGCCTGCGCAAGGAAGACACCGACCTGAAGGCGAAGATCGACGGCGCGATTGCCGGCATGCGCAAGGACGGCACGTACGACAAGCTCGCGAAGAAGTACTTCGATTTCGACGTCTACGGCAAGTAATCCGGCCGACAGACGCGCGATTCGGCGCGATGGGAACGGGCTCCGCGAGGAGCCCGTTTTTTTTGCGCGCGGCGCGGGCGACGTTTTTTTTCCGCGCCAACCTGATGATTCTCAACGGAAAACCGCGCGTTCTGGCGCCGGTTTGATGGCGGCGAGAAAGGCAACGTACAATCGATCTTCCTCGCACACGGATCATTCGCGGCTGCGCCGCACTTCCCTCATCATGCAAACGCAGACCCATCCGCTGATTTCCCCCGCCGTCGGCACCGAACGCCGGATCACCAGCTTCCATTACGGCCCGCGCGGCGGCAAGAAAGTCTACATCCAGTCGTCGCTGCACGCGGACGAGCTGCCCGGCATGCTGGTCGCCACGCTGCTGCGCCGCAAGATCGCCGCGCTCGAGGCCGCCGGCAAGCTGCTGGGCGAAGTCGTCGTCGTGCCCGTGCCCAATCCGATCGGCCTGTCGCAACACGTGTTCGGCGATCATCTCGGCCGCTTCGAGCTCGGCTCGATGCAGAACTTCAACCGCAATTTCTACGATCTCGCGGCGCTCGTGCTGCCGCGCGTCGAAGACCGCCTCACGAGCGACGCGCAGCGCAATCTCGCCGTCGTGCGCACCGCGATGCGCGAAGCGCTCGACGAACAGAAGCCGCGCACCGAACTCGACTCGCAGCGCCTCGCGCTGCAGAAGCTGTCGTTCGACGCCGATATCGTGCTCGACCTGCACTGCGACAGCGATGCGGTGATGCATCTCTACACGAATCCCGATCTGTGGCCGGACGTCGAGCCGCTGGCGCGCTATCTCGATGCCCAAGCGTCGCTGCTCGCGCTGAATTCGGTCGGCAACCCGTTCGACGAAATCCACAGTTTCTGCTGGTCGGATCTGCGCAACCGCTTCGGCGACCGCTTCCCGATCCCGAACGGCGCGATTTCCGTCACGGTGGAACTGCGCAGCGAACGCGACGTGTCGTACGAGTTCGCCGAAAAGGATGCGCAGGCGATCGTCGAATACCTGACCGAGCGCGGCGTCGTCGAAGGCACGCCGGCGCCGCTGCCGCCGCTCGCGCACCCTGCCACGCCGCTCGCGGGCACCGATCCGCTCGTCGCGCCCGTATCGGGCGTGATCGTGTTCCGTACGCCGGTCGGCGTGATGATCGAGGCAGGCCAGGCCGTGGCCGACATCGTCGATCCGTTGACCGATCGCGTCGTCACGCTGAAGAGCAGCGTGTCGGGCGTGCTGTACGCGCGCCAGATCGTGCGCTTCGCGACGGCCGGCATGGAAGTCGCGCGCATCGCCGGCGCGACCGCGATCCGCACCGGTTCGCTGCTGTCCGCCTGAGCCCGCGCGCGGCCCGCGCGCCGGACCTACCGCGGTTCGCATGCGGTCGCATGCACCAACGAAATCGCCCGCTTGCGCGGGCGATTTGCTTTCCGGAACGCGCGCCGGCGGCCGGCGATCGGCGGCCGGCCGACGCGCGCGAAAACCGTTCAGAACGCGGGCACGATCGCACCACCGAACTTCTGGTCGATGAACTTGCGCACGTCGTCCGATTCATAGGCCGCGACGAGCTTCTTCACCCACGGCTTGTCCTTGTCCTGCGCGCGCACCGCGATCAGGTTCGCGTACGGCCCGCGCAGATCCTCGATCGCGATCGCATCCTTCACCGGCGTGAGCCCGGCCTTGACCGCGTAGTCGGTGTTGATCGACGCGGCATCGACGTCGGGCAGCGCGCGCGGCAGTTGCGCGGCGTCGAGTTCGACGATCCTGATCTTCTTCGGATTCTCGGCGACGTCGAGCGGCGTCGCGTTCACGCCGTTCGTGCCGGCGCCGGCCTTCAGCTTGATCACCCCGTACTTCTGCAGCAGCAACAGCGCGCGGTTGCCGTTCGACGGATCGTTCTGGATCCCGACCTTCGCGCCGACCGGCAAATCCTTCAGCGACTTGAGCTTCTTCGAATAGAAGCCCATCGGGGCGGTATAGGTGAGCCCGACGTTGACGATCCTGTAGCCGCGCTGCTTGATCTGGCTGTCGAGGAACGGCTGGTGCTGGAAGCCGTTCGCATCGAGATCGCCGGCATCGAGCGCCGCGTTCGGCTGCACGTAGTCGTTGAATTCGATGACCTTGATCGCGAGGCCTTCGCGCGCGGCGACCTTCGTCACTTCGGTCCAGATCTGCGCGTCGGGGCCGCTCATCGTGCCGATCTTCAGCGTTTGCGGGTCGGCGTGCGCGCCGGGCGCGGCGAATGCCAGCGCGGCGGCAAGTGCGCCGAGGCCGGTCAGGATCGAATGTCGCATGGGGTGTCCTCTTGTCCCGTGTCGTTTGTTGGAGCACGGATCGTGGCACGGAGCCCGAACGCCATCAACCAAGCTTATTTCATGTGCATATTACGGCGCTGGATCAAACAACTGCCGAAATCGGTATAACTCCGGGCTAGGCAACCGGGCAGAATCCAGTGTCGCATCGGCACCACACATTCTTCATATGACAGACGCTGTCATATTCATTACGTGGCCCGCCGATAAAGTTGCGCCGGTCCGTGAACGCGCCCACAGAGTGCGCCGGAACCGCAACTGGACACGCCATTTATTCGCTCGGAGAATCCTTTGAACAAGAAACTGTTGACCATCGCCATCCTCGCAGCAACGGCCGGCGCGGCGCACGCGCAAAGCAGCGTGACCCTGTACGGCGTGATCGACGCCGGTATCAGCTATGTGAACCACAGCAAGAACGCTGCGGGCGGCAGCAGCAAGCTGTTCAAGTATGACGACGGCGTTGCCCAGGGCAGCCGTTGGGGCCTGCGCGGCACCGAAGACCTCGGTGGCGGCCTGAAGGCGATCTTCGTGCTCGAAAACGGCTTCAACAGCGGCAACGGCACGATCGGCCAGGGCGGCGCGATCTTCGGCCGTCAGGCTTACGTCGGCCTGAGCCAGTCGCAATACGGCACGGTCACGTTCGGCCGCCAGTACTCGTTCTCGACCGACATCCTCGGCTCGAACTACTCGACGGGCGGCAACACGATCGGCGGTAACTACGCGTACCACGTGAACGACGTCGACCAGCTCACGTCGAGCCGCATCAACAACTCGGTGAAGTTCCAGAGCGCGAACTACGCCGGCTTCACGTTCGGCGCGTTGTACGGCTTCTCGAACTCGACCGACTTCGCCGGCGCACCGGCCACGACGTCGGGCACGACGACGACGGCAGGCTCGTCGCGCGCATACAGCTTCGGCCTGAACTACGCGAACGGCCCGTTCGCCATCGGCGCCGCGTACACGGACATCCGCTTCCCGAGCCAGTCGACGCCGGCGTTCTCGACGACGATCGCGAACATCAGCACGGGCA
Organism: Burkholderia sp. BCC1208; assembly: GCF_902833095.1. Classification (NCBI taxonomy): domain Bacteria; kingdom Pseudomonadati; phylum Pseudomonadota; class Betaproteobacteria; order Burkholderiales; family Burkholderiaceae; genus Burkholderia; species Burkholderia sp. BCC1208. Next base: position 489,410 of record NZ_CADFDY010000005.1, on the reverse strand, counting down.
ACATCCGCGACCTGCGCACGTATGGCGTCGGCGGCCGCTACATCTTCGGCCCGGCGACCGCATGGCTGCTGTGGACGCGCACGCAGTTCACCCCGCTCGCGAGCGGCGCATCGGGCACGTTCTACAACGCATACGAAGCAGGCCTGAAGTACGCGATCACGCCGGCCCTGTCGGCAGCAGCCGGCTACACGTACACGAACGCCACGCAAAGCGGCAGCTCGGCGCACTGGAACCAGGGCGACCTGGGCCTCGACTACGCGCTCAGCAAGCGTACGGACGTGTACGGCCTCGTCGTCTACCAGAAGGCATCGGGCAACAACGTGCAGGCGCAGATCGGTTCGAGCACGAGCTACTTCAACACGTCGGGCAACGGTTCGTCGAACCAGCTGGCCGCTCGCGTCGGTATCCGTCACAAGTTCTAAAGCATCCGCTTGACGGTCCGCTCAACGCGCGGATCACGACGGCGAGAAGCGCCCCGCTCCACGCGGGGCGCTTTTTTATGGGCTTTTAAGTTTCGCTTAATTCTGGGCTGAGAGGATGCTCTCACCCCCCCTGTTGGCCGCCTGAGCATCGGCGGCTTTTTTTTTAAACGCCGACGGCGCCGCCATCGATTGCCCACAAGACAGGATCGGAGGCCATGATGATCGAAGATACCGTTTTCAGCCATCTGCACGCGATTCTGACGTGCCAACACTCGCTGCCGGTCCAGAGCTGCCGCGTCTCGGTTGAAATGCAGCGCCCCTGGGGCCGCCCGTATCGCCTCGTCGAATGGACGATGCATCTCGACGCCCCCGCGCGGCGCCAGATCGTGCCGGCCGAATCGACCGACGAAGAGATCGCCGAAGTCGTCGCGTCGCACGTGCCGGGCCGGCTGTACGGCGACGGCCGGCTGCAGTTCTGAACGCGGTTCCGCTCCCCCCGCTTCCCGTCTTTCGGCCGCGCCGCACGCATCGTGCGGCAGTCGGTCTCGTTTGACGCGGCAACGAAACCTGCTACGCTGCGCGTTTTCGTCCACGCAACACACGATGGAAAACGCATTCAACGAACGTGGCGTCATGGTCACGCGCAACGGCCTGTCGGCCGCCGGGCAGGTATTCGCCCTGCGTGACATCCGCCGCGTCGACGTCGTCAAGATTCCGAAGAACCGTCTCGTGCCGTCGCTGATCTCGCTGATCGGCGCGGCCATCGCCGTCGCCGGCGGCATCGGCGCATCGAGCGCCGCGCTGGTGGTCGGCGTGATGCTCGCCGTCGTCGGCTATCTCGCCTGGGCCACGCAGGACATCACGTATCGCCTGATGGTCGAGATGCCCGACGGCAAGCGCGAAGCGCTGTCGAGCGTCGACGCCGAGTTCGTCGAACGCGTCGCGCAGGTCGTGCGCGACGCGCAGGCCGTCACCGCCGGCGGCTGATTTCGCCTGCATCCGTGCCCGTGGCGTTTCGCGCGGGCTGCAAGAGCGCGGCGCGTGTCGGCTCGTGAAGCCTTCGCGTCGAATCACGGCCGCCCGCCGTCACGCACGCACCTCGCCTCCATTGCGCACGCCGACCGCCTAGTATGGAAAGAGCGGCCCGCCGCCGCATCGTCCGAGGAGGTCGGCATGAACGTCCAATCGCTGTCCGGCATGCTTCGCGCGCAGGAACTGCTGCTCGTGTCGATGATCCGCGCGCTTCCCCTTGACGAGCGCCGTGCGCTCGTCGACCTCTACACCGAACAGATCGCGTTCGCCGAACAGGCCGGTATCGAAAGCCACAGCGATCGCGCGACACACGATGCGTTCATCGCGCATGCGCGCAATCTGCTGATTCGCATCGAAGCGCTGGCGTAGGCCCCGTTTCTCCCGAATTTCCGCCCCCGGCTCGCGCAAGCCGTGCATGCGAGCGCTTACTCGCATGGGCCGCTTTGCGCCCTTGTATTGATAATAATTCTCATTTACACTGGTAAAGTTGTCAGTTGCCTTTCACATCGCCGTTTGCCGCATGCCGCGCGCAAACGGGCCAGCCAGGTGAACGCGTCACCCAGCCAGCCTTCGGGCTCGTTATCGTCAATGGGAGACCACCTGTGCATTGCTATACGCTGGCGCGGCGGCCGATCTGTGCCGCGCTGTTCGGCGCGTTCGGCCTGTCCGTCGCCACGGCTCACGCCGAATCGTCGCCGCAAGGCGCCACCCCGCCTGCTGCCGTCCTGACCGCCGCGTCCACGCGCGGCGATGCGGCGCTGCTCGACCCCGTCACCGTCACGGCCACTCGCACCGCCACCGCGGCGAGCCGCACGGCGGCGTCCGTGTCGGTGATCACCGACGACGATCTCGAGGAGCAGCAGGCCACCAACATCAAGGACGCGCTGCGCTACGAGCCCGGCATCACGGTGCGCCGCACCGCGTACCGGCCCGGCACCGCCGCGCTCGGCGGCGGCCGCGACGGCGATTCGAGCATCAACATCCGCGGCCTCGAAGGCAATCGCGTGCTGCTGATGGAAGACGGCATCCGCCTGCCGAACGCGTTCTCGTTCGGGCCGCTCGAAGCGGGTCGCGGCGACTACGCCGATCTCGACACGCTCAAGCGCATCGAGATCCTGCGCGGGCCGGCGTCGGCGCTCTATGGAAGCGACGGCCTGACCGGCGCGGTGAACTTCATCACGAAGGATCCGCGCGACCTGCTGTCGATCTACGACAAACCCCATTACTTCTCGTTCCGGCCGAGCTACGACTCGGCCGACCGCAGCATCGGCGCGACCGTGTCGGCCGCGGGCGGCAACGATCGCATCCAGGGGATGATCATCGCCGACGGACGGCGCGGCCACGAGGTCGACACGCGCGGCGGCAACAACTCGGCGAGCACGCTGCGCACGACGTCGAACCCGCAGGACGTCTATTCGGAATCGCTGCTCGGCAAGCTCGTGCTGACGCCGACCACGCGCGACACGATCAAGCTCACCGCGGAAACGGTGCAGCGGCGCGTGAGCACCGACGTGCTCTCCGCGATCAATCCGCCGACGACGCTCGGCCTCACGACGAACGACCGGCTCGAGCGCAACCGCTTCAGCGCCGACTACGACTTCCGCGACGACACGTTCCGCTGGTTCCAGACCGCGCACGTGCAGTTCTACTACCAGGACGCGAAGCAGGACCAGTACGCGTTCGAGACACGCGGCGCGCCGCTGAAATCGCGCTCGCGCGACAACCAGTACAAGGAACGCACGTTCGGCGGCGCCGCGTTCGCCGAAAGCGGCTTCGCGACCGGCCCGCTCGCGCACAAGCTGCTGTACGGCGTGGACGGCAGCCTGTCGCGCGTGACGAACATGCGCGACGGCACGGTGCCGGGCGTCGGCGAAGCGTTCCCGAACAAGGCCTTCCCCGACACCGACTACACGCTGTTCGGCGCATTCGTGCAGGACCAGATCGGCTACGGCCGCCTGCTCGTCACGCCGGGCCTGCGCTTCGACACGTACCGGCTGAGCCCGACCGGAAACGATCCGCTGTTCACCGGCAAGGCCGTGTCGACGAGCGCGAACGAACTGTCGCCGCGCGTCGCCGTGCTCTACGAGATCACGCCCGCGCTCATTCCGTACGTGCAGTACGCGCACGGCTTCCGCGCGCCGACTCCCGACCAGGTGAACAGCAGCTTCTCGAATCCGGTGTACGGCTACACGTCGATCGGCAATCCGGACCTGAAGCCCGAAACCAGCGACACGTTCGAAGCCGGCCTGCGCGGCAAGGCCGGCACCGGCTACGGCGTCGTGCGCTACAGCGCCGCTGCGTTCACCGGCCGCTACCGCAACTTCATCTCGCGCACGACGATCGCCGGCAGCGGCCGGCCGGTCGACCCGTTCGTGTTCCAGTACGTGAACTTCGCCGACGCGCGCATCCACGGCCTCGAAGGCCGCGCCGAATGGGTGATGCCGAACGGCATCACGCTGAAGACGGCGATGGCGTTCACGAAAGGTTCGACGCAGAACGACGGCGCGGCCAGCCAGCCGCTCGACACCGTGAACCCGTTCTCGGCCGTGTTCGGCGTGCGGTACGAGCCGAGCGAGCGCTGGTTCGTGCAGACCGACCTGCTGTTCCAGGCCGCCAAACGCGACAAGGACATCGACAAGTCCGACTGTTCGAACAAGGCGTGCTTCACGCCGCCGTCGTCGTTCGTCGTCGACCTGCGCGGCGGCTACCGCTTCAACAAGCACGTGAGCGCGACGATCGGCATCCGCAACCTGTTCGACCGCAAATACTGGAACTGGTCGGACGTGCGCGGCATCGCGGCCGATTCGCAGGTGCTCGACGCGTATTCGTCGCCCGGCCGCACGGTCGCCGTCAGCATGAAAGTGGATTTCTGATGCGCGTTGCCCGCGCTGCCACCCCAACCGTTACTTGAAGGAGTCCGACATGATGCAATCCGCCCTTCCCGGTCAATCGGCCACGCCGGCCCGCGCGGCCGCCGCACTGCGCGACGCGTTCATCAAGCTCAAGACGGAGCGGCAGCTGCGCAACCGCGACGTCGCGCAGGCGCTCGGCGTCAGCGAAGGCGAGGCGCTCGCCGCGTTCGTCGGCGAGCACGTCGTGCGGCTCGAAGCGCGCTTTCCGGCGATGTTCGAGGAAATGCCGCGCCTCGGCTGCGTGATGGCGCTGACGCGCAACGACACGGCCGTCCACGAAAAAGACGGCGAGTACGCGCAGATGAGCCACGATGGCCCCGTCGGCCTCGCGCTCGGCGACATCGACCTGCGCATCTTCTATCGTCACTGGGTGTCGGCGTTCGCGGTGCGCGACGAGACCGCGCACGGCCCGCTGAAGAGCCTGCAGTTCTTCGATGCACAAGGCCATGCGATCCACAAGGTCTACCTGCGCGCGCACAGCGATCACGCCGCATACGACGCGTTCGTCGAACGCTGGCGCGCGCCGTCGCAGGAAGCCGGCCTCGACGTCGCGCCCGCCGCGCCGAAAACGCCCGAGCGCGCGGACAGCGAGATCGACGTCGCGGGCTTTCGCGCCGCGTGGGACGCGATGACCGACACGCACCAGTTCTTCGGCATCACGCAGCGCTTCGGCGTAAGCCGCATGCAGGCGCTGCGCCTCGCCGACCCGCAATACGCGTATCCGGTCGAAACCGCGCATGCGTTGCGCCATGTGCTCGAACGGGCAGCCCAAAGCGGCCAGCCGATCATGGTGTTCGTCGGCAACGCGGGGATGATCCAGATCCATACGGGGCCCGTCGCGAACGTGCGCGAGGTCGGCGCGTGGATCAACGTCCTCGATCCGGGCTTCAACCTGCACGTGCGCGAAGACCTGCTCGCCGCCGCATGGGTCGTGAAGAAGCCGACGAGCGACGGCATCGTCACGTCGCTCGAACTGTTCGACCGGCAGGGCGACCACGTCGCGCTGCTGTTCGGCGAGCGCAAGCCGGGAAAGGTCGAACGCGACGACTGGCGCGCGCTCGTCGCGACGCTGCCGCCGGCCGCACGCGGGGACGCGCGGTGAGCGCGCGGCCATTCGATCCGCGCCGCCGCGCGGTGCTGGCGAGCGCGGCGGCCGGCGCGCTCGCGGGCGCGCTGCCCGGTAGCGTGCTCGCACAAGTTGCGCCGGCCGCACCGAAGCGCGTGATCGTGATCGGCGGCGCGCTCGCGGAGACCGCATTCGCGCTCGGCGGCGCCGAGACGCCGCGTTACCGGCTCGTCGGCGCCGACACGACCTGCACGTATCCCGACGCCGCGAAGCGCCTGCCGAAGGTCGGCTACCAGCGCGCGCTGTCGGCCGAAGGGCTGCTGTCGCTGCGGCCCGATCTCGTGCTGGCATCGGCGGAAGCCGGTCCGCCGACGGCGATCGCGCAGGTGAAAGGCGCCGGCGTCCCGGTCAGGACGTTCGACGAGCGCCACGACGTCGAATCGGTGCGCGCGAAGATCACCGGCGTCGCGCAGGCGCTCAACGTGCGCGATGCGGGCGCCGCGCTGCTGCGGCGTTTCGATCGCGACTGGCAGGCTGCACGCGACGCAGTCGCCGCGCGCGTACCCGGCGGCGCGCAGCCGCCGCGCGTGCTGTTCGTGCTGAACCATACCGGCACCCAGGCGCTCGTCGCCGGCCAGCGCACGGCCGCCGACGCGATGATCCGCTATGCGGGCGCGCGCAACGCGATGCAAGGCTTCGATCACTACAAGCCGCTGACGACCGAGGCGCTCGCGGCCGCCGCCCCCGACGTCGTGCTGATCTCCGACGAAGGGCTGGCGGCCGTCGGCGGTCACGCCGCGCTGCTCGCGACACCCGGCTTCGGCGCGACGCCGGCCGGCCGCGCGCGGCGCGTCGTATCGCTCGACGCGCTGTTCCTGCTCGGCTTCGGCCCGCGCCTGCCGCTCGCCGTCACGACCCTGCATCGACGTCTGTCGGATGCGCTCGCCTGATCCCGGATCGACACGATGCCCGCTCACGCTTCGCCCTTCGACGCGCCATCGCCCGCCTCGCGCACCGGCGCCGGCGCCGCGCGCGTCGGCACGTCGCGCCGCTTCGCGCCGTTCGTCCTGGCCGCGCTCGCCGTTCTGGTGGGCGCGATGTCCGTCGTCGCGCTGTGCGTCGGCGCGTACCGCATTCCGCTGGCGGAAGCCTGGGCCGCGCTGAGCGGCGACCCGGCCGCGCAACAGGCGCGCGCCGTGCTGCTCGACATCCGCGCACCGCGCGTCGCGCTCGCGCTGCTGGTCGGCGGCGGCTTCGGCGCGACCGGCGCCGCGATGCAGGCGCTGTTCCGCAATCCGCTCGCCGATCCGGGCCTCGTCGGCGTGTCGAGCGGCGCCGCGCTCGGCGCGACCACGCTGATCGTGCTCGGCCCCGCGCTCTTCGCCGCACACGCGAGCGCAGCCGCGCTGCCGGGCGCCGCGTTCGCGGGCGGCCTCGCGGTCGCGATGCTCGTCTACCGGCTCGCCGCATCGCGCGGCCGGCTTGCGCTGCCGCTGCTGCTGCTCGCGGGAATCGCGATCAATGCGCTGGCCGGCTCAGCGATCGGGCTGCTCACGTTCGTGGCCGACGACGCGCAGCTGCGTTCGCTGACCTTCTGGAGCCTCGGCAGCCTCGGCGGCGCGCAATGGTCGACGCTGGCGGCCGTCGCGCCGTGCGTCGCGATCGGCTGCGTGCTGCTCGTGCGTGAACGCGATGCACTGAACGCGCTGCAGCTCGGCGAAACCGAAGCGCTGCATCTCGGCGTGCCCGTGCAGCAACTGAAGCGACGCGTGCTCGTCGCGGTCGCGCTCGCGATCGGCGCGCTCGTGTCGTGCGCGGGCATCATCGGTTTCATCGGGCTCGTCGCGCCCCATTGCGTGCGCCTCGCGTGCGGCCCCGACCAGCGCATCGTGCTGCCCGGCGCCGCATTGCTCGGCGCGTTGCTGACGCTCGCGGCCGATCTGGCCGCGCGCACGGTCGCCGCGCCCGCCGATATTCCGCTCGGCGTGCTGACCGCGCTGCTCGGCGCGCCGTTCTTCCTCGCGCTGCTGTGGAAAAACCGCGGCGCGCTCGGCGGGTAATCCCTTTTTCACGACGACCATGCTGACTGCCCACCACCTCGACGTCGCCCGCCGGCACGACACGATCCTGCACGACCTGTCGCTGTCGATCGAACCCGGCCGCGTGACCGCGCTGCTCGGCCGCAACGGCGCGGGCAAGAGCACGCTGCTGAAGACTTTCGCCGGCGAACTGACCGGCAACGTCGCGCCGAACGGCGTGCGCGTGACGGGCGACGTCACGCTGAACGGCGAACCGCTCGCGCGCATCGACGCACCGCGGCTCGCATGCCTGCGCGCGGTGCTGCCGCAGGCCGCGCAGCCAGCCTTCCCGTTCAGCGTCGACGAAATCGTGCTGCTCGGCCGCTATCCGCATGCGCGGCGCAGCGGCGCCACGTCGCACCGCGATCGCGACATCGCCTGGCGCGCGCTCGAACGTGCGGGCGCCGAAGCGCTCGTCGGCCGCGACGTCACGACGCTGTCGGGCGGCGAGCTCGCGCGCGTGCAGTTCGCCCGCGTCCTCGCGCAGCTGTGGCCGGACCACGACGCAGCGGAATCCGGCCCACGTTACTTGCTGCTCGACGAGCCGACCGCCGCGCTCGATCTCGCGCACCAGCACCGGCTGCTCGATACCGTTCGCGCCGTCGCGCGCGAATGGCAGCTCGGCGTGCTCGCGATCGTCCACGATCCGAACCTCGCCGCGCGGCATGCGGATACGATCGCGATGCTCGCCGACGGCACGATCGTCGCGCATGGCGCCCCGCGCGACGTGATGACGCCTGCCCATATCGCGCGGTGCTATGGCTTCGCGGTGAAGATGGTGGAAACCGGCGACGGGACGCCGCCGGTGATGGTGCCCGCGTAGCGCAGGTGTGTATTGCAAGATCGTCGTGCCGCTCGATGTCGCGTGCTGCCCTCGTTGGCGGCCTTCACGAACGCCCGCCGTACTCAATGCTCGACATCCGCCGCGCCGAAGCTCCGCATCTTCCAGCCCAGCCGCACGGCGAGCATCCGCATCGCGAAGCCGACCGCCAGCGCGATCGCCGTCGCAAAGCCCGCGTCGATGCCGAGATGCTGCATCCCGACATACAGCGCGCCCGTGACGAACGCGACGCTCGCATACAGTTCCTCGCGCAGGATCAGCGGCATCTCGTTGCAAAGCAAATCGCGCAGCATCCCGCCGCACACGCCCGTGATCGCGCCGGCCAGCACGACGATGATCGGCGCCGTGCCGGTCGACGCGCCGATGTCGCAGCCGATGATCGTGAACGCCGCGAGGCCGATCGCATCGACGGTGACGAACAGCGTCTTCATCCGCACGACGTGCCGCGCCGCCCACGATGCGACGGTCGCCGCGACGAGCGTGATCACCAGGTATTCGGGATGCGCGATCCAGCCGAGCGGATAGTGGCCGAGCAGCACGTCGCGCACGGTGCCGCCGCCGAGCGCCGTCACCGCGCCGACGAGCGCGAGGCCGAAGCGGTCCATCCCGCGGCGCATGCCCATCAGCGCCCCCGACATCGCTTCCGCGACGATCGCGATCAGATAGAGCGTATGCATGGCGCGCGTCAGTCGTCGGTCCGGAACAGGTCGAGCACGCGTTCGCGCTCGGCCGCATCGACGGCGGCGGGCATCGGCTCGCCGGGCCTGCCGTTGTCGGCAGGCGCGTCCGACGCGTCCCGCACCGCCGCGCCGCCGCATGCAAAGCGGCTGCGGATATACGGCGGCACGTCGGCCGTACACGTGCCGCGCGTGTATTCGGCGTACACGAAATCGCCGTCGACGAGCGCGACGTCCTGCGGCGGCGTCGCATCGACCGGCGTGCGCCCGTCGACGGCCGTCTTCATGTAGTCGAGCCAGACCGGCAACGCCAGCGTCGCGCCGGTCGCGCGCCCCATCGGGCGCGGCGTGTCGTAGCCGAGCCACGCGACCGCGACGATGCCCGACGAGTAGCCGGCGAACCACACGTCCTTCGACCCGTTCGACGTGCCCGTCTTGCCCGCCGCGTCGTCACGCCGCAGCGCGAGCGCCCCGCGTGCGGTGCCGGCCCGCACGACGTCGCGCAGCATGCTGTCCATCACGAACGCATTGCGCGCCGACACGACCCGCTCGCCCGCCGGCACGGTCGCCTCGTACATCGCGCCGCCGTGACGCTGCTTCACCGACAGGATCAGGCGCGGCTCCATCCGCGTCCCGCCGTTCGCGAACACGCTGTATGCGCTCGCGAGTTCGAGCGGCGTCACCGCGCCCGCGCCGAGCGCGAGCGGCAGCGATGCCGGATTGCGCTGCGCGTCGAAGCCGAAATGCACCGCGTGCTGCTGCACGTAGCGCGCATCGGTGGCCTGCATCAGGCTGACCGCGACCAGATTCTTCGAGCGCACGAGCCCGCGCCGCACCGGGATGAAGCCTTCATAGCGATTGCCGAAATTACGCGGACGCCACGGCCGTGCGCCGGTTTCCGCGTGCGTGAGCGTGCGCTGCGTATCGTCGACGAGCACGCCGGGGAAGTAGCCCTTCTCCAGCGCCGCCGAATAGACGAACGGCTTGAAGCTCGACCCCGGCTGGCGATACGCCTGCAGCGCGTGGTCGAACACGTTGCGATTGAAATCCGCGCCGCCGACCAGCGCGAGCATGTCGCCGGTGGCCGCATCGAGCGACACGAGCGCGCCTTCGAGCCCGTTGCGCGCGTCGCGCTTCGCGCGCGGCTGCCGGCTCAGCGTGCGCTCGAGCGCGGCTTCGGCCGCGCGCTGGTCGCGCATCGAGATCGTCGTCGTCACGTCTAGGCCGAGCGTGTACGCGTCGTCATGAAACCGCTCGACCATCATTCGGCGCGCACGCTCGGCGACGTACGGCGCCGCGACGATCCCGGGCGGCGGCGTGGTCGCCAGCGCGACCGGCGCGTCGACGGCCGCGCGATACGTCGCCTCATCGATCTGACCGAGCGCGTGCATCCGGCCGAGCACGTAATTGCGCCGCGCGGTCGCGCGCGCCGGATTGACGACCGGGTTGAACGCGGACGGCGCCTTCGGCAACCCGGCGAGCACGGCCGCCTCGCCCGCGCTCAGCGCGTCGAGCGGCTTGCCGAAGTACACGTGCGCGGCGGCCGCGAAGCCGTACGCGCGTTCGCCCAGATAGATCTCGTTCATGTACAACTCGAGCAGCTTGTCCTTGCTGTATTCGCGTTCGAGCTTGGCCGCCATCAGGATCTCGGCGAGCTTGCGGCTCAGCACCTTGTCGCGCGTCAGGTAGAAGTTGCGCGCGACCTGCATCGTGATCGTGCTGCCGCCCTGCCCCGGCTGCCCGGTGACGACGTTCGCGAACGTCGCGCGCGCGAGGCCGCCGACATCGACCGGGCCGTGTTCGTAGAACTTCGCGTCCTCGGCCGCAAGCAGCGCGTGCCGCATCAGTGGCGGGATGCGTTCGAGCGGCACGAACTCGCGCCGCTCGACGCCGTATTCGGCCAGCAGGTCGCCGTCGCGCGAGAAGATCCGCAGCGGCAGCGCGGGACGATAGACAGCCAGGTGCTCGACGGACGGCAACTGCGTCCAGATGCGATCGATCGTCCATGCGCCGATGCCCGCGCATGCGAGCGTCAGGCCGAGCAGCGCGCCCGCGAGCGTGCGCCATACACGGCGGCGGCGCGGTGGTGCGGATGGCGGCGTGGACGGCGGCGGCGGCGGATTGGCGGTGTGGTCGGTCATGTCGGGCTCCTTCGTCAGTGCCGCGACGGCCGGCGCGCGAGCGGCGCCGATCGGTCACGAAAGGCGCGCATTGTCGAAGGGATCACGCGAAACCGGAACATTCTTTAGCCAAAGTTTGGCTGGCTAAATTTTATTTAGGAAAGTGCTTTGGGGCTCGCTCACACCGTGCATGCGGGTCTGCGGCATGTCGTCGCGACCGAGCGCGCCGGGCGCGTGAACCGGTTCGCTTGTACCATCGTCGGATGTTCGATCGATACCTCGACCTGTGGGGCCTCGTTCCCGACGGCGGCCCGATCCTGACCGCGAGCGGCGGCCTGCTGCCGGTCGTCTGGCACGCGCGGCCCGCGATGCTGAAGGTCGCGACGTGCGACGAAGAACGGCGCGGCAATGCACTGATGGCCTGGTGGAACGGGCAAGGCGCCGCGCAGGTGTGGCGACACGACGGCGACGCGATCCTGCTTGAACGCGCGCAGCCGGCGCCGTCGCTGGCCGCGTTGTCGGCAGCGGGCCACGATGACGACACGATGCGCATCGCCTGCGACGTCGTCGCGCGGCTGCATGCGCATCGTGCGCCGCAGGTGCCTACGGTTGTGCCGCTGCACGACTGGTTCTACGCGTTGCTGTCGAACGATGCAGACAACGACGCGCTGCGGCGCTCGGCAGCGATCGCACGCCAGTTACTGGCGGGGCCATCCGTCGACGAAGTCGTGCTGCACGGCGACATTCATCACGACAACATCCTGCATTTCGGCGATCGCGGCTGGCGCGCGATCGACCCGAAAGGACTACGCGGCGAGCACACGTTCGATTACGCGAACCTGTTCTGTAATCCTATGCATGACATTGCGGTCGATCCGGTGCATTTCGAGCGGCGCGTTGTGCTCGTGGCAGATGCGGCGCGGCTCGACCGGCGGCGGTTGCTGCAATGGATACTCGCGTGGTCGGGGCTATCGGCCGTGTGGTTGATCGAAGATGAACTGCCGCCCGATACGCGGCTGCAGGTCGCGAGGCTTGCGGCGGGTGCGCTCGGGTTGTAGCGATACGCATCGACCATGAAAACAGCCCATCACGGATTTCCGCGGGAAAGCGGCGAAGACCACCGGTATTCGGCCAGTTTCAGACACTCGACCATAACGACTAGATCACCGACAATCTTCAGTACCCGCTTGCCTTTGGTCAATATCGATGAAAGTTTCGAGAGATTTCGGAATCGTTGTCAGGCGGGCTGCAGCGGCCCGCGGGCTGATGCCTGACGCGCTACGGTTTGCCTTTTCTTCTTCGTCCGCATATCCATGACTTTTACGCCTCATGATATGCCCCGCCCACGAAATGACGGATAGGTCCGAGTGGAGCTGGAAAACGTCGTGCAATGCAACCTCAAAAACGACGCTTATGTCCTGTACCGCGCTTCGTCGAGATCCTCGATCAGTGTTGGTCCTGTCGGGTGCCAATCCAATCGCGCCTGTGTCCACGCGCTCGAAGCGGGCATATCCAGCCCGACGAACATCCCCATCCATCCGAAATGCGCTGCGGCTTCCGTCGGGGCGATCGAAATAACTGGCAACTCAAGGCCTCGACCCAGCGCCTCGGCGATTTCGCGACTGCTGATGCCCTCCTCGCCGACAGCGTGATAACGCGCGCCCCGTTCGCGCGCCTCCAGTGCGAGCCGGTAGAGACGCGCGACGTCGGATAGGTGGCCGGCCGCCCAGCGGTTGCTTCCGTCACCGACGTAGGCAACTACACCTTTTTCACGAGCCACGTCGATAAGCGGCCCAATGAGGCCCTGCTTGAACGGATTGTGAACTTGCGGCAGTCGTACCACCGACACGTTGATGCCCTGTTGTAGCAGAGTCTGCCCCGTCAGTTCGGAGACAATGCGCGGATTGGGATGACTGGCATTGAAGATGTCTTCGGTCGCGGGTTCGCCGTGCTGGCCGCCGCCCATTCCGGTCCCCGACGTGATGATCAGCGGTCGATCGGAACCCGCGAGTGCGGCGCCGAGTGCGGTAATCGCGCGCCTGTCCTTTTCGCAATTCTCGGCGAACCGGGTGAAATCGTGGTCGAACGCCAGGTGAATAACGCCGTCTGCCTTTGCGGCGCCGCTACGCAGGCTTTCCGGCTCCTCGAGCGTGCCGCGATGCGGCTCGGCGCCCGCGTCGATGAGTGCTCGCACTCCCGCGTCCGAGCGCGTCAAACCAATCACCTGATGACCGGCCCGAATGAGTTCGGGGACGAGCGCCGAACCGATAAAGCCCGTCGCACCTGTCAGGAAAATACGCATGGTGAAGCCTCCTTGGTCGTCAGGTGTCCACTATCCGATCATTTGTTATCCCGTTAAAGTAGTGACCTCATCATAGTAAAGCGACTAACAGGTTCACTATGTCAGTCAATACGCCCAGGTCGCTTGGAGATTTTCTGAGAAGCCGCCGGACGCGCCTTGACCCCGCGAGCTTTGGATTTACCGGGCGCAGGCGAACGCCTGGACTACGCCGTGAAGAGGTGGCCCAGCGCGCCAATATCAGCCCGACGTGGTACACATGGCTCGAACAGGGGCGTGGCGGTGCGCCTTCTGCGGAGGTGCTGGACCGGATCTCCAGTGCCCTGATGCTGACGCCTGCCGAGCGCGAGCATCTTTTCATGCTCGGGCTTGGGCGGCCGCCCGAGGTCCGCTATAACCCTGTCAACACTGTCAATCCTCGGTTGCAGCGGCTGCTCGATTCGTTGGACGCCAGCCCGGCGATCATCAAGACCGCTACCTGGGACGTCGTTGCCTGGAACCGTGCCGCCGCGGTGGTGCTGACTGATTACGGGACCTTGCCGTCCGGTCAGCGCAATATTCTCCAATTCCTGTTTCGCAATCCCGCCGTCCGCGAGAAGCAGCACGATTGGGAAAGCATCGCCCGTGTCGTGGTAGGCGCGTTCAGAGCAGATGTGGCTCGCGCGGGTCTCGCGTCCGAGGTCGGCGAGCTGGTTGCCGAATTGCGCGATCTTAGCGCGGAGTTTGACGCGCTGTGGCGGGACAACGAGGTACTTGACCAGAGCGAAGGAGACAGCGTCAAGCGACTTCAGCATCCCACGCTGGGCACGGTCGAACTGGAGTACTCGGCACTTTCCGTTGACGGTCGGCCAGACCTGGGCTTGATCATCTATACGCCGCTCGACAGTGAAGTCGCGGAGCGAATCAGGGCGCTTGCCGCACTACATCAGCGCGATGCTGTGGCCGAAGATGCGTCGCAAGAGGACGTACGAGCTGGATGACGTCGGCGACCGTTCAGGGTCGACGCCAGCCGTCGCCTTCCCGCGCCAGCGCATCCTTCGACGCGCGTCACGGACGGCGCCGCACCGATAGACGCAAGCGCTGAATCCCGAGCCCGCTCGAAACAGCGGCCGTCTGATCGTGGAGTAGTATTCCCGCATATTCAGGCGATTACCCGGCCTCTACGGCGCACAGCCGCCCCGTCTACGCGTAGTGGCGTCGGCCGTGGCGACGGCATTGATGGAAACGCATCATGTCAACCGAGTGGAAGCACCGCGTCAGACTGTTTGTTCAGCGTTTCTGGCAGCCGACCAGTGCGTGCATGACCTGCATGCCGGGGAGCTGGGGAAACATCGCGAGCGTTGCGCACTGGACTATCGCATTTCATACCGGTCTGCTTACCGGCCTTCTGGCTGTACTCCTGACTTTCACGCCTGTCTCGAAACTCTACGCGCATCGATACGGCAATGCGCTGGTCGTTGGCGTGCTGACGACGTTGGGCGATGCCTACTCGCACACGAGTCATTACCGTATCCCCTATGTCGAGCACATCGTGACGGGTGCGATTTCAGGTCTCCTGGCGCTGGCGGCCTCATACCTCTTCGAAGACCGCGCGCGACGCCTTCGCACGGTGTGGGTTCGAATTGTCGGACAGCTTACCCGCTGACTTTCCGACCCACGACGCACCCGAAAAAAAGCCCGCCGGCTTGCACCGACGGGCTTTCGTATCCGACTTGCGCGGCGTTTCAGCGCGCCGGGTTCAGCGTCAGATTCATGTGACGGTTCACATCCTTGTACAGCAGATAACGGAACCGCCCAGGCCCGCCCGAATAGCAGGCCTGCGGGCAGAACGCGCGCAGCCACATGAAATCGCCGGCTTCCACCTCGACCCAGTCCTGGTTCAGGCGATAAACGGCCTTGCCTTCGAGCACGTACAGGCCATGCTCCATCACGTGCGTTTCCGCGAACGGAATCACGCCGCCCGGCTCGAACGTCACGATGTTCACGTGCATGTCGTGACGCATGTCGCTCATGTCGACGAAGCGCGTCGTCACCCATGCGCCGTTGGTGCCCGGCATCGGGATCGGCTCGACGTCCTGCTCGTTGGTCACGAACGCTTCCGGCAGCGGAATGCCGTCGACGGCCTGATAGTGCTTGCGCACCCAGTGAAAACGCACCGCGGCATCGCTGACGTTGTGCAACGTCCAGTCCGCGCCCGGCGGAATGAACGCATAGCCGCCCGGCTTCAGCGTGTGCTGCTTGCCTTGCAGCGTCAGCTCGGCTTCGCCTTCGACGACGAACAGCACGGCTTCGGCGTTCTTGTCCTGCTCGGGCTTGTCGCTGCCGCCGCCCGGATTCACTTCGACGATGTACTGCGAGAAGGTTTCCGCGAAACCCGACAGCGGGCGGGCGATCACCCACAGACGCGTGTGGGTCCAGAACGGCAGCCAACTCGTGACGATGTCGCGCATCACACCCTTCGGAATCACCGCGTACGCCTCGGTGAACATCGCGCGATCGGTCAGCAGATCCGTCTGCGGCGGGTGGCCGCCATGCGGCGCGTAATACGTTGTCTTAGACATATTGCATCCAGGCAATGGGTTGGTCCGGCCCCGGGCGCTAACGGCATCGGGCGCTTCGCATGCGCGTGGGGCACGCATGCGGCGGCGGGACATCGTTGCCGGGGTGGCTGAAAGCGCATGCGCCTTCGATCGGTCGGCCAGGCTTCGCGTCGGGTCCGTCCGGTTCAGCGGACACGGCGGCCCGGGTTGTCGGGCTGCCGGCCGCGCCGCTGCGCTCTCGATCATGCGGCGAGGCGCGGACGGCGGCACGGTTCGACTCCGTACGCGAGCATCGCCGACGATAGCGAAGTCGATCCCGATCGACCAATTAAATGTTGCGATGACATCCATTCGATTTCGCACTACCCGTCGGCACCCGCGATGCGCAGTGGGGAAGCGTTGCGGGGCGGGCCGACCATCAGGGAAATCCTGACCGTTGCGACATTCGTCCAATGCGTCCGTGCACGGCAACGCAGCGTGCAAGCGCCGCTCTCGATGCAGCAGCCCGTTACGCGAGTCGAAGGCGGTTGCTACGTGCGCGGCAGCGGATCGCTGCGGCAGGATTGCGGGAGACGATCAGGTCAGCGTGGAACGAGCCGACGTGCCGAAGGAAAAGCAGATGTGATTCGGCCAACCCTGTCCGGACGCATTCGGACACGGCAGACGATATCGTCGAGAAACGGAAAAACGGCGGGAGGAGAATGACCGGCCCGTCGATCAGGCACATGGCTGCGGCTGATGAAGCCGGAGGAGAATCGCCGGTCTGGCCGGCGAAGCGGCCCGGCAGGGCGCCGGGCTGAAGCTCGCGTCGGGATGCCGACGCCGTCGGCGCGCCGGTGCGCGAGTCGCGCACCGTGCCGCGCCAGCGGCGATCAGTCCCAGTCGCGGTGGTGACGATGCTTGCGGTGACGGTAGCCGCGGTCGCCATGATCGCGATCGTACGAACTGCGCGACATGTTGCCGCCGAGTGCCGCGCCGGCGCCGCCGCCGACCGCCGCGCCCAGCAGGCCGCCCGTACGGCCGCCCATCGCATTGCCTGCCGCGGTACCTGCGCCGCCGCCGAGGGCGCCGCCGATGATCGCGCCGGTGCGCTCGCGACGGTTCGACGTCACCGCGCCGCCGGCGCCGCCGCCGATCGCGCCGCCGATGACGGAGCCGGTGCTGCCGCCGACCGCGCCGCCGACCGCTGCGCCGGCAACCCCGCCGAGCGCGCCGCCGAGCGCATTGTTCAAGTCACCGGCTACTGCCGGCAGTGCAGTCGCGCCGGTCAGCACGGCGACGACGAGAGCGGGGGCGATTTTCTTCCACATTCCCGTATTCTTCCTTGTTCGCAATTCTGGTTATCGAGGTCCGCTCGGTACGACGATCTGAATCGATCGACGTCGGGCCAGGCAATGTGCCGAACCGCGGACCAATTCATTTCAATGAGCTTGCGGCGAAGAATAGCACCGGTCCCACATTCGTGCCGTGGACATTCTGGTAACAAGTTGTTTACGAATCACGCATGTCGAACGCGTACTGGAAATCGCTCGAAACCCTTGTCGGTATTGACGCACGCAAGGGTTCGGCCCCGTACCGGGACAGGCGCCTCATGCAGGCGATCGCACGTTTGAGACACACGTGGCAACACATCTGCACACGCCGTAAGCGGCATCCGAACGACGGGCGTCCAAAAGACGACGGGGTCAGTACACGCCGGGCAGCAATCGCCACGTCCGCGCGCAATACGCGTCGTATTCGGCACCGAATTGCGAACGCAGCAATGCCTCCTCCGAGCGGATCCGCGCGACGAGCGGCACCAGCGTCAGCACGACCAGCAGCACGCCGACGCCCGAGCGGAACACCAACGCCCAGCCGAGCGAATTGACGAGCAGGCCGAGATAGCTCGGATTGCGGATGCGGCTGTAGATGCCGCCCGTCACGAGCGTATGGCCCGGCTGGATCGCGACAAGCCCGCTGAAGCGCTTGCCGAGCACGAACACGGGCCAGATCCGCAGCACGCCGCCCGCGAGGTACAGCACGACGCCGATCCAGCGCACGGTGTCGCCGCCGAAGGTCCAGACGTCGAGGCGGTCGGTCAGCGCGGGCAGGTACGCGAGCAGGAAGCCGCTCACCGCGAACGCCGCGAGCACCCAGCGGTTGTCACGGTTCTCGCGCTCGCCGCTGCTCAGGTTGCCTTCGGTGAACAGCACGGCGGCGGCCATCGCGAACGTCGCGACGGCGATGACGATGAACGGTGGATGCGAGAAGAAGGCAGCGAATCCGCCGCTGCCGAGCACGGCGAGCCCGAGATAGACGAGCGTGGCGACGCCCGACAGGACGACGACCTTGGGGGTAATTGTCATGATGACGGCCTCGCGGGGATGCGCTTTCCTGTGAAGTATAGGAACTGCGCACACCGGGTGCCGTGCGCCGCCGTCATGCGGCGCGCGCGTTCACGCGCATCGTCTGGCTAACGGTAGCCGCCCGGCCGGGACAGCCGGTACAGCCGGGGCGGCCGAGGCGGGCATCGGGTGCCGGATCAGCGGATGCGGAAGTGGCCGCCGATTCCGATGCTGACGGGCGGCGCGTAGTACGCGGGCGCATAACCGTAGCCATAGCCGTAGTAGGCCGGCGCGGGCGCGTAGCCGTACGGCGGCGCGACGTAGCAGCCGGACAGGCCGCCGATCAGGGCAAGCGTGATGAGAAGTCTGGACATGGCTCGGTTCCCGGCGCGAAAGACGAATGGCACCGCGCGAAGGCCGTGCCGCCGCGACGGGCAGCGGCCGGCACGAAGAGGCGATCCGCCCTTCCTGTCGCTCGATGAAACAATGCGCGGAGTCTAGCGCCGGGCCTGGCCCGCCGAGTTTCCCGGGCGGTTACACGTGTTACCTGGTGTGACCGCCGAAACAGGCTTTGGCGGCGCGACGGCTGGCCGGTGGACGGCCGCCGCGCCCAGTGCGTCAGGGGCTGTTACACGAAGCGGGCGCGAATGCGCCGCGCGAGCGCTTCGAGCGTCGCCGCGTCGGCGATGTCGCGCGCATGCATCCGCAACTCCGCGCCTTCCCAGCGCGGAATCACGTGGAAATGCACGTGCGGGACCGTCTGGCCAGCGGCCGCGCCGTTGAACTGACCGATGAACACGCCGTCCGGCTCGAGCGCCGCGCGCACCGCCGCCGCGACGCGCTGCGTCATGCGGATGCCGGCCGCGGCCGCCTCGCCGGACAATTCGAAAATCTGCGCGGCCGGCTCCTTCGGAATCACGAGCACGTGACCGTCGGCCTGCGGCATCAGATCCATGATCGCGAGCGTCGCGTCGTCTTCGGCGACCTTCACGCACGGCAGTTCGCCGCGCAGGATTTTGGCGAACGGGTTGTTGTTGTCGTAGGACATGGCGTTTTCCGATCTCGGTTGGACAGTGGGACTGGCAAAGCAATCCCGGACGATTATCGGCCGATGGCCCGCCCGATATCAACTCGCCCAACGCGCGACGCGTGCCGAACCGTCGAGCGCGCGGCAGCGCGAACGCATGCGGCCGCCATCGCGCGTCACGCGGTCGCGATTGCAACGCATCGCCCGAACCTGCGACACTGCCGGATCGTTGCCGGCCGGCACGCTACCGAGGACGCTCGCGCATGACGATTCCCCTCAAGAAGCTGATTCTGCGCGGTGTCGCGCTCGCGCTCGTTGGCGCGATCGGCTACACGGGCTACATGCTGTCCCGGCTCGCGCCGATCGCGACCGGTTATGCGGCCAAGGCGCTGTGTTCCGGCGTGTTCGTGTCGGGCCGCCCGGCCGCGTCCGTGATCGACGTCGACATCATGGCCGGCGTCCATCCGCTTCTGAAACTGGTGCGCCCGTCGATCGACCCCGACCATCATCGCGCGGTGGCGACCTTCGCCGGCTTCGCCGAACGCGAAGCCGACTTCCGGCCGGGACTCGGCTGCACGCTCGCGCTCGGATCCCCGACTGGTGCGGCGGCAGCGACCTTGCCCGCCGCATTGCCGGCCCTCCCCGACCTGCCGCCCGCGCCACCCTCATCGGCCGCACCGGCCACGCCGCCCGCCGGCATCGACGCCCACAAGCTGCAGACCGCGCTCGACCGCGCGTTCGACGAACCCGATCCGGCGCGGCCTCGGCGCACGCGCGCGGTGGTCGTGATGTGGCGCGGCCAGGTGATCGCCGAACGCTATGCGCCCGGCTTCACGGCCGACACGCCGCTGCCCGGCTGGTCGATGACGAAGACCGTCACGGCGGCGCTGGTCGGCACGCTCGTCGCGCGGCACAAGCTGTCGCCGGACGCGTCGGCGCTACTGCCCGAATGGCGCGGCAGCGGCGATCCTCGCGCGGCCATCACGCTCGACGAGTTGCTGCGGATGACGAGCGGCCTGCAATTCAACGAGGACTACGACGACCCGCTGTCCGACGTCGCGGTGATGCTGTTCACGCAGCCCGATACCGCGCGGTTCGCGTCGGCGAAGCCGCTGGCCGCGACGCCCGGTGCGCAGTGGTCCTACTCGAGCGGCACGAGCGCGATCGTCGCGCGCGTGATGCGCGAAGCACTGGGCGGCAGCGACGACGACTACCTCGCGTTTCCGCGCCGTGCGCTGTTCGCGCCGCTCGGGATGCGCAGCGCGGTGTTCGAGCCCGACGCGTCCGGCACGCTCGTCAGCGCGTCGTACATGTATGCGAGCGCACGCGACTGGGCGCGCTTCGGGCAGCTTCTGCTTCAGGACGGCGTGTGGAACGGGCAGCGACTGCTGCCGGAAGGCTGGGTGCGCTATCTGACGCGCGCGACGCCGCAGTCGTCGCGGCAGGAATTCGGCGCGCAGCTGTGGGTCAAGGTGCCGGAGCCGTTCAACGATCGCGATCCGCACGCGCGGGCGATGCCGGCCGACGCGTTTCACGCGGTCGGCCATGAAGGCCAGTTCGTGAGCGTGGTGCCGAGCCGTCA
The DNA here is from genome assembly GCF_902833095.1 of Burkholderia sp. BCC1208. Lineage (NCBI taxonomy): Bacteria > Pseudomonadati > Pseudomonadota > Betaproteobacteria > Burkholderiales > Burkholderiaceae > Burkholderia > Burkholderia sp. BCC1208. Next base: position 468,490 of record NZ_CADFDY010000005.1, on the reverse strand, counting down.
ATTGGTGGTCGTGCGGCTCGGGCTGTCGCGGCCGGAAGCCGCGTGGAATCACGAGGCCTTTCTCGCGCGCGTGCTCGACGCGGTGCCTGCGCCCGGTGCGTGACGACGGGCGATTACCCGCCGGGCGCGTGAAGCGGCGGCAGCGACGCCGCCGCTTCACGCGCTATCCGCGCTGCATTACGGATTCGCGCTGCCCGCGTACTGCTTGAAACCCTCGCGCGTCGCGAGACGTTCGATATAGCGCGATACCGCCGGCAGGTCCGGATGCTCGAACGGCGTGCCGAACCAGCGGTTCACCGACAGGCCGACCGGAATGTCCGCGAGCGTGAACGTGTTGCCCGCCACATACGCACCGGTCTTTTCGAGCTGCGCATTCAGCACCTGCATGTGCTTCGTCCAGCCCGCGATCGACTGTGCGATGCCGTCCGGATCCTGGTGATCGGGCGATTTGCGCACGAGACCGAGGAATGCGCCGACCCACGAGCGGTTCAGGTCCGAGCCCTGCCAGTCGATCCACTGGTCGACCCGCGCACGCGCCTGCGGCTCGGCCGGATACAGCGCATCGCCGCCGTAGCGGTTCGCGAGGTAGCGGATGATCGTGTTCGATTCCCAGAGCACGAAATCGTCGTCCTTGATGACGGGCACGAGCGCGTTCGGATTCAGCGCGAGATAGGCCGGTTCGTGGGTCGTGCGAAAGCCCGCGCCCCAGTCTTCCTGCTCGAACGGCAGGTTCAGTTCGGTGCACAGCCACAGCACCTTGCGGACGTTGATGGACGGAATCTTGCCGAGGACGTGCAGCATGCAGTCTCCTTGTGGGGTCGGGTGCGGAGCGTTCGGGGCGCGCGGCACGCTCCGAATGCGTTCACGCTGAATTTATACACGACCGCGCGGGAAACGGCAGGCCGCGGGCGCGAAATCGGTGTGCGGCCGATTCGTCAGGTCGCGCAGCGCGTGCTCGGCCGTCGGGAAGCGGAACATGAATCCGTCCTGATGCAGCCGTGCCGGCATCACGCGCTGCCCGTCCAGCAGCAGTTCGGCCATCTCGCCCATCGCGGCGCGCAGCGGCGCGGCCGGCACGTGCAGCCACGCGGGGCGGCGCAGCACCTTCGTCACGACCTGCACGAACGCGCGCTGGGTCAGCGGCACCGGTGCGACCGCGTTGTAGACGCCGCGCATGCCTGCATGCGACATCGCGCGTGCGACGACGCGCAGCACGTCGTCGCGGTGAATCCAGCTCATCACCTGCGCGCCATCGCCCAATCGACCGCCCAGCCCGAAGTAATGCGGCAGCAGCATCGGGCGCAACGCCCCGCCGGGGCCGAACACGATGCCCAGCCGCAGCACCACCGCGCGCACGCCGTGGCGTTCGAGCGGCTGTGCGGCCGCCTCCCACTGCCGGCACAGTGCCGACATGAAGCCCGCGCCTGCGCTGCTGCCCTCGTCGAGCCGTTCGTCGCCCGGCCGCGCGCCGTAGTAGCCGATCGCGGACGCCTGGATCCACGTGCGAGGCTTGACCTCGGCGGTCTCGACCCAACGCATCAGCGCCTGCGTGACGCCGACGCGGCTGGCGAGCAGCAGCGCCTGCCTGCGCTTGCTCCAGCGCGCGCCCAGCACGGGCGCCCCGGCAAGATTGACGACCGTGTCGAAGCGCTCGTGCGGCTGCAACTGGCCGGCGGACGTCACGCTGCGCACGCGGCCTTGAAACAGGTAGCCCGCGCGCAGCGGATCGCGCGCCAGCAACGTGACCGTATGTCCCACATCGAGCAACTGGTTCACGAGCGTTTCGCCGATGAAGCCGGTCCCGCCGGCGACGAGCACGTTGCCCGGCCGCTGCCCCGCAAACGGGTTGGCGGCCGGCGCACGTTGCGCGATGCGGCACGCGGCGATCCCGTCGCGCAGGCCCGACACCGTCACGCCGACGGCGAACAGGCCGAGCAGCCAGCCGCGCCAGCCGAGGTCGATCGCGCGCAGCGCAGTCGGCTCGTGCATCCACACGGACAGTTGCATCGCGAGCATCCCGAACAACGCGCCGCCGTTGACGGCCAGCAGCGTATGCAGCACGCGCTCGGTCGCCGGCAGCTTGCGGCTTTGGTCCTCGACGACGAAATCCCACAACGTCAGCCCCACCTCGACGAGCACGACCGTCGCGAGGACGGCGACCCATGCGCCGTGAAACGCGACGTTCGCGATCGATGCGAACACGAGACCGTACAAAACGGATCGCACCGCATGAATCGCGAGTTCGAGCCGCGCACGCGGGCGGTGCGGCAGGTCCTGCGTCAGTTCGTGGTGGTAAAGCGTATCGAATGCGCCCATCGCGCCCTGCACGATCAGCAGATCGAGTGCCCAGTCGAAAGCAGGCAACGTGTTCATGCGGTATCCCTCCTCCACAACCAGACCAGCGGCGGCACCATCGCGACGAGTGCAGCGACGTCGACCGCCACGTGGCCCCACACCTGCGCCTGCCACGACAACAACATGTCCTGCGGCGCCCAGATCGACAGACCGGCCAGCAGCCAGCCCCACACTTCCCGTTTCCGCAACCGGTTGCCTAGATGGACGAGCGCGAGCATCCAGACCGACGCGCACTGCACCGTCGCGGCGATCAGCGACAGCCACCAGACCTGCTGGGCGCGCGCGGCTACGGGTGCGGTTCCCGTCCAGAAATGCCACTCGATGTCGCGGTGATACGTGTCGAGCGAGGATGCGCCTGCGATCCACGGAATGGCCGCGCCGACGAGCAGGTGCACGATCGCCGCTGCATACATCCAGCGCACGACGATGCGCCGCGACGTGTCGTGCGCCGGGCGGTTCGCTGCCGCGCTTTCGGCATCCCCACCGATGCCGCATGCGCCCCCTTCGCAGCAGGTTTCCGCTCGATACCCGAGCCAGTGCGATACGGCATGCCGATTGCGTGCCAGGCGGCGATACAGCGGCGCGAACACGGCACGCATCGCCGGCACGCGAAGCAGCCAGACGATCCTGTCGCGCCCGAGCAGCGTATAGGCAGCGAGAATGCTGTCGATGCCGGTCAGCATGCGTCCGTCGGGCAGACGCGCATGCAGTTCGCGATTCAGCGCGGGCAAGTCGACGCCCAGCGGCGCCGGATCGAACCCCGGCTTGGCGATATCGACGAACGCCAGCCGGTGTCGTGCGTCGCGGGCGCCGAGACGCCGGATTTCCGCAACGCATAACGGACATCGCCCGTCGAAGTAGAGAACCAATTCACTTGATTCCATGCTTTGCACTCCTTCTTGTTATCGCGAGCATCATGAACCGATCGATCGACTGCCTTCGCGCGTACGCCGCCGCTTCCACGCCACGGCGACGGGCTTACATCGGCTTGACCACCATCAGGAAGTAGACGGTCAGCATCGCGAAGAACGCCGGATAGCCGAGTAGTTCCCAGCGCTTTGCATAGCGCCAGTAGCGCTCCGGCAACGAGGCGTCGCCGTTCGCGTGCGCGAGCGTCGCCATCGATGCCAGTTCGAGCTGCAGCCATACGACCGGCAGCCAGCACGCACCGGCGACGGCGTACAGCACGATCGACGCGAGCAGCCACGGTGTATGCCACGGCCAGCCGGCCGTATGCGCGAGCCACAGGCCGGACGCCGGCTGGAAGATCACGGCCGGCGTCGTGAACCACCAGTCGGCGCGCACCACGAGCCGCGACACGGCCGCGATCGCGGGCACCGAGCGCGTGCGGTTCGCGAAGAACAGGTAGAACGCAGTGCCGAACCCCGTGCCGACCAGCAGCACCGAAGACAGGATGTGAAGCGCCTTGATGACGAGATAGGTATTCATGTGCGTTCTTCTTCTGAAAACAGGATCAACAGGATGGCGAGAATCGGCACGTTCTTGAGCACGGGGCCGAACGGTTCGGCCAGCAGGCCCGGCATCGTGACCGCGATGACCGCCGAATACGCGACGATCAGCGCCGCTTGCGCAGCCCACAGGCGCCGCGACGGCGCGGCGATGGTCGCGATGCCGAACGCGAAATCCAGCGCGCTGGCCGCGTAAAGCGCAATCAGTGCGGGCAGGCCCGTCAGGTGTGCGGGCGCCAGCAGCGCGAGGCTCGCGTGCAGCGGATGGATGAATGCGCTGGCGATCGCCGTCCAGATCCATACGATCGCGAGCGCGCCCTGCAACAACGGACGCCGCCACATCGCGAGCGCATCGCCGCGCAGCGCGGCGGCGTCCGCGCCGATGAAGCTGCCGATACCGCGCGGCGGCCGGCCCAGCACGGCGGCGGTGGCCGCCGGATCGCCGGTGTTCCCGCCGCGCAGCATCGTCCACGTGTCGCGCGTCAGCATCGCCCCCGGCAACGCGCCGAGCAGCGTGGCCGCCGCGCCGACCAGCGAGCCCGGCAGCGTCACGCGGGCCGCCGGCGAAAACCCGAGCGCGGCGCGGTAGCCGGCCAGCATCTCGCGGTATTCGACTTCGTCGCGGCCGACCACGTCGATCACCCGGCTGCCCGCCGCCGGCGCATCGCCCGCTTGCACGACGAGCCGCGCAACGACTTCGGCGAGATCGTCGACATGCACCGGGCGCAGCCGCTGACGGCCGCCCGCCGGCAATACCTGCATGGGGAGTGACGCGAGCATCCGGAAAAACCGCGCGGACGCGCCGGCCGCCCCGTAGACGAGCGCGGGGCGCACGATGCGGAAATCGATCGGCAGCGTCTGCAGGAAACGGTCGGCCGCAAGCTTGCTCGCGAAGTACCGCGTATCGCCGCGCTCGACCCCGAGCGCCGAGATCTGGATCACGCGCCGCACGCCGGCACGACAGCACGCGGTAAAGAGCGCGCACGGCGCGGCGCCATGCACGACGTCGAGCGTCGCGCCGCGCCGATCGGCCAGCATGCCGACCGCGTTGATCACCACGTCGACGCCCTTCAGCCGCGCCAGCCATGCGTGCGGATCGACGTCCCGCGCGAAGTCGATCGCGACGTCGTGCGGGCCGGCCGCGTGTCGCACGCCGCGCAGCACGCGATGCCCGCCGGCTTCGAGTTGCGCGCACAGCGCCCGCCCGATGAAGCCGTTCGCGCCGCACACGAGCACGGTCATGCCGCGTGCGCCGGTGCGCTCGGACGGGCAGGTCGACGGCAAGGCTGCGTTCATTTTCATCCTATACTTACAGTTATTTCTGTACAGACAGAAATAACAATCCCGAAAAAAGCGGGCTGTTGCCCGCACGTCCATCGCCGCTTACTTCGACGGCTTGCGCCTGACCGTCTGACTGATCTTCGCACCGATGCCGAGCGCCTTCATCAGCGTATCGGGCTTGAGCCGCAGCATCTCGTCCGACCACGTCGTGAGCGTCTCGACGAACTGCAGCGTGTCGCGGATGCGCTGTTCGGTCTCGCGGCTCTCGTTCGCGATCTCCGGGTTCGTCAGGCAATCGCGCAGCACCGTGAGCGTCGGCTCGATCTCGCGCTGCCGCCGCCCTTCGACGATCAGCTTGAACAATTCCCAGATGTCGGTGGACGTCTCGAAGTGGTCGCGGCGATCGCCCAGCACGTGCACCACCTTCGCGAGCCGCCACGCCTGCAGTTCCTTCAGGCTCGTGCTGACGTTGGAGCGCGCGACGTTGAGCGTCTCGGCGATTTCGTCCGCCGCCACCGGCCGGCCGGCCAGGTAAAGCAGCGCGTGAATCTGCGAGACGGTGCGGTTGACGCCCCACCGCGAGCCCATTTCGCCCCAGTGGAGAATGAATCGTTCGGCAATCGGTGTGAGTTCCATGTCGGAGAATTTATTCATTTCAGTTATTTCTGTCAAGAGAGAAATAACCGGGCGAACCGGCACCTTCCGGCCGCGCCCGCCCGCGATCGGCCGCTTCCTTTACAATGCGCGGGATTTTTCCGATTTCAGGCCGTCCCCGCCTTTCTGATAGACAGAGGTTTCCATGATCATCAAACCGCGCGTGCGTGGCTTCATCTGCGTGACGACTCATCCCGTCGGCTGCGAAGCCAACGTCAAGGAACAGATCGACTACGTGACTTCGCACGGCCCGATCGCCAATGGCCCGAAAAAGGTGCTCGTGATCGGCGCGTCGACCGGCTACGGCCTCGCCGCCCGGATCTCGGCCGCATTCGGCTCGGGCGCGGACACGCTCGGCGTGTTCTTCGAGCGCGCCGGCAGCGAAACGAAGCCGGGCACGGCCGGCTGGTACAACAGCGCCGCGTTCGAGAAATTCGCCGCGGAAAAAGGCCTTTATGCGCGCAGCATCAACGGCGACGCATTCTCCGACAAGGTCAAGCAGGTCACGATCGACACCATCAAGCAGGATCTCGGCAAGGTCGACCTGGTGGTCTACAGCCTCGCGGCGCCGCGCCGCACGCACCCGAAGACGGGCGAAACCATCAGCTCGACGCTCAAGCCGGTCGGCAAGGCCGTCACGTTCCGCGGCCTCGACACCGACAAGGAAGTGATCCGCGAAGTGTCGCTCGAACCGGCGACGCAGGAAGAGATCGACGGCACCGTCGCGGTGATGGGCGGCGAGGACTGGCAGATGTGGATCGACGCGCTGGCCGAAGCCGGCGTGCTGGCCGACGGCGCGAAGACCACCGCGTTCACGTACCTCGGCGAGCAGATCACGCACGATATCTACTGGAACGGCTCGATCGGCGAAGCGAAGAAGGATCTCGACAAGAAGGTGCTGTCGATCCGCGACAAGCTCGCCGCGCACGGCGGCGACGCCCGCGTGTCGGTGCTGAAGGCCGTCGTCACGCAGGCCAGCTCGGCGATCCCGATGATGCCGCTGTACCTGTCGCTGCTGTTCAAGGTGATGAAGGAAACCGGCACGCACGAAGGCTGCATCGAGCAGGTGTACGGGCTCCTGAAGGACAGCCTGTACGGCGCGACGCCGCACGTCGACGACGAAGGCCGCCTGCGCGCGGACTACAAGGAACTCGATCCGCAAGTACAGGGCAAGGTCGTCGCGATGTGGGACAAGGTGACGAACGAGAACCTGTACGAGATGACCGACTTCGCCGGCTACAAGACCGAGTTCCTGCGTCTGTTCGGCTTCGAGATCGCCGGCGTCGACTACGACGCGGACGTGAACCCGGACGTGAAGATCCCGGGCATCATCGACACCACGGTCTGACGGCGCGGCCCGCCGCCGCACTCGCGGCGGGTTCGCATTGCCGGCGGCGTCAATGCAGCGCCGGTTCTTCCAGATAGCCGCCCGACGACAGCGTGGCTTTCACCTGCCGCGTGAATTCGTCGGTCGACACTTCCTCCGCCCCCGCTTCGATGGCGTCGTACGCCTGGCGCACGACGTCGGCCGGCGTGGCTTTCGGCACGTCGAGACCGGCCGTCAGATCGGTATCGATGAAGCCGGCATGCAGCCCGACGACCTGCGTACGCTGCTCGCGCAGCGAATGGCGCAGCCCGTTGGTCAGCGCCCAGGCGGCCGATTTCGAGACACCATAGCCCGACAGGATCGGCGGGTTCATCCAGCTCGCGACCGACAGGATGTTCAGGATCGCGCCGCCGCCGTGAGCCGCGAGGGTACCCGCAAATGCCCGCGACATCGCCAGCATCCCGAACATGTTCGTCTCCAGATGAGCGCGTAATGCGTCGACCGCGCCGTCGTCGGTCAGGCTACCGAGCCGCGCGATGCCGGCGTTGTTGATCAGCAGCGTGACGTCGCGCGCCGCGTCGGCCGCCGCGGCGACCGACGCCGGATCCGTCACGTCGAGCTTCACGGGCACGACGCCCGGCAGCGTCACGCTGGCCGGATCGCGCGCCGCCGCATAGACCTTCCGCGCGCCACGTTCGAGCGCCTGCCTCGCGAACTCGAGGCCAAGCCCGCGGTTCGCGCCCGTGATGAAAACGACTGCACCTTCGATCTTCATGATCGTTCCTTTCCGAGATTCCATCCCGTGCGCGCCGGTTCGCCGTACGCGTCGAGATCCAATGAAAAAACCGCGCTGCCGACGCGGGCTGAACCGTTGCACCGCCGGTGCCGGACGGCAGGCAGTCCCGCCGCCCGCGCCGCCGCGCACCGAAGACCTGATCCACGTCGATCCGTGCGGCGCCGGTTGCTTCGCTTCGTCCGCGAAGTCGGCTACACTTGAATCTCAATGTCGATCACCATCGTCTTGGAGATGCATGGTGCCAGCGGGATGCCGGCACGTCAATGGTGATCGCCATTGTGTTTTTCAATCGGCGCAATTGCCGGAATGAGGGAGGGATCGATGGGCGTATCCAGACAGCAGGCTGCCGAGAATCGCAGCACGATCGTCGCGGCTGCGGAGCGGCTGTTCCGCGTGCGCGGCGTCGATGCGGTGGGCTTGACGGAACTGATGAAGGAAGCCGGCTTCACGCAGGGCGGCTTCTACAACCACTTCAAGTCGAAAGACGCGCTGGTCGCCGAAGTCATGGAAAAGGCGATGGCCGACCGCGCGGATTCGCCGAACGCCGGCAGTCTCGACGCGCAGCTGGCGGCCTATCTGTCGCCCGCGCATCGCGACGACGTCGAGGCCGGGTGTCCGCTATCCGGCTTCGCGGGCGACGCGCCCCGGCTGACCGATACGGCGCGCGCATGCTACGCGCACGGGCTCGCCGCGTATCTCGATCGACTGGAACGGATGGTGGCGACCGACGGCGCCACGCCGGAGCAGACGCGCCGCGACGCGCTTGCGGTCTTCAGCCAGATGGTCGGTGCGCTCGTGCTGTCTCGCGCGATCGCAGGCAGCGATCCCGCGCTGGCCGACGAGATTCTGGACGCGGGGCGGGACGCGCTGATCGGCCGACGCGGCGATCCGGTGGCGTCGGCGTAACGGTGTAACGGCGCGCCCTTCGACGCGGCGGCGCCGTCCTCGCGCGCTATTCGATTGCCCGCGCGGCATCCCACAGCGGCTGCGTGCCGCGCGCCGCATTCCACGCGGCAAACTGCGTGCGCCACGATTCGAACGGCTGCGCGAGCGGATGGCGCGGATCGTCGCTGAGCGCATACGCCATTCCTTCGATCAGCCAGCGCGGCTTGGTCAGGACGGCGAGGTTGCCGAGCACTTCGGCCTGGCGGTGATGGATCAGCTCGTGCGCGAGAAAGTAGGTCTGCCAGCCGTGCGGTGCGATCACCACGCCGAAATCGCCGAGCGTCAGCGCCGCGCGCGTGCCGAGGCCGAACGCATCGGCGCACGTGCGCGTCGCGCAGAACACGACGCGCGGTGCCGCGCGAAACGCGCCGACGGCAGCCGCCGCGCGTGCGTAGCCGTCGCGATAGAGTTGCTGCGCGTCGCCGAGCTTCGCGACATCGTCCGTGCAGATGTCGGCGCTCGGGCACGACACGCCGGGAACCAGCGCGGGCGCGACGACGCGCAGCGGCTTGACGAGCGCGTACGCGGCAATCGGCAGCGCGACGAGCAGGCCCGTGAGGGCGAAAGCGACATGGGAGCGTTTCATCGAGGCGGCGGTTCGACGGATTCCGTCACGCGAGTTGTTTGTGGAAATACGTCGTCGCGCAGAGCGCGCCGTCGGGCATCAGCGCATAGTTCGGCACGACGCCGACGCGTTGCCAGCCGGCCCGCTCGTACAGCCGCTCGGCGTCGCCGCCCGTCACCGTGTCGAGCACGAGCACGGTCTTGCCGGCGTCGCGCGCGGCCGCGTCGGCCGCCGCCATCAGCCGCGCGGCGACGCCCTGCCGGCGCGCGTGCCGCGACACGAGCATCTTCGCGACGTCCGCGCGATGCGGCTGGTTCTCGGGCTGCACGGTCACGACCTGCACGGTGCCGACGATCCGGCCGGACGTATCCTCGGCGACGAGCAGGATGCGCTCGCCGTTCGCCACGCCCTCGGCCACGCGCGTCCAGAATGCGACGGCGGTCGGCCGCTCGATCGGCAACATGAAGCTGACGGATGCGCCGCCTTCGACGCAATCGATCAGCACGTCGGCCAGCGCATCGACACAGGCCATCGCTTCGCTCGCGCCGACGCGGCGCACGGTAACAGGTTCGGTCATGCCATCTCCGGGAGTCGGATGGGCCGCATGCACGGGTTCGGCACGGGCCGGAATCGGAACGAACGCCGGCCGGGTATCTAGGCTCGCGCGACGGCGGCAGGCGTGCGGCAACGCGACGCCCGATCGGCGCGTGTTACCGCCCCATCATCGTACGCGACGGAAATTTTCGTTGCATCGGTTTCGACATCGTCTACACTTAGCCAAATGGATAACATTCAGCCCGGCATCAGCGACGTGTTCCATGCCCTCGCCGATCCGACGCGCTGCGCGATCGTCAGCGCGCTCGGCCAGGGCGAGCGGACCGTCTCCGCGCTGGCCGCGCCGTTCGACATGGCGCTGCCGTCGTTCATGAAGCATGTCGCCGTGCTCGAGCGCAGCGGCCTCGTGGCGACCCGGAAAACCGGCCGCTCGCGCACCTGCGCGCTGGTCGGCAGCCGGCTGACCGAGGCCGAGGCATGGCTCGCCGCGCAGCGCGCGCAGTGGGAAGCGCGATCCGATCGTCTCGTCGAATTCGTCGAACGCCGTCACCAGGAGGAGCAAGATGTCAGCAAGCCGCGTCGAACCCGCTGAAGCCAACGATCTCGTCATCACGCGTACGTTGCGCGCGCCGCGCCATGCGCTGTGGCGCGCATGGACCGACCCCGAACTGCTGAAGGAATGGTGGTGCCCGAAGCCGTGGACCACCGAGGTACGCGCGTTCGACCTGCGGCCGGGCGGCGCTTTCCATACGTTCATGCGCGGCCCCGACGGCGGCACGAGCGACAACCCCGGCTGCTTCCTCGAAATCGTGCCGGAATCGCGCATCGCGTTCACGTCGATGCTCGCGGGCGGCTGGCGGCCGCAGGCGCCGTGGCTGGGCTTCACGGCGATCGTCACGATGGCCGACGACGACGCGGGCAGCCGCTACGAGGCGCGCGTGATGCATCCCGACGCCGCGACGCGCGAGCGCCACGAAGCGCTCGGTTTTTTCGAGGGCTGGAACACCTGCATCACGCAGCTCGACGCCTTCGCCGCCACCCTGCGCTGAACGCCGCTTCGCGTGCGGTCATTGCATGCCGCCGCGCCCGCGCCTAGGATTCCTGAAGGAAGCACGACGACACGCCGAGCACCGGCGTGCACCGTCGCGCGCGCTTCGCGGGAGGCAACATGTTGCATACGCACACGCATTCGACCCGGGTCAGCCGGCACCTGAACGCTCCGCGCGGGCGCGTCTATCGCGCGCTGCTCGACCCGCACGCCGTCGAACAGTGGAAGGTGCCCGACGGCATGACCTGCCGCGTGCATGCTTACGATGCACGCGAAGGCGGCGCGCTGCGCGTATCGCTGAGCTACGACGCGCCGTCGGCCGGCACCGGCAAGACCACCGCGCACACCGACACCTATCACGGCCGCTTCGTCACGCTGGTGCCGGACCAGCAGATCGTCGAGATCGATGTATTCGAAACCGACGACCCGATGCTGCGCGGCGCGATGACGATCACGATCACGCTGTCCGACGAAGCGGGCGGCACGCGCGTGGACGCCGTGCATGACGGCGTCCCGCCCGGCGTGCCGGTCGCCGACAACGAGACCGGCTGGCGGATGGCGCTGGCGCGGCTCGCGGCGCTGGTGGAAGCCGGATGACGCCGCGCAAGCGCGTCAACCGAGCCGGTACACCCGCGTAACCGTGCCGCGGAACAGCGCGTCGCGCTCGCCCGCGCCGGCCTGCGCGGTCAGTCGCTTGAACGCGTTCCAGCCGTTCACGAACGCATACGACCCCTTGTCGACCGGGAAATTGCTCTCGAACATGCAGCGCCCGGGGCCGAATGCGTCGATGCAGGTCATCATCCACGGCTTCCATGCGTCGGCAAGCTGCGCCGAAGACGGCGGCTTCGCGCCTTTCTCGAAATCGAACCCGTTGATGCGCATCCCGAGGCCGCCGACCTTCACGTATACGTTCGGCAATTGCGCGAGCGTGCGCATCGACGCCGACCAGCGCGCGAATACCTCTGCCCGCTTGTCCGCATAGCTGGCAATCCGCACGACGCCACCGCAGTGGTTGACGATGATCCGCGTGTCGGGGTTCGCTTTCGCGAGATCGAACAATTCGGGCAACTGCGGAAAGAACAGCCACGCGTCGTACGACAGCCCGAGCGGCGCAAGTTGCGCGACGCCGGCCCGGTACGCGGGATCGAGCAGCAGCCCGCGCGGCACCGCCGACAGCGGATTGGCGAGCGTCGGATCGGCATCCCACGTCGTCAGGTGCCGAATGCCGCGAAACCGCCCGCGGCCGGCTTCGAGATGCGCTTCCAGCACGTCGCGCACGCGCGCGCCGAGCCGCAGGTCCGCGTGACCGACGATGCCTTTCGCGACGGCCACGGGGCCGTTCTGCAGCGGCTCGGTCACGCCGGCGACATAGGCCGTTTCGCCCACCGGCTTCAGTTCCACCGGGCCTGAATCGCGATAGCGCGTCTGCGCCTGCATGTAGACGGACGCCTGGATGTTGTGGCCCGAGCGCGCATCCTGCAGATAGTCGTCGAGCATGTAGATCCAGCCCGGCCGCTCATAGAAGTGATGATGCGCGTCGACGATCGGCAGGTCGGGCTCGAGCGCGGGTTCGAGCGCCGACGCGAGCCAGTCGGGGCGGACCGCGAGGTAGTTGCTTTGCGTCATCCGGGAAGCTCCGTCATGGGCCGGCGTGTCGGCGAACGCGGGCAGCGCGAGCGATGCGGCGGTCGCACCGATCAACCGGCGCCGTTTGATCGAAAAGGTCATGTCATTCGCTCCGGTCGAACGCGTACAGCGACAGCGTGAGCAGTGTCGTGACCGCCAGGACGATCGCGAGGCCGAGCATCCCGGCCGTGAACGTGCCGAAACCGTCCTTCAGGTAGCCGACGAGATAGGGGCCCGCGAATCCGCCGAGCGCGCCGATCGAATTGATCAGCGCCAGCCCGCCGGCCGCGGCCTGGCCGGACAGGAAGCGCGACGGCAGCGTGTAGAAGATCGTGCGGCCGGCAATCGTGCCGATCAGCGCGAGCGTGATGCCGACGAGCGCCGGGCCGAGGGTCAGGAAATGCGTCGACACGCCGAGCGCCACCGCGCCGATGAACAATCCGATCGCCAGGTTCGCGATCGGGCCGCCGCGACGGTCCACCCGTTTCGCCCACCCCAGCAGCGCGACCGTCGCGAAGAAGTACGGCACTGCGGACAACCAGCCCGTCTGCATCGTCGACATCCCGTGCGCCTTCAGCATTTGCGGCAGCCAGATGCCGATTCCGTACGAGCCCATCGTGAAGCCGAACGAAATCAGCGCAAGCACGTACACGCGCACGTCGCGCAGCGCCACGCCGAAGCGCTTCTTGCGGCCGGCGGCGCCATCGCGCTCGAACGCGCGTTGCAGCGCGGCACGCTCGTCGTCCGACAGCCATGTCGCATGCTCCGGGGAATCGGACAACAGCTTCAGTACGAGGAAACCGAGCGCGCACGCAGGCAGCCCTTCGACGATGAACATCCACTTCCAGCCGGCGAGCCCGAGCACGCCGTCGAGCTGCAGCAGCCAGGTCGAGAGCGGGCCGCCGACCAGCGACGACAGCGGCGTCGACACGGTGAACCACGCCAGCACGCGCGTGCGATAGCTCGCGGGAAACCACACGGCGAGGAAGAAGATCACACCGGGAAAGAATCCGGCTTCCCCGATGCCGAGCAGCAGCCGGATCGCGTAGAAGCTGGTCGGCCCGGTCGCGAGCGCGGTCGCGGCCGCCATCAGCCCCCACGTGATCATGATGCGGGCGAGCCAGCGGCGCGCACCGAAGCGGTACAGCGCGAGATTGCTCGGCACTTCGAACACGCAATAGCCGGCAAACATGATCCCCGCGCCCCAGCCGAACTGCGTCGCGGTCAGCCCGAGATCGCGGTTCATCGTGAGCGCCGCGAATCCGACGCTCGTGCGATCCAGATAGTTGAAGAAATACGCGAGCGCGAGCAGCGGGATGAAGCGCCACGCGGCCTTGCGCACGGCGCGTTGCTCGATCGCCGCGTCGGTCTCGCGATCGGCGGCCAGCGCCGGGGAAGCGGATGTCATGGTTGTCTCCGTGGATGCGGCGATCCTCCCCGCGCGGTGCGCGGCCGGGACGCCTTTGTTCGTTCGATGAATCGCGGCCGCGCTACGCGCTCGCCACTTCGTTCGCCGAAGGCGCGCCGCCCGGCCCGTCGCCGTGCGCGGCGGCGTCCGCGCCGTACCGCCCCGCGACGACGCCGGCATCGATCAGCGCACGCGCATCGTCCGGCGTGTAGCCGAGTTCGCCGAGCAGCGCGCACGTGTCCTGGCCGAGCGCGGGCGGCGCCGAGCGCAGCCGCAGGCGCTCGCCTGCGAGCGTCAGCGGCAACAGCGCCGTGCGCGTGTCGACCGGCCGGCCGGCGCTGCTCGCGTCGGCCGGCAGCGTCACGGCTTCGAGGCCGCCCGTGGCAAGCAGATGCGGATCGTCGAACAGGTCCTGCGGCTTCGTGATCGGTGCGTACGGCAGGCCGGTCGACTCGAAGATCGCGCCGATCTCCGCGGCCGAGTACGGCGCAAGCCGCGAACGCAGTTCGGGCAGCAGCCATTCGCGCGCCTGGACGCGCAGGTTGTTGGTCGCGAGGCGCGGATCCTCCTTCAGCGCAGTCAGGCCGAACGCGTCGCAGAACAGCACCCACTGCGTGTCCGACACGACCGCAAGAAAAATCTGTTCGTCGTCCTTGACGGAGAACACGTCGTAGACGGCCCACGCGGAAATCCGGCTCGGCATCGGCGACGCGGCCTGCCCCGTCACCGCGAACTGCATCATGTGCTGCGCGACGAGGAACACGTTGTTCTCGAACAGCGCGCTCTGCACCTGCTGGCCGCGCCCCGTGCGCTCGCGCTGCGCGAGCGCGGCCATCGCACCGATCGCGCCGAACATGCCGCCCATGATGTCGTTCACGCTCGCGCCCGCGCGCAGCGGTCGCCCTTCCGGGCCCGTCATGTAGGCCAGGCCGCCCATCATCTGCACGACCTCGTCGAGCGCGGTGCGATGCTCGTACGGCCCCGGCAGGAAACCCTTGTGCGACACGTACACGAGGCGCGGATTGAGCGCGTCCAGCGCCGGATAGCCGAGACCGAGCCGGTCCATCGTGCCGCTCTTGAAGTTCTCGCTGAAGACGTCCGCCGTCGCGACGAGCCGCAGCACGATCTCCAGCCCGCGCGGATCCTTCACGTCGACCGCGAGGCTTTTCTTGTTGCGGTTGAACATCCCGAAGAAGCCCGCGCCGGAGCCGCGCAGCGCCCGCGTGCCGTCGCCCGCGATCGGCTCGATCTTGATCACTTCCGCGCCGAGGTCCGCGAGCAGCATGCCGCACGTCGGGCCCATCACCATGTGCGTCATCTCGATCACGCGCACGCCCGCATACGGCAGCGCGGAGGCCGATTGCCGATCGTTCATCGTGCGGCTCCCGGCAGACATCCTTCCGGTTGCACGGCGGACGGAGCGCGGCCATCCGCATAGCGGAACCCCTTCGGCAACCCCGCGTCGGACACGTGGCCGTATAGCGCCTCGGACGGCAGCGCCGCATGCAGGATCGCGCGCGCGGCGAGCAGCGCGTCGACGTCGACGCCCGTGTCGTATCCCATCGCTTCGAGCAGGAACACGAGATCCTCGGTGACGATGTTGCCGGTCGCGCCCGGCGCGTACGGGCAGCCGCCAAGGCCGCCCTGGCTGGCGTCGATCGTCGTCACGCCAGCATCGAGCGCCGCAACGACGTTCGCGAGCCCCTGGCCGCGCGTGTTGTGGAAATGCGCGCCGCCGGCCTTGTCGCCGACTTCGCGCCGCAGGCGCGTGAACAGCCGGCGCACCTGTACGGGGTTCGCATAACCGCTGGTATCGGACAGGCCGATCTCGTCGACACCGCATTCAGCCATCGCCACCGCCATCGCGATCGTCTCGTCATCGCTGACGGCGCCCGCAATCGTGCAACCGAACGCAACCGACACCCCCGCCTCGATCTGCACTGACGGAAACCGTGCGTCGCGCAGCGCGACGATCGCGCGCACCTCGTCGATCATCTGCGCGGGCGTCTTGCGAATGTTCGCCAGCGAGTGCGCTTCCGTCACCGAGACCGGCAGCGTCAGCTTGTGCACGCCCGCGTCGAATGCGCCCTCGGCGCCGCGCAGGTTCGGCGCGAGCGCGGCGACGTGCAGCCCGGGAATCGCCAGCGCGTGCGCCACGACTTCACGTACGTCGGCCATCTGCGGCAACAGTCTGGCCGGCACGAACGACCCGACCTCGATCTCGCGCAGGCCGGCCGCGGCCAGCGCGGTGATCCAGCGCAGCTTGCCGGCCGTCGGCATCACGGCCTCGATGCTCTGCAGCCCGTCGCGCGGCCCGACCTCGCTGACCAGCACCTTCGGATGTTCGGAACCCTTCATTCGACGCCTCATCGTTCTATCTGAAAGAATATCGTTCTGTTTGACAGAACTTTAGGCGCGCGTTGAAGATGCGGTAAGCGGGGTATACCCGTGAAATTGCGTTTTTCTGGAACTTGAGTTCTGCCAGATAGAACGATATAGTCGATCGACCGTTATCCGAAGGAAGCACGTAGTGCCGACGAATCCAGCAAATCAGGCCGGCGACGCATCCGATCCGGCGACCGAAGAAGCGTCCAGCGGCGTCGCGGTGCTCGACCGCGCGTTCGCGATCCTCCGGGCGTTCGGCCAGACCGACGACCGGCTGTCGCTCGCCGAATTGTCGCGCCGCACCGGGCTATACAAGAGCACGATCCTGCGCCTGCTCGCCGCGCTCGAGCATGGCGGATTCATGCGCAAGCTCGATGACGGCCAGTACGCGATCGGGCACGAGCCGTTGCGGCTCGCGGCGTTGTACCAGCGTTCGTTCCGCGTCGGCCCGGTGGTCGAGCCGCTACTCGAGACGCTGAGCCGCGAACTCGGGGAAACGGCATCGTTCTATGTGCGCCAGGGCGACGTGCGCTCCGTGCTCTATCGCGTCGAGCCCGCGCGGGCGGTGCGCGTATCGATCCGCGTCGGCGAGGAGTTTCCGGTCGCACAGGGCGCATCGGGGAAGGTGCTACTGGCCTTCACCGACACGCAGGACGCCCGCTGGAACGACGTGCGCGAACAGCTGTGGGCCGCGTCGTACGGCGAGCGCGATCCGGAGACGGCATCGGCGTCCGTGCCCGTGTTCGGCGCGGCCGGCGAATGCGTCGGTGCGCTGACGGTGTCGGGCCCGAAATCGCGGCTCGCCGCCGCGCCGGCGATGACGGCGGCGCTCGCGATGCTGCTGCCGCTCGCGCAGAAGGCGACCGTCGCACTCGGCGGCACGGGCGCGCGCTACGACGCCGCCGCCGTGCGCGACAGCCTCGCGCGGCTCGCGTCGTCAGCGGACGACCCCGCCCAGTCGTAGGGAGCCGGTTGCATCCGGCAGGCGACACGGCAGCGCGAAAGGCAGCCGCATGCGACACTGGCCGCCGATGCACGCAGCGCGCCGTCCGCAGGCGACGCACCGCGCGTGCAACCGTCAACCGGCCCCGCACGAGGAGACACCCGCGATGAACGCCGCGCGTACCGCCACCTGGTATTTCGATTTCGTTTCGCCGTTCGCCTACCTGCAGCAGGAACAGTTCGACCGGTTGCCGCCCGCCGCCGCGTTCGAGCCGCGGCCGATCGTGCTCGGCGCGCTGCTCGCCCACTGGGGCCAGAAAGCGCCGGCGGAGATCGCGGCCAAACGCGTGTTCACCTATCGGCATGCGCAATATCGCGCGGACAAGCTCGGCATCGCGTTCCGGATGCCGCCCGCGCACCCGTTCAATCCGATCAAGCCGCTGCGCCTCGCGATCGCGATGGGCAGTTCGCCGGACGCGATCCGGCGGATCTTCCGGCACATCTGGCGCGACGGCCAGGACGTATCGACGCCGGCAGGCTTCGCCGCACTGTGCGAAGCCGTCGGCTTTCCGGAAGGCGTGACGGCCGTCGAGGCCCAGCCAGTCAAGGATGCATTGCGCGCGAACACGGATCGCGCGATCGCCGACGGCGTGTTCGGCGTGCCGACCTTCGCACTCGACGGCGACCTGTTCTGGGGCGAGGACGCGACCGACATGTTCGTGGACTGCGCGACGTCGCGCGCGTGGCTCGACTCGCCCGAAGTACGCCGCATCAGCGCGCTGCCCGAAGGGATCCGGCGCGGCTGACGGCGAGCCGCCACCGGGCGCCGCGGGTTTCAGCCGTCGCGCCCTTCGACGAGCGCCGGCACGGCCTCGCGCATCATCGCGGCGAACCGCACGAGCCGCGACGGATAGAACTGCGCATGCGGATAAGTCAGGTAGACGGGCAGCGGCGCGGCCTGCCAGTCGGGCGCGAGGTGCACGAGATCGCCGCGCGCGAGATCGTCGGCCAGCATCCACGACGATCCGACGCACGCGCCGACGCCCAGCAGCGCCGCGCTGCGCAGCGCATACAGGTTCGCGGTCGTGATGCGCGGGCGGATCGCGATGCGCCGCGTGTCGCCGGTGGCCGCATGCGTGAGCGCGAGCTCGGTACGGTAGTACGTGCGCAACGCGAGCCACGGCAGCGCGGCAAGCGCGTCCGGATCGGCCGGCACGTCGGCGCCGTTCAGCACCGACGGCGCGGCGACCACGAAGCGCGGCACCTTCGTCAGCCGGATCGCGACCACGCCCGGATCGGTGGGCTCGCCGACCTGGATCGCGCAATCGATGCCGCTGCCGACGAAATCACGCACCTCGTCCTGCAGCAGCCACTCGACCGACACGCGCGGATAGTCGCGCAGGAACTGCACGAGCGGCGCCACGAAACGCTGCTGCCCGAACGCGTGCGGCACCGCGACGCGCAGCAGCCCGTCCGGCTCCTCCTGCGCGCCACGCAAATCGGCCTCGAACGCCGCCCAGCTCGCCAGCAGCTCCTTCGCCCGCTTGAAGCAACGCTCGCCGTCGACGGTTAGCCGCATCGTATGGGTCGTGCGTTGCAGCAGCCGCATGCCGAGCGAACTTTCCAGCGCCTGCAGCCGCCGGCTGACGGTCGGCTGCGTCGTATGCAACTGCACGGCGGCCGCCGACAGGCTGCCGGCCTCGACTATGCGCACGAAGGTTTCCATCAGCTCGAAACGATAGCCGGCGCCGTCCACCGGCACCGTCTGAATGCGCCGAGACCCGCCAGCAGCGGGAGAGGGGGAAGATTTTTCGGTCATGCGTGTAGCGTATAACAAATCTGCGCCTGCCGGCACTACCGTCGCCGCCCGCGTACCGCCACACTCGCGTCCATCCCATTCTTCAACCGAGGATGTACGCGATGTCCACCCCGACCCGTCTCGACGCCACGCCCCGCGTGGCGCATGCCCCGGCCCATCCGGCCGCCCATTCGATGCCCGATCGCCGGCTCGTGCTGCTGCTCGCGGCCGCCGCCGGCCTCGGCGTTGCCCCGCTCTACTACGCGCAGCCGATGCTCGGCGCGCTCGCGCCCGATCTCGGCGCATCGGCGCGAGCGATCGGCTTCGTGCCGACGCTCACGCAGCTCGGCTATGCGCTCGGCATCCTGCTGCTCGCGCCGCTCGGCGACCGCTTCGACCGACGCCGCGTGATCGTGACCAAGGCCGCCGCGCTGGTCGTCGCGCTGCTGCTGGCCGCCGTCGCGCCGTCGCTCGGGCTGCTGCTCGCGGCGAGCTTCGCGATCGGCCTCGCGGCGACGATGGCGCAGGACGTCGTACCGGCCGCCGCGACGCTCGCCCACGACGCGCATCGCGGCCGCATCGTCGGCACGGTGATGACGGGGTTGCTGCTCGGCATCCTGCTGTCGCGCGTCGTGGCCGGACTCGTCGCCGAGACGGCCGGCTGGCGCGCGATGTTCGCGCTCGCGGCCGTCAGCGTCGCCGCGATCGGCGCCGTGGCCGCACGCGGGTTGCCGCGCTTCGAGCCGACCACGCGGCTGCCGTATCGCGCGCTGATCGGCTCGCTCGGCGCGCTGTGGCGCGACCATTCGGCACTGCGCCGCGCCGCCCTCGCGCAGGGGCTGCTGGCCATCGGTTTCAGCGCGTTCTGGTCGACGCTCGCGGTGATGCTGCACGGTGCGCCGTTCCACCTCGGCAGCGCGGCCGCCGGTGCGTTCGGCCTCGCGGGCGCCGCGGGCGCGCTGGCCGCCCCGATCGCCGGGCGGCTCGCCGACCACCACGGCCCCGAGCGTGTCACGCGGATCGGTATCGGCATCGCGACGGCGTCGTTCGCGTCGATGGCCGCTGCGCCGCTGATGTCGCCGCATGCGCAGCTCGTCCTGCTCGCGCTGGCGACGATCGGCTTCGATCTCGGCGTGCAGGCCACGCTGATCGCGCACCAGTCGATCGTCTACCGGATCGATCCCGCGTCGCGCAGCCGCCTCAACGCAGTGCTGTTCGTCGGCATGTTCATCGGGATGGCGGCCGGCGCCGCGCTCGGCAGTTTGTTGCTCGCGCAACTGGGCTGGAACGCGGTGACCGCGCTGGCCGTCGCGACGTCGCTGGCCGCGCTCGCCGTGCGGGTGTGGCGCAACTGAAGACGGGCATCGCGTCACGCCGGCGGGCAAGCCCACGAGGCTTGCCCGTTTTTTTATTTTTGATCGGCGCGCGCATGACGCTGCGCCGCCCGGCAGATTCGCACCGTTCCAGCGCGGCAATCATTCATCCGGCGCAAGGTCCGCAACGGCCTGTCGAATTGTCCAGTTCACCCAAATATTTTTCCGGCGCACGTGCGCGCCCGCACGCAAACGTCGGATGATTCGACCCTGCCGCACGGGACGGCGCGCTCCCATCCGGCCCCACCATGCAGCTCCGGTTTATCAGGGGATTCCCGGTATTTTTTCGTATTTTCTTCGAAATAACGGGTGACATACTTGCCCCCGTTGCGCTCCGTGCGAGCGCGCTTTCCGATCCAGCCGGCCGCTCGTCATGCGCTGCGCGTCCGCCCGGGTCGCACAGGACATGAACGATTTCGACACCACGATCCAGATCTTCCTCACCCACGTGACGTTCGGCCCGTTGATGAATCACGCGATCCGCGTGATCGCGGGCCTCTACACGTTCAAGGGCTTCGTGCTCATTCCCGTGCTGTGCTGGCTGTGGTTCCAGCCGGTCCCGCACCGCGAACGGCAACGCGAGCTGGTCGTCGCCACCGTCGCGAGCGGGATCATCGCGTTGGCCATCGGCCGCGTGCTTGCCCAGGTGCTGCCGTTTCGCGTGCGGCCGATCTACAACCCCGACCTGCACCTGCACTTTCCGTCGGCCGGACTGCGCGCGGCGACGCTGCAGACATGGAGTTCGTTTCCGAGCGATCACGCGATGCTGTGGATGGCGATCGCGACCGGCATCTTCATCATCGCGCGCCGCGTCGGCATCGTCGCGCTGCTGTATTCGATCGTGTTCATCTGCCTGCCGCGCGCGTATCTCGGCTTTCACTATCCGACCGACCTGATCGCGGGCGCGGCGATCGGCATCGCGATCGCCTGGCTGCTGACGCGCGACGCGATCCGGTCGCGATTCGCGCCGCCGGTGCTGGAGATGATCCGGCGCTTCCCCGCGCCGGCCTATACGCTCGCGTTCCTGCTGTGCTTCGAGTTGATCACGCAGTTCGACGAACTGCTGACGCTCGCGCAGTCGGCCACGCGCACGATGTGACGGGCACCTTCGCGATGCTGCCGCTGCTGTCGTTCCGTCGCCCCGGCGCGCGCTGCCGGCCATGCGCGGCCGCGGCCCGCCGTGCGACGGCCGCGCCCGTCAGTCGCGATCGGGCGCGCCGAGCGGAAAGAACGCACGATACGGCCGTGCCTCGTCCACCGCGCGCGCAAACGACGGCCGCGCGAGCAGACGCTTGCGGTACGCGATCACGTTCGCGAACGCCGGGTCGATCCGGTGCGTCCAGTCCGCGTAGAACAGGAACGGCGCCGCGCCGCAATCGGCGAGGCTGAAACGGTCGCCGGCCGCCCATTCGCGATCGGCCATCGTCTTGTCGAGCCACGCATACGACGTGTCGAGCATCGTGCGCGCGTCCGCCACTCCACGCGCATCGCGTTCGGCTTCCGGCCGCAGCGCATCGAACACGACCTTCTGCTGCGGCGTCGCCACGTAGTTGTCGAAGAAGCGGTCCATCGTCCGCGCCTCGAGCGCGGCGCGCGGATCGTCGGGCAGCAGGCGCACGGGGCCGGGATGGTTGAGGCCGAGATACTCGATGATGATCGACGCCTCGATCACCGTACGACCCGCGTCGACGAGCACCGGGAAGCGCTTCAGCGGCCACAGCGCGGTCAGTTCCTGCATCGGCTTCGGATCGTCGTGCGCGAGCACGCGATAGTCGAACGGCGTGCCGTTCTCGTACAGCGCGGTCAGTACTTTCTGGCAGTAGGACGAAAAGGGATGGGCGTAAAGCGTCGGCATCATTGACAGGTCTCCCGGGGTTTCGGCGCCGCGTCGTGCAGCGCCACATGATCGGATACCTGGACGACGCACGGCGCCCGGCCGTTTCGACATCGATCCGGAATTTTTTTGGAAGACTGCCTGGGCCGCTACGACCGGCCATCCGTCACGACACGCCCTTCGGCACGCCAGCGCAGCATTCCGCCGCCGAGATTCGCGACCGCGTCGAAGCCGGCCTTCTTCAGGATCACCGTCGCCTGCGCGGAGCGCCCGCCGGCCCGGCACACGGTCACGACCGGCCGCTCGCGCGCGATCTCGCCGATGCGCGCGGCCAGTTCGCCGAGCGGGATCGGCGTCGCGCCGGGCAGATGGCCGAGCGGGCCTGCGAATTCGTCCGGTTCGCGCACGTCGACGACCTGCACGGCCGGCAGATGATCCTCGAGCCATTGCGGATCGATTTCCCAGAAACCGGCGAACGTATAGACGAGGGGTGCCCAGTCGGCAGCCGCCTGCGCATCGGGCGCGTTCGCGGCGACGCCGCACTGGAGGTTCGCCGGCACCGCGACGTCGATCTGGCGCGGATGCGCGAGCCCGAGGTTGCGCATGTAGCCGGCGAAATCGTCTTCGCTGAGATCGCCGCCGAGGCGCGGGTTGAAGCGCCGCTCCTCGCCGACGCTCGTCACCGTGAGCCCGCGATAGTCGTGGGCCGGATACAGCAGGCACGCGGCCGGCAGCGTGAAGAGCCGGCCGTGCACCGCGCGATACAGCGCGCGCGGGTCGCCCTGCTGGAAGTCGGTGCGGCCGGTGCCGCGGATCAGCAGGCAATCGCCGGTGAACGCCATCGATTCGTCGTCGAGCACGAGGCTGATGCATCCGCTCGTGTGGCCGGGCGTCGCACGTACGGTCAGGTAGCGCGAGCCGAACGCGCAGCGGTCGCCGTCGTTCAGGTAGCGGTCGGCGCCCTGCGCGCCGCTCGCGGCCGAGATCGCGATCGCGCTGCCCGTGTGCTGCTTCAGGAGCCACGCGCCCGTCACGTGATCGGCATGCACGTGCGTGTCGACGGTCGCGACGAGCCGCAGCCCGAGTTCGTCGAGCAGCGCCACGTCGCGGCGCATCTGCTCGAACACGGGATCGATCAGCAGCGCCTCGCGCGATGCGCCGTCGGCGAGCAGATACGTGTACGTCGACGATTGCGGGTCGAAAAGTTGCCGGAAGATCATTGCTCTGTTGCTCCGTCGTCGTCTGGTTCTTCAGTGAGGTGTAGTCGGATCGGCATGCTGCATATCGCAGCCGGGCGCCGGCGTCGGCATGACGACATCGCCACCGCGCGAGCGGCATCGCACCCGCCGCGTTTCGCCCATTCATACAGCGTAGATCAAAATGCCCGCGCCGCCGGCATCACTCCGCGCGGCAACCGATTCCGACGACGAATCGCGCACGCTGGGACGATGCGCCGCGCCGGGACGGCCGCGCACGCTGCCTTACACTACGGCCTGTTCACGTCTCCGATCACAGGAATGCCCCGACATGTCGATGACGATCGATCCGAAGCAGGCCGCCGCGCTGCTGGCCGTCGCCGACACCGGCAGCTTCGAGCAGGCGGCCGTGCGCCTGCACGTGACCGCGTCCGCCGTCACGCAACGGGTCCGCGCGCTGGAGGCGAGCCTCGGCACGCCGCTCGTGCTGCGCACGCGGCCGTGCCGCCCGACGGTGGCCGGGCAGCGGGTGCTGCAACACCTGCGCCGCGTCGCGCTGCTGCAGGCCGACCTGCAGAGCACGCTCGCGACCGAGCGCGCATCGCCGATCTCCGTGACGATCGCGCTGAACGCCGACAGTCTCGGCACGTGGTTCCTGCCCGCGCTGACGTCCGTGCTCGCGGGCGAGCGGATCCTGTTCGAACTGATCGTCGAGGATCAGGATCACACGTTCGCGCTGCTCGAAAGCGGGATGGCGGTCGGCTGCGTGACGACCGAGCCCAAGCCGATGCGCGGCTGCATCGCGACGCCGCTCGGCACGATGCGCTACCGGCTGCTCGCGGCCGCCACGTTCGCGGTGCGCTGGTTTCCGCGCGGGCTGAACCGCACGAGCGCCCGCCGCGCACCCGTCGTCGCGTATTCGCGGCGCGACACGCTGCAATCGTCGTTTCTGAAGGAGAAGTTCGGGTTACCCGAGGGCGCGTACCCGTGCCACTACGTGCCCGGCACTCATTCGCACTTCGCCGCGGTGCGGCACGGGCTCGGCTACGCGATGGTGCCGGAGCCGCTGATCGGCACCGCGCCGCTCGACGCGCAGGGGCTCGTCGATCTCGCGCCCGCGCATCCGACCGACGTCACGCTGTACTGGCACGCGTGGACCGTGCAGTCCCCGACGATGGCGTCGCTGTCCGCACGGGTCGTCGAAGCGGCGCGCCGGCTGCTCGCGCCGTTGCCGTAACGCTGGCGGGTGAGCGGGTGAGCGGGTGAGCGGGTGAGCGAGTGATCGACGCTACCGGCGCGGTATGCGTCGCGGCGAGAAAGTCAGCCGCGCCGCCTATACTTTTTCCATCGGCCTCGCGAACGCGCCGCGCGGCCGATCATCCAGGTCCGGCCGTTCCCTTTCATGTGAGGAGAACATCATGTCCCGCCGCTATATCGATTGCCGCGAGTTTCCCAGCGCGATGCACTGCTCGGTCGCAATTTCCGCTGACTCCGACAACGAACTGCTGGAGGCCGCCGTGCAACATGCGGTCTCGGTGCACCAGCACACCGACAGCGCCGAACTGCGCACGCAGCTCAAATCGCTGTTCCGCGACGGCGCGCCACCCGTCGACACGCCGCCGCAAGCGTAATCCGCCGGCACGACGCGGATCGACCGACAGCGCGCCGCGTCACCCCTTCCGTGTGTTGCGTCATGCCAGATCGCGCCGGCCCGGCGCGGGCCGGCGCATTTCGCGTCACGCGCGACGCTGCGCGAAATACGCGCCGACCGCGTCGACGAACGTGTCGATGTCCGCGCGCGACACGTCGCAATGCGTGACGAAGCGCGACGCATACAGCATCTGCGTGAGGATCCCGCGCGCCTTGAGCCACGCCTCGAGCGGCGCGCAATCGGCTTCGGGGAATTGCGCGAACACCATGTTCGTCGCATGCGACAGCACCTTCACCGAGTCGATGCGCGCGAGGCCGGCCGCGAGATGCGCGGCATTCGCGTGATCGTCCGCGAGCCGCTCGACGTTGTGATCGAGCGCATACAGGCACGCCGCCGCGAGAATGCCCGACTGCCGCATCCCGCCGCCCAGCACCTTGCGCCAGCGCTGCGCGCGCTCGATCAGCGCACGGCTGCCGACCAGCACCGAGCCGACCGGCGCACCGAGCCCTTTCGAGAAGCAGATCGACACGGTGTCGAACGGCGCGCACAGCTCGGCGATCGGGCGACCCGATGCGACGGCCGCATTGCAGACGCGCGCGCCGTCGAGGTGCGTGGACAGCCCGCGGCCGCGCGCGAACGCGACGGCTTCCTGCACATAGCCTTCGGGCAAGACCTGGCCGCCGATCGTGTTTTCGAGCGCGAGCAGCCGCGTCCGGGCAAAGTGATTGTCGAGCGGCTTGATCGCCGCGGCGATCTTCGCGAGCGGCAGCGTGCCGTCCGGCGCGTTCTCGATCGGTTGCGGCTGGATGCTGCCGAGCACGGCCGCGCCGCCGCCCTCGTACTTGTAGGTATGCGCGAGCTGGCCGACGATGTACTCGTCGCCGCGCTCGCAATGCGACATCAGCGCGGCCAGGTTGCTCTGCGTGCCGCTCGGGAAGAACAGACCGGCTTCCTTGCCGGCGCGCTCGGCCGCCACCGCCTGCAGGCGCAGGACGGTCGGGTCGTCGCCCCAGACGTCGTCGCCGGTTTCGGCGGCCATCATTGCAGCCAGCATCGCCTGGCCTGGACGTGTCACGGTATCGCTGCGTAAATCGATCATCGCTGTGCCCTGAGTAAACGCGAGCCGGAACCGATGCGCCCGGCCCTGCCGAAACGAGACTGAGAGTGTACGCAATTCGCGCGGCGGCTGCCGCCCGCCGCCGCGCGCCCGGTTCCGCACGCGCGACGTCGTTCCGATGATGCGACGCGCCATATTGACGCACGTGCGTCAGACCGCCACGCCGCGGCCACACGCGCCGCGAGCGGTCTTCTTGATACGAATCAACGATTTAACCCGAATTGGCGCGCGACGGGCTGGACATCTGCGACGAGTTGGCGCATTTCGCGGTGCAACATCGCGACCCATACTCCAGCCAACCCCGCTGCCTGTCTGCCGGGGTCCGCCGGCACCCGCCGGCGGGTATCGTCAGCCTCGGTCATCTGGTATGGACACCGCACTTTCGGCCCTCGATCTGGCCCGCCTGCAATTCGCGTTCACCGTCTCCTTTCACATCGTCTTTCCGGCGCTGAGCATCGGCCTCGCCAGCTTCATCGCCGTGCTCGAATATCGCTGGCTGAAGACCGGCAAGCAGTACTACAAGACGCTCTGCCTGTTCTGGTCGAAGATCTTCGCGGTCGCGTTCGGGATGGGCGTCGTCTCCGGCGTCGTGATGAGCTATCAATTCGGCACCAACTGGTCCGGCTTCTCGAGCTTCGCCGGCGCCGTCACCGGCCCGCTGCTGATGTACGAGGTCATGACCGCGTTCTTCCTCGAGGCCGGCTTCCTCGGCATCATGCTGTTCGGCTGGAACCGCGTGAGCCCGCGCGCGCACTTCGGCGCGACGCTGATGGTCGCGATCGGCACGCTGATCTCGACGTTCTGGATTCTCGCGTCGAACAGCTGGATGCAGACGCCGCAAGGCTTCGAGATCGTCGATGGCCGCGTCGTGCCGACCGACTGGTTCGCGATCATCTTCAACCCGTCGTTCCCGTACCGCCTGTTCCACATGGCGATCGCCGCGTTCATCGTCGCCGCGCTGGTGGTGGCCGCGACAGGCGCGTGGCACCTGCTGAAGGGCCGCCGCGACAAGGGCGTGAAGAAGATGTTCTCGATGGCGCTGTGGCTGCTGCTGGTGCTCGCGCCGCTGCAAGCCGTGATCGGCGATCAGCACGGCATCAACACGCTGAAGCACCAGCCGGCGAAGATCGCCGCGATCGAAGGGCTGTGGGAAACCGAAAAGGGCGGCACGCCGCTCAACCTGTTCGGCATCCCGGACATGAAGGCGGAGACGACCCGCTACGCGGTGAAGGTGCCGCACCTCGGCAGCCTGATCCTCACGCACAGCTGGGACGGCGAGATCCGCGGGCTGAAGGACTTCCCGCCGCAAGACCGCCCGAATTCGACGGTCGTGTTCTGGAGCTTCCGGATCATGGTCGGCCTCGGCTTCGCGATGATCGGTCTCGCCGCGCTCGCCTGGCTGCTGCGCCGCCGCGGCCGCCTGTATGAATCGAAGTGGTTCCAGCGCTTCGCGCTCGTGATGGGCCCGACCGGTTTCGTGTCGCTGCTCGCGGGCTGGGTGACGACCGAAGCCGGCCGCCAGCCGTGGGTCGTGTATGGCGTGATGCGCACCGCGCAGGCCGTGTCGCCGCTGTCGGTGCAGCAGGTCAGCCTGTCGATGATGACGTTCGTGATCGTGTACTTCCTCGTGTTCGGCACCGGCGTGTACTACATGCTGAAGCTGATGAAGGCCGGCCCCGCGCTGCCCGACGTCGAGCACGACGCGACGCACGACCTGCCCGACACGCGCCCCGATCACACCGCGCGCCGCCCGATGTCGGCCGTCGACGAGCTGATCGAGACCGTCTGAGCCCACTCCTTTCGCATACGAGAAAACCTATGGACGTCACCGTAATCTGGGCCGCGATCATCGCATTGGGGCTCTTCATGTACGTCGTGCTCGACGGCTTCGACCTCGGCATCGGCATCGTCTTCCCGTTCTTCCCGGACGAGAAGGAACGCGACCTGATGATGAACACGGTCGCGCCCGTGTGGGACGGCAACGAGACGTGGCTCGTGCTCGGCGGCGCCGGGCTGTTCGCGGTCTTTCCGATCGTCTATTCGACCGTGCTGTCGGCGCTGTACCTGCCGCTGATCTTCATGCTGGTGTGCCTGATCTTCCGCGGCGTGTCGTTCGAGATCCGCGCGAAGGCGCGGCGCACGAAGCAGCTGTGGGATCTCGCGTTCATCGGCGGCTCGGCCGGCGCGACGCTGTTCCAGGGCATCGCGCTCGGCGCGTTCCTGCAAGGCATCGACGTGAAGGACGGCGTGTACGCCGGCGGCGCATTCGACTGGCTCACGCCGTTCAGCCTGCTGACGGGCCTCGGCCTGCTCGTGACCTACGCGCTGCTCGGCTGCTGCTGGCTCGTCGCGAAGACCGAAGGCGATCTGCAACGGCGCCTCCATCGCGTCGTGTGGCCGCTGACCGTCGTGCTGCTCGGCTTCATCGCGGTCGTCAGCCTGTGGACGCCGCTGCAGGATCCGGCCATCGCGCAGCGCTGGTTCGATTCGGGCCTGTTCTGGCGTTTGCTGCCGGTACCGTTCCTGGTCGCCGCGTGCGCGGTGTGGATGCGCCGCGCCGTGCGCGACCGGCACGACATGACGCCGTTCGTGCTCGCGCTGGCGCTGGTGCTGCTCGGCTACGTCGGTCTGCTCGTCACGCTGTTCCCGTATGCGATTCCTCAGACGATGACGATCTGGGAAGCGGCGGCGCCGCGTTCGAGCCAGACCTTCACGCTGGTCGGCGCAGCGGTTATTCTCCCGATCATCATCGCCTACACGACGATGGGTTACTGGGTATTCCGAGGCAAGGTGCGCCATGAAGACCAGCATTACTACCACCACTGATTCCGCCGGTCGCCCGCCCGAGGCGCCGCGGCCGCGGATGCGCGGCTGGATGTGGTTCGTCGTTCTTTGGGCGGGCGGCGTGATCGGCGCCGTCACGCTGGGCTATGCGTTCAAGATCTTCATGAACCTGACGCTGTTTGCGGTGAAATAAGCTGCGCGGGGTGCAACGCCCCGCATCCGGCCCTCTCGCCGTACTGCACGCTGCCGTGGCGCCTTGCGACATCGGGCCGGCGATCGGGTGAGCGGCGCCGGACGGCGGCGAATGCGCGACCGGCTACGCGTCCTGCCGCACCACGCCGAGTTTGAGCCCCAGCATGCCGAATATGCGGTTCATCGTCTGCACCGTCCCGTCGCTGCGCCCCTGTTCGATATCCTGAATCGTCTTGATCGACACGCCGGCAAGCGTCGCCATTTCCGCACTCGTCAGCCGCATCGTCTTCTTCAGGTGCCGCACCGATTCGCGCAGCGACCATTCGGGATGTGCGAGAACGCCCTCGATCGCTTGCCGCCGGAGCGAAAGCTGTTCGGGAAGCGGCAGCGCGTTGTAGCGTTTGTCCATCGTGTCGCCCTCCGCCTAGCCCAGCGCATCCAGTTCACCGGCAAGCCGCTCGAGTCCAGGCCGCAGAAACGCATGCACGTCGTCCTCCAATCCGAGACCGGCGCCGTGATCGGCGATTTCCTGCAAACGCGGCGCCATCGCACTCAGCCGCGCCTGCAATGCAGCACGGTCCAGCACGACATGCGTCTCGCCCGTCTGCGGCTCGCTCGACCGAACGACCGCATCAAGCACGCGCGCCCAGTCCGGCCGGCCACCGTCATTTCCTTCCCAACGAATACGCCTCGCAATGCCATCCGGATGCAGATACATCGGTGCAAAGTCGTAAAGCGGCGTCAGCGCGATGCGCCCGTCGAAATCGCGCTGCAACGCGGTGTTTCGCGCATGGTTGTCCTTGTTGCCCAACGCGAGATTCGCGACGTCGCGGCACAGGTATTCAGCCACCTCGGCCTGGGGGTTCGTGCATTGACGCACGAGATGCCGGCATACCTCGTCATGGCTCGGCACGACACCGAAGCCGGCCTTGCCCGTCAACGAAGCCACGCTTTCCTGAGCGAGCCGGACAACGCGACCGCCCACACGCGCACGATCGAAACGCCGGATGAAGAGCGAGCGGTCGCGCAGCACCAGCGGCGCATGCACGCGCAAGCCGAGACGCTGGGCCAATGACATGTAGGGCGCTTCGTGACGCAGGATCTGCGCGAGGCGCGCGTTCGCGCCACGTCCGAACTTGACGATGTAATGCTCGATCGCGCGCTCGTCCGGCAGCGTGTGATCGAGATAGAGCAGCCCGTCGTCGGCGCGGGTCAGCAGCAGCTTCGGCCACTCGCCCTGCACACCCGAAGAGCCCGCAACGAAGAATCCGTGCGCGGCAAGATATTCGCTGAACGCGTCGCCTCGCGCGACCACCTCCTCGTCGGTAAAACCTTGCTGCGGCCCCTGACGCTCGGCAAGCCATTGCGCCGCTTCCTTGACGCGCAGATTCCCGATCGAATTACCGGCCCCCGCGAGCAGCAGCGGCCAGTCGGCATGCTGCTCCGCCGTTTCCGGCAAACCGAGGCGGCGCAACAGTTCCTCGCGGCCGAAGCCTTGCGGCAGCAGATCGATCAGGAAAACAGGCCAATGCGGTGTCTCCAGTGGCTCGAGGCCAACCGGAAAACGGCACGTCATCGCATGCGCGTCGCGGGCAGGCCGATGCCGAATGGCCCACTCGACGTCGTAACCGGTATAAGCACGCGCGCGCCAACCTTCCCCGGGGTCGCCGAACAGGTTGACGACGCCGATGTCGTGCCAGGCACCGTCGGCATGGAGCTGGATCGTGCAGGAGGCGTTCATTTCGGAAGAAATATATATAAATTACCAAGCAGCGAGCAAGTAAAGTATATATTTTTCTACCGAAATGCAAATCTTCTTCGTCGAGTACGCCTGAGCAGGCGCACCTTGAATCAGCTTCTGCGGGTCAGCGCCGCCTCGATCTTGCGATCCGTCTTGTACTGGCTCAGCGCATACACCGACCAGATCGCGGCGGGCAGCCAGCCGATGATCGTGAGTTGCAGGAGCAGGCAAATGATCCCGGCGATCGGACGGCCGATCGTGAAGAACTGGAACCACGGGAGCAGCAGGGCAAGCAGAAGGCGCATGAACGATCCTCTCGGTACGTCGTTGAACGGGTGATGCGCGACGAATATGCCGGTGCATGCGGCGAAATTCAAGCCACACGACGGCAGGCGGCGCCGTCGACCGCCCGGCGCCGCCTGCGTCGACCGCCTCATGCGGCGGGCGCATTCCCGTTACCGCGCTTAGCGCCCGATACCCAGCCCCGGCAGCACGCCCGTGTTCTCGGCCACCACCGCGTGCAGCAGGCGTGGATCGGCGCCGAGCAGCGCGAGGATCGTCGGCGCGACCTGCTTCGTGCCGACGAGATCGTTCACCGTGCGCGCGCGATGGAGGCCCGGGTACGACACGAGCAGGCCGAGGTGGCTGTCGTCCGGCGCGTTGCCGCCGTGCTCCTCGTCCTTCTTCGTGCTCGACGTATAGATCACGCCCGGATTCGGCTGGACGACGATGTCCGGCGTGCGGCCGTTGGCCGGATCGCCGAAGCGGTCGGCGAGCGCCGCGCCATACAGCACGTACGCCTGCGGGCCGTCCGCGCAGATCCCCGGCGCGTTGCAGCCGAGATTCGCCTTCAGCGTCTGCACGACGGCCGTGCGCTGGCTGCGGTCGCGCAGCCAGATCAGCCCGACGTCGTCGGTCTGCACGAAGCCCGTGCCGACCAGGCCCGAACCGTCGTTCAGGTTGCCCGTCGCCGTGTTGTTCTGGCCGAAGTTGCCGTTCGGATCGATGTAGTTGTTCGCTTCGAGCAGCTTCGTCAGCGTGTCGCCGTTCTTCACGAGCTTCGTGTGATCGGTCGGCGACTGGCCGTGCTTCGACGTGACGATCACGGCCGTCGACGAATACAGGTTGGCCTGCTTCAGCGCCGCGACGACATGGCCGATCGAGTTGTCGACATACGTGATCGCATTCGCGACCTGCCCGTTCGGCGTGAAGTCGGCGTCGAGATAGCCGCCGCCCTTCGCGACCGGCGCCTTCTGCGCGACGCTCAGCGTCTGGAAGTTCGCGCCGAACAGCGTCGGCACCGGCGCATTCTTCGTGCCGGTCGAATCGCGGCCGCCGATCTGGTTGATCAGCGCCTGCACGTGGAGGTTGTCGAAGCGCGCGGTGTGCGAATAGACGTCGGTGTAGGCTGTGTTCGTCGCCGGGTCGATCGAATTGATCTCGGTGCGCATCAGATCGTCGACGCCGGTGCCCGACGGGCCGTTCAGCCAGTCGTAGCCCCACGCGTGCTTGTCGGCCCACGCGGTGTGCGCATTCGGCACGCCAGCCTTCACGGCCTCGAACACCGTGTTGGTCTTCACGTAGTTGTGCGGGTAGACCGGCACGCACTGGCCGTTGACCTTCGCATGCGGAATCGCCTGCGGATTGAACGCGCCGCCGCCGTCGAGGTGCACGAGCGCGCCGCCGTTCTGCGCGTCGATGCCGGTCGTCTCGTCGAACACGACGTTCCAGCCCTGCTTGCCCGAGCATGTCGAGTCGCTCGGCGCGTACAGGTTACGGTCGTACGACACGTCGTAGAACAGGCCGGCCGTCTTCGGCGAGCCGCCCGTCACAAGCGCGGCGAGGCCCGGAAACGAATCCGACAGCCCCGGCGTGTATGCATTCGCGTACGTCACGCCGCTCTTCGCGAGCACGGCGATGTTCGGGCACGTATTCGCGCCGATGCAGCGCGCGAGATCCTGCTCGTGCAGGCCGTCGATGCTGAGCAGCAGCACGTGCTTCACGACGCGGCTCGCCCGGCCGTTGCCCTCGCCCTGATCGTTACCGTCCTGTTGCGCCGCATGCACGCCTGCGCTGGCGAACGCCAGCGCGCCCGCCACCATCGCCGCCATCTTCCGCTGTTTACCGAAAAACGAAATCATCACCCCACCTCATCGATTGATGTTGAACTCCGTGACCTGCCATCAGGCGCGCAAAATATCGCCGGATCGTGGGGCGGACGGATGAAGCCAGGCTTTCTGTTCTCTGTCAAACGTAACCAAACGCAAGCGACATGAAGCGGTCGCCATGCGATGCGCGCCGTGCGCCGGCCGTGCGGCCGGATTTTTTTTCGGGTTGGCCGGCGACTATTGGCGTGTGATAAAGGGTTTTCCCTGACCCGGAGCACGAGTATGTCGACCCTGGAAGCTCTCCGGTTCGTGCTGGACGATGCACGTACCCCCGAAATCATTCGCCATCACGTCGTCGACGCGCTGCAGTACGCGTTGCGCAACTACGGACAGGTGTTTACCGCGAAGGAAGTCGAATGGCTGACGCAGTGGGACGACGCGCGTCTGCCGCTGGCCGCGAGGAAGGAGCTGGACAAGCGCGAACCGGCGATCGCCGGGCGCTGAAAAAAACCGCCGCGCCCGGCGGATGCGGGCGCGGCGGCGGATGGCGATGACGCTTACTGCAGCCCGAAGTCGACGCGGGTCGTCGCGCCCTTGTCCGAGATCCCCTTCGCGTCGAGCTTCGGCGCGACGACGAACATGCGGCTCGAGTCGATCTTGCCGTCGAGATACTGGCGCACCGCCTGCGCGCGCTGCTGCGCGAGCGCACGCAGCGCGTTGTCGTCGGCCGGCGCGTGATCGGCGAGCGCCTGCTTCATGTCCGCATCGGGCAGCGTCTTCTGCAGGCCGACGAGGTTGCGCGGCTTCTTGAAGTCGGCGGCCTTGTACGCGCGCGTCAGATACTTCGAGTATTCGGCCTTGTCGACCTTCACCGACATCGGATCGACGCTCTCGCCCTGGCCGACCACGTCCCTCAGCTTCTGCTGGCGCACCAGCCGCTCGACGTACGCGTCGCGCAGCCCCGGCGTGTCCTGCGCGGGATCGACGCGGCCGATCAGGTCGAGGCGGATCGACGGCTTCTCGGTCAGCATCTTCACGACGGTGTCGAGCTTCTTCTGCTGCGCGTCGGTCAACGCGTACGAACCCGGCGCGAACTCGACGTAGCCGAGATCCTCGCCGCCGCTGCCGCCGAACGCATTCGCGAGCAGCGTGAACGGCGACGTGACGGCCTTCGCGATCAGATTCAACACCGCGTGCCAGATCAGCCCGCCGACGCTGAACTCCGGATTCGACAGCGAGCCCGACACCGGCAGGTTCACGTCGATCTGGCCGCGCGTGTTCTTCAGCAGCGAGATCGCGAGCTTCACCGGCAGCTTCGTCGCCGTGTCGTTCTCGACACGATCGCCGAACGTGAGCTGGTCGATGAAGATGTGGTTGTTCGCCGACAGCTGGTCGTTCGCGAGCTGGTAGTGCAGATCGACGTTGAGCTTGCCCTTCGTGATCGGGTAGCCCGCGTACTTCGCCGAATACGGCGTCAGGTTGGTCAGCTCGATGTCGTGCGCGGTCGCCGTGAGGTCGAGCGCCGGTTTCTCGATCAGCGGGTTCACCGAGCCCTTGATCGAGATCGGCCCGTTGCCCGCGAGGTTCGCGGCGACGTCGACCGGCGCGGACGTCGTCGAATCCGTGCCGAACGCGCCGACCGTGCCCTTGATCGCGACGAGATTCGCCGTGTAGTTCGGCTTGATGAAGTTGTCCGTGTACGTGACGCGGCCGTTCTGCAGCAGCAGTTCGCCGAAGTGCATGCGCACCGGGTTCTGCGGCTGCGGCGCGGCCTTCACGACCACCGTCGCCGACGCGGCGGCCGGCACGGACGCCTGCTGCGCGGCCGCGGCCGACGCGGCCAGCGCGGCGGCCGGCGGCGTCACGCCCGGCGACAGCGGCACCGGCTCGCCCTTGCTCGCGTCGCGCGTGAGCGACTGCGCGGGGCCCGACTCCTTCGCGACCACGTCCTTCAGGTTCAGCCGCCCCTGCGCGTCGAGCAGCACGCGACCGTAGAAGTTCGAGAACGTCACGCGCGCGGCGTCGACGTCGGTGCCCTTCTCGTCGTAGTTCGCCTTCAGGTTCGACAGCGCGAGCGAGCGCCAGCCGGCGAACGGGTCGGAGGTCGCCTTGTCGAGCATCCGCACGTCGACCAGCGCGACGTCGCCGCGATAGGTCGCGCGCGGCCTGTCCTTCACCTGCGCGAAGGTCAGGTTGCCTTGCGCGTTGAGCAGCGCGCTCGCGATCGTCGCGTTCAGCGCGCTGCCGAAGTACGGCTCGAACGCGGCCGCGTCGAGGCGGTTGCCGTTGATCTTCAGGCCGAGCTTCAGCGGCTGCGCGGTCACGTCGCCCGACACGTTCAGCGAGCCCTTGCGGTTCAGCGTCGCCTTCAGTTGCACGGGCAGCGGCTTCGTCAGGTCGTCGCTCACCTTCTGCACCGACAGGTCCAGCGGCTTGATCGCCAGCTTCACCGGGCGCGGCGTCGACAGGTCGGTGAAGTTCGCGGACGCGTCCTTCACGTTCAGCGCGTCGATCCGGTAGTGCCACGTCGGCGCGACGGCCTGGGCCTTGCGCGCAACCGTGCGCTGCGGCACCGCCGCCTGCGCGGGTTCGGCCAGCGCCGCGAGGTCGATCTTGCCGTCCTTCAGGCGCTTCACGTCGAGCGCGAGCCCGCTCGCGTCGACGCTCGCGATCTCCGCGGTGCGCGCGGCGACGTCGACCTTCGCGATCTTCGCGCTCGCGTCGGGCAGCACGATCGCGGGCGCCTTGTCGTTCGGCGCGGCAACCTTCAGCGACTTCAGGCTGACCGTGCTGTCCGCGACTTCCGCGGCGAGCGGCGTCTTGCCCCAGTCGGTCTTCGCGTTGACGGTCGCGCCGAGCGTGCCGTCGAGCACGCGCGCGCGCGTCGCCTCGCCCAGGTACGGCTGCAGCGCCGGCAGCGCGAGCGCGGCGACCGTCAGCTTCGTGTCGGCCTGCTTCGCGGCAAGATTGAACGTGCCTTCGGCCCTCACGTCGCCGCCGCGCGACAACGATGTCGACAGCGTGTATTTCGCGGGCGTCTTGCCCTGCAGCGAGAAGCCGTCGAGCGTCGCGGCGAGCTTCGTCAGCGACATCGCGGTCGGCGGCGCCGGCACGCGGTCGTCGACGTTGATCGTGCCGCCGTCGATCGCGAAATGACGAATCGTCAGGTCGAGCGGCGGCGCTTCCTTCGCGGCGGCGCTGCCTTCGGCCTTCGCGGCGCTGGCGCCGCTGGCCGCGGCGACGGTGGCTCCGGAAGCACCGGAAACGGCGACGGCCGACGCGGCCGATGTGGTCGACTTGCCGGCTTCGGCCTTCGGTGCGGCGGCCGGCTGCGCGACGAGCTTCTCGACGTTCAGCACACCCTGCTTGTCGCGCGACAGGTCGACCACCGGCTGGTCGATCCGGATCTCGTCGAAGTGCATCGCGTTGCGCAGCGGCTCGAGGCCGGCCGCCGCGACGTGCACGCCGCGCGCGGCGAATAGCGGCGCCGACGCGCGGTCGGTCACCTTCGCGTCGTTCAGGTCGACGGTGCCCGACACGCGCAGCGCCGGCGTCTCGCCGCTCATCACGAAATTGACCGTCAGGTCGCTGCTCAGCAGGCCGCTCGTCACGGCCACCGGCAGCTTCGCCGGCACGTACGAGATCAGCTTCGGCACGTCGAGGCGGTCGAACTTCAGCGCGATCTCCGATTCGCGCGACTGCGCGAATGGCTTGGTCTTGCCGTCGATCGAGATCGGGCTGCCGTCGAAACGCGCGCGCAGCTTCGGCTCGACGAAGATGTCGGTCTTCGAGGCCAGCGTCGCGATGTACGGAATGCCGAGCGTCCAGTTGTCGACGACGTGCTTTTCGTTCAGCAGGCGATCGTCGAAGTCGATCCGGCCGTCGTTGACCTGGATGTTCGACACCGAGAACTGCGTCGGCTTGCTGTCGGGCTTCGGCGACGGCGACGAGAACTTCTCGATCAGGTCGGTGAAGTTGAAGCGCTGCGCGTCGTAGCGGACGATATGAAAGCGCGGCGCGTCGAGCCGGATTTCGTTGACGATCGGCGCGCCGCGGAACAGCGACGACCACGACGGCCTCACGACGAGCTTGCCGATGTCGATGAAGTCGCCCTGGCCGCCGCGCTCGCCGAGGCGGATGCCGTCGGCTTCGAGGTTCAGCGTGTACGGGTTCAGTGCGATGCGCTGGATCGTGGCCGGACGGTCGAGCTGCTTGCTCAACTGCTGTTCGGCGACATGGCGGATCAGCGGCGGCGCCGCGAAGAAGCCGAGCAGTCCGAATAAAACGATGAAGATCAGCAGGCCGATGCCGATACGCCGGGTCCGGCGCGAGCGTGCAACGCCACCGAGGGCATGGAGGGTCGAGGGTACGGTTTCTTTGTCTGCGCTTGCCATGCTTGAATATCTCGGGAATGGATGACGGGCCGCACCGGAGAACCGGGCGGCCGCGCACGCTATCCCGAAAGTATAGGCTCAGGAGGTGACGGTACGGAGGTCCGGCGCCGCCGCCGCGCCCGCCGGTCGGACAACGGCGGCGCTCAACCGTTCATTTCCGGACGACGGCGGGCGGCATCCACGATCCGTCGCTCGCCTGCGGCTTCGGCGCGTACAGGCGCAACGCGAGCGCGAAATCGGTACGCGGCGCCGGCAGCCAGTTGGCCGCATGCGCGCCGCCCGGCGACACCGACACGACGATGTCGACCGAGCCGTCGCGGTTGCGGCGCAGCCGGTCGCGATCGCCGAGCGAGCGGCGCGCCGACCCGACGTCGGGCAGCGCGCCGTTGGTCGTGTACGGCGTGAGCGTCCAGAACGCGCGCACCGGCGGCAGTGCGCCCGGCGCGAAATGCAGCACGTAGCGGTTCGCGCCGTTCAGCGAATGGCCGTCGCTGTCGACGCGGGTGATCGCGAGCGTCTCGTCGTCGCGCGTCGCGGTGCCGAACTGCGTGTAGGCCGCGTACGCGCGCAGCGCGTAGTCCTGGCCGTACTTGCCGGCCGTGTCGCCGATCCAGTTCCAGCCGTTCGCGCTCAGCAGGTTCGACGGCGGCGTCGCGAGCCGCGCACGCGCCTCGGCAACGCCGGCCGTCGCGGCCGTGAGACGGTCGCCCGTCCACAGCACCGGGTAGCCGGCCGTCACGCCGATGTCGCCGAGCGATTCCTGTGCGTGCGCGTCGTCGGCCGGCGCCGGATTGTCCTGCAGCGCCTGCGCGAAACGCGTGAAGAACGCCTTCGGGTCGAGCGCGGCCACCTGCTCGGCCGGCGTGCCGCCGCCCACCGCTTCGGACGGCGCGCTGCCCGCATGGACCGCGACCGACGCGCCGCGCTCGGCGCCCGTGTAGACCGACAGCGGCACCACGCGGATCGCACGCTGCAGTTTCTTCACGTTCGTCAGGTCGCGCCCGCCGCTCGTCTGCAGCCGCACTTCGAGCCACGCATTGGCGGACGGCACGTCGACGCGCAGCACGCCCTTCGGCAGCGTGCCCTGCCAGTCCTTCGCGGCGAAGGCAATCGTTTGCGATCGCCCGGCGCCACGGGCGCCGCGGGTCGCGACGCTCGACGACGACCACAGTACGTTCGTCCACATGTCGAGCGCGCGCGCGTCCCAGTAGCGGCCGCGCGTGTCGGGCAGCGTGACGATCACGGGTTCGGCGGCGACGTCGAGCCAGCCGGTCGAGTCGAGCGTGTCGACGCCCGGCAGCGGCGGATTGACCGCGCCGACGGGCGGCAGCGCCGCCGCGTGGCGCAGCGTGTTGAGCGGGGCCTGCCCCGGTTGCGCGCCGTCGCCGCCCGTCGCCGCTTCCTTCGCGACGTCCATCAGCACGAGCGGATACGCATAGATATAGGAGTCGGCGACTTCCGCACGCATCCAGCCGGTTTTCCGCTGGATCGCGTCCGGTTGCGACGCGCATCCTGCAAGCAACGCCGCAATGGCCAGCGACGCGCACGCGCGTCGCAGAGAAACTGATTCTCGCTGGTTTTCAATCATCGATTACTGGCCGAATATCGTTCTTTTCAGTCAACGCCCTGTTCGTCTCGTGAACGGCGAAAAAGGCACCCCAGCGTGCCCGGATGACCGTTTCGCTACAGTTCGTAACGGTGGGCGCTGATGTCAGGCCGGTATCATAGCGCCTAAGGGCATCCCCCAATATGCCGAATAAAGGGTAAAACGCTAGCCAACCCGTCAAAAAATCTGAAATATTTCACGGGATTCGGCAAAAAACCGAAACAGACCAGGAAGCATCGGCCCTCAATCGCCTCGCGAGCGCCAGGCTCCGCGCCTGAGCGCGTACGCGCACGCCCGGCACGCTCGCCCGGCTGTCCGTCTGGAAGGCGGGCGCTCACTTTCCATGTTGTGACAACCTGTGTGCATCGACATGCGTCGCATCGTCGCCGGCGCTTGACCTTACCATCATGGGAATGTTGATACTGGAACCATTCGCGGCACGAACCGCGCCTTTGGGGAATCCGACATGACTGAACCACTTGCCTCCGCGGCGCTGCAAACGATCGAGCTGAGCATCGACGGCATGCATTGCGGCGGCTGCACGGGCCGCGTGCAGCGCGCGCTGGCCGCCGTGCCGGGCGTCGTCGATGCGGCGGTCGATCTCGATGCGCATGCGGCAACCGTCACCGCGCAGGAGACGGTCGAGCCCGGTCGGCTCGTCGACGCCGTCCGCGAGGCCGGCTACCGCGCAGCGGTGCGCGAAGCGGCGGTCGAAGCCGTCTCGGCCACGCCTTCGGCGAACGCGCCACGCGCGGCAACACCGCCTGCGCCGGCTGCCGCCGCGACGATCGAACTCGATATCGACGGGATGACGTGCGCGTCGTGCGTGTCGCGCGTCGAGAAGGCGCTCGCGAAGGTGCCCGGCGTCACACGCGCATCGGTAAACCTCGCGACCGAACGCGCGACGGTCGATACGTCGGCCGGCGTTTCCGCCGCGCAATTGGCGGATGCCGTGAAGCAAGCCGGCTATGGTGCGACGCCGACGGTGTCGGACACCGCCGTACCGGCCGTCACCACCGCCCCGCCCGCCAGCATCGAACTCGATATCGACGGCATGACCTGCGCGTCCTGCGTGTCGCGCGTCGAGAAGGCGCTCGCCAAGGTGCCGGGTGTCACGCGCGCATCGGTCAACCTCGCGACCGAGCGCGCGACGATCGATACGTCGGCCGGCGTTTCCGCCGCGCAGCTCGCCGACGCGGTGAAACAGGCCGGCTACGACGCGACACCGGCTGCCGTCGCCACGCCTGCCGTCACGTCCGCTGCCGCCGACGTCGAACTCGACATCGGCGGCATGACCTGCGCGTCCTGCGCCGGCCGCGTCGAAAAAGCGCTGGCCGCCGTGCCGGGCGTCGCGCGCGCGACGGTCAATCTCGCGACCGAGAGTGCATCGGTGCACGGCGCCGGCGCACTCGACGCCGCCACGCTGATCGCTGCAGTCACCACGGCCGGCTACCGTGCGTCGCTTCCCGCCGGCGAAACGACCGGTGCCGACCTACAACCGGCCGGCCCCGCGCAGGCCCCCGACGCACGCAAGCGCCGCGAAGCGATCCGCGAACGCAACCTCGTGATCGGGGCCGCCGTGCTGAGCGCGCCGCTCGTCGCGCCGATGCTCGCCGCGCCGTTCGGCATCGACTGGATGCTGCCCGGCTGGCTCCAGCTCGTGCTCGCGTCGATCGTGCAGTTCGGCTTCGGCGCACGCTTCTACCGCGCGGCCTGGCATGCGATGAAGGCCCGCACCGGCAACATGGATCTGCTCGTCGCGCTCGGCACGTCGGCCGCGTACGGGCTGAGCCTGTGGGTGCTGCTGCGCGATCCCGCGCATCCCGGTCATCTGTATTTCGAAGCGTCGGCCGTCATCGTCACGCTCGTGCGCTTCGGCAAGTGGCTCGAATCGCGCGCGAAGCGCCAGACCACCGAGGCAATCCGCGCACTGAACGCGCTGCGCCCCGACCGCGCGCGCGTCGTCGAGCACGGCGTCGAACGCGACGTGCCGCTGGCGCAGGTGCGCGTCGGCACGCACGTCAGCATCCGGCCGGGCGAGCGCGTGCCCGTCGACGGCCGGATCGTGACCGGCCGCTCGCACATCGACGAATCGTTGATCACCGGCGAAAGCCTGCCCGTGCCGAAGGACGACGGCGACGCCGTCACGGCCGGCTCGATCAACGGCGAAGGCGCGCTCGTCGTCGAAACCACCGCGATCGGCGCGGAAACGACGCTCGCGCGCATCATCCGCCTCGTCGAATCCGCGCAGGCCGAGAAGGCGCCGATCCAGCGGCTCGTCGATCGCGTGAGCGAGGTGTTCGTGCCGGCGATCCTCGGCATCGCCGTGCTGACGCTGGCCGGCTGGCTGATCGCCGGCGCCGGGACGGAAACCGCGATCCTCAACGCGGTCGCGGTGCTCGTGATCGCGTGCCCGTGCGCGCTCGGCCTCGCGACGCCCGCCGCGATCATGGCCGGCACCGGCGTCGCGGCCCGGCACGGCGTGCTGATCAAGGACGCGCAGGCGCTCGAGCTCGCGCAGCGCACGACCGTGATCGCGTTCGACAAGACCGGCACGCTGACCGAAGGCAAACCGTCCGTGACGGCGTTCGACGCCGTCGGCGTGCCGCGCGACGAAGCGCTCGCGCTCGCGGCGGCCGTGCAGCGCCAGAGCGACCATCCGCTCGCGCGTGCGGTGGTCGCCGCGCATGACGCGGACCTGGCCGCACAGGGCGGCGGCGCCGAGTCGGTCGTCGCGACCGATGCGCGGGCGGTGCCCGGGCGCGGCGTGGAAGCGCACGTCGGCGGGCAGCAGCTCGCACTCGGCAGCACGCGCTGGCGCGACGAACTCGGCATCGCGGTACCGCCGGCGCTCGACGCCCGTGCGGCGGAACTTGAGGGCGCCGGCAACACGATCTCGTGGCTGATGCGTGCCGATGCGCCGCGCGCGGTGCTCGCGCTGATCGCATTCGGCGACACCGTGAAGCCGGGCGCCCGCGACGCGATCGCGGCGTTGTCGGCGCGCGGCGTCGCGAGCGCACTCGTGACGGGCGACAATCGCGGCAGCGCGGCGGCCGTCGCGGCGGCGCTCGGCATCGGCGAAGTGCACGCGCAGGTCCTGCCCGACGACAAGGCACGCGTCGTCGCCGAGCTGAAGCGCACGCACGGCGGGATCGTCGCGATGGTCGGCGACGGGATCAACGACGCGCCCGCGCTCGCCGCGGCGGACGTCGGCATCGCGATGGCGACCGGCACGGACGTCGCGATGCACACGGCCGGCATCACGCTGATGCGCGGCGACCCGGCGCTCGTCGCCGACGCGATCGACATTTCCAGACGCACGTACCGCAAGATCCAGCAGAACCTGTTCTGGGCGTTCGTGTACAACCTGGTCGGCGTGCCGCTCGCGGCGTTCGGGTTGCTGAACCCGGTGATCGCGGGCGCGGCGATGGCGTTTTCCAGCGTCAGCGTCGTGACCAATGCGTTGCTGCTGCAGAGATGGAAAGGCCGCGCGCGGTGATGCGGCAGGCGGTAAATGCCGGATGATCGAACCGGCCGTCCGGCGCTCGACGCTCGATCAACAGGAAGGATCGGTAGGCGTGCCGACGTTGGTCGGCTACCCGGCATGCCGCACCGGCAGCCCGTCACGCCGCATCGCGGGCCAGCGGATTCAGTCCGACACGACCGGTTTGATCAACGTCGTGGTGATCGGCGCGAAGCCGCACGCGCGATACAGCGCACGCGCCGCCGCGTTGTGGTTGAACACCGACAACCCGAT
Source organism: Burkholderia sp. BCC1208 (assembly GCF_902833095.1). NCBI lineage: Bacteria > Pseudomonadati > Pseudomonadota > Betaproteobacteria > Burkholderiales > Burkholderiaceae > Burkholderia > Burkholderia sp. BCC1208. The sequence goes on along the minus strand of NZ_CADFDY010000005.1, from coordinate 425,583 downwards.
CTCGGTGACGCCGTACCGGCGCGCCTCGGCGTCGAGCGCATCGAGCGCGCGCGTGGCCCAGCCCTGGCGACGCCGGGACGGGACGATGTCGAGGTCGTAGATGAACAGTGTGCGGTTCGGCCCTTCGGGGACGATCGCGTACCAGAGGTCGCCCACCGGGTCGCCGCTGGCGCCGTCGATGAGCGTGACGAGGGTCTGGCCGGCGCTCAGCAGGCCGTCCGGCAGCAGCGTGTCGAAACAGGCGCGCGCACGATCGGCCGCGGCTTCGACAGCATTTTGTCCGGAGGAAACGAGATCGCGCGCGTAGCCGTCGATGGCTCGCGTGCGGTACGCGTGGAATTCGCCGGCCGTCATCGGCCGCATCTGCAGCATGGCCCGGTCGCCGTGAACGGAATCGGACTTCCAGTGTAGCGGGACGGTCGCACCGGCGCGCGATGCGGCGGTGGAAAAACGGGCAGGCAGGTGCGGCGGACGCCGCGCCGAATCAGCGAATCAGCGAATCAGCGAATCAGCGAATCAGCGAATCAGCGAATCAGCGAATCAGCGAATCAGCGAATCAGCGACGATACAGAACGATCGGCACGAGGTTGGCACGGCGCACGCGCTCGGCTTCGGCGTGACGTGCGGCGTACGAGTATTCGGCGTCGAGCGGCAGGTGCGGGGACACGAACAGGTCGTCGATTTTTTGCAGCAGGGCGAAGATGAAGCTCATGTGAGACTCCTGACAGATAGGACTAGGGTTTTCCCTTAAATCGCCTCCATTTTAAGGGTTTTCCCTGAATTCCGCCAGTAAGCTGCATCGGTTTGCCGCACGCGCGTAACAGCCGATCACCGATGCGGAACCGCGATCCTTGCTCCGTCACGCTCCCAGGATAGGGTCGAAACGATTAACGCGTGCGACGAACCCGCTTCGCGACGGCCGCCTCGCGGTTCGCGTTGCGCTGAAGTCGGTCGACTTGCGACAGCAGCGCTTCGTGGTGCTCCTCGAGCGTCATCAGCGTGGCCTGCTGCGTCGACAGATCGGCCGCGAGGCGATCGATCCGTTGCTGCTTGGTCGCCACGTCCTGCTTCAGGTGCGCGATCTGCCGCGTTTGCAGCACCAGCGCGACGAGCCCCGCCAGCACGACGACAGCCAGCGCGAGCAGTAAACGGTTGACGCGGCGCATCTCGCGATCGGCCGTGCGCGTCAGGCCGTCCACGTCGGACTGCAGCACGGCGAGCCGGTCGGTCAGCGGGCTCAGGTGCGTGTCCGGATCGAAGGCTGGCGCGGCCGGTTGGGTACGCTCCGACGACGGCTTGGTCACGAACGACGCGGCGGATGCCACCGGCTGCGCAACCGGCGACGGCGAAGCGTCGGGCTGCCGGGCCGTGTCGCGGGGCTTCGTGGAAGGCGGGGCGATCGCCGGTTCGGGCGAAGGTGCCGACCCTGCCGACTGTGCCGGCGTGTGCGGCTCGACCGGCGCGGCGGCGGGCGGCGGGTTCGATTCAACCGCTTCCGGCTTCGAGTCGACGCTCGTCGCAACCGATACGGTTTGCGTCGCCGTCGCTTCGTTGGGTCCGGCAGCCGCCCGGCGCTTGCCGCCCGACGACGAGCGGCGCTCCTTCACCGCGTCGCCCGAAGATTTCCCTTCGCGGGATTTGACGACTGCCGCCTCGACGACAGGCTGCGCGACTTCGCCATCTGCCACTTGCGATTCCGCCGCCAGCGTCACGGCGCCATCGGCGGCTTGCCGCTTCGTCTCCGCGTTCGCGGCGTCGTCACCCCCGGGCACATCGATCCGCGTAACGCCGCCATCGCCCGCCGGCAAATCGGCTGCCTTCGTTGCAAGACCCGCTGCAGATGCGCCATCGACGATCGCGGCCATATCGCGTTCAGGCGTCGAAACGGCCGCGATCTCCCTATCCGTCGCCGCCGTACCTTCGGTTTCAGCATGCGTTGCCGCAACCGCATCCGCAGGCGGGATGAAACCGTCGAGCGTGGCTTGTCGCCCGTCGTCGGCACCGGCCGCCGCATCGGCTTCGTCGACCGCTTCATCGCGCGCCGCAACCGGCATGCGCTCGCCCGGCTCCAGCACCGGATCGCCGAACAGGTCGAGCGTCCGTTCGTCGCGCGGGCCGTCGCCGGCCGGTGCCCCGCCGGATCGTGCCGTCGCCCTTGCGGACGTGCTGCCTGCGGCAGCGGCCGAGCGCTGGCGCGAACGGGCCGACGAACGGGTGGAACGGGAACGGGAGCGTGGCGTGGAAACGGATTCGGTCATGGAAATCGGATAGCGGGGCCCGCAGGCGCGAACCCGGATGTCGAACGGAATCGGTGGTCGGCCATTGTCGCACGCCCCGCAATCGATTCACGCTATTCGTCGCCCGCGAACCCGCTCCCGTCGTCGAAACGCGTGACGCCCGGCAGTGCGCGCAGCTTGTCGCAGATCGCCTTGTATTCGAGTTCCGACACCCGCGCCAGCGCGATGCGCACCTCGTCCTGCTCGCCCGTGTCGTCGGCGCGCTGCACGATGAACTGCTTCACGCGCGCACTGTCGGGACCGAGCGCCGCGTGCAGCGAATCGAACGTCAGCGTGCCGCTCGCAACCGTCAACGCAAGCTGGCGCCGCTGGCGCACCGTGAAATAACGCCGCTCCAGCGGCTTGATGCCGGCCAGGATGATCAGGATGATGATCGTCGCCGAAATCGACGCGACATAGAGCCCGCCGCCCACCGCGAGGCCGATCGCGGCGACCGACCACAGGCTCGCGGCCGTCGTCAGCCCGCGCACGATCTCGCCGCGCAGCAGGATCGAGCCCGCGCCGAGGAAGCCGATGCCCGACACGACCTGCGCGGCGATCCGCGACGGATCGAGCACGACGTGGTCGCTGCTGCCGAGCACGTCGGCGAAACCGAACGCCGACACGATCATGATCAGCGTCGAGCCGACGCACACCAGCATGTGCGTGCGCAGGCCGGCCGCCCACGACAGGCGCTCGCGCTCGAAGCCGATGACGCTGCCGAGCGCCGCCGCGAGAACGAGCCGCATCACGAGTTCCAGGTTGCTGAGCATCCGATTTCTCTCCTTTTTTTGGTGCCGGCCGCGCGGAATGTTTTATCCTTGGCCCCGGCCGCGCCGATTCTCCGGGCCCGCCGATACGTTTCGATCCAAGCGCTCAACCCCGCCATGTCCGTTTCCGACTCCGCTTCCGCTCAGGCCGCCCAACTGCGCCACCATTTCGCGCACGTCGTCTTGCCGATCTGGCGGGGTTCAGGGTTCGACTCAGCCTTGCAACTGCCGTTCGAGGCCGTCGATCCGGCCACCCACGCGCCGCTGCCCGTGACCCGTTATCGCGCAATGGCGTGCGCGAGGCAACTGTTCGTGTTCGCGCAGGCCGGCGACACCGCGCATGCGGCCACGCTGTTCGATGCGCTGTGCCGGCACTTTCGCGACCCGCGCCACGGCGGCTGGATCTACAGCGTCGACGCGCAGGGCGCGCCGCTCGATACGACCAAGGATCTCTATACGCACGCGTTCATCGTGTTCGCGTGCGCCGCATGGCATGCGGCGTCGCGCGACGCCGCCGCGCGGACGGTGGCGGAAGAAACCGCCGCGCTGATCCAGGACCGCTTCGCGCCGCGCCACGGCGACGCGCTGCTCGATGCCGCGCGCCACGCCGATTTCTCGTCATCCGGCAGCGGTGCGCTGCAGAATCCGCTGATGCATCTGACCGAAGCGTGGCTCGCGGCCGCCGATGCATTCGGCGACCCGGCGTTCGACGATGCGCTCGCGCGCACCGCGCAGGCCGTCGAGCACACGTTCGTTGATGCGGCGACCGGCTGCGTGGCCGAGTTGCCGCTCGGGGCGGCCGACAACCGTTTCGAGCCCGGCCATCAGTTCGAGTGGTTCTATCTGGTCGACGCGGCCGGCGCGCAGCTCGCGCAAACCGGGCTCCCCGCCGCGCTGTCGCGCGCGTTCGCGTTCGCCGAGCAATACGGCGTCGATGCGCAAACGGGCGGCGTCTGCGCGGCGCTCGACGCGCAAGGCGCATGCATCGACGGCACGCAGCGGATCTGGGCGCAGACCGAATACCTGCGCGCGCTCGCGACGCACGGCGGCACGCCGGCCTCGGCACCGCTCGCGCGGCAAATCGAGCGCTTCGCCGCGCGCTTCCTGCATCCGCGCGGCTGGTTCGAGTGCAAGACGGCGGACGGCCAGGTGTCGCGCGCCGACATGCCGTCGACGACGCCCTACCACCTCGCGACTGCCTACGCGGCGCTGCCGGTCGGCGCGTAACCCGCATCGGCGAACGACGGCGCCGCGCGTTCGCCGCGTGCGGCGCGTCCATCGCCCAGTTCGAACACCGACACCGCCTGCATCAGGTGCGCGGTCTGGTCGTTCAGTGACGCAGCGGCCGCCGCGACTTCCTCGACCAGCGCCGCGTTCTGCTGCGTGAGCTGATCCATCTGCGTGACGGCCTGGTTCACCTGCTCGATCCCGACGCTCTGCTCGACCGACGCCGCCGTGATCTCCGACATCGTCTGCACGACCCGCGTGATCGACGCCGACACCGTGCGCATCGCGTCGCCGGCGCGCTCGACGAGCTCCGCGCCGCCGTTGATCTGCGCGACCGAATCCTCGATCAGCGCCTTGATCTCCTTCGCCGATTGCGCGCTGCGCTGCGCGAGCGAACGCACTTCGCCCGCGACCACCGCGAAGCCGCGCCCCTGTTCGCCGGCCCGCGCGGCCTCGACCGCCGCGTTCAGCGCGAGAATGTTGGTCTGGAACGCGATGCCGTCGATCACCGAGATGATTTCCGCGATCCGCCCCGAGCTCTGCGCGATGCCGCGCATCCGGTCGATCACGCTGTCGACCACACCGCCGCCGTGGCTCGTCGCTTCGAGCGCCGCGTCGGCCAGCGCGCTTGCCGCACGGGCGCTGTCGGTGTTCTGCCGGACGGTCGCGGTCAGTTCCTCCATGCTCGCGGCGGTTTCCTCGAGCGAAGCAGCCTGCGTGCCCGTGCGCGCCGACAGATCGGCGTTGCCGCCGGCGATCTCGCCCGCGCCGAGGTGGATCGCATCGGACGCGTGGCGCACCGTGCGCACGGTGCCCGCGATGCTCGTCTGCATCGTGGCGAGGCCGCGCAGCATCCGGTCGATCTCGAACACGCCGCCCGCCTGCACGGCTTCGTCGAGACGGCCCTGCGCGATCCGCTCGAAATGGCGGCCGGCCTGCTCCAGCGGCGCGACGACCGCACGCCGCGCGGCCGCGTAGATCGCGGCGCTCGCCGCGAGCATCGCCACCAGCAGCACGATGCCGACCGACTTGAACCACAGCATGCCGCCGTCGATCGTGTCGAGCGCCGCGCGGCTCGAGGTGCCGCCATAGTCGGTGAAGCGATGCAGCTCGGCGATGTACTTGTCCTGGAAGCCCTGGGTCGGCTGGTCGAGGAACGCCTGGATGTTGTCGGCGTCGAGAAACTGCACGAGTTCGCCCAGCGCGCCGCGCAGCGCACGATAGCGCTCGGTGAGCGCCGCGACACGCGCGCGGTTGGTATCGTCGACCGGCTGCGCGGCCGTCAGCACGGCGAACGCCTTGTCCGCTTCCGCGAGCGACGCGCCCGCATGGCGGATGATGTCCTCGGGCTTCGGGCCGCCGCGCACCATCCGCGTGCCGGCACGCGACAGGTTGATGCGCGCGTCGAGCAGTTGCTCGGTCGCCCGGCTGGCCGCGCCGACCTGCGCGATCGCGACGTTCGACAGATCGTCGACGCCGCTGCGCGTCGACGCGAGCGTCCAGAAGCCGAGCGCTTCGATTGCAAGCAGGAAGAGGCAGAACACGGTCAACACGCCGAGCAGACCCGACGCGAGCTTGATTTTTCCGAACATGGGGGATTCCTGGAGAGCGGACGATGAGGCGATGCCCCGGCATTAGCGGCATTTCTTCGTCGGACTTTAGGCGGATTGCCGGCAACGCAGGTCAATCGCTCGGTTCGCGCGCGCATTCGCGCCGAATCGCCCGCAAACGCGGAGATCTTGGGTATTCGACGCAATAATCGCGTCGCATCGCACCGGAATTTGCCCGAAACGCGGACGAATTTCCTTGCTTATCCGAAGCCCCCTTCCTAGAGTTCAGCGCAAGCGGGCACTCATTTCTAAGGAAGTTCAATGACCGACATCACGGACCACGCGCGCGGGGCATTGCGCGCGCAACCGTTCAGCATGCTGCTGGGCACGCAGCTGATGCATATCGGCGACAACGAAGTGTCGCTGTGTCTGCCCGTGCGCGAGGAACTGCGGCAGCAGCACGGCTTCGTGCACGGCGGCGTCATCAGCTATCTCGCGGACAACGCGCTGACGTTCGCCGGCGCGCTCGTGCTCGGCCCGCGCGTGATCACCGCCGAATACAAGATCAACTACCTGCGGCCGGCCGTGAACGGCACGCTCGTCGCCCGCGCGAAGCTCGTCTACGCGGGCCGGCACCAGGCGACGTGCCAGTGTCACGTGTTCGTCATCGACGGCGATCACGAGCGGCTCGTCGCGATCGCGCAAGGCACGATCAATCGCGTCGGCGACGGCAAGGTGCCGGACAGGCCGGAAGAAACGGCGTGAGAACGGCCCGAGCGGCCCGCGCACGATATCGCGGCCGCTTGACGCCCGCGTCGCGCCGCTAGGCCGCGTCGTCCCCCGTCAGCGGCAAAAACCGCGGCGCCACCCGCGCCCGCACGTTCCCGTGCTCATCCGTCCGATAGATTCCGCGTGCCGCGTTGTGCGGATGCACGGCCGCGTCGGCCACGCTCAGCACCGGCGCGAAACACGCGTCGGTGCCTTCGAGCAGCGCGCGCCAGTGCGCGGACGGCTGCTGCGCGAACACTTCCGCGAAACGCGCCTTCAGCGCGGGCCAGCGCGCCCGATCGTACTGCGACGCGGGATCGACGTCGGTCAGCCCGAGCCGTTCGACCAGCAGCGCATAGAACGGCGGCTCGAGCGCGCCGATCGTCACGCATTCGCCGTCCGCGCAGCGATACACGTCGTAGAACGGCGCGTCGTGGAACAGGCTCGGCTGCGTGCCGCCGAGCTGCCCGTTCGCGCGTGCCCACAACGCGAGCGACCCGAGCATCGACACGATATCGACGATCGCGCCGTCGACCACGCGCCCCGGCCCGCCGCCGCGCACGTCGAGCAACGCACAGACGATCCCGAATGCGAGCCCAAGCGCGCCGCCCGCATCGCCGACGACGGTCGGCGGCACGCCCGGCCGGCCGTCGCGCGGCGCGGACAGCGACAGCAGCCCGGTCAGCGCGACGTAGTTCAGGTCGTGCCCGGCCGCGGCCGCGAGCGGGCCGTGCTGGCCCCAGCCCGTCATGCGTCCGTAGACGAGCTTCGGATTGCGGCGCGCGCAAGCGTCGGGCCCGAGGCCGAGCCGCTCCATCACGCCGGGCCGCAGCCCCTCGATCAGCGCATCGGCCCGCGCGATCAAGTCGAGCGCGGCGTCGCGGCCGGCGGGCGCCTTCAGATCGAGTTCGACGATCGTCTTGCCTTCGCGCAGCAGGTCGCCGTCGCGGGCCCGCAGCGCGTCCGGCGCGCTGGTGCGGCCGGACGGGCGTGCGACCAGCGTGATGCGCGCGCCCATTCCGGCGAGCATCCAGCCCGCGAGCGGGCCGGGGCCGAGACCTTCGAATTCGACGATGTGGATGCCGGAAAGCGGCGCGGCGAGTGACATGCGATTCTCCTGTCGACTTGCACAGGCCCCGTGATTCGCGGTCGACCTGCGTCAGCGCGTCGGTTCGATGCCTTGGTCATCGAATGGCTTCCGCCGCGCACCCAGCAAACAAAAATCCCTGCGCAGCGGATTCACTTCGCAGGGATCGGCCCAAGGTTCGGTTGCGCCACGCCGCACGCACGAACCGTCATGCATCAGAACGCATCCCCCGGCACCCGCACCCAGCCTTCCATCAACACGCGCGCGCTGCGGCTCATGATCGCCTTCGTGACGCTCCACTCGCCGTTCTCGTGCCGCGCCTCCGCGCCGACGCGCAGCGTGCCCGACGGATGCCCGAAGCGCACCGCGTTGCGTTCGCCGCCGCCCGCCGCAAGATTGACGAGCGTGCCGGGGATCGCCGCGGCCGTGCCGATCGCGACCGCCGCCGTGCCCATCATCGCGTGATGCAGCTTGCCCATCGACATCGCGCGCACCAGCAGGTCGACGTCGCCCGCCTTCACGTGCTTGCCGCTCGACGCGACGTAGTCGGCCGGCTTCGCGACGAACGCGATCTTCGGCGTGTGCTGCCGCGTCGCGATTTCGTCGAGCGTGTCGATCAAGCCCATCCGCAACGCACCGTGCGCGCGGATCGTCTCGAACTTCTCGAGCGCCTTCGCGTCGCCGTTGATCGCGTCCTGCAACTCCGTGCCCGTATAGCCGATCGCTTCCGCCTCGACGAAGATCGTCGGGATACCCGCGTTGATCATCGTCGCCTTCAGCGTGCCGACGCCCGGCACGGCCAGATCGTCGACGAGGTTGCCGGTCGGGAACATCGAGCCGCCCGCGCCTTCTTCCTCGGCGGCCGGGTCCATGAATTCGAGCTGCACTTCGGCGGCCGGAAACGTGACGCCATCCAGTTCGAAATCGCCCGTTTCCTGCACCGCGCCGTTCACGATCGGCACGTGAGCAACGATCGTCTTGCCGATGTTCGCCTGCCAGATCCGCACGGTCGCGACGCCGTCGCGCGGCACGCGTGCCGGATCGACGAGCCCGCCGCTGATCGCGAACGGGCCGACCGCCGCCGACAGGTTGCCGCAGTTGCCGGTCCAGTCGACGAATGCCTTGTCGATCGCGACCTGACCGAACAGGTAGTCGACGTCGTGGCCCGGCCGCGTGCTCTTCGACACGATCACCGTCTTGCTGGTGGACGACGTCGCGCCGCCCATCCCGTCGATCTGCTTGCCGTACGGATCGGGGCTGCCGATCACGCGCAGCAGCAGCGCGTCGCGCGCGGCGCCGGGCGCCTGCGCGGCATCCGGCAGATCCTGCAGCCGGAAGAACACGCCCTTGCTGGTGCCGCCGCGCATGTACGTGGCGGGAATCCTGATTTGAGGAATGTGAGCCATGTCTGTGTTCCCAATGTGCGCCGTTCAGGCCGCCTGCGACGATTCGAGGAAGTCCTGCGCGAAACGCTGCAGCACGCCGCCCGCCTCGTAGATCGACACTTCCTCGGCCGTATCGAGCCGGCACGTCATCGGCACCTCGACACGCTCGCCGTTCCTGCGGTGAATCACGAGCGTCAGGTCGGCGCGCGGCGTGCGCTCGCCGATCACGTCGAAGGTCTCGGTGCCGTCGATGCCGAGCGTCGTCCGGTTGGTGCCGGGCTTGAACTCGAGCGGCAGCACGCCCATCCCGATCAGGTTGGTGCGGTGGATCCGCTCGAAGCCTTCGGCGGCGATCGCCTCGACGCCCGCGAGCCGCACGCCCTTCGCGGCCCAGTCGCGCGACGAGCCCTGGCCGTAGTCGGCGCCGGCCACGACGATCAGCGGCTGCTTGCGATTCATGTACGTCTCGATCGCTTCCCACATCCGCATGACCTTGCCTTCCGGCTCGACGCGCGCGAGCGAGCCCTTCTTCACCGCGCCGTCGACCACCGCCATCTCGTTGATCAGCGTCGGATTCGCGAAGGTCGCGCGCTGCGCGGTCAGGTGGTCTCCCCGGTGCGTCGCGTACGAGTTGAAGTCTTCTTCCGGCAGGCCCATCTTCGCGAGGTACTCGCCGGCCGCGCTGTCCAGCAGGATCGCGTTCGACGGCGACAGGTGGTCGGTCGTGATGTTGTCGCCGAGCACCGCGAGCGGGCGCATGCCCTTCAACGTGCGCTCGCCGGCAAGCGCGCCTTCCCAGTACGGCGGACGGCGGATGTACGTGCTCTGCGCGCGCCAGTCGTAGAGCGGCGCCGCGCGCTCGCCCGCGTCGGCGCTGCGCGCGAACATCGGCTCGTAGACCTTGCGGAACTGCTCGGGCTTCACGCTCGACGCGACGATCGCATCGATCTCCTCGTCGGTCGGCCAGATGTCCTTCAGCGTGACGGGCTGCCCGTCGGGGCCGTGACCGAGCACGTCCTGCTCGATGTCGAAGCGGATCGTGCCGGCGATCGCATACGCGACCACGAGCGGCGGCGACGCGAGGAACGCCTGCTTCGCATAGGGATGAATGCGGCCGTCGAAGTTGCGGTTGCCGGACAGCACGGCCGTCGCGTACAGGTCGCGATCGACGATCTCCTGCTGGATCTTCGGATCGAGCGCGCCCGACATCCCGTTGCAGGTCGTGCACGCGAACGCGACGATGCCGAAGCCGAGCTTCTCGAGTTCGGGCAGCAGGTTCGCTTCTTCCAGATACAGCTCGACCGCCTTCGAGCCCGGCGCGAGCGAGCTCTTCACCCACGGCTTGCGCGTGAGGCCCTTCGCATTCGCGTTGCGCGCGAGCAAGGCCGCCGCGATCACGTTGCGCGGGTTGCTGGTGTTCGTGCAGCTCGTGATCGCGGCGATGATCACCGCGCCGTCGGGCATCTCGCCCGGCTTCTCTTCCCACCGGCCGGCGATCCCGCGCGCGGCCAGATCGGACGTCGGCAGCCGCTTGTGCGGGTTCGACGGGCCGGCCATGTTGCGCACGACGCTCGACAGGTCGAACGTCAGCGTGCGCTCGTATTGCGCGTGGGCCAGCGTATCGGCCCACAGTCCGGCCGCCTTCGCGTAGGTCTCGACGAGCTTCACCTGCTCGTCGCTGCGGCCGGTGAGGCGCAGGTAGTCGATCGTCTGGCCGTCGATGAAGAACATCGCGGCCGTCGCGCCGTATTCAGGCGCCATGTTCGAGATCGTCGCGCGATCGCCGAGCGTCAGGCTCGCCGCGCCTTCGCCGCGGAACTCGAGGTACGCGCCGACCACCTTTTCCTTGCGCAGGAACTCGGTCAGCGCGAGCACCACGTCGGTCGCGGTGATGCCGGGCTGGCGCTTGCCGGTCAGCTCGACGCCGACGATGTCCGGCAGGCGCATCCACGACGCGCGGCCGAGCATCACGTTCTCGGCTTCGAGCCCGCCGACGCCGATCGCGATCACGCCGAGCGCGTCGACGTGCGGCGTGTGGCTGTCGGTGCCGACGCAGGTGTCCGGATACGCGACGCCGTCCTGCGCCTGGATCACCGGCGACATCTTCTCGAGATTGATCTGGTGCATGATGCCGTTGCCCGGCGGGATCACGTCGACGTTCTCGAACGCCTTCTTCGTCCACTCGATGAAGTGGAAGCGATCCTCGTTGCGGCGATCCTCGATCGCGCGGTTCTTCGCGAACGCGTCCGGATCGAAGCCGCCGCATTCGACGGCGAGCGAGTGGTCGACGATCAATTGCACCGGCACGACCGGGTTCACCTTCGCCGGATCGCCGCCGCCGTCCGCGATCGCGTCGCGCAGGCCGGCGAGATCGACGAGCGCCGTCTGCCCGAGGATGTCGTGGCACACCACACGCGCCGGGAACCACGGAAAATCGCGTTCGCGCTTGCGCTCGATGATCTGCTTCAGCGACTCGGCGAGGATCGCCGGATCGCAGCGGCGCACGAGGTTTTCGGCGAGCACGCGCGACGTGTACGGCAGCGTGTCGTAGGCGCCGGGCGCGATCGCGTCGACCGCGGCACGCGCGTCGAAATAGTCCAGCGACGTGCCGGGCAGGGGTTTGCGGTTGGCGGTATTCATGATGTGGGGCGGGAATTCGGGGGATGACGTGCCGCGCGCGCAGGCCGCCCGCATCACGGGCGCCGGTGCGCGCGACAGGCGTTTCAACGCTTCTCGATCGGCACGAACTGCAGGTCTTCCGGGCCCGTGTAGTTCGCGCTCGGGCGAATGATCTTGTTGTCGATGCGTTGCTCGATGATGTGCGCGCTCCAGCCCGACGTGCGCGAGATCACGAACAGCGGCGTGAACATCGCGGTCGGCACGCCCATCATGTGATACGACACCGCGCTGAACCAGTCGAGGTTCGGGAACATCTTCTTCGCGTCCCACATCACCGCTTCGAGGCGCTCGGCGATGCCGTACAGCTTCAGGTCGCCCGCTTCCTTCGACAGCTTGTGCGCGACGCCCTTGATCACCTTGTTGCGCGGATCGGAGATCGTGTAGACCGGGTGGCCGAAGCCGATCACGACTTCCTTGTTCTCGACGCGGCGGCGGATGTCGGCTTCGGCGTCGTCCGGCGAGCTGTAGCGGCTCTGGATTTCATACGCGACTTCGTTCGCGCCGCCGTGCTTCGGCCCGCGCAGCGCGCCGATCGCGCCGGTGATCGCCGAGTAGATGTCCGAGCCCGTGCCCGCGATCACGCGGCCCGTGAACGTCGACGCGTTGAATTCGTGCTCCGCGTACAGGATCAGCGACGTGTGCATCGCCTCGACCCACGATTTCGACGGCGTCTTGCCGTGCAGCAGGTGCAGGAAATGGCCGCCGATCGAGTCGTCGTCGGTTTCCGTCTCGATGCGCTTGCCGTTGTGCGAGAAGTGATACCAGTACAGCAGCATCGAGCCGAGCGACGCCATCAGGCGATCGGCGATGTCGCGCGCGCCCGGCAGGTTGTGGTCGTCCTTCTCCGGCAGCACGGTGCCGAGCACCGACACGCCCGTGCGCATCACGTCCATCGGGTGGGCCGACGCCGGAATCTGTTCGAGTGCGGCCTTCAGTGCGCTCGGCAGGCCGCGCAGCGCGCGCAGCTTGGTCTTGTAGGCGGCCAGTTCGGTCATGTTCGGCAGCGTGCCGTGCACGAGCAGATGCGCGATTTCCTCGAATTCGCACGATTCGGCGACGTCGAGAATGTCGTAGCCGCGATAGTGCAGGTCGTTGCCGGTCTTGCCGACCGTGCACAGCGCGGTGTTGCCGGCCGTCACGCCCGACAGCGCCACCGACTTCTTCGGCTTGAATGCGCCTGCGGCGGCCGGTGCTGCTGCGTCTTTCGTCTCGCTCATGTTTTCCTTCTCCAATGGGTATCGGGGGGCGCGGGCCGCGTTACTTCTTGCCCTGCGCGAACAGTTCGTCGAGCTTGCGCTCGTATTCGTGATAGCCGAGGAAGTCGTACAGCTCGGCGCGCGTCTGCATCGTCGGCACGGCTGCCTTCTGGGTGCCGTCGCGGCGCAGCGTTTCGTAGAAGTTCAGCGCGGCCTTGTTCATCGCGCGATACGCGCCGCAGCAGTACAGCGCGATGTCGACGTTCGCCTCGCGCAGCTCGTCGACCGTGAACAGCGGCGTCGAGCCGAATTCGGTCAGGTTCGCGAGGATCGGCACCTTCACGGCCGCCTTGAAGCGGCGGTAGTCGTCGAGCGTCTTCATCGCTTCCGGGAAGATCATGTCGGCGCCGGCTTCGACGTACGCGACCGCGCGCTCGATCGCCGAGTCGATTCCCTCCGCGGCGGCCGCGTCGGTACGCGCCATGATCACGAACTGATCGTCGGTACGCGCATCGACCGCGGCCTTCACGCGATCGACCATTTCCTCGATCGGCACGACTTCCTTGCCCGGGCGGTGGCCGCAGCGTTTCTGGCCGACCTGGTCCTCCAGGTGCACGGCCGCGACGCCGGCGTTGATGAACGAGCGGACCGTGCGCGCGATGTTGAATGCGCCGCCCCAGCCCGTGTCGATGTCGACCAGCAGCGGCAGGTCGGTCGCGTTGGTGATTCGGGTCGCGTCGATGAGCACGTCTTCCATCGTGCTGATGCCGAGATCGGGAATGCCGAGCGAGTTCGCGGCGACGCCGCCGCCCGACAGGTAGACGGCCTTGAAGCCGACGGCCTGCGCCATCTTGGCCGCGTACGCGGTGATCGCGCCGACCACCTGCAGCGGCTGCTCCGCCGCGACTGCCGCGCGGAACTTCGCGCCGGCGCTCTGAAGATGCGTATTGCTCATGAACGGCCTCCTGATGGAATGCCCGATAACAGCAAGGACCGGGCCAGCTCGCGAAACGCCGCTAACCCACTGATTCTTAAGCACCCGGCCCGAGCGAGGCGGCGCCGGGATATTTCAATTCAGCAATTTCATGTTTCAAAAATGAAATCGCGCGCGCATAATCGGCCGTCATGGACCTCTCTTCGACCAAGCCCGTCGGTCCGGCCGACCGCACGGTGCGCCCGCGCATCTGGGCGATGGGCATCAGCCGCCTGCGCGACCTGTTTCGCGAGATCGCCGGCGAGTTCGACGAACGCGCCGACGTGCGCATCGTGACGCGCGCGTACGAGGATGCGCTCAGCGCGATCGCCGAGGCCGGCACCGCGCGGCCCGACGTGATCGTCGCGGCCGGCTCGAACGGCGGCTTCCTGAAAACGCGCGCCCAGGTGCCGGTGGTGGTCGTGTCGCCGACCGGCTTCGACGTGATGCAGGCGCTCGCGCGCGCCCGGCGCGATGCAGCGCGGATCGCACTGGTCAGCGCCGGCGAAACGCCGCCCGAAGTGCGCCGCTTCGTCGCCGCGTACGGCCTCGACGTGCAGTTTGCGTCATATCAGTCCGCGCAGGAAGCGGAAGCCTGCGTGCACGACCTGCGCGATCGCGGCATCCAGACGATCGTCGGCCCGGGCCTCGTCACCGATCTCGCGGCCAGCGCCGGCATGGGCGCGGTGTTCCTGTATTCGCATGCGTCGGTGCGCAAGGCCGTCGAGACGGCGCTCGAAGTCGCGTATGCGACGCACGCCGAGGCATTCCGCCGCCAGCGGCTCGACACGCTGCTGCAGCACCTGCGCGACGGCGTGGTCGCGCTCGACGCGCGCGGCCGCGTCGAGGCGATCAACGAACGGCTCGCGTCGGCGCTCGGGGTCGAACCGGCGGCGGCCGTCGGCCGCGCGCTCGTCGACCTGCGGCCCGAGCTGCGCACGCTGCGCGGCGAGGACGGCGATGCGCTCGCGACCGTACGCGGCGTGCGCTACGTCGTGCATCGCGGGCCGCTGGTCGATCGCGGCGTCACGTCGGGCAGCGTACTGACGTTCCAGGAATCGCGCGCGGTCGAACGACTCGATCGCGCGCTGCGTTCGCAACCGACCACGCAACAGTTCGCCGCACGCTACGCGCTCGACGACGTGGTCGGCGCATCGGCGCCGATGACGCGCGTGCGCGAGCTCGTGCGCCGCTACGCGAAATCCGACGCGACCGTGCTCGTGCTCGGCGAAAGCGGCACCGGCAAGGAAATGATCGCGCAGAGCCTGCATGCGCTGTCCGCGCGGCGCAGCTATCCGTTCGTCGCGGTCAACTGCGGTGCGTTTCCGGAAGCGCTGCTCGAGAGCGAACTGTTCGGCTATGAAGAAGGCGCGTTCACCGGCGCGCGGCGCGGCGGCAAGACCGGCCTGTTCGAGGCCGCGCACCGCGGCACGCTGTTTCTCGACGAGATCGGCGAGATGCCGCCGTCGCTGCAGAGCCGGCTGCTGCGCGTGCTGCAGGAGCGCGAGGTGATCCGCCTCGGCTCGACCGAGCCGATCCGCATCGACGTGCGCGTGATCGCCGCGACGCACCGGCCGCTGCTCGCGGCCGTCGAGGCCGGCACGTTCCGCGCGGATCTCTATTACCGGCTCAACATCCTGAACGTCGGCCTGCCACCGCTGCGCGAGCGCGCGGCCGACATTCCCGCGCTCGCGGCGACGCTGCTCGTGCAGGCCGCGCGGCGCGAGCCGCGTCTGGCCGAACGCGTGCGCGACACCGACGATGCACTGCGCGTGCTCGACGCGACGCAAGCGACGCTCGCGCGCTACCGCTGGCCCGGCAACGTGCGCGAACTGCAGAACGTGGTCGAGCGGATCGCGGTCGAGCTGGCCGAGGAAGTCGATGAAAGCGATCCGGGCGCCCCGTGCACGGCGCTCGCCCCCGGCGCGCTGCAGGTGATCGCACCCGAGCTGTTCGTCGCGCCGCCCGACGCGGCCGACGCCGATGACGCGCAAACGCTGCACGCGCGCCGCCGTCGCGCGGAAGCCGACGAGATCCGTGCGGTGCTCGACGCGTGCGGCGGCGACCGCGACCGCGCCTGCGCGATGCTCGGCATCAGCAAGACGACGCTGTGGCGGAAGTTGTCGGCGAAATAGGTTCGGGTCGCCCCGTCATTCGGCCTTGTGATAGTGGCGATACGCCTTCGCGCGATTGCCGCACGAAGACATCGAGCACCAGCGCCGGCTGCCGTTCTTGCTGTCGTCGATGAACAGCCACTGGCATGCATCGTTCGCACAACGCTTGACCTTCGCGAGCCGCGCGCCGCCGAGCAGGTCGATCGCCGACCACAGCACCGGGCTCAATAGCCCCGCGAGCGTCGCACCCGACGCGTCGATCCGCCACGCATAGCGGCCGTCGACGCGCGCCAGCGCAACGCGCGGCGACGCTTCCGCCAGAAAGCCGCCGAGCAGCGCGAGATCGGCATCCCGCGGCTCGCGCTGTTCCGCCTGTGCATTAAACAGCCGGTATAGCGCCTCGCGCAACGCGAGCGCCTGCGCGAGCATTGTCGGCTCGTCGTCCTTCTCCTTCTCTTTCTCTTCGTCGGGCACGCGACATGCGTCGGCCAACTCGCCCGGTACGCCCGCCTGTTCGCGACACCACGCCAGCAGGTCGTCCATCGTGCCGAAGGTTTCCGTCGGCGGGTCGCTGCCGCGCCAGTACAGCGTGTTCGCGAAATCGAGGCTCAGCGTGTCGGGCGGCGCCGGGATCAGGCAGTCCGTCGTGACGGAAGGTTGCATTTTTCTCATGATCCGATCGTATCTAACCACCATGCCGGTTGACAAGCACTCGAGCGATTTCTAACATAACCGGCAAGGTGGTTAAAAACAGGTTTGCCGCACCGACGCCCCTTCAATTCAAGGAGACACAGATGATCGATCGTCTTTCGTTCAACGTTATCCACACCGCCGCCGGCCGCACGTACGACGACACCACGCTCGGCGCGCTTCGCTACAAGCGGCTGGCATGGTGTCTATGAGCAGGTTTGCCGCACTGACGTCCACATCAGTTCAAGGAGCCACAGATGATCGATCACCTTTCGTTCGGCGTTGCGCACATCGGCCGCAGCCGCACCTTCTACGACAGCGCGCTCGGCGCACTCGGCTACAAGCGTCTGTATAGCGACGACGGCGCCATCGGGTACGGCACGACCGAGCCCGAGCTGTGGTTGCAGCACGCCGCTCGCCCCGTCGTCGCCGATCCCGATTCGGGGCTGCACCTGTCGTTCAAGGCCGCGTCGCCGGTCGAGGTCGACGCGTTCTACCGCGCCGCCCTTGAGCACGGCGGCAAGGACAACGGCGGGCCCGGCAAGCGCGAGCATTACGGCCCCGGCTATTACGCGGCGTTCGTCGTCGACCCCGACGGGTATCGGCTCGAAGCGCATTGCGAACTCGACAACGTCGTTTGATCCGCTTCGTCCGCACGCGGACGAGCAACAAAGGCCCGGTTCCGCATCGCGCGGAACCGGGCCCCTGATTTCGGCTACATCGTCGTTCGGTACGCGCCGCTCGCGGCGACGGTCATGCCGACGGATCGGGCAGCATGGCCGGCGCGCGGGTGGCTGCGTCCTCCAGTCGGCCCGCGCCGCTCACGCGCTCATTGCGCGTTGCGCGTGCTCTGCAACTGCTCGCCGAGCCCTTCGATCCCGAGGCGCACCATCTGGCCGGCCTTCAGGAACACCGGCGACGGCTTGATGCCCATGCCGACACCCGGCGGCGTACCGGTCGTGATCACGTCGCCCGGCTGCAGCGTCATGCAGGTCGACAGATACGCGATCAGTTGCGCGACCGTGAACACCATCGTGCGCGTGTTGCCGCTCTGATAACGGTGGCCGTCGATTTCGAGCCACAGGTCGAGACGCTGCGGATCGGGTACTTCGTCGCGCGTGACGAGCCACGGGCCGAGCGGGCCGAACGTGTCGAAGCCCTTGCCCTTGTCCCACTGGCCGCCGCGCTCGATCTGCCATTCGCGCTCGGACACGTCGTTGACGACGCAGTAGCCCGCGACGTAATCGAGCGCGCGCGCCTCGTCGACGTCCTTGCACTTCGCGCCGATCACGACACCCAGCTCCACTTCCCAATCGGTCTTGACCGACCCCTTCGGGATGTCGATGCCGTCGTTCGGGCCGCAGATCGAACTCGTCCACTTGCCGAACACGACCGGCTCCTTCGGCACCGCCATGCCGGCTTCGGCTGCGTGGTCGGCGTAGTTCAGGCCGATGCCGATGAACTTGCCGACCTGACCGACGCACGCGCCGATGCGCGGCTCGCCGGACACGAGCGGCAGCGTGGCCGGATCGATGGCGCGCAGCCGCGCGAGACCCGCGTCGGACAGCACCTCACCGGCAAGATCCTGCACATGCGCGGACAAGTCGCGAATCCGGCCGGCCGCGTCGAGGACGCCGGGCTTTTCCTGGCCGGACGGGCCATAGCGAAGCAGTTTCATCGTGCTTAACCTCTGTTGTCGAATGGGACAGGATACCGGCCGCCGTGGCCTTTCGCGGCCGCGCGCCGGACGGGTTGTCGATCGTCGAGTGCACGCGTCGGCGCCGCATGCGGCATGCCGTCGACGCGCGAGAGTCGCGCGGGCGCAGCGATCGCGGCGCCGTACGACGGTACGGCGCGCATCGAACGGGCGGCCGCCGGTCTGCGCATCGGCGACGACGGCCCGGCATCCGCGACGCGTGCCGGGCCATGCCGGCCGGCTGCACGCGCGGCCGCGCCGTCGCTGGCCCGCAAGCCTTTGTACCATCGGCCGCGCGCCGTGAAATGACGCGCGACGGATACCGACTATTGGTGCGCCTGCCGACACTGCGGCGCAGCATGCGCGGCCCCACCGTCGATCGATCGGCAGTCGTGCGCGGCCGCGCCTGCCATCGGCACATGAATACTGGCTATTCGGGGTGCCCCTGTCATCGAAAACGTTTGCTTATCCGTTCTTGTTCGGTAACGATCGGTAAAAAGACGCTGCATTGCACACTGGATGTTTATTGCTAAGCTCGTACGGATGGCTTTCATAGCCATACGCGGAGCCGCCCTATACGCGTGCAGAACCGGCCAGCGTGCGTCGCCAACCGATCGACGGCAATCCCCCAACCTCACACCGACAATGCAGACAACCAACGACCCGCTTCCCGGCAGCGACGCACGGGAATCGATGGCCGCTATCGACCGCTATCGCGCACCCGCGCTCGACAAGGGCCTCGACATCCTCGAACTCCTGTCCGAGCAGAAAGAAGGACTCACCCGCACCGAAATCACGAAGGAACTCGGCCGTAACGCGAGCGAAATCTACCGGATGCTCGAACGCCTCGTCGCGCGCCGCTACGTGATGCGTTCGACCGGCGGCGACCGCTACACGCTCAGCCTCAAGCTGTTCGCGCTTGCGCACCGGCATCCGCCGATGAACCGGCTGATCGCCGAGGCACTGCCGCCGATGCAGCGCTTCGCCGATGCCGCCGAGCAGTCGTGCCACCTGTCCGTCTACGATCGCGGCAACCTGCTCGTGATCGCGCAGGTGGACGGGCCCGGCCCGTGGGGCGTGTCGGTCCGGCTCGGCTCGCGCGTCGGCCTCGCCGATACGGCATCGGGGCGCATGATGTTGGCGTTCCAGGGCGCCGAGCAACGCGCGCACATGCTGGCCGAGCACCACAAGGTCAGGGGCGAGGCGCCGCTGAACGAACAGGAGCTCGCGAATGCGTGTCAGTCCATCCGGCAGTCCGGCTATCTGCGTCAGGACAGCCGGCAAGCGTACGGCGTGACCGACCTGACCGTGCCGATCCTCGGGCCGGCCGGCCACGCGATCGCGGTGCTGACGTGCCCGTACATGCGCCGGATCGATGCGCACATGGCGCCGTCCGTCGACGGGGTCGTCGGCGCACTGCGCGACACGGCCGCCCATCTGTCGATGTGCCGCACCGAGACCTGCTGACGCGCGGGTTACCCGGCAAAGTGCAGCGGGCACGGCACAGCGGCGCCGGCGCCGGGTGTATGCGACGCCCGTGCGGTGCCCGATGCGCGATGCCGCATCGGGCACCCGCGGCGCTACGCTAGAATAGCGGCCCTCTCAAAAACTACGGCGGCCGGTTGTCGCGGCCGTCGTGTCCGATGGATGTCATGGCCAAACTTCTGAACGATCAAGAATTCCAGCGTTTCTCCGAACTTCAGCAGAAGCAGGCAAGCTTCACGATCACGCCCGAGGAAGCGGACGAGTTGCGCGATATCGTCGCGCGCGCGCAGAAAAAGCGCGACGATCGTGCCGCCGCCATGCAGGCGATCGAAAACTACATCGAGCAGTTCGACATCACGCCTGACGAACTCTTCTCGCCCGAGCAGATCGGCGACGCGGCCCGCACCTACGGGCTCATCACGGCGACCAAGAAGGAACGCACTCTGCCGCCGTCGATCACGTTCAACGGCAAGCCGTACCAGTGGACCAAGACGCTTCCGGACGACGTGCGCGGCGCACTGTTCGACGCGTTCACGTCCGGCGAGTCGGTCAAACGCTTCATCGCGATGCCGAAAGACACCGCGCGCTGCGCGCTCACGATCGCCCGCCTCGAGCGCGAAACCGGTGCCATCTATGCCGATTCGCACCTCGAGGAACTCGCGATTTCGCGCGACCAGGTGAACGACGCGGCATCGAAGCTCGCCGCGTGAATGTGATCGCGGGCACGGTTCCTGCGTGCCCGCACCCGCGCGTCACGCCGGCATGGGCCGGCGCCGCGCCCCTGGGAGCCATGCGTTCGCATGCTCCCGAAAAAGCTCACCTCGGCATCCTGCAAGCGCTCACCACGGTCTCCCGAAAAGCCTCACCCAAGGCTCCCGGAGACACTCACCGACGCCTCCCGAACGTCCTCACCAATCGCTCCCGCAAGTGCTCACCGAGGCCTCCCGGAAAGGCTCACCGGCCTCTCCCGCAGGTGCTCACCACGCTGTCCCGAAAAAGCTCACTCGCCGCTCCCGAAAAGTCTCACCTTGGTGACGGCTCTGAAAATGCGAGGCCGGAATACGGTAGCGAATGCCTGCACGCACATCGGTTGAAACGGCTGCGGCGGACGAATATCGCAGCACGGCGTGAGCATCGCCGGACGCCATGCGTGCGTTACGGTATCGCTTCGACCGACAGGTCCGACACGTTGACAGACGCTTTGCTTCGAGACAGGCTCGAACGCTTTGCATTCCTTATTTAGCATCCGACATGGCGAAACGTTCGGACGCATCGACACCACGCTCTGCCCCAAGCGCCAGACCTGAAACCGACGCCTACGGCTGCAACTTCATCCTGAAACCCACGACGCCGGGCTCCTCCGTCGTCGACACCGCAAACCCGCACGATTTCGCGAGCGAGATCATCGCCGAATTCTCGCGCAGCGCCTCGCCGACCATCCAGGCAGTGCCGCGCGAGCGCGCGTAGTCGATGATGCGGGTCATCATCAGCCGGCCAAGCCCCTTGCCCTTTTGATCGGGCCGTACCGCGATCGCGAACTCCGCCGTCTCGTTGTCGGGATCGGCGACCGCACGCGCGACCGCGAGCGTGTGGTCGCGCCCCGACACATCGGTGAACGACACGATGAAAGCCATCTCACGGTCGTAGTCGATCTGCGTCATGCGCGCCACCTGCGAATGGTCGAAGCTGCGCACCGCGCCGAAGAAACGCATCCGCAAATCTTCCGGCGTCATCGCACCGAGCAGTTCGTTGTGTGCGGCCTCGTCTTCCGGACGGATCGGACGGATCGTCACCGTCTCGCCACGCCACTCGAGCGTCTGCTCGAGGTGCCGCGGATACGGCATGATCGCGAGCCGGCTGCGCCCCGACGCCAGCGTGATGCGCGGCGCGACCACCCATGCGCGATCGGACAGCACGCGCAGCGTGACCGACATCGCGACGACTTCGCGCACGTCGCAGACGACCTGCGACAGTGCCGTCAGCGCGTCGAGCGTCGGCTCGACGGACGTCCTGCGCGCATACGGCGAGCGCTCCATCACCGCGCGGGCGAGCACCGTGTTCAGCGGCGGCAGGCCGTAGACGACGAACGGCGCCGATACGCCATCGGCCGGCGGCACGGCATAGCGAAACACCGGACCGAAATTCGAATCGTCGTACATGTCGACCGTGATGTCGACGACCTTCTTGCCGGCCGGTTCGTTGGGCTGC
Organism: Burkholderia sp. BCC1208; assembly: GCF_902833095.1. NCBI lineage: Bacteria > Pseudomonadati > Pseudomonadota > Betaproteobacteria > Burkholderiales > Burkholderiaceae > Burkholderia > Burkholderia sp. BCC1208. The sequence continues at coordinate 403,479 of NZ_CADFDY010000005.1, read as the reverse complement.
TCGCCCTGCAGACCGAAACGGGACAACCAGCGCAGCGCGGCTTCGCCGGCCAGTTCATGCTGACCGGCTTCGACCATGCGGCGTGCGTCGGCCTGGGCGGACGCCACGCACTCGGCCGGCTGCAGCGGCGTGCCCTCCGGCGTCTGCATCAGCAACTGGCGCCCGAGGTTGTAGTCGACGAGACGCGCATACGCGCGTGCGAGCCGCTGCGGCGTCGTGTGCACCGGGATGCCGTTCGCGTGCAGCGCATCGCGGGTCGCCGCGTCGACCGCCCCGAAGAAACACGCGAGGATGCCGCGATGCGCATACTGCCGCGAGTCGATCAGCGTGCGCGCGACCGAATCGGCCGGCGCGCTGTGCGAAGTGGAATGAACGACGAACAGCGTGCCCGTCTGCGGAAACGGGGCGAGCGCCTTGATTGCCGCGGCAAAGTGCTCGGGGCGCGCATCGTCGCCCAGCGTAAGCGGATTGGCTGGCGCCGCGAGATGCGGCAACGCGGCCGCGACGGCCGACGTTGCCGCGGGCGACCAGTCGGTCAGCACGTCGCGCACGTCGGCCACCGCATCGACCGCGAGTTTCGCCACGCCCGCATCGCTCGTCACGAGCGTCGCCGCCCCCCGTGCGGTGACGCGGCCGACGCCGAGCGTCTCGATTTCGTCGAGCAGATCGTCGAGCGCATCGACGCGCACCATGCCCGCGCGCTGGAACGCCGCCGTGTAGAGCGCGTCGCCGGGATCGGCACGGCCGGTGCGCAGCGCGAGCACCGGCTTGTTGCGGGCGGCCGCGCGCGCCGCTGACATGAACTTGCGCGCCGCGCGCACGGTATCGAGTTCGAGCAGGATCGCGCGCGTGCCGGGATCGCTTGCCAGATAGTCGAGGACGTCGCCCGCATCGACATCGGATTCGCTGCCGAGCGCGACGACATGCGAAAAGCCGAGGCCCCGCGCATCGGCCCAGCCAAGCACCGCGTTCGTCAATGCATTCGATTGCGACACCCATGCGACGCCGCCCGACCGCGCCGTATATGCAGGCGCGCCGAAATGCGCATGCCGCGCGGGCGACAACACGCCGAGACTGCCCGGCCCGACGATACGGAGCACGAACGGCTTCGCCGCCTTCAGCGTGCGATCGACCGCGGCGCGATCGGCCTCGGTGCGCGCCTCGCCGACGATCACCGCGACGCGCGTGCCCAGCTCACCGAGCTTGCGCACGATGCCGGCCCAGGTCGCGGGCGGCGTGCAGATCACGGCAACCGACGGCGGCGCGGGCAGCCGGTCGACATCGGAGACGACCGTATGCCCGTCCAGCTCGCGATATTTCGGATTGACCGGCCACACGGGCCCCTGGAACGCACCGTCGAGCACACGCGACCACACCATCGCGCCGATACTGCCCGCGCGCGACGACGCGCCGACGACCGCAACGGACTTGGGCTGGAACAACGCATCGAGATGGCGAACGGTCACATCGGCTCCCTGCGGTGACGAAAGACGACACGATCGGCATGCGGCCACGCAGGCCGTGCGCCGATCGACGCGAACCCCAAGCATAGGCGAAGCGCCTGCGACTGCCTATATGCCGAACGGCCGACTGTTCGACGAGCGTCAATGCTCGCACCATGGACTGCAACCCACGCGGGCAGGCATCGCCGCGCCGCTCGCACGATGCACGCAACGCGGCACGACGCTGCAGCCGCTTTCTCAGAGGTGAGGATTTACAGGAGCCATGGTGAGTATCTTCGGGAATCGCACGACACACTGCGCAAACACGCGAAAGGTGATGAAAATCCGCGTCGGGCATGCACCGCGAAAAACGCGAATGCCAATGCGCGTGCATTGCGCCATTACGCGGTTGTTTACGGGAATTCCCCGCAATATGCGGCCGGATCGCAGCGAATTCGCAAAACGGAATCCGTCAATTGCGCGGCATCGCACTTCCATTCGCCAGGGAAAATCGCATGACGATTGCGCCAAAACAAAACGGTGCGAACGCCGCATGGCCGTTCGCACCGTCAGTCGGCACACGAAAGGTGAGGATTTTCGGGAGTCAGTCCTTGATCAGGAAACGTCCGCGATTCTTGCCCAGCCATGCCGGCGCCCGCCCGCGGCCGCTCCAGGTTTCGCCCGTCTTCGGGTTCAGGTACTTCGGCGGCAAGGTCCGCTTCGGCTTCGCGGCGGCGGCCGATCCTGCCGGGAGAAAACCGAGCTCTTCCGGCGTAATGTCGTATTCGTCGATTTTCGCGCGGATATCCGCAATCGCGTCGGCAATCGCCTTTTCACGTTCCTTGTCGATTTTTTGCTGGAGCCGTTCGAGCTGCGCGCTCAGTTGCCTGTAGGTCGCCATATGGATGGGACTCCGTGAGTGTTATTCGTGAAAAACAAGTGACTCAAAGCAAACAGAAAAGCGCTTCCCCGATCGTGGTCTCCTCAGCCGGTCATTTCGGGATCAATAGCCGCTCTTCTTCTTGCATGCGAAGAGAAGATTTCGCACGGCGTCATCCGTCGATTGCTGGATCACTTCGAAATCGCCGTTGCACATGGCCCGGGCATTGTCCGTGCAATTGCTCCAGTCGCTGCCGGTGCATTGCACCTGAGTGGTCGGGCGCCCGTCCGAAGTGAACAGCGGAGCACTGCCACCGCACCCGCCGAGCCCTGCAACCAGAGCCAACATCACGGCCGCCCGAGGCCACCGACAGACCGACGCAAGCATGTGTTTCATTGTTCTTCCCGTCAACCTTTTTTTGAATGTCGCGAGTATGCCATGGGCAGCCCTTCGGCCGTCAGTCCGGCGTGCGGTCGGGTTGCCCGCGCGCCTTGTACGGCAAGCGCTTGCGCGGATCATCGGTGATGCGAACGAAAACCTGCTCGACGTCCGGAAGCGCCTCGAATTCGCGTTGCAGCGCCTGGCTATCGAACGTCGTATTCGCGCATCCTTCGACGTAGATAAACCGTCGCTGCACGGTGATCCACAGGCTCGTGCCGCGCAGGCGATCGGAACCGGCGAAGCGCGCCTTCGCCGCCTCGGCGATCGACGCGTCATACATATACGAGTTCGGCTTCGTGCAGCGATGGGCGAGCCAGCAGGTCGTGCCGCGTTCGGCGCGGTAGTGCGCATCGTCCGTCATCTCGGCGCGCGTCATCCACGGGCCGAGCGGCAACGGGCATTCGGCCACGTCCTGCGACAGCGCGACGAACGGATCGTTGTACCAGTTGCGCCGCGCTTCGGGCGCATCGGCGTCGCCGGCCTGAGCGAGTACGGAACTCGCCAGCAACATGGTGAGCCATCCTGCAATGCCGATCCGCTTCATCGTGACCTCCTGTTCGATGCGTTACGTCGAGCCGCATCGGCATCGCCGATCGGCCTACCGGTCGATACCGAGCGCCGCCAGTTTCTTGTACAGCGTCGCGCGGCCGATCCCGATACGCGCGGCCGCTTCAATTACCTTCCCGTCACAGGCCGCCAGCGCATCGGTCAGGAACTGGCGCTCCCACGCCGCCAGTGCATCGGCATACGACGCGGCCGACGCACCGGATGCCGTCGACGCATCGCCCGCGCGCTGCTCGGCCGGCACCGCGGCAACCCGCTGTGCCGGCCCCGCGCCGTCCGGCGAGACACGCACCGGCCCGAGAAACGGCGCGAGCGCGCGCGCATCGATCACCGAACGGTCCGACAGCATCAGCGCGCGTTCGAGCGTATTGCGCAACTCGCGCACGTTGCCGGGCCACGGATACGCGCACAGCATCCGCAGCGCATCGTCGGTCAGCTCGCAGTGCGCGGCGCGCCCGTGCTGGGCCGCCAGCTCCTCGAGCGTCGCGTAGACGAGCGCCGCGATGTCGGAGGCGCGCTCGCGCAACGGCGGCGCATGAATCGTCAGCACGTTCAGCCGGTAATAGAGATCCGCGCGAAACCGCCCGGCCGCCACGAGCGCCGGCAGGTCGGCCGACGTGGCGGCAATGATGCGCACGTCCGCGCGCACGATCCGGTTCGAGCCGACCGGCTCGAACTCCTTGTCCTGCAGCACACGCAGCAGCTTGCCCTGCAACGGCAGCGGCATGTCGCCGATCTCGTCGAGAAACAGCGTGCCGCGATCGGCCAGCTCGAATTTTCCGACGCGCCCCTTGCGATCGGCGCCGGTGTACGCACCGGGCGCCGCGCCGAAGAATTCGGTTTCGAGCAGCGTGTCGGGAATCGCGGCGACGTTGACGGTCACGAGCGGCTGGAGCGCACGCGCCGACGCCGCGTGAATCGCGTGGGCGAGCAGCTCCTTGCCGGTGCCCGTCTCGCCGAGCAGCAGCACCGGCGAATCGACCTGCGCCGCGCGGCGCGCCTGGCGCTTGGTCTCGAGGCTCGCGGCACTCGTGCCGACGAAGCTCGCGAACGTGTATTTCGCGCGGCGCGCCTGGGCGAGCGAGCGCTGCGTCGCGATCAGTTGCTGCTGAAGCTGCGCGTAGCGGGAAAAAATCGGCGTGAGCGTCTTCAACTGGTCGAACAGCGCGAAGCCAATCGCACCGACCGTCTCGCCGGCCTCGTTCTTCAACGGCAGGCGCGTGACGACGAGCGGCTCGCGGCCCGTCTCCATGATGTCGAGCAGGATCGGCTGCCCGGTCGACACGACCTCGCGCATCAGGCTGTTCGGGATCACGGCCTCGCAGTCGAGGCCGACGGCCTGCTGCGGATCGGCGAAACCGAAGCGTGCCGCGTAACGCTCGTTCATCCACACGACGCGCGCGTCGCGATCGACGACCACCGTGCCCGCACTCGAATCCTCGAAGGTCCGGAACAGCGACTCGGCAGCGCGCCGCAGCACGTCGCCGTAGTTCACGGGCAGGCGGATCCAGTCGTTCATCATCGTGTCTTCGTCTCCATGTATCGTCGGCCGGATGTCTCCGGAACGAGACGGATTATCTCACTCTGGAGACTCGCCGCAATGCGTTGTCCGGGAAAGCCCGGCACGATTTCGACGGGTGACCGGACGGCTAAAACGTCTCCAGATGGAGACGTTTTATGTAGAATCGTCAGACCTGCACCGGCGCGGGCCCGCCGGCTGCCGGCGGACCCCTGTCCGGCGGCGCAATCCGGCCGATGGCACGAAACCTGCACTAACCTGAGCTGGTCCGCGACGCACCGCGCGATCGAACAACAACCAAAGCCATTAGGAGACTCCCTTGTCTTTCGTGATCGTCCTCGCCGCGCTGGCGTTCCTGATGTTTGCCGCGTATCGCGGCTACAGCGTGATCCTGTTCGCGCCGATCGCCGCGCTCGGCGCGGTGCTCCTGACCGAACCCGCCGCCGTCGCACCGGTCTTCTCCGGCATCTTCATGGAGAAGATGGTCGGCTTCGTCAAACTGTATTTCCCGGTCTTCATGCTCGGCGCCGTGTTCGGCAAGGTGATCGAACTGTCCGGGTTCTCCGAGTCGATCGTCCATGCGGCGATCCGCTACATCGGCCGCTCGCGCGCGAATGCGGTGATCGTCGCGGTGTGCGCGCTGCTCACCTATGGCGGCGTATCGCTGTTCGTCGTGGTGTTCGCGGTCTATCCGTTCGCGGCCGAACTCTATCGTCAGAGCAACATCCCGAAACGGCTGATGCCCGGCGCGATTGCACTCGGCGCGTTCTCGTTCACGATGGATTCGCTGCCCGGCACGCCGCAGATCCAGAACATCATCCCGACCACGTTCTTCAAGACGACTGCCTGGGCCGCGCCCGCGCTCGGCACGATCGGCTCGCTGTTCATCATCGTCATCGGCCTCACGTATCTCGAATGGCGCCGCCGTTCGGCGATGGCGAAGGGCGAGGGCTACGGCACGTCGCTCGTCAACGAGCCGGAGCGCGTCGAGGCAAAGGCGCTGCCGCACCCCGCGCTGGCGATCCTGCCGCTGATCCTCGTCGGCGTGTCGAACTTCGCGTTCACGAAGCTGATCCCGCAGTGGTACGGCGCCGCGTCGTACACGGTCGCGCCGGAAGTGCTGCCGGGCGTGCATGCGCCGATCACGACGTCGATCAAGACGGTCGTCGCGATCTGGTCGGTCGAGGCCGCGCTGCTGCTCGGTATCGTGCTGGTCTTGCTGACCGCGTTCAAGCGCGTCAGCGGCCGCTTCGCGACAGGCTCGAAGGCCGCCGTCGCCGGCGCGCTGCTCGCCGCGATGAATACCGCGTCGGAATACGGCTTCGGCGGCGTGATCGCCGCGCTGCCGGGCTTCCTCGTCGTCAGCGACGCGCTGAAGAGCATCCCGAACCCGCTCGTCAACGCAGCCGTGTCGGTCAGCTCGCTCGCGGGCATCACGGGCTCCGCGTCCGGCGGCATGAGCATCGCGCTCGCCGCGATGTCGGACCTGTTCATCAAGGGCGCGCAAGCGGCCAACATCCCGATGGACGTGCTGCACCGGGTCGTCGCGATGGCGAGCGGCGGCATGGACACGCTGCCGCACAACGGCGCGGTCATCACGCTGCTCGCCGTCACGGGCCTCACGCACCGCGAGTCGTATCGCGACATCTTCGCGGTCACCGTCATCAAGACGCTCGCGGTATTCTTCGTGATCGCCGTGTACTACGCGACGGGGCTCGTGTAAACATTGGCATCAGGGCGGCGTTTCGCGCGCCGCCTTCTCGTCTTTCGAGATCGGACCGCATGCGCACCGGAACGGATTCCGGCACGCGCATCCGGTCCGATTTCATTTCCCTACGCCAAATCGACACGCCGGCAGTCGTCCGAGCCGTCACTCGCCCGGCCGCCACCCATTGTTGCCCGCAGCAAAACACTGCGTTGGGCGCGATCGCATTTTTCGCACGCCCGCGCCGGCCTACACTGGTTTCGACATCGCGCGACGCTTCGACGAACGACGCGCCGCGATTCACCGGAAATCGTGGAGGTCCGCATCATGAAGCGCCTGATCCAAGCCATTGCCATCGCCCTGGCCGTCTCGGCCCCGTTCGCCGCGCAGGCCCAGTCGAACCCGCCGCTCACACGCGCGCAGGTCCACGCCGAAGTCAAGGCGCTCAAGCAGGCCGGCTTCCAGTCGAGCGACTGGTTCTATCCGGCCAGCATCGTATCCGCCGAAGCGAAGATCGCCCGTCAGCACGATGCCGGATACGGCAGCGATCGCGGCGCGTCGTCGGAGTCGGGCCGCTAATCCGGCGTCGGCCCGCTCGACGCTCCCTCGGCCCCCCTCGGCGCGCCGTTACGCCTTCACGGGCTGGATCAGCTTCGCGCACGCCGCCGCCTGCGGATCGCCCGTCGGCAGCTTCCCGCACACGCCGTCGAACTGCTTCACGACCGACCTCACCGACGCATCGTGCGCGCCGCTGCCACGCCAGCGGTTCAGCTGCGTGACGACCTTGGTCAGCGCGCGCAGGTTCGCACCGTAGAACGCGTCGCGGGTCTTGTCGGCCTGCGCGAGCACACTGGCCGCAATCCCTTCGATGCGCGCCGAATCGTCCGGCGCCAGTTCGACCGCATTCGCAAAGTAAGTCGCGCCCCAGCGCAGCTTCGTCGCCGGCCCGCTCGCCGCGTCGTACGCCTTGCGATACCAGTCGAGCGCGGCCGCCTTGTCGCCGCGCGCCTTCGCGTTCGCGGCGAGCCCCGACATGAAGTAGTACGGCGTGGACGAACGCGGCAGCTCGGCCTTCAGCAACGCATCCGATTCGTCGTACAGCCCCGCGTCGGTGAGCGTGTCCGCGCCTTCGCTGACGAGCGCCTGCCGCTCGTACGCGTTCGCCGCGCCCTGCACCGACGCGGCGATCTGTTTGCGCGCGGTTTCGGCGAGCGCCGGTGCGGCGGGCGGTGCGCCCTTGCGGGCGTCGCCGCGCGCGAGCAGCACGCGGCCGTGCAGCGCCATCAGCCGGTCGATCGACGACAGCGTGCCGTCGGTCGACAGGCGCGCCAGCGCCGTGTCGTACGCGCCGCGCAACTTCGTGCGCTGCGCGTCGCCGCCGCCGCCGAGATACGCGACCACGCGTGCCGGCGCCGCGACCAGCACGTCCGAATCAGCCCGCGACAGCGCGGGATCGTGCAGCACCGCGCGCAGCGAATCGGCCAGCGCGGCCTTGTCGAGCGCACCGGCCTGCGCCGGGTCGTCCGACGCGGCGACCACCGCCGACTTCAGCGCGAAGCGCGCCGATTCGGCTTTCGCCCCCACCGCCCGTGCGCGTTGCGCGAGCGACTGCAGCGTCTCGGCGACGCGATCGGCCGGCACCGGCAGCGCACCGTCGGTATCCCATGAATAGTCGGCCAGCAGGCGCCATTCGTCCGGCGTCAGCGACGCGCCGTTCTTCAGCGCCGTCGCGAGCGTCTGCCGCACCGGATGCGCGGCCGTCATCCCGAGCGACAGCGCCTGCATGTAGCGGTCGAGATCGGCTTCGCCCGGCAGCCGCGTGACTTCGGTGCCGTCGGGGCGGAACAGGATCATCGTCGGATAGCCGTGCACCTTGAACCGCTCGCCGAGCTTCTGCGCGCTTTCGGTATCGCCGTCGAGATACACGGGCACGAAGAACGACGAACGTGTCTTGAATGCCTGCTGGCTGAAGATCGTCGACTTCACCTGGTTGCACGACGGACACCATACCGCGCCCCAGTACAGCAGCAGCGGCTTGCCCTCGCGCTTCGCGAGCGCGAACGCGGCATCGACGTCGCCGTGTTGCCACGCGATGCCGGGCGGCAGATGCGCACCGTCGGGCGATGCGTTCGCCACCGGGGCGCCGGTGGGCGCGGCAGCGGCAAGCGCCGCACCGGCGGCAGCGAACAGGCAGGCGGCGGTGAGATTGCGGAGTACGGTTTTCATCGAAGCGGGTTCCGTTGAAAAAGACGGTTTCAGGGGATGCCGCGTACGCAACGAGGGCCGTGATGCGACGACGATGAAGCCGGCCGACATGCGGTGCCGCGCATGCATCGATACGGAAAACGAAGCCGGCCGCGGCGACCGGCAAATCGTTCGACGATACGACGGGTACAGCCGAAGGAAAACGAACGAATTCTCGATTGAATATGACGCGCGGCGTCGCGGCCGCGTGCCGTCACGTCCGCGACGGCCAGCCCTTCATTGCCGCGCCTTGATCCGGGCCATGTGATACACGGACGCATGCACGCCGTCGCGCAACGCGTAACCCGGCGATTCGCCTTCGATGCGGAAACCGTGTTTCTCGTAAAGCGCGATCGCCGCGCGGTTGTCGACAAACACGGTCAGCTCGAGACGCGTGATGTTCAGCCAGTTCTCCGCGAGATCGATCGCGGCCGCGAGCAGCCGGCCGCCGATGCCGCGCCCATGACGAGTCGCGTCGACCATCATGCCGAGCGCCGCCGCGTGGCGCCGGCGGGGATTCGGCTCGGGATGCAGGCCGAGATGGCCGACCACCGTGCCGTCGATGTCGGCGACGAGGCTCACGCCGTGCTCGCGCACGTCGTCGAGCCGCTTCCGCCATTTTTCGAGCGACGGAAAAGGAAGCTGCAACGTATTCATGTACACCGCGGGATGCGCGGCGATCTGCCGGATCGCGTCGACGTCGTGCGTCTCGCTGTGCCGGATCCTGATATCGGTCATGGGTGGGCCGGTTCCGAAAAGTCGCGCCACAGGCGCGGACTGCGCAGGCGCGCAGCAATGCATCGAGCTTAGCCGATTTCACGCATTCGAAACACGGGTGTCACACCGCCGCCCGTCAGGTTGCATCCGCAACGAAACGCGCACGCGCCACCCCCGCAAAATCCGGAAAATTCTGACCGATCACATCTGCGAAGATCGGTAATTTCTTACCATTTTCGACCTCGCATTCGCCCTTGAGCGAATCGTTGCGCGCGCAACGTCACGTACGCGACATGCGATGTCATTTCTTCATCATGTCGACGTCATGCCGCCTCCCTAGACTGGGCGCCGCCCCAGCCCGGCATACGCCGGCCCGATGTGTGCCGCCCCTGGCCCGCGCATCACGAGCGTGCGGTGCGCAGGATCGCGACGGCGAGGCCGCTGCATCCGCGCGACGCGCAGCCGATGCCCCGAACGCGCACGCATCGCGAATCGTCCCGGGGCGGGACGACGCCCGGGCGCCGCCAGACGAACTCACGAACGCTCCCACCCTCACAGGATCCGAACGCCATGACGTCACGCCGCAAATTCCTTCAGCAGACCGCCGGCTCCGGCCTCGCCGCCGCCGCGCTGTCCGCGTTTCCGCCGAGCATTCGCCGCGCGCTCGCCATTCCCGCCTTCCACGAAACGGGAACCATCCAGGACGTCAAGCACGTCGTGCTGCTGATGATGGAGAACCGCGCGTTCGACAGCTACTTCGGCACGTTCAAGGGCGTGCGCGGCTATGGCGACCGTTTCGCGGTGCCGTCGCCGAACGGCCGCGACGTGTTCCATCAGGCGTACACGAAGGCGACGCCCGCCGCGATCGTGACACCGTATCACCTGGACGCGCGCCAGGGCAACGCGCAGCGCGCGGGCGGCACGCCGCACACGTGGGCCGATGCGCAGGCCGCGTGGGATCACGGCCGGATGAACCGCTGGCCCGACGCGAAGACGCCGCTGTCGATGGGCTATTACGACGCGGCCGAAGTGCCGTTCCAGCGCGCGCTCGCCGATGCGTTCACGCTGTGCGACCACTACCACTGCGGGATGCACACGGGCACGATCGCGAACCGCCTGTTCTACTGGAGCGGCACCAACGGCCCGAACGGCGTCAGCCCGGCCGACGGCAACCGCGTGAAGATCGCCGCGCTGAACAACCAGTTCAACGGCGGCAACGACATCGGCCCGTCGAGCCAGGGCTGGACCTGGACGACCTATGCCGACCGGCTGCAACAGGCGGGCGTGAACTGGAAGGTCTACCAGAGCCTGATCGACAACTTCGGCTGCAACGAGATGATGAGCTTCCGCCACTGGCGCGCGGCGATCGAGCAGATGCCGGCCGCGCGCCGGCCCGCGTACGTCGCGTCGACCGATATCACGCAGCCGGTGACGGCGGCCGGCGCGTTCTACGACCCCGCGATCGACGATCCGCTGAGCCCGCTCGCGAAGGGCTTCGGCAACACGATGCCGTACGGCTTTCTCGAAACGTTCCGCGACGACATCCGCGACGGCAAGCTGCCGGAAGTGTCGTGGATCATCCCGCCGTCCGCGTACAGCGAGCACCCGGGGCCGTCGAGCCCCGCGCAGGGCGGCTGGTACGTGCAGGCCGTGCTCGACGCGCTGACGGCGAACCCGGAGGTCTGGAGCAAGACCGTGCTGCTGGTCAACTACGACGAGAACGACGGCTTCTTCGACCACATGCCGTCGCCGGCCGTGCCGTCGCGCAACGCCGACGGCACGCTCGCGGGCGGCCATACGCTGTCGGCCGCCGACGTCGCGGTCGAGTACCACGACTTCACGCCGGCCACGTCGAGCCAGCCGGCAGCCGACGGCCGCCCGTACGGCCCCGGCCCGCGCGTGCCGATGTGGATCGTGTCGCCGTGGAGCCGCGGCGGCTGGGTCAACTCGCAGGTGTTCGACCATACGTCGACGCTGCGCTTCCTCGAGACGCGCTTCGGCGTCGCGGAGCCGCAGATCAGCGCGTACCGCCGCGCGGTGTGCGGCGACCTGACGAGCGCGTTCAATTTCCGCACGCCGAACGACGAGCCGCTGCCGACGCTCGCGGGCCGTACGACGAAAAGCCAGGTCGACGCGCTGAGCGCCGCGCAGCAAACCGCGCCGAAGATCGTGCCGCCCGCCACGCCCGCGCTGCCCGCGCAGGCAACCGGCGTGCGCCCGTCGCGCGCCCTGCCGTACGAACTGCACGCGAGCGCGCGCACCGATGCCGGCGCCGGCACGGTCACGCTGAAGTTCGCGAACACCGGCCGCGCCGCCGCCGTGTTCCACGTCTACGACAAGCTGCACCTCGACCGGCTGCCGCAACGCTACGTCGTCGAGCCCGGCAAGACGCTGCACGGCGACTGGGCCGCGCGCGCCGACGACGGCGGTAAATATGACCTGTGGGTGCTCGGTCCGAACGGCTATCACCGCCGCTTCACCGGCGACCTGAGCCGCCTGGCCGGCGCTCGCGCGCCGCATCCGGAAGTCCGCGTCGGCTATGCGGGCGCGAGCGGCAACCTCCACCTGCGGCTGCGCAACGACGGCGGCGGCACGGTGCGTTTCACGGTGAAGTCGAACCAGGTCTACGGGCCGCTGTCCGGGCGCGGCGGAAACGACGGCCACGGCCATGGCCACGACAATGAAAACGATCACGCCCAGGACCAGGGCAACGGCCATGGCACCGGCACCACGTGGACCGTCGCGGTGCGCGCCGGCGACCAGTCCGAACTGCACTGGAAGCTCGACTCAACCGGCCACTGGTACGACTTCATCGTCACCGCCGACAGCGACGCGAGCTTCTCGCGCCGCGTGGCCGGCCGCGTCGAAACCGGCCGCCACTCGGTCAGCGACCCGGCGATGGGGCTCGCCGACCGCTTCTGACGCCGCCGCGGCGACGCGCGGCGCAGCGCGTGTCGCCGCCCGCGTCGGCGTGGCCGCGAACGCCGCTCGGGCACCGGTTTCGGCCGGCGCCCGATCCGGCGCAGACGCCCGCCCGGCGCGGCTCAAACATCAGAAGGATCGGTGGTTCAGCCCTCATTTCACCCCCTCGAAAATGCTCCGTTTTGCGGCCTGTTCGCGTTAAACTGCGTCAAGCTGTATTCAACAAAGACATCCTTGCCGCCAAGGCACCCACGACACGAGGATAGGTTCGATGCGCACTACCGGCTCATCCGGGGCAATGACCCTGCTCACCGAACACGACGCGGCCGACGGCCGCGAACTGCGCTCGCTCCGGCTCGAAGCGACCGGCGACGGCAAGAGCGTGCTGCTGATCGAGATCGACGAACGCAAGCCCGGCATCCACCGCGAGGTCCGCTACGAGATCACGCCGGCCGAACTGATCGCGGCGATCCGCTCGCACGGCGCCGAGCTGCCCGGCGAAAACCACGGCGCCGCATCGCTCGCCCGCACGCCCTCGTGATTCCGAACGGTGAGCCGCGCGCCATGCGCCGGCTCACCCGCATCTCCCTGCCGCCGTCAGGCGCTTTGCATCATTCCCGCCGCTGTGTCGAAAAAGGCCGATAATCGGCCCATCTGCATTTCCCGCCCACGCGTTTCCTTTTCGGCCAGCCGTCATGCTCCTACGTGACCTCGTCGCCCAATACGGGCCGCTTCTCGTGTTCGCCAACGTGCTCGCGGCGGCGATCGGCCTGCCGGTGCCCGCGATGCCGACGCTCGTGCTGTTCGGCGCGATGTCGGCGATGCATCCGGCGATGATCGGCTCGCAGCTCGTGACGGTCGTGGTGCTGTCGGTGCTCGGCGCGCTGATCGGCGACACGGTCTGGTACGTCGCCGGGCGGCGTTACGGCGGCACCACGCTGAAGACGATCTGTCGGCTGTCGCTGTCGCGCGATACCTGCGTGAAAAAGACCGAACGCTTCTTCGGCCGCTACGGCGTGCGCGTGCTCGCGGTCGCGCGTTTCATTCCGGGATTGTCGCTGGTGTCGGTGCCGATGGCCGGTGCGCTCGGCACACGCTATCGCACGTTCGCCGGCTACGACGCGCTCGGCGCCGCGCTGTGGACGATCGTCGGGCTGCTGGCCGGCCTCGTGTTCTACCGGCAGATCGACTGGCTGTTCGCCGGCGCGAGCCGTCTCGGCCGTGCGGTGCTGCTGATCATCGTCGCGCTGCTCGCAATCTATGCGGCCGTGCGGTGGATGCGCCGCCGTGCGCTGATCCGCCAGCTCGCGAACGCGCGGATCGGCGTCGACGAGCTCGACGTGCTGCTGCGCGACACCGCCGCCCCGGTGGTGCTCGACGTCCGCTCGCCCGAGCACCGCAAGCTCGACCCGTTCACGATTCCCGGTGCGCAGTTCGCCGACGAGCGCCGGATCGCCGACATCGTCGCGCGCTATCCGCTCACGCAGAAGTTCGTCGTGTATTGCTCGTGCCCGAACGAGGTGACGGCCGCACTGATGGCGAAGCGCCTGCTCGATGCAGGGTTCACCGACGCGCTCGCGCTGCGCGGTGGCCTCGACGCATGGCGCGATACGGGTCGCCAGCTCACGTCGCTCGTGGAGGAAACGCCTGCCGCGAGCGAGCCGGTCGCGGGATGGCACAAACCGGCCTGATCGCACCGATCGCGGGCCGGCTGCGAGACAGGGGGCATTGCGCCCCCTTCCATCAGAACGCGTGCAGCGGCAGGTTCACGACCAGACGGTACTCGGTGTTCGTCGCGTCCGAGTAGTGCGCCGAACCGGCGTGCCACATCGCGATGAACGTGACCTTCGTGTTCTTCAGCTTGCCGCTCTGGAACGTGTACGACGGGATGAAGCCGAACTCGTGGTGACGGCCCTGCACCGGCGCACCGTTGCTCCAGTAGATGCTCGACTTGCTCGGGTCGTTCGCCGCGCCGGCGCTGCCGTCCGCACCCCAGCCCGTCACGCCCCACACCATCGCCTTGAAGCCCGGCAGGCCCGCTTCCTTGCCGTAGAACGTGTAACGCAGCTGCAGCGATTTTTCGTGCGGCGCGTTGTAGTCGACGTCCATCGAGTTGGTCAGGAAGATGCCGTTCGTTTCGTTCAGGTAGTCGAAGAACTGATCGCCGAGCACCTGCTGGAAGCCGAGCAGCAGCTCGTGCGGGCCGTGCTGCGCGGTCAGCGACAGGCTGTACGCGTTGTTGTTGATCTTGCCCTGCAGCGCATCGCCCGTGTCGTGCGTCGAGTAGACGTTGCCGAAGCCGGTCCACTTGATCGTCTGCGGGCTGCCGATGCTGTGCTTCACCGACGCGTAGTACTGGTGCCACACGTCGTCGGCCTGGTTCGCGTACAGCGCGACTTCGCCGTTCGGCGAGTAGTCCCACGTGCCGCCGACGTAAGTCAGGCGATTGATGCGCGTGCCGCCGTATTGCGTCGTCAGGTTGGTGAGCGTCGTATGGCCGCGCGCGTCGGTCTTTGTGAAGCTGCCGCCCTCGAGCATCACGTTCTTGAATTCGTTGCTGACGATCGTCGCGCCGAGGAACGTCGGCGGCAGCGCGCGGTTGTCGTGCTGCTCCATGAACGGGTTGTCGACGGCCTGCAGACCGTACTTGACCACCGTGTTCGAGATGCGCGCCTTGATGTCGTAGATGCCCGGATAGGCCCACGCGAGCTGGTTGCCGCCGCCGCCACCCTTCGCGATGTGCACCATGCTGCCGGCGCCCTGCCCGCCGTCGAGCTTCAGCGCCGCATACAACGACGCATCGAAGCCGATCCCGATCAGGCCGGTCGTATAGCCAGACTCGAAGTTCGCCATCGCGCCCTGGACCCACGCATGGCGATGCGGCCCGCCCTTGTTGTCGAGCACGTCCGCATAGTTGCGGAACAGGAAGTCGAGATGGCTGTCGGCAATGAAGCCGTTCGATTTCGACTGCGCCGACGGCTCGTCGGGTGGCGTGACGGCCTGGGTCGCCTCGGCGTTGACAATGGCGTTCGGGGTCGTTGCCTGCGCAACGGTTGCGCCCGATCCGGCGGCCGGCGCGGCCGGCGCGGCCTGCGCGACCGTCAGCGGCGCCGGCGCCGCGTCGTCGGCGTGCGCGACGCCCGTCAGCGACACGCCGGCGAGCGCCGGTAGTCCCCATGCAAGCAGCATCTTCGATGCCGTCCCGATCGTCTTCTGCTTTTTCATCGTGATTCTCGTCTTGTGTTGATGTCGTCCACGCCGGTTGCGATCCGCTTCCAGCCCCCCGGCGAGCCCGGCTAAGGACGCGCCTGTACCCGCGGCGCGAAGATCGTTCGCGCCGCACCTACCCCTGTTGACCTGCCTTGGTTATGTTTGCTGCGTCACTTCAAATCACGCCGCGCCCGCGCGGATACACGCGACGCGCGCCGCCGACCCCTGCCGCACTTCCGGCAGCGGCACGTCCTGCGCGCACGCGTCGATCGCGACCGGACAGCGCGTGCGGAACGCGCAGCCGGACGGCGGGTTGAGCGGCGAGGGCATCTCGCCCGCCAGCAGCATCGGACGGCGAGCACGCTCGCGCGCCGGCTCCGGCGTCGGCGCCGCATCGAGCAGCGCCTTCGTGTACGGGTGTTGCGGCACGCCGTACACGTCATGCCGCGTGCCGAACTCCATCACGCGGCCGAGATACATCACGAGCACGCGCTGGCTGATGGCCTTCACCACCGCCAGGTCGTGCGCGACGAACAGATAGGACAACGACAGGTCGCGCTGCAGATCGCGCAGCAGGTTCACGATCTGCGCCTGGATCGACACGTCGAGCGCCGATACTGGCTCGTCGCAGATCACGAGCTTCGGCTCGCCGATCAGCGCGCGCGCGATGCCGACGCGCTGGCACTGCCCGCCGGAAAATTCATGCGGGTAACGCAGCAGGTGATGCGCGTTCAGGCCGACGCGTTCGAGCATCGAGACCACGCGGCGGCGCACTTCGGCGCGGCCGAGGCCGGGCTGGTGCGTGACGAGCGGCTCCGCGACGACCTGCTCGATCGTCATGCGCGGATCGAGCGACGCGAGCGGATCCTGGAAGATCATCTGCACTTCGCTGCGCATCGCGGTGCCGCGCAGGTGATCGGGCGCCACGGCCTGGCCGCGCCATTTCACGGTGCCGGCCGTCATCGGCACGAGGCCGATCAACGCGCGAGCGAGCGTCGATTTCCCGCAGCCCGATTCGCCGACGAGCCCGACCGTCTCGCCGCGCCTGACGTCGAACGACACGCCGTCGACCGCGCGCAGCGTGCCCTTCGGCGACCACGGATAGCCGCCGAGCGGCACGCGAAAATGCACCTTCAGATTCTCGACGGACAGCAGCGTGTCGTCCGTCGCGCCGGCTTGGCGGCGTTCATCGACGCTCATCGCAGACCTCCCGTCAGATCGGCCACGGGCCGGTGGCACGCGCGCACCGCGCCCACGGCGCCATAGGTTTCGAGCGCGGGGCGCGCGGCGCCGCAGCGTTCTTCCGCATACGTGCAGCGCTTCGCGAACGCACAGCCGGCCGGCGCGGTGCCGGGCATCGGCGGGTTGCCGGGAATCGCGACGAGCGGCGCATCGTCCGCGTCGGTCAGGCGCGGCAGCGCGTTGAGCAGGCCGATCGTGTACGGATGCGACGGCGCCGCGAAGATCGATTCGGCCGGCGCGTATTCGACGGTGCGGCCCGCGTACATGACCATCACGTCGTCGGCGAGGCCGGCGACCACGCCCATGTCGTGCGTGATCAGCACGATCGCGGTGCCGCGCTCGCGGTTCAGCTCGCGCAGCAGGTCGATGATCTGCGCCTGCACGGTCACGTCGAGCGCGGTGGTGGGCTCGTCCGCGATCAGGATTTCCGGCTCGGACAGCAACGCCATCGCGATCATCACGCGCTGGCGCATGCCGCCCGAGAACTCGTGCGGATACATGCGGATGCGGCGCGCCGCGTCGGGAATGCGCACCGATTCGAGCGCCTCGATCGCGCGCTTGACGGCTGCCTTGCGCGACAGCTTGCGATGCAGCTGCAGCGTTTCGGTCATCTGCCGCTCGATCGTCAGGAACGGATTGAGCGACGTCATCGGATCCTGGAAGATCATCGCGATCCGGTCGCCGCGCACCGCGTTCAGCGCGCGCGTATTCATGTCGAGCAAGTTGTCGCCGCGATAGCGCGCGGTGCCGGTCGTCGTGCCGTTGGCGGCCAGGAGGCCGAGCATCGCCATCACGGTCTGGCTCTTGCCCGAGCCCGATTCGCCGACGATGCCGAGCGTCTTGCCGGCTTCGACCGAGAACGACACGCCGTTTACGGCATCGATCGGCGGGGCGTCCTTGCGCGTGAAGCGCACGCCGAGGTTGTCGACTTCGAGTAGTGCGGTCATGTCAGTCTCCGCCGGGCCGCCCCAAGGAGGCTGACCGCCCCTTCCGGGGGCAGCGAGCAACGTGAGCGTGGGGGTTGTTTCATAGTCAGCGATCCTTCGGGTCGAGCGCGTCACGCAGGCCGTCGCCGACGAAGTTCACGCAGTAGAGCGTCACGCACAGCATGACGGCCGGGGCCAGCAGCAGCCACGGCATCGATTCCAGTTTCTGCGCGCCGTCCTGGATCAGCACGCCCCAGCTCGTCATCGGTTCCTGCACGCCGAGGCCGAGGAACGACAGCACCGATTCGGTCAGCACGATATTCGGCACCGAGACCGTCGCGTACACGACGACCACGCCGAGCAGGTTCGGCACGACGTGGCGCCGCACGATCGACGCCGGCGACACGCCGATCGCACGCGCCGCATCGACGAACTCGCGATTGCGCAGCGACAGCGTCTGGCCGCGCACGACGCGCGCCATGTCGATCCACGAGAACGCGCTGATGGTCAGCACGACCAGCATGAACGAGCGGCCGAACAGGGTCATCATCAGGATCGCGATCAGCAGGTACGGGATCGCGTACATCATGTCGACGACGCGCATCATCACGGAGTCGACGCGGCCGCCCGCGAAGCCCGCGGTCGCGCCCCACGCGACGCCGAACAGGCCCGACACGAGCGTGCCGAGCAGGCCGACCTCGATCGATACGCGGCCGCCGATCAGCGTGCGCACCAGCAGGTCGCGGCCGAGCTCGTCGGTGCCGAACCAGTGCTGGTTCGCCCAGGTCGGCGGCAGGCTGATCGAGCCCCAGTCGCTCGCGGCGGGATCGGCCGCGAGCAGCCACGGGCCGGCGAAGCAGGCGAGCGTGATCAACGCGAGCAGCACGAGGCTGAACACGGCCGCGCGGTTGTGAAGGAAGCGCGCGAACGCCAGCTCGAGCGGCGAGCGCGAACGCGGCGGCGAATCGGTCTGCACGGGCAGACCGACGACGGGAGTGGTCGGAGTCATCGCTATGCCTCGCTCAATAACGGATGCGCGGGTCGAGCCACGCGTACGCGAGGTCGACCAGCAGGTTGAACAGCACCGCGAAGACGGTCGTCAGCACGACGAGGCCGAGCACCAGCGTGTAGTCGCGGTTGATGGCGCCGTTCACGACGAGCTGCCCGAGGCCCGGCAGCGCGAACACCGATTCGGTGACGACGGCCGCCGTGATCGACGTGATGCAGACCGTGCCGAACAGCGACACGACCGGCATGAGTGCGGGCTTCAGCGCGTGGCGCAGCACGATCGTCGAGCCCGGCAGGCCCTTCGCGCGCGCGGTGCGGATGTAGTTGCTCGACAGCGTCTCGATCATCGAGCCGCGCATCACGCGCGCGAGCAGCGACACGTTGATGAAGGTGAGCAGCACGATCGGCAGCAGCCGGTACTGCCAGCCGCCATCGCCCCAGCCGCCCGCCGGCAGCCAGCCGTTGCCGGCCGACGTCTTCAACAGGATCGCGAAGATCCACACCAGCACCGGGCCGAGCACGAACGGCGGCACGACGTTGCCGAAGTTGCCGATCAGCATCACGAAGCGATCGATCACGCTGTCGCGGCGCACGGCCGCGACGGTGCCGAGCAGCACGCCGACCACGATCGAGATCGGGATCGACACGCCGCCCACGCCGAGGCTCACGGGCAGCGCCTTCTTCACGAGATCGTTCACCGACCAGTCGACGTAGCGGAACGACGGGCCGAGATCACCGTGCAGCAGCGAACCGAGATACAGCAGGTACTGCTTCCACAGCGGCTCGTCGAGGTGGTACTTCGCGTTCAGGTTCGCGAGCGTCGCGGCGGACAGCTGCTTCTCCGTATCGAACGGGCCGCCGGGCGTGAAATGCAGCAGCAGGTAGCAGACGGTGATGACCGCGAGGATCGTCGGCACCGCCCACAACGTGCGCCTCAGTGCGTAGGCCAGCATGATCGCTCCGCTCAGTGCTTGATCAGGTACAGGTCCTGCGAAGCACGCATGTCGATCACGTTCTTCAGCGAATAGCCGCCCACGTAGGGCTTCACGAGACGGTCGGCCGAATACTGGAACAGCGGCACCATCGGCGTGTCGTTCATCGCCATGTCGTGCGCCTGCGTGAGCAGCGCGGCGCGCGCCTTGTCGTCGAGCTTCTGGTTGCCTTCGTCGACGAGCGCGTCCATCTGCTTGTTGCAATAGCCGACGGTGTTCTGCGAGCTGCCGCAGCGGATCAGGTCGAAGAAGGTCATCGCGTCGTTGTAGTCGGCGAACCAGCCGTCGCGCGCGATCTGCACCTTGCCGTCATGCCGCTCCTTCATCAGCACCTTGAATTCGACGTTCTCGAGTTTCGTGGTGATGCCGAGCTTCGTGCGCCATTCCGAGGCGGTGAACAGCGCGACCTTCTTGTGCAGGTCGTTGGTGTTGTACGTGAGCGTGAACGACAGCGGCTTCGCGTCCGAATAGCCGGCCTGCTTCAGCAGGTCCTTCGCGGTCGCAATGCGCTTGGCCATCGGCCACGACGCCCATTCCGGCGTGAACGGCTGCACGCCCTTCGTGCCGTTCGGCATCAGCCCGTACATCGGCTTCTCGCCGGCCTGCGTGAGCTTCGACGTGAGCACGTCGCGATCGATCACCATCGACAGCGCCTGGCGCACGCGCTTGTCCTTCAGCGCCGCGTCGCTGTTGTTCAGGTAGTAGTAGTAGGTCGCGAGCTGCAGGCCCGGGCGCAGTTCGCCGCCGAACTGCTTGCTCACCTGCTGGAAGATGCCCGACGGAATCGAGTAGCTGTAGTCGATCTGGCCGGCCTGGTACATGCGCATCGCGGTTTCGTCGCTTTCGATCGGCAGGTACGTGACCTTGTTGATCACGACCTTCGACGCGTTCCAGTACTTCGTGTCCTTCGTCGCCACGATGCGGTTGTTCGGCTGCCAGTCGACGAGCTGGTACGCGCCGTTGCTGACGATGTTGCCCGGGCGCGTCCATGCGTCGCCGAACTTCGCGACCACGTCCTTGTTCACCGGCGCGAGCGGCGCCATCGCGGTCAGCTCGGGGAAGAATGCGACGGGCACGTCGGTCGTCACCTCGAGCGTGTACGGATCGACGGCGCGCACGCCGAGCGTCGACGATGCGGCCTTGCCGGCGATGATGTCCTTCGAGTTCTTGATGAACTCGACGAGGATCGTGTATTTCGAGCCCGTCTTCGGATCGACGAGGCGCTGCCACGAATAGACGAAATCGGCGGCCGTCACCGGCTGGCCGTTGCTCCACTTCGCGTCGCGGCGAAGCTTGAAGATCCACGTCTGCGGCGTCTTGCGTTCCCACGACAGCGCGACGCCCGGCACGACCTGGCCGGCCGCATCAATGCGCGCGAGCCCTTCGAACAGGTCGAGGCCGATCGTGTTGCCGGTCCACGATTCGATGTGCGCCGGATCGAGCGACTCGACTTCGGCCGGCACCTGTCGCGTCAGGTCCTGTTGCGGAGCGAGCGCGACGTTCGACGGAACGGTTACGGCGTGGGCGACGGGCGTCGTCAGGGCGAGCGCGGCCAGCACGGCCGACATGGCATGCAAGGATTTCATCGTGGCAGTCTTGAGAAAGTGTGTTCGGTGAGCGTCGCGCGGCGGATGCCGCGGATTACGCGTGAGACGCTGACGGGTGCAGCGATCGAGGAGGCCCGTGGTTCTCGTATTGCATGTTAGTATTCCTTACGTTTCTTTCGACAGGCATCCCGTCGAAGAAACGAAGGAATACCCGTGCGTTAGAACAGTCGCGGCGTACCGACCCAGACCACCACCGACTCGATCTTCGCGGTGTTGACCCAGCTGTGCGGCACCGTCGACTGATAGTGCGAACTGTCGCCGGCCTGCAGGACGAACGTCTTGCCTTCCAGCGTCAGCGACACTTCCCCTTCAATCACGTACAGGAACTCCTCTCCTGCATGTGTCGTCACCTCGGACCGTTTCTGCCCCGGCGGCATCCTCACGAGGATCGCCTCCAGCTGGCGCCCTTCGGACACGTTCGTCAGCCGCGCGAACAGGTTCGCCGAATCGGCAAACCCGAAGAAGCGCAACTGATCGCCTCGGCAAACCGAGCGTTCCTCGCTCGGCGTATCCACGAAGTACTGCACCGTCACACCGAGCGCGTGTGCGATACCGGCCAGCGACGTCAGCGACGGCGACGCGAGCCCGCGCTCGACTTGAGACAGAAACGGCTTCGAAATCCCCGCGGCGGTAGCGGTGTCGTCGAGCGTGCGCTTCAAACGTTGGCGCAACGCGCGAATCTTGCCGCCAAGTGCGACAGCGTCTGCCGATCGCGAGTTTTCAGTGGGGGGAACCATAGCAGGCCGAAAAGTGGTCGTCAAAAAATGTTTGATGGAAAGTAACTAAGTTAATTCGAGATAGCTTAATCTTCGGGTTCGCACACGTCTTCGGCATTGAGCCCGGTGCACTAAACAGGGCCCGAAGCGAGCGAAACGACGCGCTATCTTGCCAGACTCGCCGGCTTCACAGGCAAGCTGCAAGCGGCTCTCCGGGAATCTGCGGAGAACGGGCGTCAAGCTTACAAGTAAATGATGAGACGAATATTCCTGAAAGCTGCTGCCATATCGGGAGTTTCCCTGAGTGGCGCGCACCTGACGCACCGGACCGGCAAACGTTACCATTCGCGCGCCGGTCGGGGCCTCGCTCCGCCTCGTAGGGCGGAGTCCGTCCCCGGCCCGGGCTAACCGCCCGACTGCTCCATCGCCGACGCAAGCCTATCCGGCCACAGTGTTCCGGCGCCAGTTCGACCCCCAAGGCGACGCGCGATCCGCGCCGTCCGTTTCAAACGAGATTGATGATGCACGCACCTGTTTCACAGACCCGATCGTTTACGACGGTCTTCCTCATCGAAATGTGGGAGCGCTTCGGCTACTACGGCATGGCCGCGCTCCTGGTCCTCTTCATGGTCGACCGGCTCGGCTTCACCGACAGCCACGCGAACCTGACCTGGGGGGCATTCACCGCACTCGTCTACGCCGCGCCGTCGATCGGCGGCTGGATCGGCGACAAGGTGCTCGGCGCGCGCCGCACGATGATCATCGGCGCGTCCGTGCTGTGCGCCGGCTACCTGATGCTCGCGGTGCCGAACGATCACCTGACGTACATGTACGCGTCGCTCGGCGTGATCGTCGTCGGCAACGGCCTGTTCAAGGCCAACGCGGCAAACCTCGTGCGCCGCATCTACGAAGGCGACGACGCGCGCATCGACAGCGCGTTCACGATCTACTACATGGCGGTCAACATCGGCTCGACGGTGTCGATGCTCGCGACGCCGTGGATCAAGGATCACTGGGGCTGGCACACCGCGTTCGCGGTCTGCTGCGGCGGCATGCTGCTCGCGATCCTCAACTTCATGCTGATGCACCGTACGCTCGCGCACGTCGGCTCGCAGCCGGATGACGAACCGATCCGCTGGAAGCGCCTCGGCGCGGTCGCGGCCGGTGGCGTCGCGCTCGCGCTGATCACGCTGTACGTGCTGCAGCACAAGCAGCTCGCGGTCGCCAGCGTGTGGACGGCCGCGTTCGCGATCCTCGCGATCTTCGCGTACATGATCGCGAAGTCGGAGCGCTCGGAGCGCGCGGGCCTGATCGCGGCGCTCGTGCTGATCGGCCAGGTGATCCTGTTCTTCATCTTCTACGTGCAGATGTCGACGTCGCTGACGCTGTTCGCGCTGCGCAACGTCGACCCGCGCTTCATGCTGTTCGGCACGACGCTGTTCACGTGGAGCGCCGCGCAGTTCCAGGCGCTGAACCCGATCTGGATCATGCTGCTGAGCCCGGTGCTCGTGTGGGTCTACAACGCCGTCGCGAAGGGCGGCCGCGACCTGCCGGTCGCCGCGAAGTACGCGCTCGGTTTCGGTGCGGTCGCCGCGGGCTACCTGGTGTTCACGATCAGCGGCCGCTACGCGGTCGACGGCCGCGTGTCGTCGTGGTTCATGGTGTGGGGCTACGGCCTGTACTCGCTCGGCGAACTGCTGGTGAGCGGCCTCGGCCTCGCGATGATCGCCCGCTACGTGCCGGCGCGCATGAGCGGCTTCATGATGGGCGCGTATTTCGTCGCGACGGGCGTGTCGCAGTATCTGGGCAGCGTCGTCGCGAACTTCGCGCAGATGCCGTCGCACGAACTGCCGGCCACCGAATCGCTGCCGCTCTACCTGTCGCTGTTCGAGAAGCTCGGCTGGCTCGCCGCGATCGGCATGCTGCTCGCGCTGCTGCTGCTGCCGCTGATGAACCGCCTGTCGCGCCAGCATCAGCGCTGCGTGGAAGAGCGCCGCGACGAAGCGCTGCAGGCGCAGGCCGCCGCCGCGCAGTAAGTACTATCCCTCGGCGTGCGGCTTGCACGCCACATTCTCCCGCCAGGCGCGCGAACGCGTCCTACACTGGTTGCAGGCAATGCATCCGCTTCGCGAGATGCGCACTGGCTGGAGAGCACGATGAAAAACAAGACGACGCGGCTTTTGAGGATCCTGTCGGACATCCGGCATGCGCAGCGCTGCACCGCGATGCGCGCCGCCCGGGCCGCGGCCGAAGCCGATGCGGTCCTCGCGGAGCGCGACGACCCGGCGCAGGACGAACGCGACGACGCCGAAGCCGACGACGCCACCGCCACGCCCCGCTCCCGTATCGGCTCACCTCACTGATGCCGCGCGGCGCCTGCCGCGCCGCCTGCCCCCTCGCGCGCGCCTATGCCGCCGCGCCGCGCCATCGCGCGAACCACGTTCCCGAACCGGCCACCGCCATCATCAGCCCGACCGCGCACGCGTCGGCCGCGAGGCCCACGCCGACATGCCGCAGATCGGCGCTGCGCACGACCGGATGCAGCAGCGAATCGATCACGAGCG
Source organism: Burkholderia sp. BCC1208 (assembly GCF_902833095.1). Classification (NCBI taxonomy): domain Bacteria; kingdom Pseudomonadati; phylum Pseudomonadota; class Betaproteobacteria; order Burkholderiales; family Burkholderiaceae; genus Burkholderia; species Burkholderia sp. BCC1208. The sequence goes on along the minus strand of NZ_CADFDY010000005.1, from coordinate 378,780 downwards.
AAATCGCCGCGCCCGCGACGAAGCAGATCAGCCCGCGCTGGCCGACCGCCACGATGGGCCGCACGCCCTGCGCGATCCGCGCGATCCAGCCGAAGCGCACGCAATCGGCCATCAGCCACGCAACGGCCGCGAAGCTCACGACGCGCGGCAGCGCGAGATCCCGCTTGAGCACGCCTTCCGGCACCGGCAGCCCCGAGAACAGCTTGTAGCTCGCGCAGCCGAGCACGATCGCGAACGCGAGCCCGGTCGCGGCGGCGCCCCAGCGGCCGAGCGCGATGCGCCGGTAGAACGGCTGGCAGCGTGCAAGCACGCCGGCGACGAACATCAGTTGCCACGCGAACGGGTTGAAGCTCCAGCGGAAGCCGTCGGTGTCGAGCAGCTCCGGGCCGAGCCAGCCCGCGGCGAGCCACGACGCGGCGCTGACCGCGACGAGCAGCCACGGATGGCGCCGCGCGAACGGCACCAGCACCGGCGACGCGAGCGCGAACAGCACGTACATCGGCAGCACCGACGCGAGATACGGCTGGCGCTGGAACGTCAGCAGCTCGGCCGCGCCCGTGAGCGGCGACGCGAGCATCACGCTGACGTCGTCGAGCGCGAGGTTCGGCGCATCGATTCCGTAGTGGTCGAGCACGGCCGACACGACGAGCATCAGCGTCGACGTCGCGAGAAACGCGCGGTAGATCTGCATCGCGCGCCGCACGAAACGCCGCTGCGCGGCGCGTGCGCCGTGCCGCTCGGCGATCGCGCCGTACGCGCTCGCGGTCGCGAAACCGCCGAGGAACACGAACACCTCGGCCGCATCGCACAGCGCGAACGCGTGCAGCGTCACGCGCGACAGCACGCTCGCGCCGATGTGATCGACGACGATCATCAACAGCACGAGCCCGCGGAAGAAATCGATTTCGATCAGGCGGCCGCCGCGCGACGGCGGCGCCGTGGCGGAAGGCAGCGGGCTCAACGACATGAGCGCACCTGTGCGGCGGCGGTGCGACGCGCACCGGGGAAGGAATCGGGAACAAGCAGGCGAGCGCGATCGGCGGCGATACGCGTATGCTCGCATCGCGCCAACCCGGCCGGCCCGGCACGGAGATGACCGTTCATTGAAAAGCTGCATACGAAGGGAAGTCGGTCAGCTCAGTCTAATGGCCGATCAGGGGTGACCCTAAGTAACAAAGTGCAACCGAATCTTCTCTTCGATTACAAGCGCGAGCGTTGCGCGGAGAAGCGGGCAGCGTCGCCAGATTCGCGTCAGCGCCGCGCCAGTTGGCGGTCAGTATCGAGGGATTCGGCAGAGAAACGAGCGCGGTTGGATGGTCGCTGATGCACGCGATGCGCGGCACGTTCCGCACGGCCGGCGCATCGCGATGGCGCGGCTATTTGCGCGCGGGCAGGCGCCGCATCAGCATTGCGCTGTGCCACGCGGTCAGCGCGACGGCGACCCAGATCGGTCCGTACGTCGCGAGCTGCGCGACGCTGAGCGTCTCGCCGAGCAGCAGCAGCGACACCACGACGAGCAGCACGGGCTCGACGTAGCCGAGAATTCCGAACAGCGCCATCGGCAGCATCCGGCTCGCCTTCAGGTAGCTCGCGAGCGCGAGCGTGCTGAGGATGCCGAGCCCCGGCAGCAACGCGGCCCACAGCAGCGGATGGCCGGCGACACGCGTCGTGCTCGTCGCGACCATCGCCAACGCGATCGGGCACAGCAGCACGATCTCGATCGCGAAGGCGGCCAGCGAATCGGCGTTGATGCGCCGGCGCAGCACGAAATACGGCGGATAGCCGAGCGCGACGACCAGCGTCGGCCACGCGAACGCGCGCGTCGCCCACACCTCGTGCGCGACGCCGAGCGCCGCGCACGCGACCGCAGCCCACTGAAGCGGGTCAAGCCGTTCGTGATAGTAGAAGCGGCCGACGAGCACCATCGTCAGCGGCAGCAGGAAATAGCCGAGCGACACTTCGAGCATCCGGCCGTGCAGCGGCGCCCACAGGAACAGCCACAGCTGCACGCCGAGCAGCGCCGCGCTCACCGGCAGCGCGATCAGCAGGCGCCAGTCGCGCGCGCTGCGCCGCGCAAGCTCGACGAGCGCCGGCCAGCGGCCGCGCAGCGCGATCAGCGCGAGCGCCCCCGGCGCGGTCCACACGACGCGCCACGCGAAGATGTCGAGCCCCGTGAGCGGCGCGAGCAGTTTCGCGTAAGCCGACATCAGCGCGAACAGCGTCGACGCCATCACCGACAGCATGAGGCCGCGCCCGGCTTCCGGATACCCCGTCATGATCGTTCCGTGCCGCTTACTGCTGCTGGAAGCGCTCGAAGCGCCGCTCGGTCCGGCGTTCCTCGAATGTCACCTCGGTCACGCGCGCGGCGGGCGGCCCGTGACGCAGCCACGCGAGCATCCGGTCGATCTGCGCGCCGGGGCCCTGGATCATCGCCTCGACGGTGCCGTCCTCGAGATTCGCGACCCAGCCGCGCAGCTTCAGCGCATGCGCTTCGCGCACCGTCGCATGACGAAAGCCGACGCCCTGCACGACGCCGCGCACCCGCACGTAGTAGGTCTCGATCCGTTCGTCCAGTTCATTGCGGCTCATCGCGTCGCCCTCCCGTTGCATTCAAGCCCGGCATTGTAGTCGGGTCGGCCGCTTCGCACACGCGCCGGCCGGGCGTCGCCGCGCGCGCCGACCACGTACAATCTCGCCGATGCCCAACCGCCGCGCCGCCCGCGTGGCCCCGAAGGAAACGCATGACTGATACTTCCCGCGATCTCGTTCTCGTCACCGGCGCGTCCGGTTTCGTCGGCTCGGCCGTCGCGCGCATCGCGCAGCAGAAAGGCTATGCGGTGCGCGTGCTCGTGCGCCCCACCAGCCCGCGCACGAACGTCGCGGATCTCGATGCCGAGATCGTCACCGGCGACATGCGCGACGAGGCGTCGATGCGCGCCGCGCTGCGCGGCGTGCGCTACCTGCTGCATGTGGCGGCCGACTACCGGCTGTGGGCGCCCGACCCCGACGAGATCGAGCGCGCGAACCTCGAAGGCGCGGTCGCGACGATGCGCGCCGCCCGCGCGGAAGGCGTCGAGCGGATCGTCTACACGAGCAGCGTCGCGACGCTGAAGGTGACGAGCGCCGGCGACCCGTCCGACGAGAACCGGCCGCTCACGGCCGAGCAGGCGATCGGTGTCTACAAGCGCAGCAAGGTGCTCGCGGAGCGCGCGGTCGAACGGATGATCGCCGACGAAGGGCTGCCCGCCGTGATCGTCAATCCGTCGACGCCGATCGGCCCGCGCGACGTCAAGCCGACGCCGACCGGCCGCATCATCGTCGAGGCCGCGCTCGGCAAGATTCCCGCGTTCGTCGACACGGGGCTGAACCTCGTGCACGTCGACGACGTCGCGCACGGCCACTTCCTCGCGCTCGAGCGCGGCCGGATCGGCGAGCGCTACATCCTCGGCGGCGAGAACCTGCCGCTGCAGCAGATGCTCGCGGACATCGCGCAGATGACGGGCCGCAAGGCGCCGACGATCGCGCTGCCGCGCTGGCCGCTGTATCCGCTCGCGCTCGGCGCCGAAGCGGTCGCGAAATTCACGAAGAAGGAGCCGTTCGTCACCGTGGACGGGCTGCGGATGTCGAAGAACAAGATGTATTTCACGTCGGCGAAGGCCGAGCGCGAGCTCGGCTACCGGGCGCGCCCGTATCGCGAAGGGCTGCGCGATGCGCTCGACTGGTTCGGCTCGGCGGGCTACCTGAAGTAACACAAAGCGGCGCACCTCGCGCCGCTTCGCGCACTTTGTTACACGTCGCGCACGGACCGGCATCGGCGCAGCGGTTAAAATCGCGGGTCTTACGCAGAGAAGACACGCATGAACCTGAACGATCAGATCGCTTCGCTCGCCACGGGCGTCGATCAGCTCCTCCACGATCACCACGCCGCGCAACAGGCGGCACGCAGCGCGGAAGCCTTCGCGCGCGCCGCGGCAGCGGAAGCCCGGGCCGCGGCCGAGCGTCACGCGGCGGCGGAAGCCGAAGCGCAGGCCGCCGCGCAGCGCCACACGGCTGCTGCCGTCGACGCCGAAGCCGCGCAGCGGCGCCACGCCGACGCCACCGCCGCCGCCGAAGCAGCCGCCCAACGTCATACGGATGCGGCCACGCAAGCCGAAGCCGCGTCGCAGCGCCATGCGGAAGCCACCGCGCTGACCGAAGCGCTCGCGCAACGTCACGCGGATGCCGAAGCCGCATCGCAGCGCCACGCGGCGGCGATCGCCGAAGCCGAGGCCGCCGCGCAGCGTCATCATGCCGCCGCGACCGAGGCCGAAGCGGCCGCGCAACGTCATGCCGCGGCGACCGTCGAAGCCGAAGCCGCCGCGAAGCGCCACGCGGAAGCGACCGCCGAAGCCGAAGCCGCCGCGCAACGCCACGCGGCCGCGATCGCCGAGGCCGAGGCGCTCGCCCGGCGTCACACGCAGGCGCTGGCCGACACGCAGGCCGCCGCCCAGCGCCACGCCGAAGCCACCGCGGAGGCCGAAGCCATCACGCGGCGTCACGCCGAAGCGATCGCCCAGGCCGAAGCCGCCGCGCAACGCCACGCCGAAGCCACCGCCGAGGCCGAAGCCATTACGCAGCGCCATACCGAAGCGATCGCCCAGGCCGAAGCGGCCGCGCAGCACCACGCCAAGGCCATCGCCGACGCCGAAGCGCTGGTCGAGGCCGTCGTCAAGGAAGCCGCGACGAGTGCGGCGGCGACCGCCGTGGCGGCCGAAGCCGTAGAACCGGCACCCGCGGACACGCCGGCGGTGGAGCCGGCCGTACACGCGGTCGCACCGGTTGCTGCCGAAGCAGCCGAGGTGTCGACCTCAGCCGCCGACGCCGAAACCGCGATCGTCCCGGCGGCGCGCACCGACTCCGCGGCTGAAACCGACACCGATACCGCCGCCGCGCCGGCCGACAAGGCGACGCTGCATGTCGCGCGCCCGTCCCAGAACGAACTCACGCTGACCATCAACGGTGAGTCGATCACGCTGCATCCGGAGCAACTGGGCCAACTGATCGAGGAACTCGCGCACGCGCGCGCCTCGATGCAGCCGGAGCCGCCGCCCGGCATTCCGGCCGGCTGGCGTTTCGTGACGACGAAGAACCCGATGATGGCCGTGCAGAAGCAGGCGAACGGCGACCGCCTGCTAGTCGCCCGCCATACGGGCTACGGCTGGGTGCCGTTTACGTTCTCGCCGGACGTCGTGATCCAGATGTACATGATGCTGACGCAGCGGTAAGCGCCGGCATCGGCAAACGACGCCGCCGAAAACGAAACAGCCCGATCGGTCCGCACCGATCGGGCTGTTTGCTTTCCGGCTGCCGGGAGGCACGCCTCCCGGAACACACTCAGCGCTCCACCGGCGCCTGCACGCGCGCCTTCCACTGGCCGCCCTTGCCGCGCCAGTAACGCCATGCGGAAGCGAACGTCGCGCCGACGTAGAACAGCGCGACGAGCGGCAGCGCGGGCGCCCACAGCGGCGAGCGACGGTAGTAGCGCAGCATCGGCGCATAGGCGGCGCACATCGACGCCCACGCGAGCCACGCCGGCCACGCGCGCGCGCCGTAGGCGAGCGCGGCGACGGGCGGCGCCAGGTAGATGATCGTCATCCCGAGCAGCGTGCCGGCCAGCAGCAGCGGCGAATAGTGCAGCTGGGTGAACGCGGTGCGCGCGATCATGTTCCAGATGTCGCGCCAGCTGTCGTACGGGCGCAGCGACACGCTGCGATCGGCGAGATCGAGCCGGATCGGATGGCGGCCGGTGCCGCGATGCTTGATCTGCGCGGCGAGGCTGCAGTCGTCGATCAGCGCGCCGCGAATCGATTCAATGCCGCCCGCTTCCTCGAGCGCCGTGCGCTTCACGAGCATGCAGCCGCCCGCCGCGCCGGCCGTCCGGTTGCGCGGATTGTTGATCCACGAGAACGGGTACAGCTTCGCGAAGAAGAACACGAACGCCGGGATCAACGCCTTTTCCCAGAACGAGTCGCAGCGCAGCCGCACCATCAGCGACACGAGATCGCGATTCTCGGCCTGCGCGCGCGTGACGAGCTGGGCGACGGCGTCGGGCGGATGGCCGATGTCGGCATCCGTCAGCAGCAGGTAATCGGCCGGCAGGCCGAGCGTCTGCACCGCCGCGATCCCCTGCGACTGCGCCCACACCTTGCCCGACCAGCCGGCCGGCAGCGGCTTCGCGGTCAGCACCGTCAGCCGGTCGGCGCGGTTGATCGCGAGCGCGGCCGCGCGGGCCGCGTCGGCGGTGCCGTCGTCGCTGTGGTCGTCGACGATGATCAGATGGAAGTCGCCCGGATAGTTCTGCTCGAGCAGCGAAGTCGCCGCGCGGGCGATCACGTCGGCTTCGTTGCGCGCCGGCACGACCGCCACGACGGCAGGCCAGCCGGCTTCGGCCGCGGCGCCGCGCGCATCGGGCGGCAGCGGCCGCGCGGGCTGCGCGCGCCAGAAGCCGCCGCGCGCGACGAGCAGCACGATCCAGATCACCAGCGACAGGCCGGACACCAGAAAAGCGATCGCCAGCATCATCGGCATGCCTCCTGCCGTGCGCCAGCGCATTCGGTATGAATAGGGGTCAGAAACGAAACACCCGACGCCGCATGGTCGGACGGGCAATACGCGTAAGAATCGACGGTCATCGAATGGCCTTGAAATGAGCGCGATGGCGGGCAGCCGGAGCGGCCGACCGCGAAACCGCGCAGTTTACCGGGTTCCGCGCGCGCCAGCGCCGACGCGGCTCTCCCGCAATTGCAACGATGCCGATACGGCACCGAAGCAAGGACGGCGCGATAGGGTTAAAATGCGCGATTAATTCGGGGTTCCGGGGCCTGGCCGGCCGGTTCGTTCCTGCCTTCATAACATCAAGCCGGGGCGAGCGAGCAGTGCCAGCTCCTCGAACCCCGGTATCTGTCGTCGGAGTTCGCTCACTTATGCGAGTCATCCTTGCCCAGCCCCGCGGCTTCTGTGCGGGGGTTGTCCGTGCGATCGAGATCGTCGATCGCGCGCTGCAACAGCACGGTGCGCCGGTCTATGTGCGTCATGAGATCGTGCATAACCGGCATGTCGTCGAAAATCTGCGAAATAAAGGGGCACGATTCGTTGAGGAACTCGACGAGGTGCCGCACGGCGCTGTCGCGATCTTCAGCGCGCACGGTGTCGCCCAGACGGTCGAGCACGACGCGCAAGCGCGCGGGCTCGACGTGCTCGACGCGACCTGCCCGCTCGTCACGAAAGTGCACGTGCAGGGCCGCCAGTATGTCGCGGCGGGCCGCCGGCTGATCCTGATCGGCCACGCGGGCCACCCGGAAGTCGAGGGTACGATCGGCCAGATTCCGGCCGAGGTGATCCTCGTGCAGAGCGAAGCCGAAGTCGATACGCTGACGCTGCCCGTCGATACGCCGGTCGCGTACATCACGCAGACCACGCTGTCGGTCGACGACACGCGCGGCATCATCGAAGCGCTGCAGCGCCGGTTCACCGACCTCGTCGGCCCGGACACGCGCGACATCTGCTATGCCACGCAGAATCGCCAGGCCGCCGTGCGCGAGCTGAGCGAACAGGTTGACGTGCTGCTCGTCGTCGGTGCGACGAACAGTTCGAACTCGAACCGCCTGCGCGAGATCGGCACCGAAAGCGGTGTGCCGAGCTATCTCGTCGCCGACGGCTCGGAAGTGAAGGCCGAATGGTTCGCGGGCGTGCAGACGGTCGGCCTGACCGCCGGCGCGTCGGCGCCCGAGGAAATGGTCGAGGATGTAATCGGCGCGCTGCGCGCGCTGGGGCCCGTCGATGTCGCGACGATGGCGGGCCGTGAAGAAAAAGTCGAATTCAAGTTGCCGGCGAAGCTCATGCAAGCTGTCGCCCGCGAAGTTTAAGGAGGACATACCTTGTCTATTCCGCTGCTCCAGCAAGTTCGTGTCGGCGCCTACATCGTGCGCCAGCACCTGTCCGGCAACAAACGCTATCCGCTCGCGCTGATGCTCGAGCCGCTGTTCCGCTGCAACCTCGCGTGCAACGGCTGCGGCAAGATCGATTATCCGGATCCGATCCTGAACCAGCGTCTTTCCGTCGAGGAATGCCTGCAGGCCGTCGACGAGTGCGGCGCGCCCGTCGTGTCGATCGCAGGCGGCGAGCCGCTGCTCCACAAGGAGATGCCGGAAATCGTCAAGGGCATCACGAAGCGCAAGAAGTTCGTGTACCTGTGCACGAACGCGCTGCTGATGGAAAAGAAGATGGACGACTACGCGCCGAGCCCGTATTTCGTCTGGTCGGTCCACCTCGACGGCGACAAGGAAGCACACGATCACTCGGTGTCGCAGGAAGGCGTGTACGACAAGGCCGTCGCGGCGATCAAGGAAGCGAAGCGCCGCGGCTTCCGCGTGAACATCAACTGCACGCTGTTCAACGATGCGGTGCCGGAGCGCGTCGCGAAGTTCTTCGACACGCTGGGCCCGATCGGCGTCGACGGCATCACCGTGTCGCCGGGCTACGCGTACGAGCGCGCGCCGGATCAGCAGCACTTCCTGAACCGCGACAAGACGAAGAACCTGTTCCGCGAAATCCTGAAGCGCGGCGAAGGCGGCAAGCGCTGGTCGTTCAGCCAGTCGTCGCTGTTCCTCGACTTCCTGGCCGGCAACCAGACGTACAAGTGCACGCCGTGGGGCAACCCGGCGCGTACGGTGTTCGGCTGGCAGAAGCCGTGCTACCTGGTCGGCGAAGGTTACGTGAAGACCTTCAAGGAACTGATGGAAACGACGGAGTGGGACAACTACGGCGTCGGCAACTACGAGAAGTGCGCCGACTGCATGGTCCACTGCGGCTTCGAGGCCACGGCCGTGATGGACACGATCTCGAACCCGCTGAAGGCGCTGCGCGTGAGCCGCAAGGGCATCAAGACCGACGGCCCGTTCGCACCGGACATCTCGATCGCGAAGCAGCGTCCGGCCGAGTACGTGTTCTCGCGCCACGTCGAGATCAAGCTCGAGGAAATCCAGCGCGCCGGCAAGGGCAAGCTGCAGAAGCCGGCGAAGTCGGCGACGGCGGCTTAAGCGCGTTTCGCCGCGCGAAGGTTCACGCCTTCAGCGGCCACGCATCGAAAAAGCGCCACGGGGTTCGCTCCGCGGCGCTTTTTGTTTTGATGGACGCCGTGTGACGCATCGCGCTTGCGCGCCTGCGTGCGGGGGCGGCCGTCGGTTGCCTAGCTTCGCGATTCCGCCGCGGCAATGAGTTGCCAGGCAGTCGGCCCCCGATCGAGCAGCGGGTCGGACGGCGGATCGAGATCGTGCGGATGCGCTTCCTCGGCCGGCAACGTCTGCGATTTCGCAATACCGATTTCGTCGCCGCACACGGTGCATCGATAGATGCCCGCCACCGTCACCTTGCTGCCCGGCGGCAGGTTCTCGCTGAATGCGCGGCCACTTCCGCACGTGAAGTAGCCACCGCTCCTGTATAGCGCCATCGCTCCTCCTGACTGAAATGCGCTCGCGTCGACATGCACGTTCGCCGCCAACGCGACGATGGATCGTCGTCGCCCGGACTCGCCGGGTTCCAGTCATGTCATTAGACGGTGCACGGCCGCGCGATGGAATGGGACGCGTACGAAACACGGCCCACCGGCAGCCATTCAGTGCAGAACGGCCGGCTCTTGCATCTTCGCCGCGGCCTGCGCGACCAGCCCCGGCTGTTCGGCGCAAGCAAACGTGCAGACATGACGCCACAATTCCGCCAGCCGATGCCGCGTGAGCGTCGCGACGCATGCGTCGTGCGCGGCGAGCACGCGTTCGAGCACCGCGCATTCGTCGTCGTGCAGCGTCCAGGCACCGGTTTGCGCGGCGCGCGCCACGCTCGCGTCCAGCACGCGCTCCGCGTCGACGCACAGGTCGATGGTCGCGTCGGGGGAGACCGCATCGTCGAGCGCGAGGAACACCAGATACGCGCTCGTGCGCAGCCGCATCAGCAAGGTTTCGCTACCGTGCCCGCCGCGCAGCGCGACCAGCGCCATATGGCATTTCAGCGAGATGTCGCGTGCATGCGCGGGCGGCAGCGGCAGCAGCCATTCGCGTGTCAACGGCGGATGGCGACGTCCTTTTCGGGTAGCTTTCATGATTCGCCCTCGTTCGCGGACGCGTCGTCCTCCGCCGCCCCGGGCCACCCACCGCGGCACATGACGGCGCTGCGGCCCGCGTCGCTCAATGTGTTCGCCCGGCGTCGCATGCCGTGCACATCAGCGCGCCGTCGCGCCGCACACGTCTCGGGCAGCCTGCGTATCGGCGACGCACGTAACACGCGGGACCATCGGTCGGGGCATGCCATGTTCGTCTCCTGCATCAAAACGTGTTCTCGCCCTTCAGGTAGTACGCGGTTTTCACGAAGAACGCCTTCACCGGATGGCCGCTCCGCGCGTCGCGGGCCGCCCGCGCTTGCATCGCGGCCTTGTCGTCGCGCCACCGGTCGGGTATCGGGTTGTTCACGCGCTCGAGCGCCCGCTGCATCGCGAGCGGATAGTTCTGGTTGCCGGCCGTCGTCGCGCGATAGCCGGCACGCGTCATCTGCATCAGTTGCACATTGGTTTCGGCACGCGCCGCCGCCCAGGTCAACGACGCGGCATGCGGCGTGCCGCCGGCACCGCTCGACTGCGCGAAGCTGACGGCCGGCAGCGCAGCGAGTGTGCAGGAAAGAACGGCAACGGGAACGAGGGATCGCATAATGGCCTCCAGATGGTTGTCCCCGCATCGATCCATCATCGATGCGTTGAAATCATCGTATGTCGCGCCACATGCCGCTTGAATAGCCGAATCCGCAATTATTATTTTCAGCCGCGCATTCGGTGTGCGAACGGCGCCATTCGCGAATCCCTTCGCAATGGAATTTCTTTATTTCATTCAACGATCTGATCGGATTTTTACCAGCGATCCGGTGAGATGCTCACCCCGCTCTTTCAATTTCCGAAACGACGTGTTGCCTGTTCGGTTCCGGTCAGCGCACCTGCCCACAAGGCGCCGACGTGATATCGCGCACGCGGATACCGGAATACCGCCGAAACGGCTTCATCGGATCGGCCGATTCTTCCGATATAGGACAAGTCATCGCATCGGCTTGCCGGATTGAGACACGACGCAATCGGCAAGGACGCGCGATAATCAAGCATCGGCCGTTTCGCACGGCATCTCAGGCATTCCCCTTTTTAATCGAGTCTTCCCATGGCCGCCCTCGACACTACCTCCATCGACAGCTGGCACGCGCACGTCTATTTCGATGCGGCGAGCCGCGACGCGGCCTGGGCGTTTCGCCAGGTCGTCGACGCGCGGTTCGGCGCGGTCATCGCACTCGGCCGCTTTCACGAACGCCTCGTCGGCCCGCATCCGGCCTGGTCGTACCAGATCGCGTTCGACGCCGCGCGATTCGACGACATCGTGCCGTGGCTCGTGCTGAACCACGGCGCGCTCGACATCTTCCTGCATCCGAATACCGGCGACGACCTGCGCGATCATCGCGATTCGGCGGTGTGGATCGGCAAGTCGTATGTGCTGAATCTCGACGCGCTGGCCGGCTGAGGGGCGAACGCCCGAACGCCCTTGCCGCGACGAGGCATCCACGTTTCGGGTCGACGTGAAACGTCTCGCGGCGGCGCGCCCCTACAGTGGTTTCCGTGATCCCCCTCCGGAAACCCGCCATGACACCCGCAGATACCGACGCCGACGCCGACGCCCGGCGCGTCCATCAAGACTGGCACGCGGCCGTCGGCGCGCGCGACCTCGACGCACTGATGGCGCTGTATGCCGACGACGCGGTGCTCGAAACGCCGCTCCTCGTCGCCACGCTGCCCAAGCACGGCTCGGGCGTGCTGCACGGCAAGGCCGCGATCGGCGCATTCTTCGCGGCCGGCTTGCGCAATCCGCAAAACAGGCTCGGGCGCTGGTACCGGACCGGGCTGTTCTTCTCGAACGGCCGCCAGCTCGCCTGGGAATACCCTCGCGAGACGCCGGACGGCGATCAGGTGGATCTCGTCGAAGTAATGGATCTCCGCGACGGGTTGATCGCGCATCATCGTGTGTATTGGGGATGGGTCGGCTTTCTCGCGCTGCAGGCCGCCGCGTCGGCGTCCGACCACACATGACAGCCGCCGCGCCGAACCGGTCGGCGGGCCGCCGCGTGCTCGCCACGACCTGCGTGAGCTACACGCTCGTGCTGCTCGACGCGTCCATCGTCAACGTCGCGCTCACCGACATCGCGCACACGTTCGGCAGCCACGTGGCCGGCTTGCAATGGATCGTGAACGCGTACACGCTGGCGTTCGCGAGCCTGCTGATGACGGGCGGCACGCTCGGTGACCGGCTCGGCGACCGCACCGTCTATGTCGCGGGGCTGGCGGTGTTCGTCGCCGCGTCGACGCTGTGCGGCGTCGCGCCGACTCTCGCGGCGCTTGCCGCCGCCCGTGCACTGCAAGGCGTCGGCAGCGCGATGCTGGTGCCCTGCTCGCTCGCGCTGATCAACCGCACCTTCCCCGAACCGGCCGCGCGCGCGTCGGCGATCAGCGTGTGGATGGGTTGCGGCGGCATTGCGATGGCGTCGGGCCCGCTGATCGGCGGCCTGCTGATCCATCTGTTCGGGTGGCGGAGCCTCTTCTTCGTGAACCTGCCGCTCGGGCTCGCCGGCATCTGGCTCGGCCGCACGGTCGCACGCGCCGCCGTCGACGTCGACGCATCGCGGCATGTCGATTGGGGCGGTCAGGCGGCGGCCATCGTCGCGATCGCGGCGCTGATCGGCACGCTGATCGAAGGCCCGTCGCTCGGCTGGCGCTCGGCGCCGATCGTCGGCGGCGCGGTGACGAGCGTCGTCGCGTGGATCGCGTTCATCGCGATCGAAGCGCGGCGCCGCGAGCCGATGCTGCCGCTCGCATTCTTCCGCAATCGGCTGTTCGCGGGATCGACGTTCGTGTCGATGGCATCGGCATTCGTGTTCTACGGATTGCTGTTCGTGCTCAGCCTGTTCTATCGGCAGATTCGCGGCGCCAGCCCGCTCGACACGGGGCTCGCGTTCCTGCCGATGACCGCGATGGTCGCGCTCGGCGGGCTGTGCTCGGGGCGGGTCGTGGCGCGCTTCGGCGCGCGCGGAACGATGTGTGCGGCGTTCGGGCTCTATGCGGCCGGCGCGCTCGGCATGACGAGCATGGGTGCGACGACACCCGCGTGGCTCGCCGTCGCGCCGATGCTCGCGATCGGCTTCGCATCGGGGTTCATCTCGCCGGCCGCGACGTCGCCGGCGCTCGGGACGGTCGACCGGCGCCGCGCCGGCGTGGCGGCGGCCGCGCTGAACGCAGCGCGGCAGAGCGGGTCGGCGCTCGGGGTGGCGATCTTCGGTGCGTGCATCGCGACGCTGCAGCCGTTTCCGGCCGCCATGCGGGCGGCGCTGGGCATGGCGACCGGCGTGTCCGCGCTCGCCGCGGCGACGTGGTGGATCACGGCTCGGGCGACATCGGCAACCGGCGACCCGGACGCGCACCTGCAGGCCGCCACGCGCCGGTAGCGAATGCGTCGGCAGACGCGCGCATGGCGCGTCGTCAGAGGGTCAACGCCGCATTCCCTTCACGCGACATACATCGCCACACTGACGAACTGGCACAGGCTGCCGGCCAGCACGAACAGATGCCAGATGCCGTGCCCGTGGCGAATGCGTTCGTCGTTGATGAAGAAGTAGATCCCCGCGCTGTAGATCACGCCGCCGGCCACGAGCCATGCGGTGCCGGTCGGGGGCAGCGCATGGATCAGCGGCCGCACGGCGACGAGCGCGAGCCAGCCCATCAGCACGTACAGGATCATCGACAGCAGGCGCGTACGGCGCCCGAGCGTGAGCTCCTGCACGATGCCGAACACGGCGAGCCCCCAGCTCACGCCGAACAGCGACCAGCCCCACGGGCCGCGCAGCGTGACCAGCGTGAACGGCGTGTAGCTGCCGGCGATCAGCAGGTAGATCGCCGAATGGTCGCATTTTTGCAGGATCGCCTTCAGGCGCGGGTTGCGCACGCTGTGATACGCCGTCGAGATCGCGTAGAGCAGGATCAGCATCGCGCCGTACACGCTGAAGCTCACCACCTTGTACGGATCGCCTTCGAGCGCGCCCATCGTCACGAGCGCGACGAGACCTGCCACCGACAGCACCGCGCCGACGAGATGGGAAATGCTGTTGAAACGCTCACCGACATGCACGACGTGTTCTCCTGCGGTCCATCGGGAAAAGAAATAGCCCTCATGATACCGGCGGCCGGATGCGGCCGTGCCGCGCCTGGGCAAACGGCGCGCGGGCGCCGCGCGATGCGCGCGGCCGGCCCGCCAAAGAAAAAGCGCCGCGATGGCCATCGCGGCGCTTTCCGTTTCGATACCGAACCGATTCGTCAGTTCATTGCGACGGCCCGGTTCAGCAACACTTCCCTGCTCCCGACCCGTACCGCGCATTCTGACGCTCGCGGAAGAATTCCTCGTACGTCATCGGCTCGCGGTCCGGATGGGTTTCGCGCATGTGCGCGACGTAGGTATCGTAGTCGGGCAGGCCGACCATCAGCCGCAACGCCTGCCCGAGGTAACGCCCCGCGCTGCGCAGGTCGCTGCCAAGATCGGTGAACATCGCGGCCTCCCCTTAACGTCCGCTGCCGAGCGCCTGCGCGGCCGGCATCGCTTCGTACGGCGTCTCGCGCACGGTCGGCTTCGACTCGCGGCGCGCGCGCAGCACGGCGATCACGCCGTACACCGCGATCGCCACGACGACGAAGATAAACAGCCCGGCCAGCGCCGCATCGATGTAGTCGTTGAAGATGATGCGCTTCATCTGCGCGATCGACTTCGCCGGCGCGAGCACCTTGCCTTCGTCCACCGCGGCCTGCAGCTTCGCGGCATGCGCGAGGAAGCTGACCTTCGGGTTCGCGTCGAAAATCTTCTGCCAGCCGGCCGTCAGCGTGCAGATCAGCAGCCACACGGTCGGCACGATCGTCACCCACGCATAGCGCTCGCGCTTCATCTTGAACAGCACGACGGTGCCGAGCACCAGCGCGATCGCGGCGAGCATCTGGTTCGAGATGCCGAACAGCGGCCACAGCGTGTTGATGCCACCGAGCGGATCGACCACGCCCTGGTACAGGAAGTAGCCCCACGCGGCCACGCACAGCGCGGTGGCGACGAGGTTCGCGGGCAGCGACTCGGTGCGCTTGAGCGCCGGGTGGAACGTGCCGAGCAGATCCTGCAGCATGAAGCGGCCCGCGCGCGTGCCTGCATCGACGGCCGTCAGGATGAACAGCGCCTCGAACAGGATCGCGAAGTGATACCAGAACGCCATCATCGCTTCGCCGCCGATCACCTGATGCAGGATGTGCGCCATGCCGACGGCCAGCGTCGGCGCGCCGCCCGCGCGCGCGATGATCGTCGTTTCGCCGACGGCCTTCGCGGTCTGCGTGAGCATGTCGGGCGTCAGCACGAAGCCCCATTGCGTGACGGTGTTCGCGACGGCTTCCGGCGTCGAGCCGAGCACGGCGGCCGGTGCGTTCATCGCGAAGTAGATGCCCGGCTCGATCACGCACGCGGCGACCAGCGCCATGATCGCGACGAACGATTCCATCAGCATCGCCCCATAACCGATGAAGCGCGCGTTGGTTTCGTTGTCGATCAGTTTCGGCGTCGTGCCCGACGAGATCAGCGCGTGGAAGCCCGACACCGCGCCGCACGCGATCGTGATGAACAGGAACGGGAACAGGTTGCCCGACCACACCGGACCCGTGCCGTCAACGAACTTCGTCAGCGCGGGCATCTTCAGTTCCGGCGCGACGACCAGGATGCCGATCGCGAGGCCGAGGATCGTGCCGATCTTCAGGAACGTCGACAGATAGTCGCGCGGCGCGAGCAGCAGCCACACCGGCAGCACCGACGCGACGAAGCCGTAGCCGATCAGGATCCACGTGAGCTGCGTGCCGTTGAACGTGAACCATGCGGCGAGCGCCGGCGAGTCGTGCACGGTCTGGCCGAACGCGATCGACGCCATCAGCAGCACGAAGCCGATGATCGATACTTCGCCGATGCGGCCCGGGCGGATGTAGCGCGTATAGATGCCCATGAACAGCGCGATCGGAATCGTCGCGGCGACGGTGAACGTGCCCCACGGCGAATTGGTCAGCGCCTTCACGACGATCAGCGCGAGCACCGCGAGGATGATCACCATGATCAGGAACGCGCCGAACAGTGCGATCACGCCGGGCACCGTGCCGAGCTCCATCTTGACGAGGTCGCCGAGCGAACGGCCGTCGCGGCGCGTCGAGATGAACAGCACGATGAAGTCCTGCACCGCGCCGGCGAACACGACGCCGGCCAGGATCCACAGCATGCCGGGCGTGTAGCCCATCTGCGCGGCGAGCACGGGGCCGACGAGCGGCCCGGCGCCGGCGATCGCGGCGAAGTGATGGCCGAACAGCACGTACTTGTTGGTCGGCACGTAGTCGAGGCCGTCGTTGTACTTGACCGCCGGCGTCATCCGCAGCCCGTCGAGCTGCATGACCTTGCTGGCGATGAAACGGCTGTAGAAGCGATACGCGATCAGATACACGCAGACTGCGGCGATCACGATCCAGAGGGCACTGACGCGCTCGCCGTGCGCGAGTGCGATCGTGCCGAATGCGAACGCGCCGAGCAGCGCGACCGCGATCCAGAGCAGGGTACTGGAAGCCCGATTCATGGCGTCTCCTGGTCTCCAATGTGTTTTTGAGTGGATGCGGCGAAGGGCCGAACCCGCGTGACGTCGATGCGTCGAACCGCGTCTCGTGGAAGCCGCGGCGGTGGGCCGTAGTATTCCGCGCGACGGGGGAGGCTTACAAGCGCACAACTACGTACGATGAGCTACGTAGAATTACGTAGATGCCTGTCGCCTGCACGCCATCAGGCCGCGATTGCTCGCGATCGGCGAGCCACGTACAGTATTCGCCTGCCTCCATTCCGGAACCGCCATGCCGATCGGATTTCAAAAGATGAACGCGAATGGCGATGACTTCGTCATCGTCGACCTGCGCGGTCGGGAAAGCGATCCAGCGTTGCGCATCGATCGCGATCTCGTGCGGCGCATGGGCGATCGGCATCGCGGCATCGGCTTCAACCAGCTCGCGGTTGTGTCGGACTGTGACGAGGCAGCCGCGCGCGTCGCGTTCTGGAATCCCGACGGCTCGGCGCTCGATACCTGCGGCAGCGCGACGCGCGGCGTCGCATGGAAGCTGATGCGGGAAACCGGTGCGGCGTCGGTCGTGCTGCGCACGAATCGCGGGCGGCTGCACTGTGCGCAGCAGGCGGACGGGCTGATCACCGTCGAGATGGGCGCGCCGGGGCTCGACTGGCAGGACGTGCCGGTCGCGGAAGCCGTCGACACGCTCGCGCTGCCGCTGCCCGGTGCGCCGGCCGCATGCAGCATGGGCAATCCGCACTGCACGTTCTTCGTCGACGATGTCGCCGCGCTCGACATCGAAGCGCTCGGCCCGGCGATCGAAGCGCATCCGCTGTTTCCGCTGAAGACCAACGTCCATTTCGTGCAGGTCGTCAGCCGCACGCACATTCGTCTACGTATCTGGGAACGCGGCGGCGGCGTGCCGCTCGGCTCCGGCTCGTGTTCGTGCGGCGCGGTGGTCAACGGCATCGGGCGCGGGCTGCTCGACGACACCGTGCGGGTGACGTGCGATGGCGGCGACGTCATCGTTCGATGGGACGGCGCCGGCAGCGCGTTCCTGAGCGGGCCCGTGACGTTCGGGTTCAGCGGAGTATGGCTGCGATGACCAACGACGCACAAATTTTCCACGCGCTGCGCCCGCGCCTGCAGAAGATCGCGTACCGGATGCTCGGCTCCGTCGCGGATGCCGAGGACATCGTGCAGGACGTGTGGCTGCGCTGGCACGACGCGGCGCGCGACAGCATCGAGAACGCCGAGGCGTGGCTCGTCGCGGTCACGACGCGGACGTCGATCGATCGCCTGCGCGCGGCGAAGCTCCGGCGCGAGCACTATGCGGGTATCTGGCTGCCCGAACCGGAGCTCGGCGAATCGCCCGCGACGCCCGAGGAAATGACGGAGCGCGCGAACGACGTGTCGGTTGCGTACCTGCTGTTGCTCGAACGGCTGACGCCGGAAGCGCGCGCGGCGTTCCTGCTGCATGAAGTCTTCGAGTTCGACTACGACCGGATCGCCGACGCGATCGGCAAGACCGAAGCCGCGTGCCGGCAGCTCGTCAGCCGGGCCCGGGCGCGGCTGCGCGACGATACCCTGCCGCGGCACGCGGTGCCGCACGAAACGCATCGCCGGCTGCTGAAGACGTTCACGCAGGCGCTGGCGCAAGGCGACTTCCCGTCGATCCAGGCGCTGCTCGCCGAAGACGCAATACTGATCGGCGACGGCGGCGGTCACGTCCAGAGCTTCCCGAAACCGATGGTCGGCGGCCGGCGGATCGCTCAACTGTTCTATGCGACGTGGTTGCGGTGCGGCAGCGGTGTCGAGATGCGGCCGGTCGTGCTGAACGGCCAGTGGGCGATGCTGCGCTTCATCGGCGGACAACTCGAAGCGGCGATGTCGTTCGAGACCGACGGTACGTGCATCGGCCGGATTCTCGTGCAGCGCAACCCCGACAAGCTCGCCCGGATCGCGACCGCCTGCGCGGCCGGCTGACGCGCGCATCGCACGCCGGCGCCGGCCGCGGCCGCGGTCGGGCGCGGATTGGTGCAGCGCGCGCAACACGATGCGTCCCTGTGCGTGGCTACCGCGCACCGGCGCACACTCCTAAGATGATTTCGCGCGGCGCCCTGCCGCCCACGACACCCGCGCAGCGCGGGCCAGCCTCTTCGTCGCCAGGAGAAATCATGACGCAGCGTATCAACTACATTCAACAGTCGCCCGAGCTGTTCCGGAAATTCCTCGAACTCAGCAACCAGCTGCGCAGCAGCGCGATCGAGGAATCGATCCGGGATCTCGTGTCGCTCCGGGCGTCCCAGATCAACGGCTGCGCGTTCTGCGTCGACATGCACGTGAAGGAAGCGCGCATCCACGGCGAGCGCGAGCTGCGCCTGCACCATCTGGCGGCGTGGCGCGAATCGACGCTCTTCTCGCCGCGCGAGCGGGCCGCGCTCGCATGGACCGAAGCGCTGACGACACTGGCCGCGCACGGCGTGCCGGACGATCTCTACGACCGCGTGCGCGGCCAGTTCTCCGAAAAGGAATTGTCGGACCTGACGTTCGAAGTGATGGCGATCAACGGCTGGAACCGCGCGAACGTCGCGTTCCGGACCGTGCCGGGGTCGTCCGACAAGGCGTTCGGCCTCGACAAGGCGAACCTCGCCTGACGACCGCCCACCGCCCTCCCTTCGCTGCCGGCCGTCGGCCGGCGGCCCACCGGAAGCCACCACCATGATTCGCATGAAACACGTGATCGCGTCCGCGCTCGTCGTCGCGGGCGCCGCGATCGGCGCCGTTCGCGCGGCGCCCTCGGCCGTCGTCACGCCGCTGATGACGAAGCCGCTCGACGCATACCCGGGCAAGGAAGCGCTGATGATCTCGGTCGAGTATCCGCCCGGCGCGGTCGACCCCGTCCACCGCCACCACGCCGAAGCGTTCGTCTACGTGGTCGAGGGTTCGATCGTGATGCAGGTGAAGGGCGGCGAGCCCGTCACGCTGAAGCCGGGCGAGACCTTCTACGAGGGCCCGAACGACCTGCACACGGTTGGACGCAACGCGAGCCGGACCCGGCCCGCGAAGTTCATCGTGCTGCTGTTGAAGGACAAGGGCGCGCCCGTGCTCGTGCCGGAAAAATAGCCGGCCCGCACGCCGCCCACGCCTTTTTTGAAAAAATGCGGCGGGCGGTGTCACAGGCGGCAGCGCTGAAACGTCTAGTCGCATACGGACACTACGATTCCAGCGCCCCCATGCCCGACACCTCCATTCGCCGCCCCGATGCCGACGATCCGTTCGCGCGCAGTTTTTCGACCTGCTATGCCGGCGTGGTCACCTTTCTGGCCGTCGTCACCGAGGGCAGCTTCGCGCGCGCCGCCGATCGCCTCGGCGTCGGACGCTCGTCCGTCAGCCGCCACGTGCAACGGCTCGAGGACCGGCTCGACGCACGCCTGTTCCAGCGCACGACCCGCAGCATGTCGCTGACGCGCGAGGGCGAGCTCTTCTACGAAAACTGCCGGCCCGGCATCGAGCATCTGGCGCAGGCGCTCGACGACATGCGCGAGCTGCGCAGCGGGCCGCCGAGCGGGCACCTGCGCATCGGCTCGACGCCGGGCTTCGGCCGCAAGGTCATCGCGCCGCTGCTGCGCGATTTCCATGCGCAATATCCGGACATCACGCTCGACCTGCTGTTGAACGACCGGCCGGCCGACTTCTCCGCCGATCGCATCGACGTCGCGTTTCGCGACGGCCGCATGGAGGACAGCGCGATCGTCGCGCGCCGGCTGATTCCGATGCAGATGATCGTCTGTGCGTCGCCGTCGTACGCGCACCGGTACGGCTTGCCGCGCCACGTCGACGACCTCGCCCGGCATCGCTGCATCAACCTGTGCACCGCGTCGGGCCGCGTGACGGAATGGGAATTCAGGATCGACGGACTGACGCAGCAGCGCCAGCTCGCCGCGCATCACACGTTCAACGACATCGATCTCGTCGTGCGCGCGGCGCTCGACGGGCTCGGCATCGCGCAACTGCCCGCGTACCAGGTGTGCGACCTGCTCGCCGACGGTCGGCTGGTGAGCTGTCTCGGCCAGCACGCGCCGGACGACGGCGGCCACTATCTCTGCTACCTGAGCCGCAAGCACCTGCCCACGCGCATCCGCGTGTTCATCGACTACATGATCGAACAGACGCGTGCGCGCGACCTGCAGTGCCTGACCACGATGACGACGATGGCGCCGCTGGAGACGGTCGATTGATGCATTCGCGGCAACATGGTGAGGGCTTGCAGGCCTCTACCGGATCACGCGACGCACGCCTACGATGCGGGCTGTTCGATAGACACGCGAATACGGCGCCGTTCGGCAAGGTACGGGCCCGATCGCGCGAGCGCGATGAGCGCCGGTTTCGGCAGGTTCAGTTAAAGCGGCGCGCATGTCGCGCGCCCGTTCAAGGAGAGCAATCGTGAAGATCGTCGTGATTGGTGGTACCGGCCTGATCGGCAGCAAGGTCGTCAGGAACCTGATCGCACGCGGCCACGACGCGGTGGCGGCCGCGCCGTCGACCGGCGTCGATACGATCACGGGCAAGGGACTGGACGACGCGCTCGCCGGCGCGGACGTCGTCGTCGATCTCGCGAATTCCCCGTCGTTCGAGGAAGCGGCCGTGAAGGCATTCTTCGAGGCGTCGGGGCGCAACCTGTTCGCCGCGGAGCGCGCGGCCGGCGTGCGCCATCACGTCGCGCTGTCGGTGGTCGGCACCGACCGGCTGCAGCAGAGCGCGTATTTCCGCGGCAAGATCATTCAGGAAAACCTGATCCGCGAAGCAGGCGTGCCGTACACGATCGTGCGCTCGACGCAGTTCTTCGAATTCGTCGGGGCGATCGCGCAGGCCGGCGCGCAAGGCGATACGATCCGGTTGAGCACCGCGCACTTCCAGCCGATCGCATCGGACGACGTCGCGGCCGCCGTGACCGACTTCGCGCTCGACGCGCCGCGCAACGGCATCGCCGAAATCGGCGGCCCCGAGCGCGTGCGGATCGCGGATCTGGTCGAGCGGTTCCTGTCGGCCACGCACGACGCGCGTACGGTGACGCCCGATGCGGGCGCCGACTACTTCGGCGCGGTGCTGCAGGACGACACGCTCGTGCCGGCGCCCGGTGCACGGCTCGGCGCGACGACCTTCGACGCGTGGTTCCGGCAGAACGCGCTCGTGCGCTGAACGCCGCAGCCGGATCACGCACGCCATGACGCCGCTGCACCCGCCGCCGCTGTCGCTGCTCGACCGGTATCGCGGCCGGGAACCGCAGACGCTGTACTCGACGACCGTGACCGTCACGGGCGGGGCGGCGGAGCACGGCCGCGCATCGGGCGTCGCGCGTTCCGACGACGGGTGCCTGGATGTCGAGCTCCGCCTGCCCGCCGCGCTGGGCGGGCCCGGCGACGGCCCGAACCCGGAGCAGTTGTTCGCCGCCAGCTATGCGGCGTGCTTTCACGGCGCGCTGAGCCTGCTGGCTGCACGGGCGGGCGTGTCGGTCGCCGGCGCGTCGGTAGCCGCATCGATCGACTTCTGTCGCGATCCGGTGGACGGGCTGTTCATGCTGAACGCGAACATTCGCGTACGGCTGCCGGGCGTCGAACGCGCGGTGGCGGAAGAGCTCGTTCGCAATACGGAGCGTTTCTGTCCGTATACGAAGATGGCGCATGAAGGGATTCGCCACATCGTCGCGCTCGCGCCGGCGGACGACACATCGAAGCGTTGAGCGAAAATGACAATGCGGCGCCCGCCGCATCGCGCAACGGGCGCCGCATCGATACGACGGATCAGTGCTTTTCGTCGAGCTTCTTCGGCTTCGGCGGCGACGGCACCTTCGCGTACTGGAACGCCGGCGTGGCCTTCAGCGCATCCTTGGTCGCACCGGGCAAATAGATGTTGCCGTTGCGCACGTCGAGCGATGCGATCGGCACCGCGACGTCGTGCGCGGCCACGCCGAGGAAGCCGCCGGCCGACACGATCGCGGCCGACACCGAGCCGTCCGGCGCGACGATCAGGTCGCGCACCTTGCCGACTTTCTGGTTCTCGTCGTTGTACACGGTCTTGCCGAGCACGCTCTTCTTCACGCTCCAGCCTTCGAGCAGCGCCTGCGATTGCTCGACGGTCACGCTGATCGGCTGCGCGCCCGCGATCTGCGCGTGCGCGCTGACGCTCGAGGCGAGAACGGTTGCTGCGAGAAGGGTCTTGTAGAACTTCATGTGGAATGCACTCCGGTTCGGTTGTTGTTGATTTCGGGAGCGAAGCGACGCAGGCGCAACGGCTGATCGGTGAGCGCCCCGCGGATGGCCGCCCCGCGGATGGCCGCCCCACGGATGGCCGCCCCGCGCTTCGTCGGTCGCGTGGCGGACGGCCGCGCCGCCACGGCGTGTATGCGTGGCGGACCGGCGTGGCCGGGCCGCGGCGAGCAACACGTGTTCATGGTAGCGGCATTCGCCGGATCGTGCGTTGAGCGTGCGACGTGGCAACCGGGGCGACCCGATCGGGATCAATGATCGTGCAGACGGTTGGGGCGCGCGGCGCGAAAAAAATGGCGCCGCCGACCATCGATCAGGACAACCTCACGGACGAGCACCCGATCTTCTCGGTACATCGAACGATGCGGCGAGCTGCGTGCCGCCCCGCCGCGTCATGCATTCCGCGAATACACCCTGCGATGCCGCACCGCTTCCGCCAGCACGTCGAGCACGGGCTCCGTCTGCGTCCAGCTCAGACACGCATCGGTAATCGACACGCCGTACTGCAACGGCACGCCCGGCTTCAGATCCTGGCGCCCGGCCTCGAGATGGCTCTCCACCATCACGCCGACGATCCGGTGCTCGCCCTGCGACAGTTGCCGTGCGAGATCCTGCGCCACTTCGATCTGCCGCTCGTGCGACTTGTTCGAGTTCGCATGCGAGCAGTCGACCATCACCTGCTCGCGCAAGCCGGCCTTGCGCAGCACCGCGCAGCTCGCTTCGACGTGCTCCGCATCGTAGTTCGGCCCGTTCTTGCCGCCGCGCAGGATCACGTGCGCATCGTCGTTGCCGCGCGTCTCGAAGATCGCGGCCATCCCCATCTTCGTCATCCCCATGAAGGCATGGCTCGCGGCCGCGGCGACGATCGCGTCCGACGCGACCTGCACGCCGCCGTCGGTGCCGTTCTTGAAGCCGATCGGGCAGCTCAGGCCCGACGCGAGCTGGCGATGGCTCTGGCTCTCGGTCGTGCGCGCGCCGATCGCGCCCCACGCGATCAGATCGGCGATGTACTGCGGGCTCAGCAGGTCGAGGAATTCGGTCGACGCCGGCAGACCGAGCGCGTTGATGTCGAGCAGCAGTTGCCGCGCGGCGCGCAGCCCTTCGTTGATGCGGAAGCTGCCGTCGAGGCGCGGATCGTTGATGTAGCCCTTCCAGCCGACCGTCGTGCGCGGCTTCTCGAAGTAGACGCGCATCGTGATCAGCAGGTCGTCCTTCAGCGCATCGGCCGCAACTTTCAGGCGGCGCGCGTAATCGAGCGCCTGGTCGTGATCGTGGATCGAGCACGGGCCGACGACGAGCAGCAGCCGGTCGTCGCGGCCGTGCAGGATATCGCCGATCGCGCGGCGCGTATCCTCGACGAGCGTCTGCGTGCCGGCCGGCACCGGCAGTTCGTCGAGCAGCAACGCCGGCGAAATCAGCGGACGCACGGCGCCGATGCGGACGTCGTCGATGCGCGCGGTGTCCTGCGTCGCGTCGGCGCTGCCTACCTCGCGATCGTGGGAAGGATTGTCGAGGTTCTGCATGGTGATTCTCCGGGGGACGTCTATCTGGAATGATGGCCAGGCTCGATTATGGCACCGGGGAGAGGTGGTAGCCGGGTACGGCGGGGATGCGGGGCGACTGCGGTCAGGTAAATCCGACAGACGGAGAAACGCGGGATGAAAAAAGGGCGATCCGCGGCGGATCGCCCTGCCCTCCATTGCGCCGCCCGGCGCGTCTAGTGCGGCGTCTCGGGCGCCAGCGAATTGCTCGGCAGCAGCGCCGTCAGCCAGCAATTGCTCGGCGCGGCTTTCCCGTTGAAGCGGTCGTAGAGCCACGGCAGCATGCCGGCCACCCAAGGCGCGATCGCGCCCACATGTTCGAGCGGATACTCGGTGTACGTGACCGGCGTGCCGCTGGCGCAGAACTTCTGCGCCAGCGCGCGCACGTCGTACGCCAGCATCACGCCGTCGCCCACCTGGCTGCCGAACGTGCCGTCGAGCGCGCCCGCCGTGCCCTGGCCGATGAACATCGGGATCGTCGGCGACGCGGCCAGCCCCGCATTCACCTTGTTCGCGTACGTCACATACACCGGAATGCCGTTGATGTCGTTCGCGTATTGCGGCTTGAACAGCGTCGCCCAGTGCAGGCCCGTGTACTTCGGCAGGATGTACGCGAGCGACTGGCTCTGGATGTCCTTGAACACGGCAACGCCGGTGTCGCTGAGATAGGGTGTCAGGTCGAAGCCGTAGCCGCGCGACAGCCCGGCGAGCGCGGCCGCGGCGACGCCGCCCCAGACGATACTGCCGTCCACATAGCGCAGATTGTGTGCGGGGTCGACCAGCACGCCGCCTTCCGCCGCGCCGACGAGTTGCCTGTTGACGTCGGGCGCATAGCTCGGCGCGAGTTGCGCGGCCCAGTTCGTCGCGATCGCACCGCCGGAATAGCCGATCATCGCGATCTTGCTCGACGGATTCAGGCCGGTCGATGGCGTATTGAGCGCCGCGCGGATCGAATCGAGCGTCGTCATCCCGTATTCGGGGCCGGCGGCGAAGTCTGCCGTCTGGCCTTCCGTATCGGGCACGATGATGTTGTAGCCCAGCAGCAGCAGTGTCGACAGCGGAACCGATTCCGCGCTGTAGAGCAACGTGCCGACGTTGACGACCTTGGTCACGTTGCGGTCGCCGGCGATCACCTGCGACGGTTCGTCGTACGGGTTCAGCGAATCGTAGGCCGACTGGTACGAGATGGCCTGGCCGTTGCTGACCTGACTCCGGATCACGGACGTCACGTTGACGACGGGCTGGTTCCGCGCGTCGTTGGTGCGATACAGCAGTTGCTGCGCGGTCAGCGCGGTCGGAATGCCGGCCACGTGATAGGTGACATTGCGCGTCTTCAGCACCGTGCCCGGTGAAATCGATGCCAATGGCGTGGCGCCGGTGTACGTATAGAACGGATCGGACACGGCCGGCGCGCCGGCGCTGGCCGGCGGAGCAACGATGCCCAGCGCGGCGGACACGGCAGCCGCGGCAATCATCGAACGTCTGGAGGACATGGGTGGGGGCCCCTTGGATAACCTGCTTTCATCGAAGGAAGTTCGGCGGTGTTTCAGACCATCGCGATTGCCACTTCAAAAGCGTTTCCGTGCCATCGACTGTCTCCTGTGAATGAATGATCCGGCTTGTTCTGAATCTGTAATTTAGTAGGAGTACAAACCGGATGAATTGAAGCACAACGAGAACGCGTTCGATGCACGTTTTCCGTTGTTTGAAGGTAAACGTCTAAAGCCGCCGCAACGCGATGCGGCCGCCCCGGCCGTTCGGCCGACTGCCCGCCTCCGGATGAAGTACCGTACGATCACGGCTGTCCGTTACCGAAGCGGCCCGTCTTGCGAGGCGGGCCGCGCGGCCCACCGCCTGCCTGCGACCGATCGTTTCCTGCTCAACCGACACGCCACGATGACCGTATCCGAACTGCTCCGTGCCATCCGCCAACCCTATATCGACCTGCTCGCGCAAGCGGCAGCGCAACCGGCGGTGACCGTCGAACCGGCCTACCGGCAGGCCGACGGCGCGCTGGCCGCCGAAGGGCCGCTCGCGCTGCCGTGCCGGGCCGACACGATCCCGGCCGAAGGCGACGCGGCGGGCCAGCCGTCGATGGTCGATTCGACCTCGCAACTGGATTTCGAATCGTTCGCGTTCGACCTCGAAACGGCGGCCGTGTCGATCCGCCCGTTCGTGTGGGACTGGGCCGCGATCGAGGCCGACGGTCTCGACGAAAGCGCAGCGGTCGACGCTTTCAAGACGTGGTTCCTCGCGTGGTTCGATGTGGACGACGAGAATACGCCGGCCGAAGACGGGCTGCATGGCGTCGTCCACTACCTGTCGGAACCGGTTCGCACGGAACAAGGGTGGCGCGTCAATGCCGACCTCGGCTCCGCGCCCGAGACGGCCGTCGAGGATCTGCTGTTCCGGCTCGTCGATGCGGGGGCTACGCGGATCAGTGTCGGTTGAAATGTCGCTTTATCTCTTGCACACCACCCTCATGAAAAAAGCACTTGCCGTGGTACTGCTCTGTATTTCGTTGCCGGCGCTCGCCAAGGTTTCCACCGACGTGTTCTGCTTCAGATCGGATGGCGACAAACCCGTGCGCTTCGAGATGCGCACCTACTACGACGATGCGGTCGATTGGACGGGCGGCATGGTCCGGTATGCGAAATCGAAAACGGCCCTCCCGCTGGTGATCGAACACGAAGAGGACGAAGTGCTCGCCGAAGATCGTCCGCATCAGTTCACGACGACCTGGGTCGAAATGGTCGACGGCAAGATCAACGGGAGATACGAAATGATGTCCCAGGGCGCCAACGTCTATTCGATGACGTACACCAATGCGCGCACCGGCAAGAAAACCGCGTTCGGCAGGGCGGTGGATGTCGACGTTTCGCCGCAATCGGGGTGCCGCTGGTAGCGATGACGTCGCGGCGCCCGATGCCCGCTGCGCTGCGCGCGTGCACGCGTCGGCACCGCGTCGCATCGCCCCGTGGATCAGCCCGCGTCGCCCGGCACGTCGACGTCGATCCCCAGTTCGCTGGCCATCCGCTGAACCAGCGCATTCAGCCGCGCCACTTCATCCGCGAGGCGCTTCTGTTCTGCCTTCAGCGCTTCGAATTCGGAAGGCGGCACCGAATCCGCGCCGCCGGCATCCGCGCTCGCGAAGTCGGCCAGGTTCACCTCGCCGCACATCAGGTGCATCCAGCGATTCTCGCGCGCGCCCGGTGCACGCGGCAGCCGGACGACGAGCGGCTGTGCGCGCGCCGCGAGTTCGTCGAGAAACGCCTCGACCGACGAGATATCCGCGAAACCATGCAGGCGCGCGCTGTTCAGGCGCAGCTCGGCGGCCGTCTGCGGGCCGCGCAGCAACAGGATCGTCAGCAGCGCGATTGCCTGGCTCGGGATGCCGAGCACGCGGTTCATGTTGTGCTCGAAGCGCGGCACGCGGCTGCTGCTGCCCTCCATCACGAGACTCAAGTGCTTCAGCCCGTCGAGCGCGGTCGTGACTTCGTCCTCGCTGACGTTCATCACCGGCGCGCGCGCGGTTTTCTGGTTGCAGCCCGCGGTCAGCGCGTTCAGCGACAGCGGGTAGGTATCCGGCACCGTGTGCTGTTTCTCGACGAGCACACCGAGAATGCGGGCCTCGAGGGGCGTGAGTTCGCGAAGGGTGCGGGGCGTGGGCGTATCCGGCGTGGTGTTCATGATGGCTTCGCAGCGTGCAGCAAATGAGGGGAAACGGTCGCGGCCCGTCCGGCGTCGCGAACGGGGGAGCCATATGATAGCTCGCGAAGCATGGCCCGGCGCCGCTCGCCGCACCGAAGTGCGCACTTGTCGCAGCGGGCTTTCGTCCGACGTAGCAGCGCGCCCGGCAGCACGCGGCGCAACGCGGCGATGCATGCACGCGCTGCGAATTCCTCCCGCACGCACGCCCCGGCGTTTGCGCGATGCACATGCCAGCGCTACGATATACGTTCGTCCCGATATCCGCGGCGCCGCGTGCGACCTCTTCGCACGTCGATACCACGCATCACCCGCCCTGAATGCGCTGCCGCCGTGCGTGCGCGCCGCTCGTCAACTCCGTTCACTCCTCATCGGTTCACCACCATGACTGCATCTTCTACCGCACCCGTGCGCGCCATCGTCACCGGACACACGCGCGGCGTCGGCGCGGCGCTCGCCGAACACCTGCTGCAGGAAGGCATCGCCGTGCTCGGCGTGTCGCGCAGCCGTCATCCGTCGCTCGGGTCGCAGGCCGGCGAACGCTTCGCCGAAGTCGAACTCGACCTGTCGGACTCCACGGCCGTCGCCGCCTGGCTGGCCGGCGACACGCTGCGCCGCTTCGTCGACGGCGCGTCCCTCGTGCTGCTGTTCAACAACGCGGGTATCGTCGATCCGATCGGCCCGCTCACCGCGCAGGATCCGGCGATCGTCGCCCGCGCGGTCGGCCTGAACGTCGCCGCGCCGCTGATGCTGTCGGCCGCGCTCGCACAGGCCGCCTCGGCCGCGACCGAATGCCGGATCGTGCACCTGTCGAGCGGCGCTGCCCGCAACGCGTATGCGGGCTGGAGCATCTACTGCGCGACCAAGGCCGCGCTCGATCACCACGCGCGCGCCGTCGCGCTCGACGCGAACGGCGCGCTGCGCATCTGCAGCGTCGCGCCGGGCGTCGTCGATACGGGCATGCAGGCCACGATCCGCGCGACCGACGAAGACAATTTCCCGATGCGCGAGAAGTTCGACCAGTTGAAGTCGAGCGGCGCACTCGCCACGCCCGAGGCAACCGCCCGACTACTGATCGGCTATACGCTGAGCGACGCGTTCGGCACCGAGCCGACGGCCGACGTGCGCAACCTGCCGACGAAGTAAGCGTCGGACGCGGCCCGTCATCCTTCGAGCCGCTTCGTCAAGTCTTCGACCTGCCGCTCCGTCCGGCGCTTTTCGAGCATCTTGCGCCAGGCGGGCGGCAGCACCGGCACGTCGCACAGCGCATCGAGCGCGGCCATGTCGAGCGTGCGTCGATACAGCACGTCGAGCACCGTCGACAGCGGCCATTGCGGGTGGCGGCGCTCATGCAGCGCGAGCACGTCGCCCGCCCCCACCCAGCCTTCCTGCAGCACGCGGTAGTACCAGCCGGTCCGGCCGCTTTGCTGCACGAGCGCCGCCATCCGCGGATGATCGAAACGCGCGTTGAGCTTCCAGCACGGCTGCCGCGACTGCGAGACCTGGAGCACCGCACCGCCCAGCGTGAACACGTCGCCGAGACACACGTCGTGTTCGGTGATGCCGCGTGTCGACAGGTTCTCGCCGAACGCGCCCGGTTGGGCGAGCACGTCGCGCGCGCCGATCTGCGCGGCCCACCATGCATAGTGATCGTGTGCATAGTGGTGAACGGCCTTGTCGGGACCGCCGTGATGCCGCGCATCGGCCTGGGCGTCGCCGGCAAAGCCGAGCGCGCCCAGCCACAGGCGTGTATCCACCGGCTGCTTGTCGATCGCGCTTGCGTGCGGCGTGCCGGCGAGCGGCCGGCTCGTGCCGATCCGCACCGCGCTGATGGCAGCCGCGATCGCAGGCCGGGCGTCGTCGCTCATGCGGCCACACCGTCCGGCAGCGCCGCGAGCAGTTGCTCGAGTTCGCGCGTGCGTGCATCGCCGAGCGGCAGCAGAGGCCGCCTCGGTTCGCCGGCGTCGAAGCCGCGCAGTCTCAGCCCGGCCTTCACGGTCACCGGCAACCCGCCGTTGACGATGAACTGCAGCAACGGCAACTGCGCGTGAAAGACCGATCTGGCGCGTGCGAGGTCGCCGGTGCGCATCGCGTCGAACAACGCGAGCGGCAACGCGGCGTTCAGGTTCGGCGCGGCCGTGCACCATCCGGACGCGCCCGCGGCCAGCGCGGCGAGCGCCATCGGATTGCTGCCGTTGTAGAACGGGATCGTCCCGTCGCTCAATTGCGCGAGCCGGTGCATCCGGCCGATGTCGCCGGTGCTCTCCTTGACCATCGTCACGTTGTCGACTGCGCGGCAGATCGTCGCGATCAGGTCCGGCGACATGTCGACGCCGCTCGTCGCCGGATTGTTGTACAGCATGATCGGGATGCCAATGGCGTCGCCGATCGCGCGATAGTGCGCGACGATCTCGTCGTGGCCGAGCTTCCAGTACGACACCGGCAGCACCATCACCGCATCGGCGCCGGCCTGCTCGGCGAAGCGGGCACGGCGCACCGCGCCCGCCGTGGTGAGATCGGAAATCCCGACGACGGTCGGCACGCGCCGGCGCACCGCGCGAATCGATGCGGTGGCGACGGCCTCCCATTCGGCGTCGGACAGGTAGGCGCTTTCGCCGGTACTGCCCAGCGGCGCGATCGCGTGAACGCCGCCGGCGATCAGGCGCTCGATCAGCGCATCGAGCGCTTTCAGGTCGACGCCGCCGTCGACGGAGAACGGCGTGACGGGGTAGGCAATGATGCCCTTCAGAAGGATGGACACGATTTGTATTCCTCAATGATTGTCCGACAACATCGGAACGGCACGACTTATGCGACGCAGTCCCGATGCGTGCGCAACGCGCGGCGCGCGTAGTAGTCGAACGTCACTGCATCGCGCTTCGGTTTCGAGATCCAGTCGTGCGCTTCTCGCGCGAGCGCCGGCGGCACCGGCTTGATCTCGCCGGCCGACATCGCGAGCAGTTGCAGCTTCGCGGCGCGCTCGATCAACAGCGCGAGAATGCAAGCCTCCTCGATCGTCTTGCCGACCACGAGCTGGCCGTGATGCGACAGCAGGATCGCGCGCTTGCTGCCGAGCGCCTTCGAGATGATCTCGCCCTCCTCGTTGCCGACCGGCACGCCCGGCCAGTCCTTCAGGAACGCGCAATCGTCGTACAGCGGGCAGATGTCCATGTGCGACACGACGAGCGGCTGCTCGAGCATCGACAGCGCCGCGACATGCGCCGGATGCGTGTGGATGATGCAGTTCACGTCCGGGCGCTCGCGATAGATCCACGTATGGAACCGGTTGGCCGGGTTCGGAATGCCTTCGCCATCGACGACGTCGAGATCCTCGTTGACGCGCAGCAGGTTCGCGGCCGAGATCTCGTCGAAGCCGAGCCCGAGCCGCTGCGTGTAGTACGTGCCGGCCGCATCCGCGCGGCAGGTGATCTGCCCGGCCAGGCCCGAGTCGTGGCCGGCGTCGAACAGGATCCGGCACGTCAGCGCGAGCTTTTGCCGCGCGGACCAGCCGCTGTCGCCCACTTCGTTTTCAAGACGCCGCTCCGCCAGCGCGACCAGCGCTTCCTTCGTCAAATTCAGCGTTTCCGCCATGTTCGCCTCCTGAATGAACCGGGCCTGCCGCGCCGTCCGCAGCCGTTTGCCCGTCGCACGTGACACACGATACACCGAATGACACTTTGTGTCATGCGTTACAATCGGTTTTTCGAAGGACACCCGGCGCCCCATGACGATTCGCCTGAAGCTGCTCAGAAAACAGAAAGGCTGGACGCTCGACGTGCTGGCCGGCGAGACCGGCCTCACCAAGAGCTATCTGTCGAAAGTCGAGCGCGGCCTGAGCGTGCCGTCGATCGCGGTCGCGCTGAAGCTGTCGAAGGCGCTGAACGTCGACGTCGAGCAACTGTTCTCGGAAAGCCGCAACCGCGAGCTGATCGCGATCACGCGCGCCGGCGAGCGCACGGCGATGGGCGGGGCGGCCGACAGCCACGCGCACCGTTTCGAAAGCATCGCGGCCGGCGTCGCGCCGAAGAAGATGCTGCCGTTCGTCGTGCATCCGCCGCACGAATTCGTCGCGTCGACGTTCCGCGAGCACGAAGGCGAGGAATTCCTGTTCGTGCACAAGGGGCGCGTGGAAATCGAATTTCCGAACGAGACGGTGCAACTCAGGGCCGGCGATTCAGTCTATTTCAACGCACTCATCCCCCACCGCACGCGCAGCCTCGGCACCGCGCAGGCGGAGATCCTGGTCATCGTCAGCCACGACGACTAGCCTCGTCACTTCTTCGCGCAAGGATCTTCCGATGGTCACCAAGGCCACCGCACCGTTCCAGCAGATCAAGACGCTCGTTCGCCAGAACGTCGAATCCGGCGACTGGCGCCCCGGCGACCGCATCCCGTCCGAACTCGATCTCGCCGCCCGGTTCGGCGTCGCGCGCATGACGGTCAACCGCGCACTGCGCGAGCTGACCGAGGAAGGCGTGCTGAAGCGCATCGCGGGCGTCGGCACCTTCGTCGCGGAGGTCAAGCCGCAGTCGAACCTGCTGATGATCGCGCATATTCGCGACGAGATCCGTGCGCGCGGGCACGAGTACCGCTGCCGCGTGCTCAGCCGGTCGCGCGAGCCCGCGTCGTTCGACGTCGCGGCCGCGTTCGGCCTGCCGGTCAACACGCCGGTCTTTCACGTGGTGTGCGTGCACGAGGAAAACGGCCGCCCGATCCAGCTAGAGGATCGCTACGTGAACCCGGCGGCCGCGCCCGGCTTCATCGATCAGGATTTCCAGACCGAACCGCCGTCCGAGTACCTGTACAACAACGTGTCGCACTACGAACTGGAAATCGAGCACGTCGTCGACGCGTCGCTGCCGACCGGCGAGCAGGCGCGGCTGCTCGACATGCGCGCCGACGAGCCGTGCCTCACGCTCACGCGCCGCACGTGGACGGACGGGCTGCCCGTCACGTTCGTGCACTTCCTGCACCCGGGCAACCGCTACCGGCTCGGCTCGCGCTTCAAGCCGGGCGCGGGGCGCCACCCGACCTGATCGTTCGTCGCACGCCCCCGACACGCACGGCGGCCGTTTCGTCATGAAACGGCCGCCGTGTTCATTCGTTACGTCGGGTCAGATCGCCCCAACCTGCCCCGCGTCGCGCGACCATACGACCGGAAACAGCGGGTGATCGAGCGGCGCGCCGTCGGCGAGCTGTTCCGCGAGCCCGGGAAAATCGGGCGACGTTTTCCAGCGGCGCGGCGCGTGACGGACATCGTCGCCGACGAAGCGGATCGAGAACGCGCGCCGGCGGTTCTGTGTGCCGCCCGACGCGTGCAGCGTAAGCATCCGGAAGCACACCATGTCGCCGGGTTCGAGCGCCCAGTGGCGGATCGGGAAGGCCGTGCGGTCGGCTTCGATGTCGGGCAGATCGGCGAGGCTGCCTTCCGGAAACCACTTCGCCTCCTTGTCCATGAACGTGCGCGGCATCAGCCACGGCCCGCGATGCGAGCCGGCGACGAATTCGAGCGTCGATTCGAGCGGCACCGGATCGACCGGAATCCACATGCTGACGTTGTCGTCGCCTTCGATGTTGTAGTACGGCTGGTCCTGGTGCCACGGCGTACGCTGCCGCGTGCCGGGCTCCTTCACGAGCAGGTGGTCGTGATGCAGCCGCACGTTGTCCGTGCCCATCAGCGCGGCGGCGACCGACGGCGCCGGCGAGCGCACGATGAAGTCGCGATACGCGTCGTTGTGCTGCCAGTTGCAGAAATCCTCGAAGAACCAGCCCGGATCGTCGGGCCGACTCGCGACTTTCGCGCGTTCGCTCGGCTGCGCGAGGTTCGCGTCGATGCCGGCCCGCAGCGCGGCCACTTCGTCGGGCGAAAAGATGCCCTTGATGCAGACCGCACCTTCCTCGCGGAACGCGGCGATCAGTTCGGGCGTCACGGCTTGCGCGACGCGCTCGTGGATACTCGTCATGGTGTGCCTGTCGATCGAATGAGTCACGGAATCACGGAATCACGGCGCCGAAGTCAGTTGCTGCTTCGCGCCGTAGATGTCGAAGTCGAAGTACTTCGCGGCGATCTTCTGGTACGTGCCGTTCGCGCGAATCGCGACGATCGCGTCGTTCAGCCGCTTCTTCATGTCGGCGTCGCCCTTGCGCAACCCCATCGCGACGCCGTAGCCGGTGATCCGCACATCGGTCACGTCCGGGCCCGCGAACGCGTAGCCCTTGCCGCGCGGCGTCTTCAGGAACGAGTAGCCGGCCTGCGTCTTGTCCTGGAAGGTCGCGTCGAGGCGACCGTTGACGAGATCCTGATACACCTGGTCCTGATTCTGGTACGAGACGATCGTCACGCCCTTGGTCGCCCATTCGGCCTTCGCGTACGCCTCCTGCGTCGTGCCCTGGTCGATCCCGACGCGCTTGCCGGCCAGCGACGCCGCGGTCGGCAGCAGCTTCGAGCCGACCGGCGCGACGAGCGCGCCCGGCGACGCATACAGCTTGTTCGAGAAGTCGATCTGCTTGAGCCGCTCGTCGGTGGCCGTCATCGCGGACATGATCACGTCGAACTTGCGCGCGCGCAGCGCCGGAATCATCCCGTCGAAGCCCTGCTCGACCCACACGCACTTCGCACGCAGTTGCTCGCAGATCGCATTGCGCAGGTCGATGTCGAAGCCGGCGAGCGAGCCGTCGGGCTGCTTCGCCTCGAACGGCGGATACGTCGGATCGATACCCCAGCGGATCGTCGACGTGTCCTGCGCGAACGATGCGAGCGGCGCGAACGCCAGCGCGGTAACGAGGAACTTGGCAGTACGGTTCATGGCGTGTCCTTGTGGTCTCGACGCGGCGGGGAAGCGCCGGCGTCCGGTGGGGAGCGTCGTGCCGGCATGCCCGGCGCGGTACGCGAAAGACGGGACTTCGATGAAACTGCGGTGCAGTCTAGACCGCTAGATTTTCGAGCGCAAGCGGGGGTATGACGGAGTGCGGCGGATTGAAGAGAGGCGGGAGACGGGAGGGCGGGCAGATGCCTGATCCACGGCCTTTTTACGGGGTTTTCAGGTGTTTACCCTGCGCGACGCACGTTTGCCACAGAGCGTGTTTTTCCGGATGTTCGTGAAATGTAGAGGTCTATACCGGAAGCTACGGCGACGTGTCGCCCGATCTTCCACCGACCGTACGGTAATGCGCCCCTGGCGTGCCCGCGCTCGCCGCTGCGCGGCCGATAAGATGCGTCACGCGCTTCAAAGGCGCCGCGCGACGCCGCGCCGAATCCGGCGAAACCGCGATTGCCCGCGGCGTCCGGCCATGTTAAAAGTCGCCGCACGCATTTGGAAATGAAATGATCGAATCCACAGAAGTGCAGAAATGAATAGACCCCTGTTCGACATCGACCTGCTGCGCGCGCTGGTGATGGTCGCCGACTGCGGCAGTTTCACGACGGCTTCCGCGCGCCTGCATTCGACGCAGTCGACCGTCAGCCAGAAGGTGCGCCGGCTCGAGGAAATCGCCGGCCACCGCCTGCTCGACCGCGGCGCGCGCGACGTGCGGCCGACCGACGCGGGCGTGACGGTGCTCAGCTATGCGCGGCGCATGCTCGCGCTCAACGACGAGATGCTGGAGGCGCTGTCGGGCGCGACGGTCGCGCTGACGATCCGGCTCGGCGTGCCCGACGATTTCGCGGCGGGTCGCACGACGCACGCGCTCGCGGCGTTCAAGCGCGAGCATCCGCAGGTGAAGCTCGAAGTGACGTGCGGGCTGAGCCGCGACATCAGCGCCGCGTACGATCGCGGCGAACTCGACCTCGTGCTGATCAAGCAGCGACGCGACAGCCGCGAGGCGGTCGTGCGCTGGCCCGAGAAGCTGCGCTGGATCGACAGCGCGAAGCATCCGTCGATCGATCTCGACCCGGTGCCGATCGTCGTGTTCCCGCCGCGCGGGCTCTACCGCGACGACATGATCAAGGCGATCGAGGAGCGCGGCCGCCGCTGGCGGATCAGCTTCACGACGTCTAGCCTGAGCGGGATCCAGGCGGCCGTCGCGGACGGGCTCGGCATCAGCGTGCTGCCCGCGCGCGTGGTGACGGACGAGCATGTGGTGCTGACCGCGAAGCAGGGCTTCGCGCCGATCGAGCACATGGACATCGCGATCCTGCACCGGCCGACGGCCGACCCGATGGTCAGCGAACTGACGAAGACGCTCGCGGCGATGCTGGAACTCGAAGGGCGGTAAGCGAAGCGGGTTTCATCCGCAGCAGGGAACGGGGCACGGCGTGCCGCGCATGCGTCAGAACATCGTGTTGCCGTTCGCCGCCTGCTCGGGCACCGGCTGGTTGACGTCCCAGTGTTCGACGATCTTGCCGTGCTCGAGCCGGAAGATGTCCATGATCGCGCTGCCGCGCGTACCGGGTTCGCGCACCGCGTGCACGTGCAGGATCACGTAGTCGCCGTCGACGAACGAGCGTTTGATCTCGCTGTGCGATTGCGGATATGTGTCGCGCAGGAACGCGACGAACTTGCGGAAGCCGTCGCGCCCGTCGGCCGCGTTCGGGTTGTGCTGCACGTAGCGATCGCCGACATACGCGAGCGCAGCGTCCGCATCCTTCTCGTTCAAGCCTTTTTCGTAGAACGCCAGCACCGTGCGCCGGTTGGCCTCCTGCCGCGCGTCGGCCGGGCCGGCCGCCCCCGCATGCGTGGCGGTCACGGCGAACAGGGCCACCGCCATCCATCGTGCGGCCCGTGCCGCGGTCGTGCGTCGCATCGTCGTCTCCTCGGAAATCCGGCCGAAAACCGGATCATACCGGCGCGACGCGGCGTTCAGACCAGTGCGCCGTCGCGCGCGACGACCTTCCCGGACGACACGACGAGACGCCGCACCGGCCGCGCGACGACGGCCTCGGCGAACGTCAGCGCATCGACGAGCACCACGTCCGCGCGGTGACCCGGCTGCAGGCCGTAATCCGCGAAACCGCAGCCGCGCGCCGCGCCGTGCGTCACGCAGTCGAGCGCGACTTCGAGTGCATCGTCGCGGCGGAAATCGTTGCGCATGGCGATCAGCATCGCGCGCTCGAGCATGTCGGGCGAGCCGTACGGCGTCCACGTATCGCGCACGCCGTCGTTGCCGCCGACCACGGTCACGCCCGCCGCACGGCACGCGGCCACCGGCGGCACCGGCACCGCGGCCGTCGCGGTCGTGACGATCGCGACGCCGAGCTCGGCCATCCGCGCGAGCAGCGCATCGCGCTCGCGTTCGGCGATATCGCCGAGGCAGAAACCATGGCTGATCGTGACCTTTCCCTGCATGCCGAGCGCCGCCGTGCGCTGCAGGATCAGGTCGAGCGAGTACGCACCCATCGACCCGCGCTCGTGCAGATGGATATCGAGCCCGCGGCCGTGGCGCCCGGCGATCGCGAACAGCACGTCCACCGCCTCGACCGGATCGCCTTCGATCGCGCACGGATCGAGCCCGCCGAGCAGGTCGGCGCCGGCGCCGAGCGCGTCGGACAGCAGCGCATCGGTGCCCGGCCGCTTGAGCACGCCCGATTGCGGAAACGCGACGATCTGGATCTCGACCTGCCCGCGCAGCGTCTCG
This sequence comes from Burkholderia sp. BCC1208, assembly GCF_902833095.1. NCBI lineage: Bacteria > Pseudomonadati > Pseudomonadota > Betaproteobacteria > Burkholderiales > Burkholderiaceae > Burkholderia > Burkholderia sp. BCC1208. The sequence goes on along the minus strand of NZ_CADFDY010000005.1, from coordinate 340,973 downwards.
CGCGTGGCCAGCACGCCGTGCAGGTGGCGCAGCCCGGCTTCGGTATCGACGTCGACGTGCGTCCGGATGCGCGTCGTGCCGGCCGCGAGGAAGGCACGCGCCAGCGCGAGCGAGGCGGCGCCCGCGTCATGGCCGCTCGTCGCGCGATAGTGGCGTTCGTTCTCGATGCGGTCGACGAGGCGCGGCCCGACCTGGTTGCGATACCACGGCATCCCCCAGTGGGTCTTGTCGAGATGCGTATGGCCTTCGACGAGGCCGGGCAGCGCCAACGCGCCCGCGCCGTCCTCGATCGCGCAGCCGGCGGGCGCGTCGAGCGACGGGCCGACGCGCGCGATGCGATCGCCTTCGATCAGGATATCGAGCGCAGCGTCGGCGTTCGTGCGGACATTGCGGATCAGCAGGTTCGTCATGTCGGGTCCGGTCGGGTCGGTCGGTGCAAGGCGGGCACGGCGCGTGCCGTGCCGCCGGTCATGTGGTTCAGCGCGTAAAGCGCAGCGACGGGGCGAACGGTGCGTCCGTATCGCTTTCGCCGCGGCGAAATACCCAGCGCTCGGCCGGCACGCCCGCGACAGCCGCCGCCGCATTCGGCGCGCGCACCGCGACGAAGCTTGCGTCGCATCCGACCGCGATTCCGTAGTTATCCTTGCCGATTGCGCGCGCGCCGGCGTGCGTCGCCATGTCGAGCGCGATGCCGAGCGCTTCGTCGGTGTAGAAGCCCGACCGGTAGCCGATCATCATCGCGCGCTGCAACATGTCGCCGTTGCCGTACGGCCACCACGCGTCGCGGATGTTGTCGTTGCCCGCGAACACGTGCACGCCCGCGTCGCGCAGCCGTCGCACCGGCGGGAACGCGCAGTCGCCCGGCGCATTCGTCAGGATCGATACGCCGGCTTCGGCCAAAGCCGCGGCCGTACGCTGCACGTCGTCATCGCTCACCTGGCCGAGCGCGTACGCATGGCTCACGTTCACGCGCCCGCCGAGTCCGACCGCGCGCGTGCGCGCCGCGATCCGCAGCAGTTGCGCAATGCCCGTTGCCCCCGGCTCGTGCAGGTGGATGTCGATTTTCGCGCCGCGCTTCTCGGCAATGCCGAACACGATGTCGAGCTGGCCGTCCGCGTCGCCGTCGAGCGTCGTCGGGTCGATCCCGCCGACCACGTCCGCGCCTTCGCGCACGGCGGCATCGAGTATCTCGGCGGTGCCCGGGCACGTGATCACGCCGGCCTGCGGAAACGCGACCAGTTCGATGTCGACGATCCCGCGCCATCGTTCGCGCGCGGCCATCACGGCGTGCAGGTTCGACAGGCCCGTCGTCGCATCGACGTCGACGTGGCTGCGCATCGCGATCGTGCCGAACGCGGCGGCCTGCGCGATCAGCGCGTCCGCGCGCTCGACGATCGACGGCGCGGCCGCGAGCTGGCGCTTCTCGACCGCGAGCCGCTCGCGCAGCGAGCCGACCGGTTCGTGCGGCACCCAGCGATCGCCGACGAAGCTCTTGTCGAGATGGATATGGCCGTCGACGAAACCGGGCAGCACGACACGGCCGTCGAGGTCGATCGTCTGCGCGCCCGGCGCGGCTGCGCAATCGGCGCCAATCGCGGCGAAGCGGCCGTCGCGGACGACGAGGTTGACGGGCTGGCCGCCGGCGTCGACGGCGTTGATGAAGAGTCGTTCGGTCATGGCTCGGAATGTGGGGCGGTCGCGGCGCGACACCGGCGCGGACAGGGGAAGGAACCGCGGCCGGCGCGGCGCGGCGACCATTGGCAGGGAATCCGGCCACGATATCGGACGCCGCCGGCCGAGGCCAATTAAATGTCGCGATGCCGTGCATTCGATTTCGCGATGTGCGGCGCAGACGCCACGCCAGCAAGATGCGACGGCGGGGTCCGATCTCGTCGGAGACGGCCTGCCTGCATTGGCCCGTCGGGCGACGTCGCGGAAGCCGAGGTTTCGGGCGCCTGCATCGAGGCGCCGACTGCCTCGGAAGACACTCCGCCGGACCGCTATCGATGCGCGCCGTCGACACTGCCGAACGGCCGCCGCCCTTCCCGGCCATTGCGCGATCGCCCCGCGCAAGCCGCGATTTACGCGGCAACAGACTTTACACGTTGTTACCCGGCCGCACCGGACGCGCATCCGGCCATTCCTTATACTCACGCCGAGTTCGCCACCCGTGTCGGGAATCCATCGGCGAACACGTTGCCGATGCAGGAAACACATGATGCGCATGCCTTCCACGAAGACCGTTCTGTTCGCCTCGCTCGTCGCCGTGGCGGCGCTTCCGCTCACCGCGTGCGTCGCGCCCGGCTACTACGGCGCGCAGCCGGGTTATCCGCAGCAGCAGCAATACGCGACGCCCGGCTATGCGCAGCCCGCGTATTCGCAACCGGGCTACGTGCAGCAGCAACCGGCGTATCCGAACCAGGCGCCGCAACCGTACGATCAATACGGCAACCCGACGCAATACGGCTCGCAGCCGTATGACCAGTACGGCAATCAGCAACAGCAATACGCGACCCCGTACGGCACGCAATACGGCACCGTCTCGAACATCCAGCCGGTCAACGGCTCGGTCGGCCCGTCGGGTGTCGCCGGCACCGTCGTCGGTGCGCTGGTCGGCGGCCTGGTGGGCAACCAGTTCGGCCGCGGTCATGGCCGCGATGCGGCGACGGTGATCGGCGCGCTCGGCGGCGCGGTGGCGGGCAACCAGATCGGCCAGCAGATGGGCGCCGCACAAGGCCCCAGCAGCTACCGGATCGACGTGCAGGTCAGCGACGGCTCGATGCGCTCGTTCGACGTGCAGTCGCCGGGCAACCTGCGTCCGGGCGACCGCGTGCAGATCAACGGCAACCAACTGTCGCGCTATTGATTCCAGTGGCGTGCGCGTGAGCCGATCTCGCGCATGTCGAGCATTCGACGACGGGTGCCGGTTCGACGCAACGGCACACGCGCCTGGCGTCCCCTCGTCGATGGCGGCACGACCCGCCGCCATCATCGTCTTCTCCGTTCACGATCGTGCCCGCACCGGGCATTGCCCCGCGACATCCGGATTCCCATTAGGATAAGGACGATGCATCCCGCGCCCGCGGCAGCGGCGCGCGCCGGCATGCACGCCCCTCGACCGGAATGCCCCCGATGACGATCACGATCCGCCTGCTCGACGCGGCCGACGCCGCCTGTTTCCGCACCGTCCGCCTGCGTGCGGTCGACACCGCGCCCCTATCCTTCCTGCCGACGCTCGACGAAGAATCCCAGGTGCCGGTCGACGAATTCGCGAAGCGCCTCACGCCGACGCAGGTACAGGCCGTGTTCGGCGCGTTCGACGGCGAGACGCTCGTCGGCATCACCGGCGTGCGCCGCGATGCGCGCACGAAGATCGCGCACAAGGCGACGATCTGGGGCGTGTACGTCGACGCCGCGTATCGCGGGCAACGCATCGCGCAAGCGCTGCTCGACAGCGCGACCGGGCATGCGGCGAACGCGTGGGGATGCAGCCAACTGATGCTGTCCGTGAACGAGGTCAACCACACCGCCGAGCGGCTGTATGCATCGCAGGGGTTCGTGCGGTTCGGCACGGAGCCGCGCTCGCTGTTCGTCGATGGCCGCTTCTACGACGAGCACTACATGATCAAGACGCTGGCATGACGCGTCGGCGTTCGCGTGCAGGCACCGACCGGCTGCACGCGAACGCCGTGGCGTTACGTCATCTCACCGCTTGTCGGTGATCGTCGCGTTGACGACCTGCCCGGCGATCGTCACGTTCGTCAGCGTCATCGCGCTCACGTTGAACGCATAGATCGGCCCCGGCGACGTGACCGTCGGCGTGCCCGACGCCACCGGCGTGCCGAAGTCGCAATCGGTGATCGTCACGCCGGAGATCGGCTGCACCGCGGGCGTGGGCGGCGTGCCGTTGTAGTCGAACGCGACCGGCCCCTGCGCGACGATCGCCTGGAAGCACGATGCGGTCACGCCGTTCAGCGTCACGTTGCTCGCTTTCACGTCGGCGATCGTCACGTTCTGCACGACCGGCGCGCGCGTGCGCACCGCATCGTTCGCCGGCTGATAGTCGCAGTCGAACGTGACGATGCCGCCCTGCGCCGCCGATGGATTGCCTGCCGACGGCGTGACGACGCCGAGCGGCACGCTCGCATTGACCGGGCTGCCCGCGAGCAACGCACTGCCGTAGCCGCCGCCCTTCAGCGTCACACCGTTCGGCAGCGTGACGCCCTTCACGTGGAAATCCTTCACGTAGCCGCCACGGTTCATGTTGGTCTTCACGCGAATCGCGATGTTCAGCGGGTTGGTCTGCCAGTTCGCGTTCAGCATCGACAGGTTCGTCGCATAGATCTGCTCGACGCCGCCGCCCATCTCGCTGCCGAGCGTGATCCCGCCGTGCCCGCTGTTCATCGTGCAGTTGCGGATCAGGTGCCGTTTCGCGGGCCCGTATTCGGTGTCGCGGTCCTTGCCCGACTTGATCGCGATGCAGTCGTCGCCGGTGTTGAACGTGCAGTCCTCGCACAGCACGTCGGTGCACGCGTCCGGATCGAAGCCGTCGTTGTTCGGGCCGATGCTGTTGGTCGTCACGCCGCGGATCACGACGTTGCGGCTCGCGGTCGGATGGTGCTGCCAGAACGGCGTGTTCTGGGTCTGGTAGTTCGCCATCAGCACGTTCGTGCAGCCGATGAATTCGACCATGCATGGCCGCAGATAGTGACCAAGGCCGAAGATGCGCTTCTCCACCGGCACACCGGCCTCGGACAGCGCGGGCAGGTAGTTCTGATCCTGCTGCCACGGCGTGACGGGCGACGTCAGCAGCGCATAGAGCGCGTCGGAAATCGCGGGCGCGACGATCCGCAGATCGACGTTGTTCGGGTTCGCGTAGTTCTGGGCCGGCACCGTCGCGCCCGCGCCGTACGCGCCCGACGAGCCCTTGTAGGTCCACCAGCAGACGCTGTTCGCGCCGCTGCCGGAGAACGGCGTCATCGCCTGCCCGTTGAGCACCGACGTCGGGCCTTCGCCGGTCAGCGCGATGTTCGTCGCGTTGCGCGCGTAGACGGGCGCGCCGTAGTTCAGGCAATCGTTCGCCTGCCAGCGGCTGTAGTACAGCCGGCCGTTCGCGCCGCAATCGACCGGGCCGTCCTTCGCGTAATCGGCCGGGTTCGGGCTGAAGTAGATCGTGCAGTTCGCGCTCAGGTGGAACGTGACGTTGCTCTGCAGCACGATCGGCCCCGCGCAGTACCAGGTGCCGGACGGCACGACGACCCGGCCGCCGCCTTCACGCCGGCATGCGTCGATCGCCGCGAGAAACGCCGGGCGCGAATCGAACGCGCCGGGCGCGGCTGTCATATCGGAACCGGGGCTGACGGGCGATTTCGCTGTCGGGTACGGCGACGTCTGCGCGACCGTCGCGCACCGGCGCGCGCCGTAGTGCGTCACGTCGAGGTCGCGCCCGCGCCGCGCGAGCCGCGACACGTGCGCGAGCGATGCGGCGATGCGCGCCGCCGCGCCGTGCTCGCCCCACACGAGATCGACCGCCGACGCATTGGGCGTCGCGGCCGCCGCCAGCGCCCGGGTGGCCGCGAACGGACCGCCGAGCATCGCGCCGCCGGCGAGCGCGCCGGTCCAGCCGATGAAAGCGCGGCGCGATACCCGTTTCGATGCGGACGATCGGGCGGACGAAGACGAACGGCGGCGATGGGCGGCCATGGGCACTCCTTCAGGGTAGGGATATCGATGCGCCGAGCGGCGCAGCGTTATTTATACGTCGTCGTACTACATTGCAAAGTCTAGACGCGATTGGAGCAACGCATGTATTTGTCGTTTACCCTGTTTTCTCCGACTTCATGTGGCGTATGTGTGCACACACTCACATCGACGAATGCGCTTTCAGAGATATGTTGTCGTATGTTTATGCGCAAAAACTTCGACTCAATCCCGCAATCTGTCCATCGAAAACGGGTTCCCAGCGCGTCCACTGCCAGCCCGCTTCGGTAATTCCGCCTCTGGTCAGCCCCGCGCCGCCCGCGCTATCGTTTCGCCATCCCCACAGCCCAGGAGCTGCCTTTGCCTACCCGCCACGGAGTCGACCTCATCCGCGCCCGCGCGCTGTTCGATCGCGAGCGCCAGACGTTCACCGAAGCCATGCCGGTGTCCCGTGCGCTGTCCGCGGAAGCGTCCGAGCACTTGATGTTCGGCGTGCCGTTGCACTGGATGCAGGACTGGTCGACCCCGTTCTCGCTATACGTGAAGGAAGCCCGCGGCGCGACGTTCACCGACGTCGACGGTCATCGCTACGTCGATTTCTGCCTCGGCGATACGGGCGCGATGTTCGGCCATGCGCCCGAACCCGTCGCCCGCGCGCTCGTCGAGCAGGCCACGCGCGGCTACACGACGATGCTGCCGAGCGAGGACGCCGCCTGGGTGTCGCGCGAACTCGCGCGGCGCTTCCGGTTGCCGGTCTGGCAATTCGCATTGAGCGCGAGCGACGCGAACCGCTTCGTGCTGCGCTGGGCGCGCGCGGCCACCGGCCGCAACACGATCGTCGTGTTCAACGGCTGCTATCACGGCACGGTCGACGACGTATTCGTCGATCTCGTCGACGGCCGACCGGTGCAGCGCGACAGCCTGCTCGGGCAGTCGTACGACCTGCTCGCGAACACACGCGTCGTCGAATTCAACGATCTCGACGCGCTCGAAGCGGCGCTGAAGGATGGGGATGTCGCGTGCGTGCTCGCCGAGCCCGCGATGACGAACATCGGCATGGTGCTGCCCGACCCGGGCTTTTGGGAGGCCGCGCGCGAACTGACGCGCCGCACCGGCACGCTGCTCGTGATCGACGAGACGCACACGATCAGCAGCGGCCCCGGCGGCTACGCGGTCGCGCACGGTCTCGAACCGGACATGCTGGTGGTCGGCAAGCCGATCGCGGGCGGCGTGCCGTGCGCGGTGTACGGGTTCAGCGCCGAATTCGCGGAACGCGCGAAGCAGGCGAAGCTGAACGCGCCGCCCGGCCACTCGGGCATCGGCACGACGCTCACCGCGAACATGCTTGCGATGCATGCGATGCGCGCGACGCTCGCCGAAGTCGCGACCGACGCCGCGTATGCGCACATGTTCGCACTCGCCGCGCGGCTCGCGACGGGCCTCGAACACGCGATCGCGAAACACGGGCTGCCGTGGTGCGTGACGCGCATCGGCGCGCGCACCGAGTTTCAGTTCGCGCCCGTCCCGCCGCGCAACGGCACGCTGGCCGGCGCGCAGCTCGACAGTGAACTCGAGCACATCGTGCACCTGTACCTGCTGAATCGCGGCGTGCTGATCACGCCGTTCCACAACATGATGCTCGTGTGCCCGCAAACGACCGCCGACGATGTCGACCGGCTCGTCGCGCAGTTCGATGCGTGTCTGGGCGAACTGGTGTGAGGCGCTGATGCAAGGCCCGGTACTCGCGCAAGCGCGTGCCGGGCCCTCCCGCCCGCTACGCGGCCCGCAACGCGCGCCGCGCCACTTCCGCGAAATACCGCGCGCCGATCGGCAAAATCTCGTCGTTGAAATCGTACGTCGCGTTGTGCAGCGGCACGCCGCCCCGCCCGGCCGCTTCGCCGTTGCCGATGAACACGAAATTGCCCGGCACCGCCTGCAGGAACGCGCCGAAATCCTCCGAGATCATCATCGGCTGCACGTCGGCGTTCACCGCGTCGGCGCCCGCGACCTGCGCGGCGGCCTGCACGGCCGTCTCCACCCATTCCGGTGAATTCACCGTCGGCGCGAACTCGTGCGTGTACTCGAACGTGCAGGTCGCGCCATGCGTGCGGCAGATCCCTTCGCCGATTTCGCGCATTCGCGTGGCCAGCAACGTCTGCACGTCGCGCGAATAGCTGCGCGTGTCGCCCTTGATCGTCACGGTCGACGGCAGCACGTTGCGCAGCCCGTCGGTGATGAATTCCGTGCACGAGATCACCGCCTGTTGGCCCGGGTCGAGATTGCGGGACACGATCGTCTGCAGCGCGAGCACGATCTGCGAGCCGATCACGATCGGATCGATGCCCATGTGCGGCCGCGCCGCGTGCGTGCCGCGCCCGTCGATCCGGATCACGAAATTGTCTTCGCTCGCCATGATGCCGCCCGCACGCGTCGAGAACGTGCCCGCGCGCATGCCCGGCATGTTGTGCGCGCCGAAGATCGCGTCGACCGGAAAGCGCTCGAACAGCCCGTCGGCCATCATCGCCTTCGCGCCGCGGCCGTGCTCTTCCGCCGGCTGGAAAATGAAGCGCACGGTGCCGTCGAAATCCTTGCGCTCGGCCAGCAATTGCGCGGCGCCGAGCACCATCGACATGTGGCCGTCGTGCCCGCACGCATGCATCTTGCCCGGCGTGCGCGACACGTGTTCGCGGCCCGGCGCGTGCTCGGCGATGTTCAGCGCGTCCATGTCCGCGCGAATGCCGATCGCGCGCCGGCCCGTGCCGGCCGTCAGATTCGCGACGAGCCCGGTGCCGCCGATGCCGCGATGCACGTCGAGCCCGAGCGTGGTCAGGATGCGCGCGACGTAGTCCGACGTGCTCACCTCTTCGAAACCCGTCTCCGGATACCGGTGCAGATGGCGGCGCCAGGTCTTCAGTTGCCCGTGCAGCGGGCTTGCTTCGATTGCGTCGGTTTCGTCCATCGCGTTCGCCTCGTCGGTCGTCATGTCGTTCAGGCCGCCACCGCCGCGCGGCTCAGCCACTCACGCTGGCGCGCGAGCACCGCGTCGGACGTCTCGCCGACGCAATTCCGGTACACGGACGGCGCGGTCGCCCCTTCCGTGTTGATCGCCAGCACGCGCGCATTCGCATCGAGCCCGACCCGCCGCGCGAGCGCCGGGTCGCGCATCAGCACGTCCAGCCCCGCCACGCCGGCCGCACCCGATTCGCCGGCGACGAGCGGCACGTCGCGTTCGCTGCCGGCCGCGAGGCCGCGCATCGCCTGCACCGCGTCTTCGTCGTCGATCAGCATGAAGTGATCGATGCACGTCTCGAGGAAATCCCACGCGAGCGGCGACGCCTCGCCGCACGCCAGGCCGGCCATCACCGAATCGACGCTGCCGGTGGCCTTCGTCGCGCGCCCGGCCAGCGCGCTCTGATACAGACAATCGGCCTGGCGCGGCTCGACGACGACGAAGTGCGGCCGCTGCACGCCGCCGCGCTCCCACAGGTAGCTCGCGACGCCCGCGGCGAGGCCGCCCACGCCGCCCTGCAGGAATACGTGCGTGAACGGTTGCCCGTCGTCCGCTGCCGCCTGCGCGGCCGCTTCGGCGGCGATCACGCCGTAGCCCTGCATCACGTCGCGCGGAATCGTTTCGTAGCCGTCGTACGACGTATCCGACACGACGTACCAGCCGTTCGCCTGCGCGAGCTGCGCCGCGCAGACGACCGATTCGTCGTAGTTCCCCGCGATGCGCACGATCCGCGCGCCGTACGCCGAGATCGCGCGTTCGCGCTCGGCGTCGACGTTCGCGTGCAGCACGATCACGCACCCGCAGCCGATCGCGCGCGCGGCGGCGGCCAGCGCGCGGCCGTGATTGCCGTCGGTCGCGCTGATCACCGTCAGGTCGGCCAGCTCCGCCGCATGGCGGCCGGTGACGAGCTCCCGCGGATCGAGTTCCTGCTTGCGCCGCAGCCGCTTCACGAGCCGCACCAGCGCGATCGGCGCGCCGAGCGCCTTGAAGCTGCCGAGCGGCGAGCGGCACGATTCGTCCTTCACGCTGACGCTCGCGACACCGAGCCGTGCGGCCAGATCGGGCAGCGCACGCAGCGGCGTGCGCGCATGGCCGACGAGCGGCCAGTGCGACAGCCACGCGCCGCTTTCGTCGGCCGATGCGACGTTCATCACGCGGCGCAGTGCGTCGGGATAGGGCGTGCGCGACGCGCGCGGGTTGGCGATCAGCATGACCAAGGCTCCGGTGGGGGACGGCGCGGGCAGTCCGTCAAGTGGGTCGGATCGGGCAGGCGCGGGTTGCGCTCGCCGTCGAATGGAAAATAATATTGCGCATGCCGGTCTAAAAAATCGCCAAATTGCCGGCGTAGACGCAAAAATTTCTCATTCTTTCGAGGTTTGACACGCCATCATGACGTCCCCTCTCGATGCGTTCGATCGCAAGCTGTTGATGGAAGTCCAGCGCGACGCGCAGACCCCGCAGGCCGAACTCGGCGCACGCGTCAACCTGTCGACCGCCGCCGTGAACCGGCGGCTGCGGCGCCTCGCGGAAGACGGCGTGATCGAGCGCTATACGGCCGTCGTCGCGCCGGACAAGGTCGACCATCCGCTGACGATCGTCGTGAACGTCGAGGTCGAAAGCGAGCAGATCGACCAGCTCGACGCGATGAAGCGCACGTTCGAGCGCTGCCCGCAGATCCAGCAGTGCTACTACGTGACCGGGGAATGGGATTTCGTGCTGATCCTCGCGGTGCGCAACATGGATCAGTACAACGCGCTCACGCGCGAGCTGTTCTTCGCGAACAACAACGTGAAGCGGTTCAAGACGCTGGTGAGCATGAGCCGCGTGAAGGTCGGGCTCGACGTGCCGGTCGATTCCGGCGAGTGAACGCAGCGATGAGGCGGCCGGCGCACGACTGCCCGCGCCGGCCGCTTCCCATCGACGGCTACGTCAGCGGCAACTGAAGCTCGCCGCCGAATTCAGGTCGCCCGAGCCGTTGTAGCGCGCGATCTGCGGATACGGGCACAGCGGCCGCGTGCGCCCCGCGCCCCACGACGCGGGCACGTCCGCGTTCGGCACCGCGTTCGTCGTGTCGCGCGCGGCAGCAACGACCGCCGTCGGCGCCTGCCCCTGCTCGACCCACGCCACGAGCGGCGTCAGCATGTCGAACTGGTCGGCGGCCGGCCCGCCCGCGCAGTGATTCATGCCGGGCACCGGATAGAAGCGTGCAAAGCTCGACGCATCGCCGCCGTTCGCCTGCGCGACCTGCGCGTACCAGTCGCGCGTGTCGTTGAACGAGAACACCGGGTCGCCCGTGCCGTGATAGACGAGCAGCTTCGCGCCGCGCGTCTTCAGCGCGGACAGGTTCGTCTCGTCGGGCGGCGTCATGAACGACCACGACGATTGCGTGTACACGCCGTTCGTCGCGAAGATCGCCGGCGCATCGTTGTCCATGTCGAAGCCGAGTGCGAACCCGGGCAGGTTCGCGAGCGCTGCGGCAGTTTTCGGCGGCGTCATGAAGGTGAACGCCATCGCGGCCGGATCGAGCGTGATCGACGCCGATTGCTTCCACGACGCCCAGCCGCCGGCAGCCACGCCCGGATCGTACGGAAAGCTCGCGTACAGCGCCGTGCCCGCGCTGTTGCGTGCACCGGCGAACACGTTCTCCAGCGCGGTTTTCTGCGCGGGCGTCAGGCAGGCGCCCGTGCGCGCGCCGTTCGCGCAGGTCGGGATATCGGCATCGACGCTGAAGTGCGCCTGGCACGCGGCGACGTCCTGCACCATCCCGTCGGCCGCGCCGTCGAGCGCATCGCATTTGTCGAGGATCCTCGCGCCGACGAGCTGGCGCTCCGCATCGTTGAAGCCGCTGCGGATATCCGGCAACCCGTTCGATCCGGTGGCCGACGCGATCTTCGCGAACTGCTGCGCGCCATACATCTCGCCGATCGCCGCCTTCGGCAGATGGAAGCCCGGGTCGCCCGCGATGATGCCGTCGTAGTCGGCCGGGTTGCGCACCGCCGTGACCATCGCGTGACGGCCGCCGTTCGAGCAGCCGCCGAAATAGCTGCGATCGGGCGCCTTGCCGTACGCGAGCCGGATCACCTGCTTCGCCATCGGCGTCAGCGCATCGACGGCGCCGTAGCCGTAGTCGATCCGCGCCTGCGGATCGAGGCCGAACAGCGGATTCTGCGCGGCGCCGTGCCCGGAATCCGAGCTGATCACCGCGAAACCCTGGTTCAGCGCGTTGGTCTGCGGCCCGCCGCCGCCGATCTCGCCGGTCGCGGTCACGACGTTGCCGTCGAGCCCGCCGTTCGCCTGGTAGAAGAAGCGGCCGTTCCACGCTTTCGGCAAGCGCATCTCGAAGCCGATCGCATAGGTCTTGCCGTCCACCGCGCTCACGCGCTCGTTCATCTTCCCCGTGATCACGCAGTGCTCGGCGACCGGCTTGCCGGCCACCGTCAGCGCGCCGGCAGCCGCGGTCGTCACCGACGTGAACGACGTGTTCGCATACGCGAGCTTCGCGGCGAGCGCGTCGCAGGTCTGCGCCATCGCGGCCGGCGTCGCGGCGCTCAGGTGAGTGGGCGCGGCACTGATCGAATCGTCGCCGCCGCAACCGGCGAGCATGGCGGCGGCGGACAGCGGCGCAATACAGAGGATTGCAGATTTCCTGTTCAAGATAACTCCCGTTCGGTTCGTCACGTCGGTGAATCAGAACATGTGCCGCACGCCGACCATCGCGCCGAGTTGCCCCATCCCTGCGCCGGGCGTCGTGCCTGGCCCGCCGCCGCTGACCGAGTAGCGTGCATGCGCGCTGTTCCACAGATACGACGACTGCGCGTAGACGGCCGTGCGCTTGCTCAGCAGATAGGTCGCGCGCAGCGTCGCCATCGTCGCGCGCGTGTCGTGCGCGCTGTTGACGATCCGGTAGCCTTCGCCGTCGACGACGAAATCGGGCTTCACCGCATACGACGCACCGAGGAAGAACAGGTCCGAATGCGCGCCGGCCGCGGCCGGCGAACCGGTCGACACGCGCCGCCCGATCCAGCCCGCGCCGATCCGTGCGCCGGCCGCCTGCGCATACGCGCTCACATGCGTGCGCGCGTCCTTGCCGCCGCTGCTCGTGAAGGGAACGGGCGCGACGCCGTCGAAGAAGTTCGCGGCCGCGCCGGTGCCGCCGCGCTGCTCCTCGTACGACGCCGCCGCACCGAAATACGCGCTGTCGTACTTGAGCATCACCGACCAGTTGCGGCACTGCACCGCGTCGCCCGGCACCTGCCCCGCGCACGTGCCCTGCCCCGGCGAGTTGCCGGTGCCCGCGCCGTCGCGGCCAAACGAATACGCGGCGCCGAGCGTCACGCCGCGATACGTGCCGACGTAGGTCACCGCGTTGTCGGCGCGTCCGTTCGGCACGTACGCGTCGAACGAGCCGAGCCCGTAGATGTCGGGGCCGATGATGTCCGCGCCCTGCAGCGCGAGATAGGTCATCGTGTACTGACGGCCGAACGCGAGCGTGCCGAAGCCGCTCTTCAGGCCGACGAACGCCTGCCGCCCGAACAGCCGGCCGCCCTGCCCGAGATCGCCGCCGCGCACGTTGAAGCCGCTTTCGAGCGTGAACACCGCCTGGTAGCCGCCGCCGAGATCCTCGGTGCCGCGCAGGCCCCAGCGCGACGGCAACTCGCCCGTCACGCCCGGCATCCGCACCACGTGGTCGCCGGCCGCGTTCGCGTGCGACACGAATTCGACGCCCGTATCGATGATCCCGTACAGCGTCACGCTCGACTGGGCGTGTGCGCCCGGCGCGGCGAGCGCGCAGCACGCGCCGGCGGCCAGCAGGCCGTTCCTTGTCTTCGTTTTCATGTCGTCTCCAGACCTTGTTGAATCGCGCGCTCTGACGGCGCGCATTGAAAAAATCGAACCGTCAGTCGCCGGCTTGCGGGCGGCGAATCAGCACGAATGCAGCGAAGGCCGCGACGAGCGTGACGGGGATGCTCGCGCCGATCACGACGGGCGCGCTGCGGCCGGCGGCCAGCAGCGTCGCGGCCGCGAGCGGCCCGACGACGGAGCCGAGCCGGCCGACCGCCACCGCCGCGCCGACGCCGGTTCCGCGCATCGCGGTCGGGTAGTAGATCGCCGCGAGCGCATACAGCACCGACTGCCCGCCGACCACGAACATCCCCGCCGCGAACGCGGCCGCCGCGAGCGACGCGAAACCGGGCGCGGCCGCGAGCGCGGCGAGCGACAGCACGATCCCGACATACATGCCGCCGACCACGCGCGACGCGCGCATCCGGTCGAGCGCCGCACCGATGCCGAGCGCGCCGAGCCCCGCGCCCACGTTGAACGCGATCTGCACGAGGCCGACGTGGGCGCGATCGAGCCCGCGCGCGGCCATCAGCGACGGCAGCCAGTTCAGCAGGAAGTAGAGGACGATCAGCGTGCAGAAGTAGCTGACCCACAGTGCGACCGTCGACGTCGTGCGGCCGTCGCCGAACAGCGTCCGGGCGACACTGGACCGCGCGGCAGGCGTGCCCGCGACGTCGAGATACGCGCGCGATTCGGGCAGGAACCACACGAGCAGCGGCACGAGCAGCAGCGGCCCCACGCCGCCGACGTAGAAGATGTGCCGCCATTCGGTATCGCCGGCGAGCAGCACGCCGATCACCGACGCGATCACGCCGCCGAACGGGATCCCGCAGTACATCGTCGCGACCGCGCTGCTGCGCGAGCGCGGCTCGACCGCTTCGGACGACAGCGCGATCAGGTTCGGCATCGCGCCGCCAAGGCCGATGCCGGTCAGCACGCGCACGACGACGAGCATCGCGAAGCTCGAGACCTGCGCGGTCGCGATCGACAGCAGCCCGAACAGCACGGTCGATGCGATCAGCACGCGCTTGCGGCCGATCCGGTCGGCGAGCCGCCCGCCGAGCATCGCGCCCGGCAGCAGCCCGAAGGTGCCCGCGCTGAACGCGATGCCCATCTGCGACACGGACAGCCCGAATTCGCGCGCCATCCGCGGCGCGGCGACGCCGACCGACTGCAGGTCGAGCCCTTCGAGGAGTGCGATCGCGAAACACAGCGCGAGCGTGGTCGCGACCGTGGGTTTTTCGGCAACGTAGGTGTTCATTCTGTCTCCAGTCCCATGTCTTGTAGTCGGTCGGCCGTGCAACGACCGCCGCGCGCCGCCGCCGGCCAGGGGCGGTTCGGCGCGCGAGGTATCGCATGAACCGGCGCCTTTATCAGGCAACCTGATTCACTGGCCGCAAGCGTGCCTGCCGGTGTCGCGGCCGGCCGGTCGTTGTGTCTGCTCGTTGCTGCTCGTTGCTGCTTACTGCTAGCGCGTACTGCTTACGCGTAAATCACGTCGGGATCGCGCCGCGCCGGGTCGTACAGCGCGTCGATCATCGCCGCGCGATGCTTCTGCACGGCCGCCTGGTTCAGCGAACCCTTGTCGGTCGCTTCGCCGAGATCGAGCGACGGCGGCGTGTCGACCAGCCGGATCCGCGCGACGAACGTCGAGCCGCCGCTCGCGTTCCGGTTCAGCACGGCGAGCCACGCCGCGAACGCCGCGCGCACGGCCGGCGCGCGCAGCACGTCGGTCACGGATGCATCGGCGGCGAGCCCCGCGAGCGCACGGCATGCATCGACGCGCGGGAACACCAGCAAGCCGATATCGTCGCGATCGATCCCGGTCACGACCACGTCCTGCACGTACGGGGCCCCCGTCGACACCGCATTCGCGCGCAACGGCCCGACGCTGACGAACGTGCCGCTGCTCAGCTTGAAGTCCTCGGTCAGCCGCCCGTCGAACAGCAGCCCGAGTTCCGGCCGTTCCGGGTCGGCGAACGCGGCCGCGTCGCCGCTGCGGTAATAGCCTTCTTCGTCGAACACGTCGCGCGGATCGACGTCCGCATGCCAGTAGCCGCGCATCACGTTCGGCCCCTTGAAGCGCACTTCGAGCTTGCCGCCGCACGGCACGAGCTTCGCGTCGCAGCCGGGCGCGGGCAGGCCGATATAGCCGGCGCGCATCAGCGGCCCGGTCGTGAACAGGCACGACGGCGACGCCTCCGTCATCCCGAGGCCGGCCATGATCCGGATGCGCTCGCCGCAATGCGCTTCGGTCACGCGGTCGAGCCGGTCCCACGCGGCTTGCGACAGCCCCGCGCCGCCGAAGAAATACAGCTTCACGCGCGAGAAGAACGTGTCGCGCAGCTCGGCATCGCGTTCGAGCGCGGCGGCCAGCTCCTCCCAGCCCTTCGGCACGTTGAAGTAGATCGTCGGTGCGATCTCGCGCAGGTTGCGCACGGTTTCGTCGAAGCGGCCGGGCATCGGGCGGCCGTCGTCGATATACAGCGTGCCGCCGTTGTACAGCGCGATGCCGAGGTTGTGACTGCCGCCGAACGTGTGATTCCACGGCAGCCAGTCGACTAGCACCGGCGGTTCGCGCGTGAGTTCGGGCATCGTCTGGCGCAGCATCTGCTGGTTGCTGCACAGCATCCGGTGCGTGGTCGGCACGGCCTTCGGCTGCTTCGTCGAACCGGACGTAAACAGGATCTTCGCGAGATGGTCGGGGCCGACCGCGTCGTGGATGGCGTCGATCGTGCGCGGGACGGTAGCGAGCAAACGCGACAGCGGCACCGCGCGCCCGTTGCCGCCGGTGCCGTCATCCTCCTGGGCATCGGCATCGCGGGCGACGATCAGCGTCGCATCGGCCGGCAGCGTCGCGTCGAGCGCACGCGCGAACGGCGCGCGCTCCGCGACGAACACCGCACCCGGCCGCAGCACGCCGAGCGTGTGACGCAGCTTGCCGTAGTCGGTCGACACCAGCGAATACGCGGGCGAGATCGGCGAGTACGGCACGCCGGCCAGCATCGCCGCGAACATCAGCTGCAGATGCTCGAGATCGTTGCCGGACAGCACCGCGAGCGGACGCTCGGCCGACAGCCCGAGATCGACGAGCCCCTGGCCGAGCGCGCGCGCGCGTTCGAGCATCCGCGCGTACGTGATCTCGATCCAGCGACCATCGGCGCCGCGCCGCGCGGCGAGTACGCGGTCCGGATGCGCTTGCGCGCCGCGTACCAGGCAGTCGGTGATGCGCGTCGGATAATCGCCGAGCGGCTCGCGCGAGCGCAGGTACCAGGTACCGTCGTCCGCGCGGCGAATCTCGGCCGCGCCGACCGCGACGGCGGCCGCGCGATAGCGCACGGCGTCGGCGTGTTGGCCGACCTGAAGCGGCGCCTTCTCTGCATTCATCGTCGGCTCGCTCATATCGGGTAATGGCGCGGCGTGGTCTGCACGGTGATCCAGCGCAGCTCGGTGAATTCGGCGATCGACGCGCGGCTGCCGAAGCGGCCGTAGCCGCTCGCCTTCGTGCCGCCGAACGGCATCTGCGCTTCGTCGTGCACGGTCGGCCCGTTGATGTGGCAAATCCCCGATTCGATCCGCCGTGCAACCGCCATCGCACGTGCGACGTCGCGGCTGAACACGCTCGCCGACAGCCCGAATTCGCTGTCGTTCGCGAGCGCGACCGCTTCGTCGTCGCTATCCGCGCGCAGGATGGCGACGACCGGCGCGAAGGACTCCTCGCGATAGAGCCGCATGTCGCGCGTGACGCCGTCGACGATCGCGGGCTGCATCGTCGCGCCTTCCACACGGCATCCGAGCGGCAGGTGCGCGCCATGCGCACGCGCATCCTCGACCAGCGACGCCGCGCGCGCGGCGGCCGACGCATCGACCATCGTGCCGAGCGGATGGCCGGCCAGCGGATCGCCCGCGACCAGCGTGCGCGCCTTCGCGGCGAGCCGCTCGACGAGCGCATCGGCGATCGGCCGCGCGGCGATCACGCGCTCGGTCGACATGCAGATCTGCCCCTGGTTGAAGAATGCACCGAACGCGATCGCGTCGACGGCCGCATCGAGATCCGCGTCGTCGAGCACCAGCACCGGCGCCTTGCCGCCGAGTTCGAGCAGCACGGGCTTCAGGTGCGTGGCCGCGTGGCGCGCGATGATGCGGCCGACGTGCGTCGACCCGGTGAAGTTGATCCGCTTCACGTGCGGATGCGCGATCATCCGCTCGACGAGTTCGGGTGCGTCGGCCGCCGCGTGCGTGATCACGTTCACCACGCCCGCACCGAGCCCTGCTTCGTCCAGCACCGCGCCGATCAGCGCATGCACGCCCGGGCATGCCTCGGACGCCTTCAGCACGACCGTGTTGCCGCACGCGAGCGGCATCGCCAGCGCACGCGTGCCGAGGATCACCGGCGCGTTCCACGGCGCGATGCCGAGCACCACGCCGCACGGCACGCGCATCGCGAGCGCGAGATTGCCCGGTACGTCGGACGGGATCACGTCGCCGGCGATCTGCGTCGTCATCGACGCGGCCTCGCGCAGCATGTTCGCCGCGAGCGTCACGTTGAAGCCGAGCCAGCCGGGCGTCGCGCCCGTTTCGGCGACACCGGTCGCGACGATCTCGTCGATACGCGCATCCATCTGGTCGGCCGCCTTCAGCAGCCGGCGGCGCCGCTCGGTCGGCGCGAGCGCTGCCCAGGCGGGGAACGCGCGGTGCGCGGCGTCGATGGCCGCGTCGGCGTCGGCCGTACCGGCCGCCGGCGCGCGCGACGCGAGCGCGCCCGTCGCGGGGTTGAAGCGGTCGAAGGTTCGCCCGTCGCGGGCGGTGCACCACTCGCCGCCGATCAGCATCCGTCTGTCGGTCATGTCGTCTCCTGCCTTGCCTGTCTCTTGCGATTACGCCGGCGGTAATGCCGGCGGCTGCGTCGGCGCTCGTATCAGCGCTTGTATGCCTGCAGGCCCGGCTTGATCGTCTTGTCGTCGAGGAACTGCTTCAGCCCCTGCTCGCGGCCGCGCTCCGGGTCGCGCAGCTGCGCCTGGTCGAGCTTCGCATACAGGTAATCCTCGCACTGTTCCCACGTGAGCTCGCGCGAACGCTTGAAGCCGTGCTTCGCCGCGCGCAGCACGACCGGGTTCTTGTCCATCAGCCGCGCGGCGAGCGCGATCGTCGCGTCGCGCAGCTCGGCGAGCGGCACGCTGCTGTTCACGAGGCCCATTTCCGCCGCTTGCGCGCCGGTGAACGTATCGCCGGTCATGATGTAGTGCAGCGCGCGGCGATGCCCGACCGTGTCCGCCATCGCCTTGCTGACGAGGTTGCCCGGCGGGATGCCCCAGTTGATTTCCGACAGCCCGAACACCGCGTCGTCCGCCGCGATCGCGAGGTCGCACGCGACGAGCGGCGAGAATCCGCCGCCGAAACACCAGCCGTTCACCATCGCGATGGTCGGCTTGTTGTACATCCGCAGGCGGCGCCACTGCCAATCCGATGCGTCGCGGCGCACCTTTTCCTGCAGCGCGTCGGAGCCGCCGTCGATCTCGCGGAAATATTCCTTCAGATCCATGCCGGCCGTCCACGCGGCGCCCGCGCCGGTCAGCACCAGCACCTTCGCCTCGTCGTCGAACTCGACCGCGTCGAGGACGTCCAGCATCTCCCGGTTCAGCGTCGGGCTCATGGCGTTGCGCTTCTCGGGGCGATTCAGCGTCACCCACGCGATGCCGGCCTCCACTTTCACTTCAACGGTCTGCCAGCGGTTGTCGTACTTGCTCATGTCTGTTCCTGTCGTTCGTTCCAGTGCGATTCGGTGCGCAGCATGCCTGCTGCGGACGACCTCATTTAATATCAGGCTACCTGATATTGCAAGCGGCACGAACGCCGGTGTAAACCCGGAGCGGAAGGCGGAGAAAGCACCGGAAAATCAGGGAGCGGTCGGACGAGCGCCGAAGGCGCGTACGAAGCGAGCGCGGGCCGGGCGGCGCCGCGCCGTGAAATCGGGGAAGCAGTCAGCCGCGCAGGTTGCGCGAGAACAGTTCGAGCGCGCGCTGCACGTGCGCGGCGTCGTCGGTCGAGATGTCGCCGAGCATGCGTGCCTCGAGCGGGCGCAGCACGGTTTCGCATTCGCGCAGCATCGCCGCCCCTGCGTCGGTCAGCGTCAGCAGGATGATGCGGCCGTGCGACGGGTCGGCTTCGCGCGTGACGAAACCGCGGGCGGCCATCACGCTCATCACCTCGTTCGCCGATTGCGGCGTGATCCACGAGCGCTCGGCCAACTGCGCGTTCGACGATGCGCCGCGCGCCTCGAGCACCGACAGCGCCGTGTATTGCGCGAGCGTGATGCCGAGCGGCGCGAGCGCGTCGGTCATGTGACGGCGCAGCAGCCGGTCGAGGCCGCCGATCACGTAGGTCAGGCGTTGTTGCACGCGCGCTTTCGGCTTGTCGCCCGTCGCGCGGGCGGCGCTTTTCGCGGCGTTCTTCGGATTCGCGGGCTTGGTCGGTGCGGAACTCATGGTGCGGGCAGGATGGAATTGCGGGCCATCTTACCAGCAGGTGGGGAGATGAACGGATGTTCGGGGAAGACGGACGGCCGCCGTGCGCTCGCGCACGTGCGGCGGCTCGCGAGCCTGACCGCGAAGTCCGCCGCGTCAGCCCGATCCCATGAACGGGAACCCGTATCCGACGACGCGATCAACCGCGCGGCGTGCCCGCGAATCGTGCGGTCGGCAGCCCCGCATGCCGCGTCCGCGCGACGAACACGCCGCCCGCGTGCGCGTCGCCGGCCAGCGCGTCGTCGCTCAACCCGACACGCGCACTCGTCACGTACAACCGGCCGTCACCGTCGATCGCGACGCAACTCGGCTGCGCGGTCGGCACCTCGACGCGGTCGGTCTCGATCCCGTCCGGCCCATAACGCACCACGCGGCGGCCGCCCCATTGCGCGTTCCACAGCCCGCCGTCGCGATCGACGGTCGAGCCGTCCGGGTCGCCGTCCACATCCGTCAGCCGCGCGAACGGCCGCACGTTCGCGACGTCGCCGCCCGCACGGTAATCGCACACGAAAATCTCGCGCACCAGCGAATCGCAGAAATACAGCTTCGTGCCGTCCGGCGAGAATGCGATGCTGTTCGCGATCGCGGCCGCCGGCAATGCAAGCCGTTCGAGCGCGAGATCGCGATTGAGTCGATAGAACCCACCAATCGCACGCGGCGGCTCGGCGCCTTCGTCCTTCATCCCGAACACGAAAGCACCGAACGGATCGCAGCGCCCGTCGTTCAGCCGCGTGGGCAGATCGGGTTCGACGTCGACGATCCGCGTGAACGCACCGCGGCTCAGGTCGAAGAACGCGAGATGCGTCGCGAGCCCGACGAGCAGCACGTCCGGATCGTCGGTCAGCGCGAAGCACGCGAGCCGTTCGGGCATCGCCCATTGCGCGAGGTCCGAACCGTCCGCGCGGCAGCGCCACAGCTGCGCGCCCTCGATGTCCACCCAGTACAGCGCGTGCGTCCTGTCGCACCACGTCGCGCCTTCGCCGAGCGTGTTGCGGCTGTCGGCCAGCAGCGTCGCCGACGCGGCCGGAGGAGTCTGTTGCATGCCGTCTCCCGATATTCGTCGTATTTGCAGGCGGCCGCGCGATCGAAATCAGATCTTCATCGCGCGCCGCTGGTTGCGACGATACTGGTCGAACAGCACCGCGAGCAACAGAATTCCGCCGCGTATCAGATATTGGTAAAAGGTCGGCACGTTCAGCAGGCTCATCGCGTCCTGCACGGAGCCCATGATCAGCACGCCGACCAGCACGCCGGAGATCGTCGCGACGCCGCCCGTCAGCGACACGCCGCCGAGCACGCACGCGGAAATCACGCCGAGCTCGAGGCCGACCGACGTCTTCGGATCGCCGAGGCTCATCCGCGACGCGAGCATCACGCCGGCAAAGCCCGTCACGAGCCCCTGCAGCACGAACACGGCGATCTTGATGCGCATCACCGGCAGACCCGCGAGCAGCGCGGCCTCGCCGTTGCCGCCGACCGCCAGCACGTTCTTGCCGAACACCGTCTTGCGCAGCAGGAAGCCGAACACGACGAAGCCGATGATGTTGCTCCAGATCGGATACGAGATGCCGAGGAACGACCCGCCGCCGAGATCGAAGAAGCGTTCCTCGGAGATCATCACCGCGTCGCCGTTCGACGTGATGAACGCGAGCCCGCGCACGACTTCCATCATCGCGAGCGTGACGATCAGCGAGTTGATCCGGTAGCGCGCGATCAGCACGCCGTTCACGAGCCCGACCGCGCCGCCCGCGAGCACGCCGCCCGCGATACCGAGCACGACGCTGTGCGTCGCGGTGATCAGCGTCGACGCGACGACGCCCGAGAACGCGACGATCGACGCGACCGACAGGTCGACCTCGCCGAGCGCGAGCACGAACATCATCGTCACCGCGATCGAGCCGATCAGCGTGACCGACAGCAGCAGGCCCTGGATGTTGCGCGACGTGAGGAAGTCCGGCACCGTCAGCGACAGCGTCGCGAACAGCACGAGAAACACCATCACGATGCCGGAGCGGTTGATCATCTGCCACACGCCGCCGCGCGCACGGGCGGGCACGGCGGGGGTATCCGGGGATGGGGACGTACGTTGGGGTTGCATTGCCTGGCTCATAACGTTTGCTTTCCGGTTGACTGCGGGCCGCTAGCGCGGCAGCGCGAGCTTGATCAGCGCGTCGGGCGTCGCGTGCGCCTTCGCGACCTCGCCCGCGATCCGTCCTTCCTTCATCACGATGATGCGGTCCGACACGCCGATCACCTCGGCCAGATCGCTCGACACGAGGATCACCGTGCGGCCCGCTTCCGCGAGTTCGTAGAACAGGTTGTAGATTTCCGCGCGCGCGCCGACGTCGATGCCGCGCGTCGGCTCGTCCATCAGGAACACGTCGATGCGCTCGGCCAGCCAGCGCGCGAGCACGACCTTCTGCTGGTTGCCGCCCGACAGCGCGCCGATCGGCGTTTCGCCGTCGCGGGTCTTGATCGCGAGCCGCTCGATGTATTTTTGCGCGAGCTCGCGTTCGCGCCGCCCGTCGAGCAGCACGCGCGCCGGGCTGAAATGACGGCGCGCGCTGATGTTGAGGTTGTCGGCCACCGACGCGATCGCGACGATGCCTTCCTGCTTGCGGTCTTCCGGGCACAGCGCGATGCCGGCGCGCACCGCGTCGCGCGGGCTGCCGAACGCCACCCGCTTGCCGTTCAGCTCGACGTGCCCGGCGCTCGGCCGCACCGCGCCGTACAGCAGCTTCATCAGTTCCGAGCGGCCCGCGCCGACGAGCCCGAAGAAGCCGACGATCTCGCCGCGCCGCGCGGTAAACGACACGGGCTCGGCCAGCCCCGGCCCCGTCAGTCCCTTCGCTTCGATCAGCACGTCGCCGGCCGGGCGCGATCGATAGCCGTACACGTCCTCGATCGAACGGCCGACCATGCAGCCGATCAGCCGGTCGCGGTCGAGATCGGCGACGGAATCGAACGTGTCGATGCGGCGGCCGTCGCGAAACACCGTCACGCGGTCGCACAGTTCGTAGACTTCCTCCATCCGGTGCGTGACGTAGATGATCGCGCGGCCTTCCGCGCGCAACGCGCGGATGATCCGGAACAGTTGCGTGGTTTCGCGCGCGGACAGCGAACTCGTCGGTTCGTCGAACGCGATCACGCGCGCGTCGCGCATCAGCGCCTTGCCGATCTCGATCATCTGGCGCTGGCCGATCGACAGGTATTTCACCGGGATGCCCGGATCGATGTGCTCGCCGAGCCGCTCCAGCGCATCGAGCGCGCGCGCGGCGAGCGTACGCTCGTCGACCACGCCGAGCCGGCTGGGCAATTGCCCGAGCATCAGGTTTTCCGCGACCGTCAGCTCGGGCACCAGATGCAGCTCCTGGTAGATGATCGCGATGCCGGCCTCGAGCGCCGCGCGCGTCGACGCGAAGCGCTGCACCGTGCCGTTCAGCGTCAGCGTGCCGGCCTGCGGCTGGTTCACGCCGGACAGCACCTTCAGCAGCGTCGACTTCCCCGCGCCGTTCTCGCCCATCAGCCCGTGCACTTCGCCCGCGCGCACCGACAGCGACACCGCGTCGAGTGCACGCACGCCGGGAAACGTCACGGTGATGCCGTCGAGCGCGAGCAGTGCGCCATCCGGCGGCGCGCCCGCTTCGGCGTCGTGGCCGGACACGGCCGTCATCGTCTGCATCGTCATTACGTTCTCGCCTCGCCCCGCTCAGATACCGAGTTCGGCGCGCACGGCCTGCCAGTTCGCGCGCGTCATCAGCTTGCCGCTCGTCTGCGTGTCGGCCGGCGGCGTCTTGCCGTTGCGGATCCAGTCGACGAGGTTCTGCGTGCTGTCCTTGCCGTGGTTCGTCGAGCTGACCGCGATCGTCCCGTAGAAGCCGGTCGGCTCCTTCTTCTGGAACTCGGCGAACGCCTCGCCCGCACCGTTGATGCCGACGCCGATCACGTCCGCCGCCGGGATGTGCAGCTGCTCCGTCGCGCGTACCGCGCCGAGCACCGTTTCCTCGTTCAGCGCGTACACCACCCATTTCTTCACGTTCGGATGGCGCGCGAGCACCGGCGCCGCGGCGCTGAAGCCGCCTTCGTCGTCGGTCGTCTTCTGCGGCGCGTCGAAGATGTTTTCCTTGCGGAAGCCGTTCGCGAGCAGCGCCTGCGTCGCGCCGTCGGTGCGCAGCTTCGCGGTCGGCAGCTCGTTGTTCGTGATCCGCAGCGCGCCGACTTCTTCCGGCTTCCAGCCGCGCCGCTTCATCTCGTCGGAGATCGCCTGGCCGACCTGGTTGCCGATCTTGGTCGCCGACATCCCGAGGTGCGGCACGTTCGGCAGCGGCTTGCCGGTCGAGTCGACGAGCTGGTCGTCGACCGTCACGAACTTCATGTTGTAGCGCTTCGCGCGCGACGCGATCGCCGGCCCGAGGCGCACGTCCGGCGCGCAGATCACGAAGCCCTGCGCGCCCTGCGAGCCGAGGTTGTCGATCGCGGCCAGCACCTTCTCGCCGTCCGGCGTGCCGATCTTCACGACCGAGAAGTTCTCCTTCTGGCCGAGCGCGGACGCAGCGTTCTGCTCGTTGATGAACCACGCCTGCTCCGGCATCTTCACGAGGAAACCGATCTTCAGCGGCGTATCGGCGCGTGCGGCGCCCTGCATGCCGAGCGGCGCGATGCAGAGCGCGGCCAGCAGCGCGCGCAGGGTATGTCGACGAATCGTGCGGTTCATGGGTGTCTCCTTTGTATCGGCTGATGCCGTGATGTGTGTCGTAGTCAATCAATCACGCGTCGCGCGCTTCGGGCCGAAGCGCGCGACGCAGGTTCAGCGGCCGAACGCGTCGGTCTGCACGCGTCGGCCGAACAGGAAGGCATCGGCGACGAGCCGCAGCGGCCGCGCGTCGACGTCGCTTTCGCCACGCGCGATCAGCGCATGGAAGTGCGCATACAGCGCCGGATACTCGCGTTCGGGCCCGATCTCGACCGGCTCGCCCGCGATCGACAGTTGCGCGCCGCCGCGGCTGATCGCGAGCACGCCGTCGGCCGTGTCGACCGCGATCTCCCATTGCTCGACCGGGCCGTGCCGCCAGTCGAACTCCGCGTGCACCGGCACGCCGTCGGTATCCGCGCAATCGAGTTCGGCCGCGATCGGCATCTGTGCGTCGCTCGGCACGAACAGCGTCGCCTCGCGCAGCACGAGCTCGCGCGGCAGGATTCGCGTGACGATCGACAGCGCGTTGATGCCCGGATCGAACACGCCGAGGCCGCCCGGCTCCCAGATCCACTGCTGCCCCGGATGCCAGCGCCGCACGTCTTCCTTCCAGCGCACCTGCACCGCCCGGATCGTGCGCTGCGCGAGCCACGCGCGCGCCGGCTCGACCGCGCTCGCGCAACGCGAATGCCAGGTCGCGAACAGCGTGAGGCCGCGCTCGCGCGCCAGCGCGTCCAGCGCGGCCACTTCGCCGAGCGTCGCGCCCGGCGGCTTCTCGAGCATCACGTGCTTGCCGGCTTCGAGCGCGGCGCGCGCCTGCGCGTAGCGCACCTGCGGCGGCGCGCACAACGATACCGCATCGAGCTCGCGCTCGGCGGCCAGCAGCGCGTTCAGATCAGGATAATTGCGCACGCCGTTGACTTCCGCATGACGGCTCGCACAGGCGGTCAACGCGAAACCCGGTTCGGCGGCGATCGCCGGCAAATGCTGGTCGCGCGCGATCTTGCCGATCCCGACGACGCCCAACGAAATCACATCGCTCATCGTGCTTTCCTCCTTCGCCACTCGTTCAGTGCGCCCAGCGCAGCACGAGCGGATCGAGCCGGCGCGCGATCGCGAGCAATTCCGCGCGCGTGTCCGGGTGCAGTTCCGGCATCGGATGCCGCGGCCGCTCGCACGCGATCACGCCGCCGGCGCGCATCAGCGCCTTCGCGGTGAGGATCCCGGACTGGCGGTTCTCGTGATTGATCAGCGGCAGCCACGTCTGGTAATGCGCGAACGCATCGTCGTGCCGGCCTTCGCGGAACGCTTCGAGGATCGGCCGGATGCCGTCCGGAAAGCCGCCGCCCGTCATCGCGCCGGTCGCGCCCGCATGGAGATCGGCGAGCAGCGTGATCGCCTCCTCGCCGTCCCACGGCCCCTCGATCGCGTCGCCGCCGAGCCGGATCAGCTCGCGCAGCTTGTTCGCGGCGCCGGGCGTCTCGATCTTGAAGTACGCGACCTGCTCGATCTCGCGCGCCATCCGCGCGAGGAACGGCGCGGACAGCGCGGTGCCGCTCGCGGGCGCGTCCTGGATCATGATCGGGATGTCGATCGCATCCGACACGCGCGCAAAGAAATCGAAGATTTGCGCTTCCGGCACACGGAACGTCGCGCCATGATACGGCGGCATCGCCATCACCATCGCCGCGCCGAGCTGCTGCGCGCGCAGGCTGCGCGCGGCACACACCTGCGTGCTGTAGTGCGACGTCGTGACGATCACCGGCACACGGCCCGCGACGTGTTCGAGGATCGTGCGCGTGAGTACGTCGCGTTCGTCGTCGGTGATCGCGAACTGCTCGGAGAAATTCGCGAGGATGCACAGCCCGTCCGAGCCGGCGTCGATCATGAAATCGACCGCGCGCTTCTGGCTCGCGAGGTCGAGCTCGCCGGTCTCGGCAAAGGTCGTCGGGACGACCGGGAAAATGCCGCGATAGCGCGGCGTGCTGCTCGATGTCATGGTGGGTCCTGCGTCAGTCGAATCGGCGTTCAGCCGGAAAACAAGGCGTTCAGGATTCGCCGGCGAATGTGCCGGCGGCCGGCTCGGGCGCGCGCAGCGCGGCCCGGACCACGAACGTCATCAGCACGGCGAACAGCAGCGTCGCCGCGAGGAAATACAGGCCGGCCGCGAGACTGCCGGTCGATGCCTTGATCAGGCCGATCCCGTACGGCCCGAAGTAGCCGCCGAGATTCGCGAGCGAATTGATCGCGGCGATGCCGACCGCGGCGCTCGTGCCGGTCAGGAATTCGCCGGGCAGCGCCCACACGACGGCCTGGATCGAATAGAGCGAAAACGCGGTGAGGCAGATGAACATGAATTGCAGCGCGGGCTGCCGTACCCACGCGCTCGCGGCCATCGTCACGGCGGCCGCCGCCGACACGACGACGATGTGCCAGTAGCGCTCGCGCTTGCGGTCCGAGTGGCGCGGCACGACGAGCAGGCCGACCACCGCGAACAGGTATGGCACGGCGGACAGCAGACCGGTCGTCGCATCGCCGGTACCGAACGCGTGAATGATCGTCGGCAGCCACAACGACAATCCGTAGATGCACAGCGGGAACGGCAGGAACAGCGCGGCGAGCAGCAGCACGCGGCGGTCGCGCAACGTGGCGAGCGGATTGCCGTGCGAATCGGGGCGATAGGTGTCGCGATCGGCGGCGAGTTGCCGGGCGATCCAGCGGCGTTGGCCGTCGTTCAGCCAGCGCGCATGCGCGGGCGACTCGGGCAACAGCCGCAGCGTCGGCCACGCGAGCAGCACGGCCGGCAAGCCGCTGACGACGAACAGCGTCTGCCAGTCCGACAGGCCGAACCATCCGTGCGTCGACAGCAGCCATCCGGCGAGCGGCCCGGTCACGATACCGGCGAGCGGTTGCGCGAGCACGAGCAGGCCGATCACGCGCGCGCGGTCGCGCATCGGGAACCATTGCGTGAGGAAGTACAGGATGCCGGGATAGAGGCCGGCTTCGGCCGCGCCGAGCAGGAAGCGCAGCACGTAGAAGCTGGTCGGCCCCTGTACGAGCGCCATGGCCATCGTGATCGCGCCCCAGGTCGCGAGGATGCGCGCGAACCACACGCGTGCGCCGAAGCGGCCGAGTGCGAGGTTGCTCGGCACCTCGCACAGGAAGTAGCCGATGAAGAACAGTCCCGCGCCGAGCCCGTACGCGGCGTCGCCGAGGCCGATCGCCGCGTTCATGTGAAGCTTCGCGAAGCCGACGACGGTACGGTCGACGTAGGCGACCACGTAGATCAGCGCGAGGAACGGCACCAGCTTGCGCGTGAGCAGGCGGGTCAGTTGCCGTTCGTCGACGGCTGCCGTCGAATCGGACTGTTCCGCCGCGGCGTGCGCGCTCGTGTACTGCGTCGTCATCTTGTCTCCTGTCGATCCCACGTTAGCGCTTTAGCGCTTACGTGGGTCCCATGCACCGCGGTCGATCCCACGTTGGCGCTTCAGCGCTTACGTGGGTCCCATGCTTCGCGGTCGATCCACGTTGGCGCTTCAGCGCTTACGCGGGCCGTGTCTCTGCACAACCGCCCATTACCGCCCGCCGCTCAATGCGAATGACTCGGCACGTCCGCGCCGCGCATGCCGACCAGGAAGTCGAGGTCGCACCCCTCGTCGGCCTGCAGCACGTGATCGATGTACAGCCGTGCGTAGCCGCCCTTGCCGAGCTGGCCGGCCACGCCCGGTGCCGCGGTCGGATCGACGTCCGACAGGCGGCGCTGCAGCTCTTCGTCCGTAATGTCGAGATGCAGCGTGCCGGCCTCGCAGTCGAGCTCGATCCAGTCGCCGTTGCGCACGGCCGC
The DNA here is from genome assembly GCF_902833095.1 of Burkholderia sp. BCC1208. NCBI lineage: Bacteria > Pseudomonadati > Pseudomonadota > Betaproteobacteria > Burkholderiales > Burkholderiaceae > Burkholderia > Burkholderia sp. BCC1208. The sequence continues at coordinate 312,360 of NZ_CADFDY010000005.1, read as the reverse complement.
GAGCGGCCCGCCGGCCGCGGCTTCCGGCGCGACGTGCAGCACGACCGTGCCGTACGCGGTGCCGCTCATCCGCGCGTCGGAAATCCGCACCATGTCCTTCACGCCCTGGCGCAGCAACTTCGGCGGCAGCCCCATGTTGCCGACCTCGGCCATGCCCGGATAACCGCGCGGCCCGCAGTTCTTCAGCACCATCACCGAGCTGGCGTCGATGTCGAGCGCTTCGTCGTTGATCGTCGCCTTGTAGTGGTCGAGATTCTCGAACACCACTGCGCGGCCGCGATGCTTGAGCAGTTCGGGGCTCGCCGCCGACGGTTTCAGCACCGCGCCGCGCGGCGCGAGATTGCCGCGCAGGATGCAGATCCCGCCGTCCGCGATCAGCGGCCGGTCGAGCGGGCGAATCACCTCTTCGTCGTAGTTCGGCGCTTCGCGCACGTTGTCCCACAGCGACTTGCCGTTGACCGTCAGCGCATCCGGGTGCGGCAGCAGCCCGCCTTCGCCGAGCCGGCGCAGCACGGCCGGCAACCCGCCCGCGTAATAGAACTCCTCCATCAGGAAGCGCCCCGACGGCATCAGGTCGACGATCGTCGGCGTGTCGCGGCCGATGCGCATCCAGTCTTCCAGTTCGAGCGGCACGCCGATGCGGCCGGCGATCGCCTTCAGGTGAATCACGGCATTCGTCGAGCCGCCGATCGCCGCGTTCGCGCGGATCGCGTTCTCGAACGCCGCGCGCGTCAGGATCTTCGACAGCACGAGCCCTTCGAGCGCCATCTCGACGATCCGGATGCCCGACATGTGCGCGAGCACGTAGCGGCGCGAATCGACGGCCGGAATCGCCGCGTTGTGCGGCAGCGCGACGCCGAGCGCCTCGGCCATGCACGCCATCGTCGATGCGGTGCCCATCGTGTTGCAGGTGCCGGCCGAGCGCGACATGCCGGCTTCGGCCGACAGGAAGTGATGCACGTCGATCTCGCCGGCCTTCAACGCTTCGTGCAACTGCCACACGGCCGTGCCCGAGCCGATGTTCTTGCCTTCGAGCTTGCCGTTCAGCATCGGGCCGCCCGACACGACGATCGCCGGCACGTCGCAGCTTGCCGCGCCCATCAGCAGCGCGGGCGTCGTCTTGTCGCAGCCGGCGAGCAGCACGACCGCGTCGATCGGGTTACCGCGGATCGCTTCCTCGACGTCCATCGACGCGAGGTTGCGCGTGAGCATCGCCGACGGCCGCAGGTTCGATTCGCCGTTCGAGAACACCGGGAACTCGACCGGGAAGCCGCCCGCCTCGGAGATCCCGCGCTTCACGTGCTCGGCGAGCTTGCGGAAGTGCGCGTTGCACGGCGTCAGTTCGGACCACGTGTTGCAGATGCCGATGATCGGCCGGCCGTCGAATTCGTGATCGGGAATGCCTTGGTTCTTCATCCAGCTCCGGTACATGAAGCCGTTCTTGTCGTTCGTGCCGAACCATTGGGCAGAGCGCAGCCTGGGTTTTGTTGCCGACATCGTCAGTCCTGTGGTGACGGGATACCGGCGCAGTCTAGGCAGAATTTTGATAACTGGCTAATGACGATTTAGGCGATTACGATATCCATTCCGATATCGATATAAACCCGTACGATGCCCGAAGCCAGTCCATGGGGAAACCGCGCCCGCCTGAAGACGCGCCAGTTGCTGCTGCTCGTCGCGCTCGCCGACGAAGGCAGCATTCACCGCGCGGCGGCCGCGCTGAACATGACGCAGCCGGCTGCGTCGAAGCTGCTGCGCGAACTCGAGGAATCGATCGGCGCGGTGCTGTTCGAGCGCCTGCCGCGCGGGATGCGGCCGACGCTGTACGGCGACGCGCTGATCCGCCACGCGCGCGCGGCGCTCGGCAGCCTCGACCAGGCGCGCGAGGAGCTGGCCGCGTTGAAGGCCGGCCATCTCGGCCACGTGGCGGTCGGTGCGATCACGTCGCCGGCCCTGCGGCTCGTGCCGCCTGCCGTCGCCGCCGTGAAAGGCACGCATGCGGGCCTGCACGTATCGGTCGAGATCGATACCAGCAACGTGCTGCTCGAACACCTCGCGCAGGAAAAGATCGACATCGTGCTCGGCCGGCTGTCCGCCGAACACGACAAGCTGCGCCTGCGCTACGAGCCGCTGATCGGCGAAACGGTGGCGGCGGTCGTGCGGCCCGGCCATCCGCTGCTCGCGCATGCGCCGCTGTCGCTCGCGGACGTGCAGCGCGCGGCGTGGGTCGTGCCGCCGGCCGGCAGCGTGCTGCGCCATCGCTTCGAACTCGTGTTCCAGCGCGCAAGCCTCGCGCCGCCGGCGAACCTGGTCGAGACGTCCGCGCTGCTGTTCATCACGCAGTTGCTCGAACAGAGCGACATGATCGCGGTGCTGGCCGAGGACGTCGCGCGCTACTACGCACGACACGGGATCGTCACGGTGCTGCCGCTGGAGATGGATTGCCGGATGGACGATTTCGGGATCATCACGCGCACCGACCGGCTGCATTCGCCGGCGGTGACGGTGATGGTCGATGCGATTCGGGCGGCCGCGCGGGGGGTGTACGACGTGGTGCTGTGACGACGCAGCCGCGGTTTCTTACTCGGGGGCAAACTCGATCACCGGCTCACAGCGAATCGGGAAGTTGACCGAATTCGCGATATAGCATTTCGCATGCGCGTCGTGATGCAGATGCGCCGCCCGTTCACGATCGTCGCCGGCCCGGATCGTCACCTGCGGACGCAGCACGATTTCGGTGAAGCGCCCCGCTTCGGCGCCGTCGAGCATCGTGCCTTCCGCGTGGTCGACGTAGGCCAGCACGCGAATGCCGGCCTCGGAACACAGGTGCAGATACCAGAGCTTGTGGCATGCCGACGCCGAGGCGAGCAGCAGATCCTCGGGGTTCCAGCGCGCCGCGTCGCCGCGGAACGCCGGGTCCGACGAACCGGGAATATCCGGCTTGGCTCCCGCCCGGATCACATGCTCCCGCCCATATTCGCGATATCCCGACGTGCCGGTTCCCCGGTTGCCCGTCCACTCCACCGCGACGCGATACGTGTGTTCGCCCGATGCCATCTCGCTCTCCCTTGATGTCCGTGTCTCGACCGGCCCGAGCGCCGTTGCGTGACGTCCGCCAGTGGCCGCCATTGTGGCACCGGATTGCCATTTGGTATACCATTATTCCAAAATGACGGAACAGGCAGGCATGGAAACCAGACTCGACTCCACGGCGGACGCGGTCGCCGCATCGCTGCGCGACATGATCATCAACGGCGAGCTGGCGGCCGGCGAGCGGCTCGTCGAGCGCGAACTGGCTGATCGGTTCGGCATCAGCCGGATTCCGATGCGCGAAGCCATCCAGCGCCTGGAACGCGAAGGGCTGCTCGATATCTTCAGGAACCGCGGCGCCGTCGTGCGCATGCTGAGCGCGTCGGACGTGCAGGAAATCTACGACTTGCGCGTGCTGCTCGAAGGCGATGCGATCTACCGCAGCGTGAAGCGGCTCGACGACGAAACGCTCGCGCGCGCCGAACTCGTGCATCGGCTGCTCGGCGACGCAACCGTGCCGCGCCGGCAAGGTGAGCTGAACCGCGAATTCCACGCGCTGCTGTATTCGTGCTGCGGCAACGCGCGGCAGTTGAAGTCGATCGCCGAACTGCGCGGCCAGGTCGAGCGCTACGAGCGCCTGCAGGCCACGCTGCTCGCGGATACGCCATCGTTCCAGGTCGAGCACGAAGACATCCTGGCGGCGTGCCGCGAGCGCAATGCGCGCGTCGCCCGTTCGATGACGGTCGCCCATCTCGAATCGGCTCGGCGCATCGTCATGCGGCGCGTCGAAGGCGGCTGAGGCCGGCGCCGCACTTGCCGGCTTCCACATCGCACGCGGCTGCGCGCCGGGCCGCGCCGATTGCGTCGGCAAACCCGAAGCACGCGGCGCCGCCCCGCGCGATATTTACCGCGGCGCGCGCTCACTCCGCACGCGGCCGGTCGTGCCGCGCACCACCAGCCGCGGCAGCGACGCCGTCCGCACGCGCGACGCATCGTCGAAACGGCCACCTGCCTCGCGCAGCGCGTTGAGCAATTCGACCGCGATTCCGGCCGCTTCGGCGGTGGGGATTGCGACGGTCGTCAGCGTGGGCCGCGTGTCGCGGGCGAGATGGATGTCGGTGATGCCGACGATCGACAGATCGTCGGGCACGCGCCTGCCGCGATCGGCTGCCGCGTGCATGGCGCCGATCGCCGGCAGGTCGTTGGTGGCGACGAGCGCGGTCAGCCGCGGATGCGCATCGAGCAGCCGGCCCGCCGCGCGCACGCCGCCCTCGATCGAATCGTGATCGGCCGCGACGATCGACGCGTCGAGCCCCGCTTCGCGCATCACGTCGACGAAGCCGTCATAGCGCGCCGCCTGCACGCCGCTCGCCGCCCCGCCGACGATCACACCGATGCGCTCGTGTCCGAGTTCGAGCAGATGCCGCGTCGCGATCCGCCCCGCTTCGCGCAAATCGATGGCCACGCACGGCAATCCGTCGGGCGGCGCGTCGGGCCGCTCCCACAGGCACAGCACGACCGGCACGCCGCGCCGCGCGACGTCGAGCAGATCCGGCAGGTGCAGGTTCGCATTGGTCACGAGAATCCCCTCGGAAATCGTGCCGGCGATCTGGTCGAGATACGCGCGCCCCTGCAGCGGATCCTCGTTCGTATTGCAGACGATCAGGAACTGCCCGTTGCGGCGCACCGCACGCTCGACCGCCAGCGCGAACTCCGGATAGAACGGGTTCGCGATGCTCGACACCATCAGCGCGATCGTCGGCGCACGCCCTTCCGCCAGCGCCCGCGCGGCGAGATGCGGCCGATACCCGAGCGCGTCGACCGCTTCGAGCACCCGGGCCCGCGTCGCGTCGCCGACCCGGCCGCGGTCGCGCAGCACGTTCGATACCGTCGCGGCCGTCACGCCGGCGCGGCGCGCCACTTCATCCAGTGTTGCCATCGCTTGCTCACTATATGAGACGTCGATCCAGTATTTGCTTCGCTCACCGAAGCGGCGCACTATCGCCGCACACCTTGCCGCCCGACCGACGGGTGCGACTCGGCCGCGATCGCATCGCCTCTTTTTTTGATCGCGGTGATTAAGCGCTTAATCACGCAGTATGGCGCATTAAAACATGGAGCGGAGACAATGGCGAGCATCTCGATGCGACGCGTGCAAAAAGCCTATGGCGAGCACGCGCCGGTCATTCGCGACGTCGATCTGGAGATCGGCGCGCACGAGTTCTGCGTGTTTCTCGGGCCGTCCGGATGCGGGAAATCGACGCTGCTGCGCATGATCGCCGGGCTCGAGGATCTGAGCGCGGGCGAGCTGTCGATCGATGGCCGCCGGGTCGACGACGTGCCGGCCGCCGAGCGCGGCGTCGCGATGGTGTTCCAGAGCTACGCGCTGTTTCCGCACATGACGGTGTACGAGAACATGGCGTTCGGGCTGAAGATCGCGCGCGTGCCGAAGGCCGAGATCGACCGGAAGGTGCGCGACGCCGCGCGGATCCTGCAGCTCGACACGCTGCTCGAACGCAAGCCGAAGGCGCTGTCGGGCGGCCAGCGGCAGCGCGTCGCGATCGGCCGCGCGATCGTGCGCGAGCCCGGCGTGTTCCTGTTCGACGAACCGCTGTCGAATCTCGACGCGGCGCTGCGCGGCCAGACCCGCATCGAGATCGCGCGGCTGCACCGGCAGTTCGAACGCGCGAGCGTCGTCTACGTGACGCACGACCAGACCGAGGCGATGACGCTCGCCGACAAGATCGTGCTGCTGCACGCCGGCGCGGATACCGCGCAGCACGGCAGCATCGCGCAGGTCGGCGCGCCGCTCGACCTCTACCATCACCCCGCCAGCCGCTTCGTCGCGGGCTTCATCGGCTCGCCGCGCATGAACTTCCTGCCGGCCGTCGTGACCGCGTGCGACGCGCATCGCACGACCGTCTCGCTCGTGCCGTCCGGCGAAATCTTCGTGCTGCCGCGCGACGGCTCGGCGTTCGGCGCCGGCGCCGCCGTGACGCTCGGCATCCGCCCCGAACACCTGACGCTCGGCGCCGCGCCCGACGCGACGACGCTCGCGCGCGACGTCGCGCTCGTCGAACGCCTGGGCGAGCAGACCTACGTGCACCTCGATCCGTGCGGCCAGCCCGACGCGACGCCGCTGATCGCGAAGGTACCGGGCGACGCGCAGGTGCACAGCGGCGAACGCGTGCACGTGCACGCGCCGGCCGCGGCCTGCCATCTGTTCACCGAAGACGGCCGCGCGGTGCCCGCGTGCGCCGACGTCCACGTTCACCACTACGCATAAGGATCGGCATGCGCCTCGGAGTCTGCTACTACCCGGAACACTGGCCGGAATCGATGTGGGCCGACGACGCCCGCCGGATGAAAGCGCTCGGCATCGCGCAGGTGCGGATCGCCGAATTCGCGTGGAGCCGCATCGAGCCGTCGCCGGGCGAATACGACTGGGGCTGGCTCGACCGTGCGGTCGACGTGCTCGGCGCGGCCGGCCTCGAGATCGTGATGTGCACGCCGACCGCCACGCCGCCGAAATGGCTGGTCGACCGCCATCCCGACATCCTCGCGATCGGCGCCGACGGCCGGCCGCGCGCGTTCGGTTCGCGCCGCCACTACGATTTCTCGTCGCCGACCTATCTCGAAGCGTCGCGCCAGATCTGCACGGCGGTCGCCGAACGCTACGGCCGCCACCCGGCCGTGCGCTACTGGCAAACCGACAACGAGCTGGGCTGCCACCAGACCGTCGTCAGCTACTCGCCGGCCGCGCTCGTGCGCTTCCGTGCGTGGCTGCAGACGCGCTACGGCACGATCGACGCGCTGAACCGCGCGTGGGGCACCGTGTTCTGGAGCATGGAGTATCGTCATTTCGACGAAGTGGATGCGCCCGTGGGCACGGTGACCGAAGCCCATCCGTCGCATCGCCTCGACTACCGGCGCTTCGCGTCCGACGAGCTCGCGCGCTATCACCGGATGCAGGTCGACGTGATCCGTGCGCACTCGCCGGGCCGGCCGGTCGCGCACAACTTCATGCAGCTGTTCACCGAGTTCGATCACTACGAAGTCGCGCGCGACCTCGACGTCGCGACGTGGGACAGCTACCCGCTCGGCGCGCTCGAGGAGCTGTGGTTCGCGCCCGACGTGAAGGCGCGCTGGCTGCGCACCGGCCATCCCGATTTCGCGTCGTTCAATCACGACCTGTACCGCGGCATGTCGAAGCTGCCGTTCTGGGTGATGGAACAGCAGCCGGGCCCCGTGAACTGGGCGCACTGGAACCCCGCGCCGCTGCCGGGCATGGTGCGGCTGTGGAGCTGGGAAGCGTTCGCGCACGGCGCCGGCTGCGTGTCGTACTTCCGCTGGCGGCAGGCGCCGTTCGCGCAGGAACAGATGCACGCGGGCCTGCACACCCCCGACGACAAGCTCGACGAAGGCGGCCGCGAAGCGCAGCGCGTCGCGCGCGAGATCGCGGCCGTGCACGACGCCGGCGCGGACGCGGACGCAGACGGCGCGGTGCGCGCACCGGTCGCGCTGGTCTTCGACTACGAGGCGAAGTGGCTGTTCGAAGTGCAGCCGCAGGGCGCCGATTTCCACTACCCGCGTTTCGCGTTCGAGTACTACTCGGCGCTGCGCTCGCTCGGCCTCGACGTCGACATCGTGTCGGCGCACGCGCCGCTCGACGGCTACCGTCTCGTCGTCGTGCCGCCGCTGCCGATCGTGCCGGACGATTTCGCGTCGCGGCTCGCCGCGTCGGGCGCCCACGCGGTGTTCGGGCCGCGCACCGGCTCCAAGACCGCCGACCTGCAGATCCCGCCGGCGCTGCCGCCCGGCCCGCTCGCGTCGATCCTGCCGGTGCGTGTGTGGCGCGCCGAATCGCTGCGGCCGAACGTGATCGAACGAATCGACGGCACGTTGCGCGACGGCGCGCCGCTCGCGGGCGAAGCGCGTCACTGGCGCGATCTCGTCGAGCTGCAGGACGACACGCGCAGCATCGTGCACGCGCGCTTCGCCGACCGTCATCCGGCCTGCATCTCGCACGGTACGCTGCACTACTGGGCCGCGCTGTTCGACGATGCGACCACCGTGCGCCTGTTCGCCGACGTCGCGGCCGAAGCGGGCCTCGCGCCGACGCCGCTCGCCGACGGCGTACGCGTGAGCCGGCGCGGCGGCCTGACTTACGTGTTCAACTACGCGAGCACACCGCACACGATCGACGCGGTGCCGCCGTCCGCGTTCGTGGTCGGCGCCGCGCAGGTCGAGCCGCAAGGCGTCGCCGTGTATCGAAGCCGTTCGTAACCCCTCCACCGGCGCCGCGACGCGCCGGTCACGCACAACGACACACAGGACTGGAGACACCATGACACATCGCCCCCTTCGCGCCGCCGCCCGGCTCGCCACGGCCGCCGCCGTCGCCTTCGCATCGCTCGGCATGACGGCGCCCGCCGATGCCGGCACGCTGACGATCAACATCGCGTTCAAGGGCGCGAGCCAGCGCGCCGTGTGGCAGTCGACGATCGAAGCGTTCCACAAGGCCCATCCCGACATCGACGTGAAGCCGACCTTCGTCGACGAGGAAGCGTACAAGGTGCAGCTCCCCGCATGGCTCACGACCGTCGCGCCGGACGTCGTGAACTGGCACGCGGGCGAGCGGATGGCGTACTACGCGAAGCGCGGGCTGTTCGAGGACCTGAGCGGCGACTGGGCGAAGAACGGCTGGGACGCGATGTACGCGTCGACGCGCAGCGCATCGTCGTACAACGGCAAGCAGTACGCGGCGCCGACCGTCTACTACTCGTGGGGGCTGTTCTACCGCAAGGACCTGTTCCGCAAGGTCGGCATCGCCGACGAACCGAAGACGTGGGACCAGTTTCTCGATGCATGCAAGAAGCTGAAGGCTGCCGGCATCACGCCGGTCGCGATCGGCGGCCGCGACGCATGGACGCTCGCCGGCTGGTTCGACTATCTCGACCTGCGTCTGAACGGCAACGCGTTCCACCAGCAACTGATGGCCGGCGACGTGTCGTACACCGACCCGCGCGTGAAGAAGGTCTACACGACCTGGAAATCGCTGATCGATTCTGGCTACTTCATCGACAACGCACTGTCCTACGATCTCGACGGCGCGCAGCCGTTCCTGTTCCAGGGCAAGGCCGCGATGATGCTGATGGGCACCTTCATCGCGGCGGGCTTCCCGCCGAACGTGAAGCAGGAAATGGGCTACTACCGCTTCCCGATCATCGACCCGAAGGTGCCGACCGCGGAGGACGGCCCGGTCGAATCGCTGCACATCCCGGCCAAGGCGAAGAACAAGGCCGACGCGCACACGTTCCTCGCGTTCGTCGAAACGCCCGAGATGGGCGCGAAGCTCGCCGAAGGGCTCGGCTCGCTGTCGGCCAACAGCAAGTCGCCGGAGCCCGCCGATCCGATCTCGCGCATCGGCTTCCGGATCCTCGCCGACACGAAGGGCGGCGTCGCGCAGTTCTACGATCGCGACATGACCAAGGAAATGGCCGACGAAGGGATGAAGGGCATGCAGCAGTTCCTCGCGAATCCCGCGCAACTCGATACGGTGCTCGCGCAGCTCGAACAGACCCGCAAGCGTATCTACAAGAAGTGACCGCGTGACCCCACCGGCGGCCGCGCGCCGCCGTGTCCGTTCAGGAGGCTTGCCGTGTCCAGTCCGATCGCGTCCCCCCCGCCCGCCGGCACCGCGCCGCCGCGCGGCCCATCCGCCACCACGCTGCCCGCGCGCCGCCCGTCGCCCGCCGTGCGGCGGCAACGGCGCGCCGCGTGGCTCTTTCTCGCGCCGGCCTGCGCGATGGTTGCCGTCTATGTGATCTGGCCGATCCTGTCGACGCTGTGGCTGAGCCTGTACAACTGGGACGGGATGACCGAGCGCACCTTCGTCGGTCTCGCAAACTACGCGGAGTTGCTGCACGCGCCGACGTTCTACACGGCGCTGCGCAACAACGTGATCTGGCTCGTGCTGTTCATGCTCGCGCCGCCGCTCGGCCTCGCGCTCGCGCTGTACCTGAACCAGGCGGTCGGCGGCATCCGGCTCGTGAAGTCGCTGTTCTTCGCGCCGTTCGTGCTGTCGGGCGTGGTCGTCGGGCTGATCTTCTCGTGGTTCTACGATCCGACCTTCGGCTTGCTTGCGCTGCTCGCCGGGCATGGCATCCCGGTGCTCGGCGACGCGCGCTATGCGACGTTCGGCATCGTGTTCGCCGCGCTGTGGCCGCAAACGGCGTACTGCATGATCCTGTATCTGACCGGCCTCACGTCGGTCAATCCGGAACAGATCGAGGCCGCGCGGATGGAAGGCGCACGCGGCTTCGCGCTGCTGTGGCACGTCGTGCTGCCGCAACTGCGGCCGACCACCTTCATGGCGATCGTCGTCACGGTGATCGGCGCGCTGCGCAGCTTCGACCTGATCTCGGTGATGACGGGCGGCGGCCCGTTCGAAAGCTCGACCGTGCTCGCGTATTACATGTACGACCAGGCGATCAAGTACTACCGGCTCGGCTATTCCGCGTCGATCGCGGTCGTGCTGTTCGCGATCATGCTCGTCTACATCGTGTTCCAGTTGCGCCGCATGCTGCGCAACGAGCAGTGACCTTTCGGGAGTTCATTCATCATGTTTCCGACACCCGTTGCCCACTGGAAGCCGGTATCGCGCCGGCTATACAAGCTGTCGCTGCCCGTCGCGCTGCTCGTCTGGCTGCTGCCGATGATCGCGGTGTTCGTCACGTCGGTGCGCTCGACCGAGGAACTCGTCGAAGGTCACTACTGGGGCTGGCCGCGCCGCTTCGCGATGATCGAGAACTATCGCGACGCGCTGACCACGTCGCCGATGCTGCATTACTTCTGGAACAGCGTGCAGATCACCGTGCCCTCGGTCATCGGCTCGATCGCGCTGGCGGCGATGGCCGGCTTCGCGCTCGCGACCTACCGGTTTCGCGGCAATACCGCGCTGTTCGGCACGTTCGTCGCCGGCAATTTCGTGCCGGTGCAGGTGCTGATGATTCCGGTGCGCGACCTGTCGCTGCGGCTCGGCGTGTTCAATACCGTCGAAGCGCTGATCCTGTTTCACGTCGCGTTCCAGACCGGCTTCTGCACGCTGTTCCTGCGCAACTTCATCAAGCAGTTGCCGTTCGAGCTGATCGAGGCCGCGCGCATCGAAGGCGCGGGCGAATGGACGGTGTTCTGGCGAATCGTGCTGCCGCTGATCCGGCCGGCGCTGGCCGCGCTCGCGATTCTCGTGTTCACGTTCGTGTGGAACGATTACTTCTGGGCGCTGTGTCTCACGCAAGGCGACGAGGCGGCGCCGATCACGGCGGGTGTCGCGGCGCTGAAGGGGCAATGGACGACGTCGTGGAACCTCGTATCGGCCGGGTCGATTCTCGCCGCGCTGCCGTCGGTCGCGATGTTCTTCGCGATGCAGAAGCATTTCGTCGCGGGGCTCACGTTCGGCGCGACGAAAGGCTGAACGCGCGCCAGCTGCGTCTTCGTATCTCCCCCTCCGCATCGTGAGGTTGCCCGCTTCGGCGGGCTTTTTTCATGCTTCGCGGGGTTGGTGGATGTCGGTTGGCAAGCCTGGGCGTGCGCGGAAGTTTGGCGTCGTGCGCAGCCGCCCTCCGCAAACGCCAGCCTTCGGTATCGAACGACAGCGATTCGGCTACGCGTACTTGTCGCCGACGGTACTGCGAATGGGATGGGTGTCGTAGACGATGACCATCCGTTCGATGAGCCCCGCGGTGTCGAACTCGAACACGTCGACGCACTCGAAGCGCGCCACCGAACCGTCTTTCAGGCCCCAGTCGTAGATGAAGTAACCTGTCGCACGTCGAGCCCCACTCGTGCTGACGCAGATGTCGATCGGTGTAATCTTGCTTTCTCCCGATGCGGCAGCGACCTTCGAAAAGAAGGGCCCCGGATGCATCCAGCCAAGAAATGGCGAGAAAATCCGCGCGTCCGGCGTAAATAGCGCGCAGATGGCGCCGACATCGCCTCGCTCCAGCTCCCGAAGGTAAGCGCGAACCTGTTCCGTGTAGAGTGATTCCGACGTTGAGCCCAAAATTATCCTCCGATCATTCGTTGACAACCCCGTTCATTCGCAAGAACAGGGCATCCGGCAGACGCACGATAGCGAGGCACCGATGACCGGACAATCGAAAAATTTGCAACCCGGGTATGCGGCGCATGCATATCCGCTGGCTGACCTGACGCGGCCGCTGCCGCCGCTGGCCGCGATTCAGTCGTTCGTCGCGGCGGCGCAGCTGGGTAGCGTCAGCAAGGCCGCGGATCATCTATGCCGCACGCAAGGTGCGGTGAGCCGCCAGATACAGCAGTTGGAAACGCATTATCGATGCGCACTGTTTGTGCGCCATGTATCGGGGCTGACGTTGACGCCAGAAGGCAATGCACTGCTGATGGTCGCGGTCAACGTGCTCACGCAATTGGTCCAGCACGCGGATTCCCATGCACGGGCGACCTCGGTGCTCACGTTGAAGTTGCCGTCCACGTTCGCCGTTCGCTGGTTGCTCCCGCGGCTGCCGGACATTCATCGCGCGATGAGCGGGACGGAGCTGCGTATTTCCACATCCGCGGACGACACGCCGGATTTCACGACGTCCGACGTCGACGCCATCATCGTGCGAGGCACGGGACAGTGGACCGGTATGGAAGCAGTACGGCTGTTTCCCGAGAGGCTCACGCCGATGTGCGCGCCGGCATTGGCGACATCGCTGCGATCCGTAGCCGACCTTGCGCATGTCGATTTGCTCCATCCCGGGCCCAGCCGCGCAGAGTGGCGATGCTGGCTCGATCACGTTGGGGCACGCCAGATCGATGCGGGACGTGGGCTCGTATTCGATACCCTCGAATTGACGCTCGCGGCATCGATGGAAGGACACGGAATTGCAATCGGCGACCCGCGAATGGCGAGAGACCGACTCCGTGCCGGATCGCTCGTGACACCGTTCGAGGATGTGGCGGAAGACGGCCTTTCCTACTTCCTCGTCTATCCGCCCCAACGTGCGGCACAACCGAAAATTCGGGCCCTCGCCGATATCTTGCTACGACTTGCGCGAGAAGATTGAGTGACAGGCGTGTCCGATATCTGTTGCGGAGCCGACGTTCAAATGGCGCACCCAACCTACCGACGAATGACGGGCCTGGTCAGAGATCGCCGCGCACTTCACCGGTTCCCAGCGCGCTGCGCTGCCGGTTGACTTCCGCCCAAAGCTCATCGCTGTCGTCATGGCGCAGCACGACCATGCAGTCCAGCTGATCGTCGGTCACCTCGAAGTATTCCAGGATTTCGCGCCGGACCCCATCGATGAACTCCGCGTATTCCGGGGTGGCCTCTGCCCGCGCGTGCAAGGCGTCGTATTCTGCATCGTCCGCGCCGCCACCGTGCTCGTCGATATAGCGCGAGATCCACTTGTCTCGTTCATGGTCGTAATCAGCCTCGGCGCGCATTGCTTGCACAGCGGTGTAGAAATCCAGTTGGGCAAACGCGGCGATCGCCGCCGTTGTCGCCTCGTCGAATGTCGTCGTCATTCCATCTCTCACTTCAGTCATCGCATATCGTCGGTCGCGCCGCGAAACCTCTATCGCGGGCGGTTTCATTAGGTCGTTGACGAGAAAACAGCAGCGCTGTTCCGAACCGTCCGTATTCGTTCACTCGTCGGACGGTTCAATCGTATCGGGTACGTTGAACCGGAAGGATTCAGTCTATCTCGACGGTTTGCCGGGTTTGCCGCGACCGCCGGCGGATTTGCCGGCAGCCTTCCCCGCAGCCGGCTTGCCACGCGGCTTCTGCGCACTGAACGGGCTACCGATGGTGTAGTCCCGGCCTTTACCGGCACCAGCGGCCGTCGCATGCGGCGCCGCAGCCTTGCGCTTGCCTTCGCCACCTTGCGCATGCGGCTTCTTGCCCGGCCCTTGTTTGGCGACCGGCACGGCTTGCTGCACCTTGGGCTTCTTCGGCTTTTTCGGCTTCTTGATGATCTGACCCGTCGCGCTGGTTTCCGGCACGCGGTGTTCGGCTTCGAAACCCGGCTCTTCTTCCCGCCGCAGCGTCTGCCGGATCAGTGCCTCGATCGCGGCCAGTTGCGGCGCTTCATCGGCGCACACGAGCGACACCGCCACACCGCTGGCGCCCGCGCGGCCGGTGCGCCCGATACGGTGCACGTAGTCTTGCGCGACGATCGGCAGATCGACGTTGATCACCAGCGGCAGATCGTCGATATCCAGCCCGCGCGCCGCCACATCGGTGGCGACCAGCATCTGCACTTCACCCGCCTTGAAACGCTCCAGCGCGCGCATACGCGCGGGTTGCGGCTTGTCGCCGTGGATCGTATCGACCGCATAGCCCGCTTTCTCCAGCATGATCGCCAGATAATCGACGCCATTGCGGGTCTTGACGAAGACCAGCGCGTGCTCCCACTTGTTCCGGGCCACCAGGTGCAGGAAGAGATCGGGCTTGTTCCGCTTGTCGACCGGCACCACCCATTGCTTGATCTTGCTCGCCGTGGCGTTGGGCGGGCTGACGCTGATATCGATCGGGCTGCGCAGGATGCCCGCCGCCATCGTGCGGATTTCGTCGGAGAACGTGGCCGAGAACAGCAGCGTCTGGCGCCTGGCGGGCAGCGCGGCAAAGACCGCATCGAGTTCGCGCGCAAAGCCGAGATCCAGCATGCGGTCGGCTTCATCCAGCACCAGCGTCTGCACCTGATCGAACTGCACGGCGTTCTGGCGATTGAGGTCGAGCAAGCGGCCCGGCGTGGCAACGAGCACGTCCACGCCCTTGCGCAGCTTCATCATCTGAGGATTGATGCTCACCCCGCCGTAGGCGGCGAGAAACCGCAGATCGAGCCCTTTGCCGTACTCGACGAAGCTTTGCAGCACCTGTTCGGCCAGTTCGCGCGTGGGCACCAGCACCAGCACGCGCGCGCGGTTGCTGGACACCGCCGGGCCGTGTTGCACCAGCCGTTGCAACAGCGGCAGCGCGAAGCCGGCCGTCTTGCCGGTGCCGGTCTGCGCCGCGGCCATGACGTCCTTGCCGCCAAGCACGGCGGGAATCGCCTTGGCCTGCACCGGCGTGGGTGTCTGGTAATTGAGGCCCTGCACATTACGCAGCAACGGCTCGATCAGGCCAAGCGAGGCAAAAGACATGGACGTATTCCGGACGAAAACCGCAATTCTAGCGGTTAGCGCGCCGGTTGCGCCCCATCCGCGCCGCCGCGCAACCGCCCATCCACCGTCCCGATATTCTTCTCGTGCGCCACCAGCATCAGCGACAGCGCATGATGCATATCCCGATCGGCGAGCGTCGGCAGCAAGGTCTGCAGCTTGCGCACGACCCAGCGCTGGCCGCGATTCAGGAACGCCATGCGCTCCGCGAGATCGTCGATCGCCATCGCCTTCTCGTAAAACGCGCCGGTCGCCCGCGTCGGGACCGCGCCGAGCGAGCGGATCGCGTCGACGAGCACACTGCACCAGTGCGCCTCGTCCTGGCGGATATGGGCGATCAGCCGATGCAGTTCGGGATCGTCGGTCACCTCGGCCGCCGTCTCGGACGCGACGCGCGCGCCCGCGCGCTCGGCTTCCAGCAATTCGTCGAGCGCAGCCAGCAACGCGGCGCGGCGTTCTTGTTCGCGTTCGTCGACAGCAGCGGCCGACGGCGCCGGGCCGCCTTTGTCGAGCATCGCGGCCGCACCGGCGACGATCCGGTGCAGCACGTCGCCGGCCATCTCGATTGCATCGATTCGCCCCGCACCCGTGCCCGCATACAGCGCCATCGCCTCGAAATCGCCGGTCATCGTGCGCAGCGGCGAATCGGTGCTGAACAGGTAGATCGGCCGCCCTTCCTCGTCGCCGATCACGGTGCGCGCGTCGCCGAACGGATCGCCGCGTTCGCCGCGCGTCACGCTCGACGGCAGCACGCGCACCATCGCGCCGCGCGGCCAGTTGATGTGGAAGATGTCGGTCAGCAGCGTATCGCCTTCGCGCGCCTCGACGATGCGCTGCTTGTGATACGCATGCGCGAACGATTCGTGCGTCGCGATGAAGGCCGTGCCGATCACCGCGCCCTGCGCGCCGAGCGCCATCGCGGCCGCCACGCCCGCACCGTCGACGATCCCGCCCGCCGCCAGTACCGGCACGTTCGCTGCGCCGATCACGTCCGGCAGCAACGCGGCAAGCGGCCGGTCGCCGCGTACGTGGCCGCCCGCCTCCCGTCCCTGCACGATCAGCGCCTGCGCGCCGGCCGCCTCGGCCGCGCGCGCATCGTCGAGCGAGCCGACCTGATGCACCACGCACACGCCTGCGTCGCGCAGGCGCCGCACGACGGCCGGCATCACGTCCCAGAACAGCGCGACGACGGGCACACGCAGCTCGATGCATGCGTCGAGCTGGGCATCGAGCAGATCGAGCGGCGTCGACGCGGGAATCAGGTTGATGCCGAACGGGCGATCCGTCGCCGCGCGCACTTGCTGAACCTCGCTGCGCATCAGCGCGACCGGCTCGCGCACCATGCCGAGAAAACCGAAGCCGCCGGCCGCGCTCACGGCGCCCGCAAGCTCCGCACGCGCGACCCCGCCCATACCCGCGAGGACGATCGGCCACGTGCAACCGAGCAGGTCGCAGATGGGGCGATGCAGAATCTGGACGGCGCGGGCGTCGTGCCCGTCGCCACGCGTCGGAATCGACATGCAGCATCCTCCTGTCAGAATCGGGACCGGTGACGTATCACGCTCGACGGTACACGGCGCGTGTTGCATTCACATGCACGAGCGATGACAAGCCATCCGTTCCAATAGATCACATTGCGATATATTCGATCGTGGCGCCGCATCTTCGGCGCAATCTGCATGACTTACGTCAACGTGCAAGCGAACTGCCGCCCGCTCACGTCCACCCTTCGAGCCGCAACGTCGAACGCACGAGCCGCTGTTCCTCCTGCTCGATCTCGCGCAGATAGTCTACGCACTGACGGATATGTTCGCTCGCGGCCTTGCGCGCCTGATCGGGCAGCCGCCCCGTGACCGCGTTGTAGAGCCGCGCATGCTGGCGATCGATCTGCTTCTTCAGCGGTTCGCGGTGATAGAGGTTGTTCACCGACGCGAACACCGAACTGAGCAGCAGATCGGTCAGCGACTGCAGCGTATTGACGAGCACGGGGTTGTGCGAGGCCTCGCAGATCGCGAGATGAAACGCGTGGTCGAGCTTCGCGCGCGCGGCGGGGTCGAGATCCTGCGCGTCGGCCGCCGTCATTTCCTCGTAGCGGCGCCGGATCAGGATGAAATCGGCCGGCGTGCCACGCAGCGCCGCGAGCCGGGCGGCCTCGGCCTCGAGCATCCCGCGCACCTCGAACAGGTCGTACAGCGTGCGCGGCTGCGAGCCGAGCAGATGCATCATCGGCGTGATCGCGCGCTGCGGGGTCAGGCTCGCGACGAACGAACCCTTGCCGTGCGCGGTGTCGATGATCCCGCGCGCGTGCAGTAGCTTCATGCCTTCGCGCACGGCCGTGCGCGACACGCCGAGCTTTTCGGTCAGCCGCCGCTCGGACGGCAGCGCCTGACCGGCCTTCAGCACGCCGTCGACGATCAACTGCTCGATCCGCTCGGCGACGACGTCGGCCACGCGCCGCGCCGGCCCCTCTCGATTCTGCATTTCCATACTGGTATGACCACTTTGGATGGATGCCGTCGATTTTCGCACAAAGCCTTGTGGAGACTAGGTTTTATCGAACCTCCGAGCATGCGTGATCAGCAGCATCGAAAAAACTGGTACGACCACCTTCGCGACGTCTGGACAGGCCCGCGCGCCCCGCCAAGAATGCGTGCCATCCGGCGTGCCGCGCGTCGCGCGGCCGCCTGCATGGTGGAGACGGAGACACACGATGAGTTTCATCTACGACGAACGGATCGACGGCCCGCTGGCGACCGTCGACCGCGCCACGCTCGTCGCCGCGCTGCACGCGGCGGCGCCCGGCCTCGACGTGCTGCACGAACGCGAGGCGCTCAAGCCGTTCGAATGCGACGGGCTGGCCGCGTACCGCACGGTGCCGCTCGCGGTCGTGCTGCCCGATACGGTCGAGCAGGTGCGCGCGGTGCTGCGCGTCGCGGCCGCGCACGGCGTGCCGGTCGTCGCGCGCGGCGCGGGCACCGGGCTGTCGGGCGGCGCGATGCCGCTCGAAAAAGGCATCCTGCTGGTGATGGCGAAGTTCAACCGGATTCTCGACATCGACCCCGATGCCGGCATCGCGCGCGTGCAGCCCGGCGTGCGCAACCTCGCAATCTCGCAGGCCGCCGCGCCATACGGCCTCTACTACGCGCCCGATCCGTCGTCGCAGATCGCGTGCTCGATCGGCGGCAACGTCGCCGAGAACGCGGGCGGCGTGCACTGCCTGAAATACGGGCTCACGGTCCACAACATCCTGAAGGTCGAGATCCTGACGATCGACGGCGACACGCTCATGCTCGGCGCCGACGCGCTCGATGCACCGGGCTTCGACCTGCTCGCGCTGTTCACCGGCTCCGAAGGGATGCTCGGCATCGTGACCGAAGTGACCGTGAAGCTGCTGCCCAAGCCGCCGAGCGTGAAGGTGCTGATGGCGAGCTTCGACGACGTCGCCGAGGCGGGCGCCGCGGTCGCGCGGATCATCGGCGCGGGCGTGATCCCCGGCGGCCTCGAGATGATGGACAACCTCGCGATCCGCGCGGCCGAGGATTTCATCCACGCGGGCTATCCGGTCGACGCGCAGGCAATCCTGCTGTGCGAACTCGACGGTGCGGCGAGCGACGTCGACGAGGACGCCGACCGCGTCGCCGCGCTGCTGCGCGACGCGGGCGCGAGCGAGATTCGCGTCGCGCGCGACGAGGCCGAGCGCCAGCGCTTCTGGGCCGGCCGCAAGAATGCGTTCCCGGCGGTCGGCCGGATGTCGGCCGACTACTACTGCATGGACGGCACGATCCCGCGCCGCGAACTGCCGCGCGTGCTCGAAGGGATCGCCGCGCTGTCCGCCGAATACGGGCTGCCGGTCGCGAACGTGTTCCACGCGGGCGACGGCAACATGCATCCGCTGATCCTGTTCGATGCGAACCGGCCCGGCGAACTCGACCGCGCGGAAGCGCTCGGCGGCAGGATCCTCGAGCTGTGCGTCGCGGCGGGCGGCAGCATCACCGGCGAGCACGGCGTCGGGCGCGAGAAGATCAACCAGATGTGCGTGCAGTTCAACGCCGACGAAATCACGTTCTTCCACGCTGTGAAGGCCGCGTTCGATCCGCAGCGCCTGCTCAATCCCGGCAAGAACATCCCGACGCTGCACCGCTGCGCCGAATTCGGCGCGATGCACGTTCATCACGGCAAGCTGCCGTTTCCCGAACTGGAGCGCTTCTGATGCGACGCGACATCGAATCGATCGACGACAGCGCGGCGCTCGTCGCACAGGTCGACGCCGCGATCCACGATCGCCAGCCGCTGCACATCCGCGGCGCCGGTACGAAGGCGTTCGTCGGCCGCCCGGTCGAAGGCCGGACGCTCGACGTGCGCACACATCGCGGCGTCGTGTCGTACGACCCGACCGAGCTCGTCATCACCGCGCGCGCGGGCACGCCGCTCGCCGATCTCGACGCGATGCTCGACGCGGCCGGCCAGATGCTGCCGTGCGAGCCGCCGTCGTTCGGCGGCGCGGCGACGGTCGGCGGCATGTTCGCGGCGGCGCTGTCGGGCCCGCGCCGGCCTTGGGCCGGTGCGGTGCGCGACTTCGTGCTCGGCTGCCGCGTGATCACCGGCCATGCGAAACATCTGCGCTTCGGCGGCGTGGTGATGAAGAACGTTGCGGGCTACGACGTGTCGCGGCTGCTCGCGGGCAGTTTCGGCTGCCTTGGCGTCGTGACCGAGGTGTCGCTGAAGGTGCTGCCGAAGCCGCGCTCGACTGGCGATCTCGCGTTGACGCTCACGGCGAGCGAAGCCGTGCAGCGCGTCGCCGCGTGGCGTCGCGCGGGGTTGCCGCTCGCGGGTGCGTGCCACGGGGATGGCGTGCTGCGCGTGCGGATCGAAGGCGGAGAAGGCTCGGTGAAGGCCGCGCGCGACACGATCGGCGGCGAACGGATGGACGAGCGCGACGACGCGTTCTGGGCACGTCTGCGCGACCTGTCGCTGCCGTTCTTCGACGATCCGCGCCCGCTCTGGCGCGTGTCGGTGCCGGCCGCCGCGCCGCTCGACGCATGGCCCGGCGCGCAACTCGTCGACTGGGGCGGCGCACAGCGCTGGCTGAAGACCGACGCCGCGCCGGCCGACGTGCAGCGCATCGCCGCGCAGTGCGGCGGCCATGCGACCTGCCTCACGCCGGGCACGACACGGGAGCCGTTCCAGCCGCTGCCGCCTGCGCTGTTGCGCGTGCATCGGCAGCTCAAGGCGCAGCTCGACCCGCACGCGATTTTCAATCCCGGCCGGCTCTACGCCGATTTCTGACGCGAACCCGATCCCGATCCGCCGATGCAAACCAATCTCAGCGAAGCAAGCAAGGCCCTCGCCCGGGCCGACGAAGCGGAAGCGATCCTGCGCGCGTGCGTGCACTGCGGCTTCTGCAATGCGACCTGCCCGACCTACCAGGTGGTCGGCAACGAGCTCGACGGGCCGCGCGGGCGCATCTACCTGATCAAGCAACTGCTCGAAGGCGAGCCATGCGGCGAACGCACGCAGCAACATCTCGACCGCTGCCTGACATGCCGCAACTGCGAGACGACCTGCCCGTCCGGCGTGCGCTATCACACGCTGCTCGACATCGGCCGCGCGGAAGCCGAGAAGCGCGTGCAGCGGCCGGCGCGCGAGCGCCTGCTGCGCGCGGGGTTGCGTCACGTGGTGCCGCGCCCGGCGACGTTCGCCGCGCTGCTGAAGGTCGGCCGCGCGCTGCGACCGCTGCTGCCCGGCACGCTGCAGGACAAGATCCCGGCCGCCGTTCCCGCGGCCGCGCCGCGCCCGGCCGTGCGTCATGTGCGACGCGTGCTGATGCTCGAAGGCTGCGTGCAGCCGTCGCTGTCGCCGAACACCAATGCGGCCGCCGCGCGCGTGCTCGACCGGCTCGGCATCAGCGTGAGCCCGGCGCGCGAAGCCGGCTGCTGCGGCGCGACCGAATACCACCTGAACGCGCAGGACGCGGGCCTTCATCGCGCGCGCCGCAACATCGACGCGTGGTGGCCCGCGATCGAGGCCGGTGCGGAAGCGATCGTGCTGACCGCGAGCGGCTGCGGCGCGTTCGTGAAGGAGTACGGCGACCTGCTGCGCTCCGACCCCGTCTATGCGGACAAGGCGCGGCGCGTCAGCGCGCTCGCGCGCGATCTTGCCGAAGTGATCGCGGCCGAGCCGCTCGACGCGCTCATCGATGCGACGCCACGGCGCGTCGCGGTCCACTGCCCGTGCACGCTGCAACACGCGCAGCGCCTCGGCGGCGCGGTCGAAAGCATCCTGACGCGGCTCGGCTTCGATCTGACGAATGTCGCCGACGGCCATCTGTGCTGCGGCTCGGCGGGCACCTATTCGCTGACGCAGCCCGAACTCGCGACGACCCTGCGCGACAACAAGCTCGATGCGCTCGAAGCCGCGCAGCCGGACCTGATTGTCACCGCCAACGTCGGCTGCCAGACTCATCTGAACGGCGCGGGCCGCACGCCCGTGCGCCACTGGATCGAGCTCGTCGACAACCGGCTGGTCAACTGACCGCCGATTCCGGAGGAAAGCCATGCAAACGAAACCCGAACTCGAACTGGCCGATGCCGAGCGCATGCTCGCCGCCGCCCGCGCGGAAGCGGAACGCCACGGCTGGGCCGTGTCGATCGCCGTCGTCGACGACGGCGGCCACCTGCTCGCGTTCGCGCGGCTGAACGGCGCATCGCCGGCCAGCAGCACCATCGCGCAGGACAAGGCCCGCGCGGCGGCGCTCGGCCGTCGCGAGACGAAGGCGTATGAGGATATGATCAACGGTGGCCGCACGGCGTTTCTGAGCGCGCCGCTGACGGGATTGCTCGAAGGCGGCGTGCCGGTCACGGTCGGCGGCCGGATAGCGGGCGCGATCGGTGTGTCTGGCGTAAAGTCCGAACAGGACGCGCAGATCGCCCGCGCCGGCACACGAAGCGTCGCGGAATAACCAGCCAAGCCGCACGCATTTTTCCCGGGAGGATTCACGATGATCGACCAAGCAGGACTGCAAGTCGCGCCAGCGCTGAGCCAGTTCATTGAAAACGAAGCGCTGCCGGGCACCGGCATCGACAAGGCCGCGTTCTGGAGCGGTTTCTCGGCCCTGGTGCACGACCTCGCGCCGCGCAACCGCGAGCTGCTCGCCGAACGCGACCGCCTGCAGCAGGAACTCGACGCGTGGCATCGCGCGCACCCCGGCCCGGTACGCGACCACGCCGCGTATCGCGCATTCCTCGAACGAATCGGCTACCTCGTGCCGGTCCCGTCGAACGTCGCGGCAGCCACCGCGAACGTCGACAGCGAGATCGCCACGCAGGCCGGCCCGCAGCTCGTCGTGCCGCTGTCGAACGCGCGCTATGCGCTGAACGCCGCGAACGCGCGCTGGGGCAGCCTGTACGACGCGCTGTACGGCACCGACGCGCTGCCGGAAGACGGCGGCGCCGAACGCACCGCGGCCTACAACCCCACGCGCGGTCAGCGCGTGATCGACTACGCGCGCAACGTGCTCGACAACGCGGCGCCGCTCGCGAGCGGCTCGCACCGCGATGCGCTGCGCTACCGCGTGCAGGACGGCCAGCTTGCGGTCGAAACCGCGAAGGGCGTCGTGCATCTCGCGCAGCCGGCGCAGTTCGTCGGCTACCAGGGCGCGGCCGGTGCGCCGTCCGCG
This sequence comes from Burkholderia sp. BCC1208, assembly GCF_902833095.1. Lineage (NCBI taxonomy): Bacteria > Pseudomonadati > Pseudomonadota > Betaproteobacteria > Burkholderiales > Burkholderiaceae > Burkholderia > Burkholderia sp. BCC1208. The sequence goes on along the minus strand of NZ_CADFDY010000005.1, from coordinate 289,469 downwards.
ATCCTGCTGAAGCACAACGGCCTGCATCTCGAGATCCAGATCGATGCGTCGACGCCGATCGGCCGCGCCGATCTCGCGAACGTGAAGGACGTCGTGCTCGAAGCCGCGGTCAGCACGATCATCGACTGCGAGGATTCGGTCGCGGCGGTCGACGCCGACGACAAGGTCCAGCTCTACCGCAACTGGCTCGGCCTGATGCAGGGCACGCTGGTCGAGGAAGTCGCGAAGGGCGGCAAGATCTTCACGCGCCGCCTGAACGCCGATCGCGAGTACACGACGCCGGCCGGCGGCACGCTGTCGCTGCACGGCCGCTCGCTGCTGTTCGTGCGCAACGTCGGCCACCTGATGAACAACGGCGCGGTGCTCGACCGCGACGGCAACGAAATCCCGGAAGGGATCCTCGACGGCGTCGTCACGACGCTGTGCGCGCTGCACGACCTGAAGGCCAAGCGCAATTCGCGCACGGGCTCGATCTACATCGTGAAGCCGAAGATGCACGGGCCGGCCGAAGTCGCGTTCGCCGACACGCTGTTCGCGCGCATCGAAGATCTGCTCGGCCTGCCGCGCAACACGCTGAAGATGGGCATCATGGACGAGGAGCGCCGCACCAGCGTGAACCTCGCCGCGTGTATCGCCTCCGCTGCCGCGCGCGTCGCGTTCATCAACACCGGCTTCCTCGACCGCACCGGCGACGAGATGCACACTGCGATGGAAGCGGGCCCGATGATCCGCAAGGGCGACATGAAGTCGTCGGCGTGGATCCAGTCGTACGAGCGCAACAACGTGCTCGCGGGCCTGTCGGCCGGCCTGCGCGGCCGCGCGCAGATCGGCAAGGGCATGTGGGCGATGCCGGACCTGATGCACGCGATGCTCGAGCAGAAGATCGCGCATCCGCGCGCCGGCGCGAACACCGCATGGGTGCCGTCGCCGACCGCCGCGACGCTGCACGCGCTGCACTACCACCTCGTCGACGTGCAGGCCGTCCAGCAGGAACTCGAGAAGACGCCGTACGCGAGCGAGCGCGACGCGCTGCTCGAAGGGCTGCTGACCGTGCCAGTCGTCGAGCGCGCCGCGTGGAGCGAGGCCGAGATCCTGAGCGAGGTCGAGAACAACGCGCAGGGCATACTCGGCTACGTCGTGCGCTGGGTCGAACAGGGCGTCGGCTGCTCGAAGGTGCCGGACATCCACGACGTCGGCCTGATGGAAGATCGCGCGACGCTGCGCATTTCGAGCCAGCACATCGCGAACTGGCTGCGCCACGGCGTGATCACCGAGGCGTTCGTGCTCGACGTGTTCAAGCGGATGGCCCGCGTCGTCGACCAGCAGAACGCCGGCGACCCGAACTATCGCCCGATGGCGCCCGGCTACGACCAGTCGACCGCGTTCCAGGCCGCTTGCGCGCTCGCGCTGCAAGGCACGTCGCAGCCGAGCGGCTATACCGAGCCGCTGCTGCATCGGTTCCGGCTCGCGTTCAAGGCGCAACGGCACGGCGCATGAAGCTGCGCATGCGGGCGCGCCCCGCATGCCGTGAAACGGGCGGCCATTGCGGCTGCCCGTTTTCATATTCACGTTTATCCGACCGTTGAAACCGATAATCGGTGCATATCGCGCGCTTTCGCGTGCGACGCCCAGCCGCCGTCGATTCGCCGGTATCCGCCGCCGTATACCGTGCGATCCTGCCACCGCCCCGCAAAGCCTTTCGCCGTAACGCTTCGCCCGATATTGGCAAGCCCGGGATTACACGATAATTTGACCCCGATCAACGGTTTGCAACATTTTCCGCACACGCAAACACGCGCGTTATACTCCGTGGCATTCGCGTCGCGCGATTCGTCAGATCGTCGAATTGCAGCAGAAGTTACCTGTGAATACAGGCTTCATCGGTTTATCTGGCCGCGCTTGTCGATAACCCGAGCCCGTTTTCTCCGCTGAACGCAACGCGTGCACGGGAAGGGCTGCGCACCGGATCGCCACCGGTAGTTATACGAACAATCGCATCGGCCCGCGGCACGGCGGCGATGCCCCCGATCCACCGACCATGGCAGAAACCGACTACGCAATGCCCAGCGAATCCGGCCTGACGAGCCGTGTCGCCGCTCATCTGCGCCGGTTCCTGCTGCCGCACCTGATCTTCTATGCGGGGCTGCTGATCGCGCTGATCCTGCTGCTCCTGTGCGGGATCGTGCTGTACGAAGGCCGCATCGACGCACGCGACCGCTCGCGCAGCATGCAGCAGAATCTCGCGCTGATGGCGTCGTGGGACATCGAACGCAACATCGAGATCTATTCGCTGTCGCTGCAGGCCGTCGTCGAAGGCATGAACGACCCCGCAGTCGTCGCGTTGCCGATGTCGCTGCGCCGCCAGGTGCTGTTCGATCGCGCGACGACGGCCAAGTACCTCGGCGGCATCTACGTGCTCGACGCAAAGGGCGACATCGAGGTCGACGGCAAGAGCGACGTGCCGCGCAAGGCCAACTTCGCCAACGAGCCGTACTTCACCGTGCACCGTGATCATCCCGACGTCGGCCTGTACGTCAGCGATCCGTATCATTCGCGCCTGCGCGGCGGCTCGCCGAGCATCGCGCTCAGCCGGCGGATCACGCGGCCCGACGGCTCGTTCGGCGGCGTTGCGGTCATGTCGATCCGGCTCGAATATTTCCAGAACCTGTTCTCGCGCCTGTCGCTCGGCGATCGCGGCTCGGTTGCGCTGATCAACACGCACGGCCTGATGCTCGCGCGCGAGCCGTACGACCCCAAAACCGTCGGCCGGGATATCAGCCGCGCGAGCACGTTCCGGCAATTCATGACCGCCAGCGAAGGCAGCTTCGCCGATACCGCGTCGATCGACGGCGTGCGGCGCCTGTACGTGTTCCGGCACCTCGACAGCCTGCCGCTCATCGTCATGGTCGCGCGCTCGGAAACGGACACCTACGCCGCGTGGTACGACCGCGCGATCCCGATCGGCTCCGCGATGGCCGTGCTCGCGATCGGCTTCGTCGGCCTGTCGCTGCTGCTCGACGTGCAGTTGCGCAAGCGCCATCGCGCGGAAACCGAGCTGCAGGCGCTCGCGCGCACCGACGGCCTGACGGGCCTCGACAACCGCCGGATGCTCGACGTCACGCTGGCGCGCGAATGGCGCCGCGCCGCGCGCTCGCAACATGCGCTGTCGCTGCTGTTCATCGACGTCGATTACTTCAAGCGCTACAACGACACGCAGGGCCATCAGGCCGGCGACGACGCACTCGCCGCGGTCGGCCATTGCATCGCCGGTTGCCTGCGCCGCCCGGCCGACTATGCGGCGCGCTACGGCGGCGAGGAATTCGTCGTGGTGCTGCCGGACATCGACACGGACGGCGCGGTGACGATCGCCGAAACGATCCGTGCGGGCGTCCTCGATCTCGGCATCCGGCACGACGCCGGCACGGTCGGCCGCCTCACGGTGAGCATCGGCGTGACGACCAGCTATCCCGAACTCGACGACAACATCCAGGCCGCGCTGAAGCGGGCCGACGATGCGCTGTATCGGGCGAAGGAAGGCGGGCGCAACCGCATCGTCGTGCAGGCGGCCACGCCGGTCGACGATCTCCAATCGCGGCGGGCCTGAGCGTACGGGCAGCGGGGCGGCCGCCGGCCGCATGCAAAATCGCCGACAATGTCGGCTCGATACGCCGCCGCGCCGCCGCACGGCCGATGCGGCCGGCCGCACCTCGCCGGCCGCACCTGGCCGGCCGCACCGTTTCGCACCACCATGAGACTCAAGGCAAAGATCTTCCTTCTGGCCATCGTGCCGTTCCTGCTCGCGATCGCCGGCATCGGCTTCGGCGTGCGCCAGCAGGCGACGTCGCTCGCACGCACGCAGCACGCGACGATCCAGGCCGCATACCTGTCGAGCAAGGAAGTCGAGCTGAAACACTACGTCGAGCTCGCGACGAGCGCGATCATGCCGATCTACGACGCGAGCGGCCGCAATGGGCGCGACGACGCGCTGCTGCGCACGCAGGCGCTCGCGGTGCTGCAGAAGATGGATTTCGGGCCCGACGGCTATTTCTTCGTCTACGACCTGCACGGCAATTCGCTGATGCATCCGCGCGAGCCCGAGCGCGTCGGCCACAACTTCTGGTCGATGCGCGACCCGCAAGGCGCGCTGACCATCCAGAAGCTGATCGGCGCGGCGTCGCAGGGCGGCGGCTACGTGCGCTATGCATGGCAGCGGCCGTCGACGGGCCGCGTCGCGCCGAAGCTCGGCTACGTCGTCGCGCTCGAGCGCTGGGGCTGGATGGTCGGCACCGGCATCTATCTCGACGACGTCGACAACGCGCTGCAGCGCATCGACGCACGGGCGTCCGCGAACATCGAGCGCACGATGAGCTGGCTCACCGCGATCGCGCTCACCGGCGCGGCGGCGATCGCCGTATGCGCGCTGGTGCTGAACGTCAGCGAGTCGCGCAGCGCCGACGCGAAGCTCAAGCTGCTCGCGCAACGCGTCGTCGAGTCGCAGGAGCAGGAGCGCGCGCGGCTGTCGCGCGAACTGCACGACGGGATCAGCCAGATGATGGTGTCCGCGAAGCTGATGCTCGAATCCGCGCTCGCGCGCTTCGAACGCGGCACGTCGCGCGTGCCCGAAGCCGAGCAGGCGCTCGCGTCGGGCGTCGGGCGGCTCGGCGACACGCTGCGCGAAGTCCGGCGCATCTCGCATGCGCTGCGTCCGTCGATGCTCGACGATCTCGGCCTCGCGGCCGCGCTCGAGCAACTCGTGCGCGAGCTGGGCGCCGAAAGCGGCGTCGACATCGGCTATACGCAGGTCGCGCACAGCGGCACGCGGCCGCTGCCCGAAGCCGTCAATACCGCGCTGTTCCGGATCGCGCAGGAAGCGCTGAGCAACATCGTGCATCATGCCCGGGCGTCGCGCGCGGCCGTCACGCTCGACGTCGGCGCGCAAGCCGTCACGCTGACGATCGCCGACAACGGCTGCGGCTTCGACGCCGAACGCTCGCAGGCCGACGCACGCCGCGGCATCGGCCTGCGCAACATGCGCGAGCGCCTCGACGCGCTCGGCGGCACGCTGTCGATCACGTCGCAGGTCGGCCACACCGTCGTGGCCGCGCGCGTGCCGCTGCGGCGCGCCGCCGCCTGAACACGCGCCCCCCAACCCGAGACCTTTGCCCATGAGCACCCCCGACACCGCCCGGCCCGCCGCCCGACTGCTGCTCGTCGACGATCACCCGCTCGTGCGCGACGGCTTGCGGATGCGGCTCGAAGCGGCCGACCTGTCGGTGGTCGGCGAAGCCGGCAACGCGGACGAGGCGCTCGCGCTCGCCGCATCGCTCGAACCCGATCTCGCGCTGATGGACGTCGGGATGAACGGCATGAACGGCATCACGCTCGCCGGCGTGTTCCATGAGCGTTTTCCGGGCATTCGCGTGCTGATGCTGTCGATGCACGACAACGTCGAGTACGTGACGCAGGCGGTGCGCGCCGGCGCGAGCGGCTACCTGCTGAAGGATTCGCCCGCGAGCGAGATCGTCCGTGCGATCGGCGCGGTGCTGGCCGGGCAGACGTTCTTCAGCGAAGGGCTGGCCGCGCGGATGATCCAGGCCAGCGCGACCGCGTCGCCGCTGGACCGGTTGACGCCGCGCGAACGCGATATTCTCGACGCGCTGGCCGAAGGGCTGTCGAGCAAGCAGATCGCGCAACAGACGGGGCTGTCGGTGCGCACGGTCGAGACGCACCGACTCAACCTGAAACGCAAGCTGGAGATCGAAGGGCAGGCCGAGCTGATCAAGTTCGCGGTCGAGCATCGACGGCGGTAGGCGCGAACGCGTGCGCAGTCCACGCGCCGCCATGAAAAAAGGCGCCCGAGGGCGCCTTCCATGCATCCGGACCCCGCGCAGCGGCGCTCAGTTCGTCCGCGAATTGTGCTTCTGCAGATACGCGATCAGCCCGTCGATCCCGCCCGTCGCGAGCTGGCTCTTGAACTGGCCCTGGTAGACCTGGATCAGCCACGCACCCGACATGTCGATGTCGTAGATCTTCCAGTCGTTGCCGACCTTGCCGAGACGATAGCCGACCGACTGGCTGTCGCCCGGCGTCGTCACCGTCGACTGGACGAGCGCGTCGGCGCCCGACGCGCCGCCGGCCTTGAACGAGAACTTCGCGTCCTGGTTGCCGAGCTGCGCGAGCGACGCGGCGTAGGTGCGCGTCATCAGCAACCGGAACTGCTTGTACAGCTCCTGCTGCTGTTGCGGCGTGGCCTGCTTCCACGCGTCGCCCACCGCGATGCGGGTCGTGCGCTCGAAGTTGGTCGCGGGCAGGAAGCGCTGCTCGACGACCTGCGTGACCTTCGCCATGTCACCGCCACGCGCGGCCGGATCGGCCTTCATCGCATTGACGGTGCCCTCGACCGCGGTGCGGACGATATCGACCGGCGCGCTCTGCGCGAAAGCGGAAACCGACACGGCGGCCGCCGCGACGAAAGCAAACAGATGACGTTTCATACGAATTTCGCACTCGATGGAAAAAAACGGCCGGCACTTTGCATCCGCCGGTGGAGCAAAGTATACCGGCCCCGACGCCGCATTGCCGCCCGGTGACCGACTGTTACCTTTCAGCGGCGTTTGTCACAGGCGCGCAGCGGGGCGCCGACGCATCGGCGCGCGGATTATGTAAATATCCCCATACAAATGAACCGGCCGCGCGATCCGATTGCAACGCCCGGAGCAAATATCCTTCCCGCCCCGAATCTCCGCGACGTCACGACCGTCGCCACGCCGCGCCGGTATACTTGGCTACTTTGCCCTAGCCAGCCGCTCCCCACCGCCACATGGTGACATCTCTCATCGTCCGACTCGTTGCGTGGTCGGTGCGCCGCCCCGTCTGGGTCGTCGTCCTGTCGCTCGTCATCGCCGCCTTCAGCGGCGTCTACGTCGCGCAGCATTTCAAGATCAACACCGACATCAGCAAGCTCGTCGATGCGGAGCCTCAATGGGCCGCGCTCGGGCAGGCCGTCGACAAGGCGTTCCCGCAACGCAACGGCACGATCCTCGCGGTCGTCGAGGCGCCCGCGCCCGAATTCGCGACCGCCGCCGCGCATGCGCTGACCGAAGCGCTGCAGAAGGACGCCGACGCCGGCCGCATCGGCCAGGTCGCCGAACCGGGCGGCGGGCCGTTCTTCGAGCACAACGGGCTGCTGTTCCTGTCGACGCAGGACGTCTCCGATACGACCGCGCAACTCGCGAGCGCGCGCCCGCTCGTCAATGAACTCGCGAAGAACCCGAGCCTCACCGGGCTCGCCACCACGCTGTCCACCACGCTCGGCCAGCCGCTCCTGACCGGCCAGGTGAAGCTGCCCGCGATGGCGAAGCTGCTCGCGCGCAGCGCGGCGACGGTCGACGACGTGCTGGCCGGCAAGCCGGCCGCGTTCTCGTGGCGCGCGCTGGTCGACAACGATGCCGCGCGGCAGCCCGCGCGCGCGTTCGTCACCGTGCAGCCGGTGGTCAACTACGGCGCGCTGAAGGCCGGCGCGGCAACGAGCCAGGTGATCCGCGACGCGGCCCGTTCGCTCGACCTCGAAAAGCGCTACGGCGCGGCCGTGCGCCTGACCGGCGAACAACCGCTCGCCGACGACGAATTCGCGTCGGTCGAAGACGGTGCCGCGCTCAACGGCGCGCTCACGCTGCTCGCCGTGCTCGTCATCCTGTGGCTTGCGCTGCGCTCGAAGCGGATGATCGGCTCGGTGCTCGTCACGCTGTTCGTCGGCCTCGTCGTGACGGCCGCGCTCGGCCTCGCAATGGTCGGCTCGCTGAACATGATCTCGGTTGCGTTCATGGTGCTGTTCGTCGGCCTCGGCGTCGACTTCTCGATCCAGTACGGCGTGAAATACCGCGAGGAACGCTTCCGCGACTCGCGCATCGATCACGCGCTGATCGGCGCCGCGCACTCGATGGGCATGCCGCTCGCGCTGGCCACCGCGGCCGTCGCGGCGAGCTTCTTCTCGTTCATCCCCACCGCCTATCGCGGCGTATCCGAGCTCGGCCTGATCGCGGGCGTCGGGATGTTCGTCGCACTGCTGACCACGCTCACGCTGCTGCCGGCGTTGCTGCGCCTGTTCGCGCCGCCGGGCGAATCGAAGACGCCGGGCTTTCCGTGGCTCGCGCCGGTCGACGATTACCTCGATCGCCATCGCAAGCCGATCCTGATCGGCACGCTCGCGGTCGTGATCGGCGGGCTGCCACTGCTCGCGTTCCTGCATTTCGACTTCAACCCGCTGCACCTGAAGGACCCGCACAGCGAATCGATGGCGACGCTGCTCGCGCTGAAGGATTCGCCGGAAGCCGCCGTCAACGACGTCACGCTGCTCGCGCCGTCGCTCGCGCAAGCCGATGCGGCCGCGAAGCGCCTCGACGCGCTGCCCGAAGTCGGCCGCACGACCACGCTGTCGACCTTCATCCCCGCCGACCAGCCGGCCAAGCGCGCGGCGATCGCCGCGGCCGCGAGCGAGCTGCTGCCCGCGCTGACGCAGCCGGCCGCGCCGGCCGCGACCGACGCGCAACGCGTGGCCGCGCTCAAGCGCGTGTCCGACCTGCTGAGCTATGCGGCCGAAGATCACCCCGGCCCGGGCGCCGCGGCCGCGCAGCACCTGTCCGCATCGCTCGCGAAGCTCGCCGCCGCCGACAGCGCGACGCGCGACCGTGCCGAACGTGCGTTCTCCGATACGCTGCGCATCGCGCTCAACCAGCTCGCGTCGCTGCTGCAGCCGCAGGACATCACGCGCGAATCGCTGCCGCCGCCAGTCGTGCGCGACTGGGTCGCGCCGGACGGCCACGCGCTCGTGCAGATCTCGCCGAAGGTGCCGAAGGGCGTCGACCCGAACGACGACACGATGCTGCGCCGTTTCGCCAAGGCCGTGAAGGCCGCGGAACCGGGCGCGACCGGCGGGCCGATCTCGATCCTGCATTCGGCCGACACGATCATCAACGCGTTCCTGCACGCGGCGCTGTGGTCGATCATCGCGATCACGATCCTGCTGTGGGTCACGCTGCGCCGCTTCGGCGACGTGCTGCGCACGCTGGTGCCGCTGCTCGTGTCGGGCATCGTGACGCTCGAGATGTGCGTCGTGCTCGGCATGTCGCTGAACTTCGCGAACATCATCGCGCTGCCGCTGATGCTCGGCGTCGGCGTCGCGTTCAAGGTGTATTTCGTGATGGCGTGGCGCGCGGGGCAGACGGGGCTGCTGCATTCGAGCCTCACGCACGCCGTGCTGTTCAGCGCCGCGACGACGGCGACCGCCTTCGGCAGCCTGTGGCTGTCGCACCATCCGGGCACCTCGAGCATGGGCAAGCTGCTCGCGCTGGCCCTGACCTGTACGCTGATCGGCGCCGTGGTGTTCCAGCCCGTCCTGATGGGCAAACCGCGCGTCAAACGCGCCAAGAACCAATCGCAAGGAATCAATGAATAAGGTGCGAATCATTGCGGCGACCGTCGCCGCCAGCGCGATGCTGACCGGCTGCGCGACGGGACCGAACCGCAATCCCAACGACCCGCTCGAGCCGATGAACCGGGCGATGTACAAGTTCAACGACACGGTCGATTCGAACATCGCGGTGCCGATCGCGAAGGGTTACCAGAAGATCACGCCGACGCCGGTGCGCACCGCGATCAGCAACTTCTTCTCGAACCTCGGCGATCTCGGCAACATGGCGAACAACCTGCTGCAGTTGCGCATCACCGATGCGACGCAGGATCTGATGCGCGTGGCGATGAACTCGCTGTTCGGCGTCGCCGGCCTGATCGACATCGCGACGCCGGCCGGGCTGCCGAAGCATCACCAGGATTTCGGGCTGACGATGGCGCGCTGGGGCATGCCGTCGGGCCCGTACCTCGTGCTGCCCGTGTTCGGGCCGAGCACGATTCGCGACGGCGTCGGCCGCGCGGTGGACGTGCGCTTCAACCTGCTGAACTACATCGAGCCGGCCGCGCGCAATCCGATGTACATCGCGCAGTTCATCAGCGCGCGCTCGGACCTGCTCGGCGCGACCGACCTGCTGAAGCAGGCCGCGCTCGATCCGTATTCGTTCGTGCGCGACGCGTATCTGCAGCAGCGCAAGTCGTTGACGTACCGGAGCCAGTCGGCGTCGGCCGCGCTGCCGAGCTACAACGAACCGGGTGAATCGGGTGCCGTGCCGGCGGCCGCGCCGGGCGTGCCGGGGCTGCCGAACTACGAGGATCCGGGCGACGCGGGCGGCGCATCGGGCGCCGCGCCGAACAACGCACCCGCCGCGCCGGGATTGCCGCAGTACGACGATCCGGGTGCGGACAACGCGATGCCCGCGAGCGCACCGGCTGCCGCACCGGCTGCCGCTTCGGCCGGAGCGACGACGGCGCCGGCCGCCAACGGCGCGCCGATCGCGCCGGCGATGCCGACGCTGCCCGCGAGCAGCCCGGCCGCGCAGTAACGCCGCAACGGCGGCCGCGCAAAAGCAAAGAGCGCTGCATCATGCAGCGCTCTTTTTTTGTCCGCGCGAAACGGCGAACCGGAAAGCGGGGAGAGGGGCAGCGGCGCGTGCCGCTCAGACGATCCGCATCGCGCCCGCCCGCTCGAACGCGTGCCGCGCCTGGATCAGGGTCGTGCGCGCCGCGCGCGCGTCGCTGGCGACCTGCAGCAGCGGGCCGAGCTGCGACGGCTGCTTCAGCAGTTCGCGCAGGATCGGCAGGATCGCCGTGCTGCCGTCGTCGCGCAGGCCGGCCGTTGCCGCACGCGGCAGCGTGCGCCACGCCGGATCGACGATCGCGCGGCACACGGCGAACGGCACGCCGCGCGCGGCCGCGAAGGCGGCGGCGATGTGCGACTCCATGTCGACGGCCAGGGCGCCCTTCGCGTGATGCAGCGACGCCTTGTCCTGTTCGCTGACGACCGGCGCCCCGACGGCCGCGATCGTGCCGCGCGTGACGCGCGCCCACACCGGCGTGTCGTGCAGCGCGGCGACGAGCCGCGTGCTCCAGCCCGCATCGGTCTCCACGTGGCCGAACGGCCCGTCGATCGCGCTCGCGATCACGAGCGCGCCGGGCGCCAGATCCGGCGCGAGCCCGCCCGCGGTGCCGAAGCTGACGATGCCCGCACAACCGCGCGCGGTCGCATCGATCAGCGCGCGCTCGAGCCGGTCGGCCCGCGCGGCGAACACGGCCTCGACGCCGTCGCCGCGCGCGATGCGCGCCTCGAACGCCATCCCCGTCACCGCGATGACGGGCAATGCGCCGTTGTGCCGTGACAGGCCCACGCGTTACATCCCGACCGTGACGCGTGTCGCGTTCGCGCGCTTCAGGCTGCGATAGCGCGCGAGCGCCCACAGCGGGAAGAACTTGCGATAGCCGTGGTAGCGCAGGTAGAACACGCGCGGAAAGCCCGTCGCCGTGAAGCGCGTCTCGTCCCACAGACCTTCTTCGTTCTGCTGCGCGACCAGGTAGTCGACCCCGCGCGCCACGGCCGGGTTGTTCACTTCGCCTGCCGCCATCAGGCCGAGCAGCGCCCAGGCCGTCTGCGACGCCGTGCTCGGCGCCTGCTCGAATCCGCGGTAGTTCAGCTTGTAGCTGTCGCCGTCCTCGCCCCAGCCGCCGTCCTTGTTCTGGATCGACAGCAGCCACTGCGCACCGCGCTTCATGCGCGGATCGTCCGGCGTCAGGCCGGCCGCGTTCAGCGAGCACAGCGCGGTCCACGTGCCGTACACGTAGTTCATCCCCCAGCGGCCGTACCAGCTGCCGTCCGGCTCCTGTTCCTTCAGCATGTAATCGAGCGCGCGGCGCGCCGGCTCGCTGTTCAGCGGCGTCTCGCCGAGCTGCGACAGCATCGACAGGCAGCGGCCCGATACGTCGGCCGTCGGCGGATCGAGCAGCGCGCCGTGATCGGAGAACGGAATGTTGTTCAGGTAGTACTGCGTGTTTTCCGGTTCGAACGCGCCCCAGCCGCCGTCGCTGCTTTGCATGCCGACGACCCATTCGCGCGCACGCGCCATCGATTCGCGGTACGTGTCCGACTGCGTGAGCTTCTGCGCGCGATCCATCGCCATCACCACCACGGCCGTATCGTCGACGTCCGGGTAGTGCGCGTTCGCGTACTGGAACGCCCAGCCGCCGGGCCGAACGTTCGGGCGGCGCGAGATCCAGTCGCCGCGCACGTCGAGAATCTGCAGCGGGCGCAGCCATTCGAGGCCGCGCAGCACGGCGGCCTCCGCACGCGCATCGCCGGTTTCGAGCAACGCATGCGCGGCGAGCGACGTGTCCCAGACCGGCGACAGGCACGGCTGGCAATACGCTTCGTCGTCGTGCACGACGAGCAGCTTCTCGACCGACTTGCGCGCGAGCGCGCGGTTCGGATGGTCTTCCGCATAGCCGAGCACGTCGTACATCATCACCGCGTTGGCCATCGCCGGATAGATCGCGCCGAGGCCATCCTCGCCGTTCAGGCGCTCGTCGACGAACGACACGGCCTGACGGATCGCGCGTTCGCGCGTATAGCTCGGGAACAGGCCGTCGACCGCGCGCAGCGCATGGTCGACCACGCGGAAGAACGCGAACCAGCCGGCGCTCTGGTGCCCCTGGCGCGGCAGCAGCCCGGCGTTGACGGGCGGATCGATGAACAGCTCGTCGATGCGCACGCCGCGCGGGTTCTTCGCGAGCGGACGCTTCGCGTTCAGCACCAGCAGCGGCACGATCACGGTGCGCGCCCAGTACGACACCTTCGACAGATGGAACGGGAACCACTGCGGCAGCAGCATGATCTCGACCGGCATCATCGGCACCGCGCGCCACGGAATCGCACCGTACAGCGCGAGCTGGATGCGCGTGAACACGTTCGACATCTCGGCGCCGCCCATCGCATGGATGGCCTTGCGCGCGCGCTGCATGTGCTCGGCGTTCTCGTCGTCGCCGATCACCTTCAGCGCGAAATACGCCTTCACGCTCGCGCTGATGTTCGGCGCGCCATCGGTGAACAGCGGCCAGCCGCCGTCGGCCTGCTGGATGCGGCGCAGATACTTGCCGATCTTCTGTTCGAGCTCGAGGTTCGGCGTCTCGCCAAGATAGTGGACGAGCAACACGTATTCGGCGGGAATCGTCGAATCGGCTTCGAGTTCGTAGACCCAGTGTCCATCCGGTTGCTGCGCGGCCAGCAGCGCGTCGGTCGCACGCGCGACAGCCGCGTCGACGTCGGCCGGCACGGCGCCGGCGGACAAGGTAGCCATTTCGGTGAGATCGTTCATCGGTCCCTCTCTTTATTGCGTCTGGAGCACGTCCGCGGCCAGCTGGCCGGAACGGATCGCGCCCTCGATCGTGGCGGGCAAACCGGTGGCAATCCAGTCGCCCGCGAGTACAAGATTGGTCCAGCGCGTACGCACGGCCGGACGTTTCATTTCCTGCGACGGCACCGCCGCAAAGCCCGCGCGCGGCTCGACCACGAGCTGCCACGCGGGGATGGTTTCCGGGTTCGCGCCGCTCACGCGCGCGACGTCTTCCCAGATGCGCCGCGCGAGCGTGTCGCGCGGCATGTCGAGCCAGCGGCCCGCATCGCGGATCGTCGCCGCGAGCAGACCGTCGCCGGTCCGCACCGCATCGACGACGCCGTTGACGACGCTCGTCTGCAGCGGAGCGCCGGCCGGCTTTTCGACCGCGAAATACGCGGTGGCGACCGCGCTGAACGTGTCGGGCGCGACGAGTTCGGGCACGAGCGGCTGCGCGACTTCGGGCGGCACGGCCAGCACGACCGCGTCGCCCGGCGCGAGATCGATGCGCTCGCCGCCGACCGACACCGCATCCACCGCATTGCCGTGCGCGCCGAATTCGAACGCGTCGAGCCGCGAATTCAGGCAGATCTGCGCGCCGCCGTACTGCAGCATCCGCAGCGCCGGTTCGACGAACGCGCTGCCGAGCCCGCGGCGCGCGACGAGCGGACGGCAACCGGGGCCGCCCGCGGCAAACGTGCCGCACAGCGCGGCGCGCGCGAGCTCGGCGCTCGCATGGCGCGGCTCGATGTTCAGCACCCCGAGGAAAAACGGTCGCAGCCAGCGATCCCACAGCACGCCGTCGCATCGCATCGTCTGCGCGAGCGAGCGGCCCGTGCGCGCGAACGCGAGCGGGGCGAGCGCGAGGTAGTCGAGCGGCGTCGTGCCCGGCGCGCGCGACGCGGCATCGAACAGCCACGACGGCCAGCGGCCGTTGCCGAAACGCAGCGTCCAGCGCTGCTGCGACGCGACGTCCACGACCGGGAATTCAGCCAGCGCGGGCCCCGCGAGCTGATCGGCCGCGCCGATCGCGCGCAGGTAGCGCTGCGTCGCGGGCTGTCCCGCGAAAACCGTGTGCAGCCCGCTGTCGAGCGTCGTGTTCAGCGTCCCGTCGAACCACGAGCGGCAGCGGCCGCCCGCGTGTGCGTGCGCGTCGTGCAGCACGATGCGCCGCCCGCGGCGTTGCAGCTCGACCGCGGCCGACAGGCCCGCGAGTCCTGCGCCGATCACGTGGACGGTTCTGGGCATCGCGTCGGTGACTCAGAACAGCGCGTAGCGCGCGGCGATCATCAGCATGCGCGCCTTCGGCTTACGCAGCAGCGCGCGCGGCGCGGCAAAGCCGCGTGCGATCGCGGCCTCGAGAATGCAGCGATACGCGCCCGACATGATGCGCGGCGCCTTCACCTGCGCACGCGGGCAGGTGTCCATCACCGCGTCGGCCTGACGGAAGTGCTCGAGCGCGCGCTCGACGAGCGTCGCGCACACGCGCGGCAGCGCCGGATCGCGCACGATCGTCGCGGGATCGGTAATCGCGATGCCTTCGCGCGCGAGCAGTTCGCGCGGCAGGTAGCACCGGTTGATCGCCGCGTCGTCGTCGATGTCGCGCAGGATGTTCGTCAGTTGCAGCGCGCGGCCGAGGTGGTGCGACAGCGTGATCCCTTCGGCTTCCGGCATCCCGAAAATCCTCACCGACAGCCGGCCGGCCGCGCTCGCCACGCGATCGCAGAAGAGGTCGAGCGTCGGCTCGTCGGGCGCGCAGATGTCTTCCGCCGCGTCCATCGCCATCCCGTCGATCATCGCGTGGAAATCGGCGCGCTGCAGGTCGAACGCGCGGATCTCGCGATCGAGCGCGGCCAGGTGGCGCGGCGGGCGGCCGGCGAAGCATGCGTCGATGTCCGCGCGCCAGCGATCGAGGCCCGCGTTACGCTCGGCGCGCGGCAGGTCGCTGTCGGCGATGTCGTCGACCGCGCGGCAAAACGCGTAGACCTGGAACATCGCCTCGCGCTGCGCGGCCGGCAGGATGCGCATCGCCAGATAGAAGGAGCTGCCCGATGTGACGGCAGCGGCGTCGGTTTCTTGTTCGTCCACGACGGAATGGGAAACGGCCAAGACGAGCTCCACGGAGACACCCACGCGGGGCGATTGAAGAAGCCATGCCCGGCTGGGATGGTCAGGGCGTCAAATGCGTGCGAGATATGCGAACGATCGACGCAGACAGGCACAAATTACCGGCCGGAAGCCGGAATTGGGCGAAAGTATAGCAATCTTTGAAGTTCGATGGCGGACACGCGCCATGTGCGGCGGGGCATCGGGCGCCACCGGGAGGCTGATACGGCCGGCCTGCGCGCACGGCCGCCCGAAAGCGCGTCAGCCGTAGACGATGTCGCGCTGCAGATCGAGCGCGATGAGCCCCATTTCGCGCGTGAGCTGCAGCATCGAGCGGCGCTCGAGGCGCGAGCCCATGAAGCTCGTCACGCGGCCGTCGGGCTCGGCGGTGAACTGGAAAACCGCGCCGCCCGTACCGAACCACGCGCCCGGCACGTCGGGCGATTCCTGCCAGTCGATCTGTTCGAACACGCGCGCGATGCCCGCGCGCACCTGGGCGCCCGGGCCGATCGGCGGCGCGACGTCGCCCAGGTCGTCGAGCGAATAGGGGCCGGGTTTATTCGGCTTCCGGTAGAAGAGATAGTCGACGTTCATGGACGCAATCGCAGGCAAAACAACAAATTAGCGCGCTTCGGCACAAATTCAAATCGGATCCGGACGAAATGTGGCCTGCGCGACACAAAGGGGCCGTTCGTTGCAGGTCGAGAAACGCGCGGCGCGATCGCGTCTCGCGGCCGGCGGGTTCGTCTAAGATGACACCTTTCTCGAAAAAAATACGGACACCATGGAGACGAACGACACCGCCACCCCGCAGCCGGATCATCCCGTTTTCGTGCTCGTGCACGGCGCGTGGCATGGCGCGTGGTGCTACGCGCACGTGGCGGCCGCGCTCGCCGCGCGCGGCTACCTGTCGATCGCGCGCGACCTGCCCGCGCATGGCATCCATGCCCGCTTTCCCGCGTCGTATCTCGCCCGGCCGCTCGACAAGGACGCGTTCGGCGCCGAGCCGTCGCCGGTCGCGAACACGACGCTCGACGACTACGCGACGCAGGTGATGCAGGCCGTCGACGACGCGTACGCGCTCGGCCGCGGCAAGGTCGTGCTGGTCGGGCACAGCATGGGCGGCCTTGCGATCACGGCGGCCGCCGAACGCGCGCCGGAGAAGATCGCGAAGCTCGTCTATCTCGCGGCCTTCATGCCCGCGTCGGGCGTGCCGGGCCTCGACTACGTGCGCGCGCCGGAAAACAAGGGCGAGCTGCTCCCGCTCATGCTCGCGAGCCCGCGCGTGGCCGGTGCGCTGCGCATCGATCCGCACAGCGGCGACGCCGCCTATCGCGAACTGATGAAGCGCGCGCTGTATGAAGACGTGCCGCAGGCCGACTTCGACGCGGTCGCCAACCTGATGAGCTGCGACGTGCCGGCCACGCCGTTCGCGACCGCGATCCCGACGACCGCCGCACGCTGGGGCGCGATCGACCGTCACTACATCAAGTGCCTGCAGGATCGCGTGATCCTGCCCGCGCTGCAGCAGCGCTTCATCGACGAAGCCGACGCGCTCGCGCCCGGCAACCCGACCCACGTGCATCAGCTCGACAGCAGCCACTCGCCGTTCGTGTCGCAGCCGGCCGTGCTGGCCGGCGTGCTCGCCGACATCGCGAAAAGCTGAACGCGGCGGCGCGGTCGGTCAGTCGGACGCGACCGACCGATCGCGCCCGAGCCGCTTCGCACGATAGAGCGCGGCGTCGGCCTCGTTGACGAGCACGTCGCAGGTCAGCGCGCCGGCTTTCGCGCACGCGCCGCCGACGCTCGCCGTGACCGGCACGCTGACGCCCTCGGCATCGACCGGCACGCTGCCGATCGCCTCGCGCACCTTGTCGGCCACCCGCATCGCCTCGTCGAGATTCGTGCACGGCAGCAGCAGCGCGAATTCCTCGCCGCCGAAACGGCCGAACGTATCCTGCGCGCGCACGATCGACGCGACCCGGCGCGCCGTCTCGCGCAGCACCGCGTCGCCGGCCGCATGCCCGAAGCGGTCGTTGATCGTCTTGAAGTGGTCGAGATCGAACAGCAGCACCGACAGGTCGCCGCCGTAGCGCTGCCAGCGCGAGAATTCGTCGCCGAGGCGCGCCTCGAAGAAGCGCCGGTTCGCGATGCCGGTCAGCCCGTCGCGATTCGCGTGTTCGCGCAGCTTCGCGACCGCTTCCTCGCGCTCTCTTTGCATCACGCTCACATGCGTGACGTCCGAGATCGTCACGCACACGGCCTCGACGTCGCGGCCGCGCGTGAGCGGCATGAACGTGCAGTCCTGCTGCATGTAGTCGACGCCGCCCGTGATCGGCCGGTCGTGCTCGAAGCGGAACAGATAGGGCCGCTGCTCCCACGAGCTGAACGCGAAGCTGCCGAGCTGAAACACGCTCTCGAGCTTGCGCGACAGCCACGCGCGCGGCAGGTCCGGAAAGCGGTCGAACAGGTTGCGGCCGATCACGTCGGCGGCCGGGATGCCGCTGTGGTCCTGCATGAAGCGGTTCCACATCAGTACGGTCATCGAACGGTCGAGCACGAACAGGCCGAAGCCGACCCGCTCGATCACGAGGTCGCTCAGCGACGGAGCGGCGGCCGTCATAGCGCGGACAGCAACGCGTCGAGCGCGTCGCCCATCAGCCGGATCGAATCCTCGGCCATCAACATCACGAAATGCGCGCGGAACGTGTGGTCCTCGAGCCCGAAGTTCACCTCGAGCAGCAGCGCGACGCTCCACCCCAGCTCGTTCGGCTGGAAGACGTCGTCGAACGACACGTTCGCGCCGAGCAGCCCCGGCGGAAAGAACACGGGCTTGCGGCCGAGTTCGTCGAGGATCGACGCGACGCAGGCGCCCATCAGCACGTTCGCGACGTCGAACACGAGCTCGTCCGGCGTCGCCATCCCGGCGTACACGCCGTCGCCGAACGTGCGGTCGACGACCGACATGAGCCGCGCGACGCCCGCCGTGCGGCACAGCACGATCGCCTCGCCCTTGATGTCGGAACGGAAGCCCTGGCGCACGGCGGTCACGTTGTCGTGGATACCCGTCATCTCGCGCATCGCGTCGCCCGCGTCGGCCGCTTTCACGACGCGCACGCGCGGCACCGACAGCTCGATGAAGTGCCCGAGCAGCAACGCAAGCCGCGCGGCGGCGCGGCCCATTGCAAGGTTGGCGATTTCCTGCAACGCGTCGCGTTGCTCCGCCGTGAACACCGATTCAGGCATACAACCCATACTCCTTGAGAATGGGCAGCAATGCCTCCGACGTCACGGGCTTGGCAACGAATGCGATCGCGCCCAATTCGCGCACGCGTGCTTGCGCCTGCGGCTGGATATCGGCGGATACCACGATCACGAACGTGTTCAGATCTTCGTGGCGCAGTGTTTCCAGGACCTGATATCCGCTCATGTCGGGCATCGTCAGGTCCAGAAACATCACGGAAGCTTTGCCGTCACGATAGAGCGCCAAGGCCTCGCGACCATTCGCTGCATACGCGACGTCAACGTCCCAATCTCCCGGCAGCGCCTTTGTCAGAAGTTTGCGAGCGAGCAGCGAATCGTCGGCAATTACAATCGGCAAAGGCATGGGGCGATGCTGTATACGGAATGGTCTCTCTCGCGTTAACGACCGCGCGGCGCATTTCTTTAGTGCCATGCGTTTCGGGCGCGGGGCAACCGCCTTGCGGCCGCGCACGGGCGCCGCGACGCAGGTGCGCGCGACGCACCGCGCGGCAATCGCCGGCGGGCGCATGTATCTGTCATAGGGAAAGCAAGGCGCGATTCTCGGAGTAAACCGGAGGCGATGCAACTCGCCATTTTCACCATTTCGAACAGAATCGATTCGATTGCGGGCCATTCCGAAAACAGTCGCGACCATTTTCGAGATAAGTACGCAAAATTTTTCCTTGTGTACGTTTGCGCTGCCGGATTCGTCGCGTTTTCAATCTGACGGTTTCCGTCGGCCGGATTCGACGGAATCGCGTGCGTACGGTGCCGCACGGCGGGCCGCCGCAACTCGTTTATGATGGCAGGCACCTCTGCTTCACCCGTATTCCTCGATGACGTCCGAACGGCCTGACGCCCCCCAAGCCCCCGCCCACCCTCCCGCCGACGACTGGCAGGACGACGGCAGCTACGCGTCCGGCGCACCCGAGCACGATTTCGCGGTGCGCCGCGTGACGCTGATCGTGCTGCTCGTCGCGGCCATCGTGCTGCCGTGCATCTACGTGGTGGTGATGGCGTACAACGACCTGAAGGCGCGCGAGGCCGCCGCGAGCGACGTGACGATGCGCACGGTGCGCGTCGCCGAGGAGCACGCGCTCAAGGTGTTCGACCTGAGCGAAACGCTCGATGCGCGCATCGTCGATCTCGTGCAGGACATGGACGACGCGACCGTGCGCAGCAAGGAGTCCGACATCCACGAAGCGCTGAACACGATCGGCGGCGGCTATCCGCAGGTGGCGGCCGTGTCGATCTTCGGCGCGAGCGGGATGCTGCTCGCCAACAGCCTCTACTATCCGGCGCCGTATGCGTCGATCGTGAACCGCGACGACTTCGCCGGCATCCGCGACGGCAAGGTCATCGAACACATCTCGCGGCTGATGATGGGGCCGCTCAAGCTCGAGAACATTCCCGTGTTCAACACGGGCGTCGCGCGACGCCATAGCGACGGTTCGTTCGCCGGCATGGTGTCGATCGCGCTGAAGTCGTCGTATTTCAACGCGTTCTACCGCGACCTGCTCGGCGGCGCGAGCACGCCGATGACGATGGCGCTCGCGCGCTCCGACGGCGCGGTGATCGCGTCGTATCCGCCGCCGCCGTCGCTTGCGCACACCGATCGCTCGGTCACGTTCGGCGATGCGCGCAACGATCCGCGCGCGGGCGTCGTGCGCGTGCGCCACGACGGCGCGAGCGAGATCGTCGCGTATCGCCAGGTCGGCAGCTATCCCGTCTACGTGAGCTGCGCGTACCGCACGTCGGCGATCTGGCATGAATGGTACGAACACCTGAGCGTGCTGTTCATCTCGATGTTCGCGCCGTCGGTCGCGCTGTGGTCGGTGATCTGGCTATCGCTCAAGCGGCTGAAGGCGGAAGAGCAAGCGTGGGACCGCTGGCAGGCCGAAGCGTCGATGCGGCGCTCGATCGAATCGGCGTACCGGCAGTCGCGCAAGATGCAGGCGCTCGGCAATCTCGTCGGCAGCGTCGCGCACGACTTCAACAATCTGCTGATGATCATCTCGAGCAACGTGCAGATCGCGCGGCGGCGCGGCGTGCAGCATCTCGACAAGGAGCTCGGCGCGATCGAACGCGCGCTGAAGAACGGGCAGTCGCTTACGCGCCAGCTGCTCGGCGTCGCGCGCAAGCAGCCGCTGCACAACGAGACGATCGACGTCGGGCAATGGGTCGGCACGTGCCGCGAGCTGCTGAAGACGTCGCTCGGATCGAAGTCGTCGCTGGTCGTCGCGATCGAGCCGGGCGTCTGGCCGATCCGCGTCGATGTCGCGGAGCTCGAGCTCGCGGTGATCAACCTCGCGGTCAACGCGCGCGATGCGATGGCGACCGGCGGACGCTTCACGGTCGGCGCGCGCAACGTCACGCTGCGCCGCGAGGACGGCTTTCCGCTGACCGGCGATTTCGTGCAGATCTCGCTCGACGACACGGGTTCGGGCATGGCGCCCGACGTGCTCGCCCGCGCATTCGAACCGCTGTTCACGACGAAGGCGCAGGGGATGGGGACGGGGCTCGGCCTGCCGCAGGTATTCGCGTTCTGCGAACGCTCGGGCGGCCTCGCGACGATCGACAGCGCGGTCGGCGCGGGTACGTCGGTGCGTCTGTACCTGCCGCGCGCGCGCGCCGAGGATGTCGTCGCGCGGCCCGCGGCCGGCGCGCACGATGCGGGTGGCGGCGCGCTCGCGGGCTTGCACGTGCTGCTCGTCGAGGACAACGGCGAAGTCGCGGCCGGCACGGAAGCGCTGCTGTCGCTGCTCGGTCATCGCGTGACCTATGCGCCCACCGCCGATGACGCGTTGCGCCTGATCGAAGGCGCCGCGGCGAACGACGCGTTCGATCTCGTGATTTCCGACATCCACATGCCGGGCCGCCTGAACGGCATCGACCTGGCCGAAGCGGTCGAAAAGCGACCCGGGAAGCTGCCCGTGATTCTCGTCACGGGTTACGCGGAGGAGCTCGACCGGACGCGCACCGTCAACGTCCGCGTGCTGTCGAAGCCGTTCGACATCGCGCTGCTCGACGAGATCCTGCTGGGCATCCGCGAAGCGCGCGACGCACGCCACACCGGCGCGTGACCCGCTGCGTGCGGGCCGGCACCGGCGCGACGGCGTGAACGGGCGCGGCGATCGAGCCGACGGACGTCAGGCCGATTTCAGCAGGCGAACCCAGCCCGCATAACGATCGACGAAGCCCTGCAGGAACTTGCGAGTGTCTTCGCTGACGATCTGCCCCTGGTCGTCGATGCGCGCCGGATCGTGCTTGATGAACATCTCGGGCTGACCGAGCGTCTTCACGTCGAGGTACGCGAGCACGTTGCGCAGGTGCTGCTGCGCGAGCGCGGTACCCACTGCGCCCGGCGACGTGCCGAGCACCGCGCCCGGCTTGCCCGCCCACGAGTTGGAACCCCATGGGCGCGAACCCCAGTCCAGCGCATTCTTCAGCACGCCCGGAATCGAGCGGTTGTACTCGGGCGTGACGAACAGCAGCGCGTCGGCGGCTTCGATCGACTGCTTGAAGCGTTTGGCGACGTCGGGGAAATCCGCGTCGTAGTCCTGGCTGTACAGCGGCAGCTCGCCGATCTCGACGAACTCGAACGAAAAATCGGCGGGGGCGAGCGAGGTCACGGCGTGCGCGAGCGCGCGGTTCGTCGAAGCGCGACGCAGGCTGCCGACGACGACCGCAATACGATAGGACATGGCATTCTCCTTCCGGTGAGTGAGGAATCGGATCGATTGCTTCCGAATGGGCGACAAAGGTCTGTTTATAGGCAAGCCAGCCCGCGAGCCGTCCCACGGGGCCGTCCGGCCGACTTTCCACAAGGTTTTCCACAGAAATTGTGGATAACTCGACCGTTATGTTCTGACGTTACAGATTGCCCGCCGCGCGGCGGCCTCGACGCGCGAGACGGCGGTTCGGCAAGGATAGCGCAGCGCACCGGCCTGTTTAGCGAATTCGTGACGGAACATTGCATTGCAGGCCGGCACCGCGCCCAGTAAGCTGCTCGCACCGCGACGCGCCCCCTCCGTGACGCACGCGCGATCGCTTCGAGACACTGCCATCCAGACATGCCGTCCGCACACGACGACCCCGCCTATCTCACGCAACTGCGGCGCGACCTGCTGCGCTTCGCGCGACTCCAGCTCCGCGATGCCGACGCGGCCGAAGACGCCGTGCAGGAAGCGCTGGCCGCCGCGTGGTCGCACGCCGGCGATTTCGCGGGGCTGTCGGCCCACAAGACCTGGGTATTCGGCATCCTGCGCAACAAGCTGATCGACGTGCTGCGCGCACGGCAGCGGATGGTGAGCCTGACCGCGCTCGATGCGGAGCTCGACGGCGAATCCGTACTCGATCGCGAACTGTTCAAGGACAACGGACACTGGACCGCGCATGCGAAACCGCGACCGTGGCCGAAGCCCGAAACGCTGTTGCAGCAACAGCAGTTCTGGATGCTGTTCCAGGTCTGCCTCGACCATCTGCCGGAGCAGATCGGACGCGTGTTCATGATGCGCGAATTCCTCGACGTCGAGATTGCAGACATCTGCAGCGAGTTGACGCTGACGACGAATCACTGCAGCGTGCTGCTGTACCGGGCGCGCACGCGCCTGCGAACCTGCCTGAGCGAAAAAGGACTGACGACCGAAGATGCTGCCGGGGAAATGTACTGACGTGACACGACTGCTGTCGGATGCGCTCGACCGGCATCTGACGCTGCACGAGCGCCTGCAGGTGCGCGTGCATTTGCCGGCGTGCAGCGGATGCCGCGCGTATCGCGGACAGATCGCGCTGTTGCGGACGGCCGCGAAAGCGGCGGCGGGGCGTGGCCCGGACGATGATGATGGGTCGCCGCGCGGTGGAGGCTAGGCGGCGCGGTGTCGACGTATCGTTCCGGTGGCGGCGAGCAGGGCTGCCCGGCGATTGCGTCGGCCTGGATTGCCGCTGCGTTTGCCGGGCTCGGCTGGGCCAACGCTGATGCAATAAGAAAAATACGCCGGTCAAGAATTATTCGAACAATGCCTTCACCGACTCAGGCGGGCGACCGATGGCCGCCTTGCCTCGATACACGACGATGGGGCGTTGCAGCAGAATTGGATGAGCGGCGATCGCCGCGTAGGCTTCGGCGTCGGTCAAATCCGCGCGGGCCAGGTTCAACGTCTTGTACGGCTCCTCGCCGTCGCGCAGCATGTCGCGAACCGGACGGCCGAGCTGCCGGTGCAGCGTTTCCAGTTCTTCGACCGTCGGCGGCGTCTTCAGGTACTCGAC
Source organism: Burkholderia sp. BCC1208 (assembly GCF_902833095.1). Classification (NCBI taxonomy): domain Bacteria; kingdom Pseudomonadati; phylum Pseudomonadota; class Betaproteobacteria; order Burkholderiales; family Burkholderiaceae; genus Burkholderia; species Burkholderia sp. BCC1208. Next base: position 265,584 of record NZ_CADFDY010000005.1, on the reverse strand, counting down.
GACATTCAGCGGCGCGCCGGCGGTATTCAGCGACTCGACCAAGGCCAGCGTTTCGCGGGACTTCGAGCATCGGGGGTTGTGGTAGATCGTGGTCATCATTCAAGCGTGGATGGTGGAGCCTTGTATTGTAGCTAGTCTGCATCGAGGGCTCGATGGGGTGGTTTGACCTGATCTGGTGGCTTTCTTGTCGAGAGGTCGCTGAGACGGTTCGGTTTAGCGATGCGCCGTGATCGGGAGAGAGGCGGGCCTGGTGGCCGGGGAGATACCTCTAAGGGCGGTCGTGTTTATGCGCATAAAGTTGGGCGGCCTGCTTCGCGGGACCAGAAACCGCCGGTAGCCCAATCCATGCTTCGTGAGGGCTCCCGTGGAAAGGGATGCATGGTGGCGAGGCAAGGCAGGTGGTCTATGCGCATAAGGCCCGTGATCGTCGAGCGAGATATTGCGCGACTCAGGGTGTGGACGCATGTCGACGCGAGACGGTACACCGGACAATCGCCGTATCGATCGATAGGCTGTCCCGCCACGACATCATCACGCGCCTGACGCAGGCGAGGTTGCTCCCTGCGGTCCTTCATTACGGGCGATCATCGCGTCCGGTTTATGCGCATAAACGAGGCGGCCCGACAGGCGCCGCTGCGATGCGCGTCTTTCCGCTCGACGATGCAGCTCGTGGACACGCGTCCCACTCGGGCTCGCAAGTCGCTCCTCTCACTCGCGAGTGCCGGGTGCTCAAGCGACGGAGTTGCCCGCCGCGGCCTCCGCAGACTTTATGCGCACAAACTCCCGGCTCGCCGGCGCCGCAGTTCGTCCAGCGAAAGGGCAGCGCACCGAGACATCTCTGCGAGGAACAGCCCTCCGACGCTGTAGAGGTGCGGACCCAACCGTGGAGCGACCCAACCGCCGGATCAGCGCCTCGCATCTCCAATACACCGCCCAAACGCGCCTCTCATCTCCGCCACCTCGTTTATGCGCATAAACCGATAGTCCGAATGGCCAATGCGTAGTTGGCGAATAACAATTTCATTGAAATTCAAATATCGTCCTGTAGAATTCCAACGACCCAAACAGGAGTGAAAATTGGCCGCGGAAATCATTGCAGTCACTCAACAAAAAGGTGGCGTCGGCAAAAGCACGATTGCCATGCATCTCGGCGCCGCGTTCCATGAAAAAGGGAAGCGCGTCCTCGTCATCGACGCAGACCGTCAAAACACGCTGGTTCACTGGTCGAGCGCATCCGGCGACAGCGACAACGGCATCCCGTTTCCGGTCGTCAACCTCGCCGAAGCCGACGGCCAGATCCATCGCGAGATCAAGAAATTCATCAACGACTACGACATCATCGTCGTGGACTGCCCGCCATCGATCACCGAGAAAGTCTCCGGCGTCGTCCTGCTGGCCGCATCGATTGCCGTGATCCCGACATCGTCGTCGCCGGCCGATTACTGGTCGAGCGTCGGGCTGGTCAAACTGATTCAGCAGGCGCAGGTGATGAACGAAGACCTCCGCGCGGTCTTCCTGCTGAACAAGACCGAAGAGAAGCGCATGCTGACCCGCGAGCTCAAGCGTGCACTCGAGGAACTCGGCTTCCCGCTGCTGAAGACGCAGATTCCGACTCGGGAAGCGTACAAGCAGGCAATGGCGCTCGGTCAGACCGTACTGCAGATGAACGATCGCGGCGGCAAGCTGGCCGCCGCCGAAATCCGCGCATGTGCCGACGAAATCGTCGCCATGCTGCCCTGACTTTATGCGCATAAAGGAGTCACATGAAACCTTCCCAATTTGCCAAAGGATTCCAAGCGCGCCCGGATATCACGACGAGCGAGAAGCGCACGGCGCTTGATCGGCTCAATGCGATCGACGGCATCGTCAAGTCCGAGACGCCGGCGCCGGCGCCGACCAAATCCGCGAAGAAAGACATCGCACCGCCGCCTGCTCCGGAATTCACGATCGATCCGTCGATCGACGAATCGCAGCAATATCGCGCATGGCGTCTCGAGAATCGCTATGCGCCGGGGCAGGTGATCGAGCTGCCGCTGAAGGCCATCAAGCACAGCCCGTTCAACCCGCGGCACTTCTATCTGAAATCGTCGATTGCCGAACTCGCGGTCAACCTCGCGAAGCAGGGGCAGCAGCAGGCGATCCACGTGATTCCGGATTACGACAACCCGGGCACGTATTTCGTCAGCGACGGTGGCCGTCGCGTGCGGGCGCTGAAGGAAGCGAACAAGGAGTCGGTCAAGGCAATCGTGATCGACGTGCCGATCGGCATCCAGAGCTACAAGCTCGGTTACGATCTCAACGTTCAGCGCGATTCGCAGACGGTGTTCGACAACGCCGTCGTGTGGCGCCGCTTCCTCGACGACAAGCATTTCCAGAGCCAGAAAGAACTCTCCGAGCATCTCGGTCTCGACGAGTCGACGGTGGCCGTCGCGCTGTCGATCGGCAAGTTGCCGGAAGCGATCATGCAGGAAATGGTCGCGCGCCCTGATCGCTTCGGGTCGAACATGGCGTATCAGGTCGGCCGCTATCACAACGCGCGCGGCACCGAGGCGACGCTGCGGCTGATCAACAAGATCGTGTCGGACGATCTCAGCACGCGTCAGGTATCGGACATCGTCAAGGGCCGCGTCGCGGCGCAGGAGACGCCGAAGGCCGCGGGCCGTCAGCGCTATGCGCAGCGTCTCGAGATCAAGCTCGGCGGCAAGTCGGTCGGCGACCTGAAGTCGTATGGCGAAGATCGCATCGAACTGCGCCTGCGCGGCCTCCCGAAGGACAAGCGTGACGCGATCCTCGAGCAGCTCGAGCGGATGCTGTTGTCGGAGTGATGGAAGCGGCCGGCAGGGCCTAGTGAGGACGCCGGTCCCGCCCGACCAGGGTCGGGGACCGGCGGCGGCCCGTCAGCGGGCCTGAGCGGGCCTCAAGCGGCCCGCGACTGGTTCAGCGTGAACGACAGCAGATCGCCGTCCGTCGGCTCGCCCCAGGTCTTCTGGGCCAGCCAGTCGAAAAAGGCCGTCTCGGCCAGCTTGGAATCGAGGCCGCGCTTGCGCCAGTCGTCGCGCAGATGCGAGCCCATCGTCGGCAATGCCTCCGATTCGAACGACTCGCGCGCCACTTCGCGCTCCGCGTCGCCCTGCTCTTCGTACAGCACCTTCGCTTCCTTGCGGCGGAACGCCGAGAACTCGCTCAGCAAGCGGGCCTTCAAATCGTCCGGCTGCGCAGCCGCGACCTTCGCGGACGGCATGCCGGCCGGCAGCGCGTCGACCGACTCGACCGGCGGCGCATACCCCTTCTTCAGCGCATCCTTGAACAGTGCCGGCGCGCTGCGCACCGGCGGCAGCGTCGTGCTGCGCATCCGCTGCTCGGTCATCTGCAGTGCGGCGCGAATCCGGTTTTCCTCGCTGTCCGCATAGAGCGTCTGCGCTTCCTTCAGCGGGATCCCGAGCTTCACCATCCGGTCGACCAGCGTGCTGTCGAACACGTTCGGGTGTTCGTCGAGCGCGAGCATCGGTTGCTTGCGCTCGGTCACGCGGAACTGGATCTCGGCAACCCGACGTCCTTCGCGATGCTCGATCAGCTCGACGAAGATGTTGGTGACCGCGTTGACTTCCGCGATCGCGGGCCGCAGGTAGTCGCGCTTGAAGTACTTGTACTCGCGCTTCGCTTCGTCGCCGGCTTCCGTGTCGGGCGTGCCCGACAGGATCGGCCGCCACCACTCCCACGGCTCGCGCATCGTCAGGTGGCTCGGATTCGTCAGGTAGCGCACGCAGATCTCGTACAGCGCGAGACCGGCGCTGCTGCGCAGCTGGCTCTGGAACTGCAGGCTCAGGCGCGCATACTGGACCGGGTCGAGCAGTTTCTTCTTGATCTTCGGTGCGAACGAGAATTCGACCCACACGCGGCGGGTGTTCGGATCCTCGAGAATTTCCGCATCGGCGATCAGCGTGGAAATCCCCCACTTGCGGCCCGGTTTCTGGCTCGAGGTCCCCGTGCTCCATTCGACCTGCACCGACACCATGCGGCGCAGGTGTTCCTTCACCAACGCGGTGTCGTTCGAATCGAAAGCGGAGTTGGCGACGATGTCCGACAGCAGCGCGCGGTACGTGTCGCCCGAATCGTCGGCCTGCTGCGCGACGGCCAGCAGGACATTGAACAGCTTGCGAGTGAGGAGCGTGATCTTGCCGCTCTTCGGCTGAATGGCGATCGCCTCGACGGCCTTTCGCAATTCGGCTGAACTGGCACTCACCACATCCACATCGGTTTTCTTGGCGCGCTTCGTCGTGGCCATACGTCGGGTCGGAGGAGAAGTTTCCGGAAGGATAGCGCCTGCGGTGATGTGCGTCCAGAACGACATGCTCACCATAGCCGGTGAAGCGCGTCGGCAAAACGGCACTCACCCGAACCACTCCCGAAAACGCTCACCGGTCCGCCCGTGCGGCGTTCCGGACTCTTCCAGACGTGCCGCGGCATGCGCCGATTCACAGAATTTCACCTGTGCACGACACGTGCGAAATTGGCTCCCGTATCGGCTCACCTTTCGATTTGTCGTAATTTTGCGACTTCGCAGCCGTGAGTTCGACACAGGCTCGCGATTGCACCTCACCGTCCCTCCGCGAGCATCATCCATCGGCCTGTATGCATGTACAGGCACGGCTCGCCCGATGAGCGGTTCGGCTTCGACACGTGGAAAACCGCCGTCGAAACCGGCGCGTGCGGCCCGATCAGCGGGTGCTTGGCCAGCCCGGGCGCGCATTGTACAGCGCCCGAATCGCGTCCGTTCCCGAAAATGCTCACCTCAGGCACAGCATGTTGATTCGTCCGGATGCCGACGAAGGCCCGACACGACGCGGGACTGGCTGCCAACAACTCCCGAAAACGCTCACCTTGCCGAAAAAATGCGGCACAGCAGCGGGCACGGAAACGGCTCCCGAAAAACCTCACCGTAACCGCCGCGGTATCAAAAATCCCAATCTCTTCCGATACTTATGCATAGAAGGCATTTGGCTGTGCATCGCGGAGATCCCCTGAAAAGCCTCACCTTTCGAGCCAAATCCTTCATACGACAACCGTATGTCGGCCCCCGAAAATTCTCACCTGTGCCAAAAGGTGGCACAGCAAAAACGAGATTTCTTCCAGTCCAGGCGGGCTTTTCGGCGAATTCGACCGGTCGCAGGTCCCGAAAAACCTCACCTTTGACCATTTTTTAGGCAAATATAGATCCCGAAAAGCCTCACCTGTGAGCGAGGTCACGGCCTGTGATCCATGCCCCGAAAAAGCTCACCTTAGAGGGATCGGGGCAGGAAAACCCGGATTTCCCTCCCGAAAAGCCTCACCTTTGGGGCATCACAGGCCCCGCCGAGCACTTTTGCTGTGCAAAATGGCCTTCGCCTCCCGGAAATCCTCACAGCAAATTCGCGTGGAGTCCCGTGAAACCTCACCTTTCGCCAAATATGCCCAAAAGATGGGCAGAATCGGGGCACGAAGCAGGTCCCGCAGGTTCTCACCTATGTCTGCACAGGCAGAAAACTGTGCAGCTAGGCACTGCGCGGGTTCCGTGGCTGTGCGGCCCCGAAAACCCTCACCTGTGGGAAAGCTCGTGTTTTACTGTGATCCCGAATCCGCTCACGACCCTTCCTGCAACGGCTCACGCAGCTCCCTGAACCCCATCACGTAAGCTCCCGTAGAAGATCACCTTGGCTCCCGTAAAACTTCACCTTGTCGGCCGGAAAGCCTTGCAGCATAAGGCTGTGCCGTGGCGTTAACGTTTTTAACTAAGGGTTCAAGGGTGTTTACTTCTAATACTCTCAAGACATCGGGCTGACGAGTTTTCCACAGACACCTCAACCCCTGAACACCGACAGCCAACCGGATTCGTCGTCATGTGAAACAAATGCCCAAAATCGGGGCGCGCCGAAAATCGCTTGTAGTACAAGGACTTGGCTGGCTTTCTTCGCTTTGTTTCACGAAATTCCAGGCTACCTTCAACAGGATCGGCGCACAGAGCCGATTTCTGTGCGAAACGACGTAAATTCACAACGGACCCTCGAAACAAGTATCAATAAATACGTATTTCGTTATGATTGCCACACTTCATTGTCTGTGAGTGTTGCCATGACCCTGGACGAAATGCGTCAAGTCATTCGGGACGAACTGGAATCGCTGCGCGCAAGCGGTGCACGGCGCCAGGAGTTGTCGCTGCATGCGTGCAAGCGCTTGTTCTTCGATCTCGGTATCCGGCCGTCGGCCGCCAACGTCCGCGATCTCACCCAGACCGGTAGCGCCAGCGACATCCCGAAAGACATCGACCATTTCTGGGAACGCATCCGCTCCGCCTCCAAGATCAGGCTCGACGGCGCGGCGATCCCGAAAGCCGTCGAGGAAAAGGCCGGCGCGTTGCTCGGCGCACTCTATGAAGAGGCATTGAAAGCCGCGCGCGACAGCCTCGATGGGGATCGGGAACAGGTTCGCGCCGACATGGCCGCCGCCGAGCAGCGGTTGCGCGACGCAACCGTCCGCCAGGAAACGCTCGAGGGCGCGCTCGCGCGCGGTGAAGCGAGAAACGAGCAATTGCAGGCGCGGGTGACCGAACTCGAGGTTCAGCTCGCATCGCAGACCACGCACGGTTCGGCAAGCGAAGCCACATTGCTCACCACAGTCACCCGACTGGAAAAGGAACTGGCCGCGGCTGCCGGCCGGATCGATGCCGAACAGGCACAGAACGCCGCGCTGCGCGACCGCATCGACGCGCTGCAAGCCGAATTGCAGCAGCGCACCGAGCATTACGCGCAGCAAATCAAGGATGCTGTCGCCGAAGCCGAACGCCGCGTCAAGCCGATGCTGGTCGAACTGGACTCGTTGCGCAGCATGGCGTCGACCTACCAGAGCGGGTTGCGCGACGTTCAGCGCAAGGAGTTCGATTTCCTGCAGCAATTGAGTTCGGCCAAGGCGCGCGCCGACCGGCTCGAAGAACAGTTGCGCACCCAGAGCGATGAACTGGCGCGCGCAACGCGCGACATGAGTTCGTTGCGCGCGAACCGCGGAATGAATCCGGAAATCGCCGCGCTGCTGCGGCGTCTGGCCGACGCCGGACAACTGGATGCGGACGCGTATGCCGCGATCGGCGCCTCGCTGGATGACGAGATTCCGGCGCCGGCCCAGTGCCCGCATTGCGATGGCGAACCGGAACTGTCACATGGCGATGAGGGTTTTGAAGTCACGTGCCCCGAGTGCGAGCACGCGTCGGGCGCATGGCCGTCCCGCTTCGAAGCCGTCGCGCGTTTTGCGCATACCTGACCCGGCGGTCGGGGGCGCCGCACAGGTGAGAGGATCCGGGAAGCTTGAGGTGAGGTTTTTCAGGAGCTGTGAAACGGTGAGGCTGCGCCACGCAAGGCCACTCACGGATCGTTTCGCGTGAGCAGCCATTTCCCGATCAGTGAGTTTCGTTGCGGTCGGCCGCGTCACCGTTGCTGTCGGCCAGCCCGTCGCGCCAGTTTTTCCAGGCGCGATGCAGGCGATTCGACGAGATCGGCCGCATGAAGCCCAGCCATTTGCCGACGCGCTCGGGCGGCACGTCGTGCTCGAACAATTCGGCCGCGTAGGTATTGCGCAATGTTTGCGGGCTTGCACGCGCGGTGCGTGACGACGTGAGCCCGGCCGATTCGACGATCGCGTCGATCGCGCGCAGCATCGTCGCCTTGTGCATCGGCCGCCCGGCGTGCGATGCGGGGAAGACGAGCACTCCCGGAATCTCCTGGCGTTTGCGTTCGGTGAGCCAGGCTTCGAGCAATGCGATCGCGAACGAGGCCAAATGGGTTTCGCGCGCGTAATCCGGATGCGTCGACTCGATCCGCAGCGACGTGCCGCTTGTATTGATGCAACTAATCGTAAGTGCGCGCGCTTCGCCGGTTTTGATGCCGGCGCCGAGAAACACGGCGACGAGCGCGCGGTCGCGACGCTCCTTCCAGTACGCGGAACCCGATACGCCGATCGGCGAAAACAGATACGCGAGCAACGCCGCGCGTTCCGCCGGCGTGAGGAAACCGGTCGGTTCATTGTCGCGCGCCTTGCGCCAGTTCGCTTCGCCATCCTGAGCAATGAAACGGGCCGGATTGGTCGATGCATACTCGGTGCGGCGGACATGATCGAGCACACGTTCGATCAGCCGAAGATAGCGCATCCGCTGCGTTTTCTTGATGGGCAACTCGCCGACGAAGTTTGCGATGGTCGGCGTATCGACCGTCGCGAGGTTCTTTTGATGTGCTCGCATCCACGCGAGAAACGCGCCCCATTGTGCGCGATAGACATCGGCCGACGAGCGGCGATAGTCCTGCATTGCCAGCCACGCGTCGAACGCGGCTTCGGGCGAGACGACCCAGTCGGACGCGTCGCGGTCGAACAGATCCTTTTCTTCCGGCGGGGCGGTGGTGTCGGGAGAGGCGGGGAGGGACATGATATTAATTCCGTTAGTTGCGTATATGGTAGCCCTTTCCGCAACGTATCGGGCAGCAAGCGTATAAACCGGCCGCGGTGCGCCGCGGCCGGGGCTGGGCCGTCAGTCGCCCCACGCCTTGGAGTGGCGGTGAGCGCGCTCGGAACGCGCGGTATCGTGCGTCGTTGCCGCGGCTTCATACGAGAGAACGGCGAATGAAAAGACCGCGGGCAACGCATTCGAGCGCCCGAAGTCGATCGGATCGTCCGTTTCGGGAAACGCCATGTCCGACGGCCGTTCGAACAATTGACGCATGCCGGCGTCGTGCCGGCTGGCAAAGCCGAGATCGGCGAGCGCTTCGGCTTCGATCGCGTGCAGCAGGCGCCACGTCAGCGGCACGCGCTGGCGGATGTAGCGCCCGGCGATATGGCGAACGATCAATTCGAGGTCGTGCGCGGCAGCCTTGAAGCTGAGCGCGGCCAAATCTTGTTCTTCTGTCATTGCAGGCTCCTGTCGACCGGGGCGGGGCGCCTCGGTGCGCCGGCTCCGGCCCATGCATGGCGGAATGTCCGTATACTGTACAAACATACAGTACTTTCCGCAACTGGCCTGCGATGTCCTTTTGGCCGACTATCCGCGCCGTCAGCGGTGTATCACGATCAACAAGGCCCGCGCTTCGGTCTTGCCGGGATTGCGGATCGCATGCGGCTCGTCGGCCGGGTAGCGCCCGGTGTCGCCCGCTTTCAGGCGCCGGCTGGCCGCGGCGGCTTCGATTTCCATCGCGCCCTGCAGCACGGTGAGGTGCTCGCGCGTGCCAGGTTCGTGCGCATTCGATACCAACGCGCCGCCGCCCGGCAGCGTCAGCTCGTACCACTCGAACTTGCCGGCGAGGTCGATCGGGCCCCATACGCGCAGCTGGTACCGGCCGTCGTGGCCGGCGAGCGTCGGAATGTCGTGCGGGCCGTCCACGCGGATCGTCTCGGGCGCCTTCGGCTGCGAGAACAGTTCGTCGAGCGTGATGCCGAGCGCGTTCGTCAGCCGCCACGCGACGGCGATCGTCGGGTTGGCCTTGTCGCGTTCGATCTCGGAGAGCATCGATTTCGATACGCCGGCCGCGCGCGACAGGTCGTCGAGCGTCAGCTTGCGCTCGTTGCGCAGGCGCTGGATTTGCTCGCCCACGCGCGGCGGGGTCGCGGCCGGCGGCTGCGGGGCGGCGTCGGCACGCGTGCGCCGCGATCCGGAGGAACTTGCCATTTGGATTCCGTTCGCTTAGAGTTGTTCGGTATTTCGAATTCTAGTTCGGAATATTGGATAAATGCGGTCAACCGAACGACCGACTATAACAGTAGCAGGCCGTTGCGCCGCCACGAGCCGTGCGCCGCGGAATGCGAATCCCTGTCAGGAGCTTTGCGATGCGTGATGCCTTTCTCGCCCAGGTGCGCGGGACGCTCGACCAGATCCGCGCGGACGGTTTTTACAAGACCGAGCGCGAGATCGCGAGTCCCCAGGCGGCAGCCGTGCGGCTCGCCGGCGGCGCCGGCGTGCTCAATTTCTGCGCGAACAATTATCTGGGTCTGGCGAACGATCCGCGCCTGATCGACGCGGCGAAGGCCGGCCTCGACCAGGACGGCTTCGGCATGGCATCGGTGCGCTTCATCTGCGGCACGCAAACCGTCCACAAGCAACTGGAAAGCGCGCTGGCCGCGTTTCTCGGCACCGAGGACAGCATCCTCTATTCGAGCTGCTTCGACGCGAACGGCGGGCTGTTCGAGACGCTGCTCGACGAGAGCGACGCGGTGATCAGCGACGAGCTCAATCACGCGAGCATCATCGACGGCATTCGCCTGTGCAAGGCGAAGCGTTTGCGCTACAAGAACAACGATCTTTCCGATCTCGAGGCGAAGCTCAAGGAAGCCGACGCCGCGGGCGCGCGCCACAAGCTGATCGCGACCGACGGCGTGTTCTCGATGGACGGCATCATCGCCGACCTCAAAGGCATCTGCGATCTCGCCGATCGCTACGGCGCGCTCGTTATGGTCGACGATTCGCATGCGGTCGGCTTCATCGGCACGCACGGCCGCGGCACGCCCGAGCACTGCGGCGTCGAAGGCCGCATCGACATCATCACGGGCACGCTCGGCAAGGCGCTCGGCGGCGCCTCGGGCGGCTATGTCGCCGCGCGTCGCGAGGTGATCGAGCTGCTGCGCCAGCGCTCGCGTCCGTATCTGTTCTCGAACACGCTTACGCCGAGCATCGCCGCGGCATCGCTGAAGGTGCTGGAACTGCTCGGCAGCGACGAGGGCGCGAAGCTGCGCGAGCGCGTGCGCGAGAACGGCGCGCGGTTCCGCAAACAGATGACCGAAGCCGGCTTCACGCTCGTGCCCGGCGCGCATCCGATCATCCCGGTGATGCTCGGCGACGCGCAGCTCGCGACGAACATGGCCGACAAGCTGCTCGGCGAAGGCGTCTACGTGATCGGCTTCTCGTTCCCCGTCGTGCCGCGCGGCCGGGCGCGCATCCGCACGCAGATGAGCGCCGCGCATACGCCCGAACAGATCGACCAGACGGTTGCCGCGTTCGTGCGCGTCGGCAAGTCGCTCGGCATCATCTGACGGAGGCGCGACCATGAAGGCACTGGCAAAGCTCGAACGTGGCCCCGGCCTCACGCTCACGCGCGTGAAGCGCCCCGAAGTCGGCCACAACGATGTGCTGATCAAGATCCGCCGTACGGCGATCTGCGGCACCGACATCCATATCTGGAAGTGGGACGACTGGGCGCAGAAGACGATTCCGGTGCCGATGCACGTCGGCCACGAATACGTCGGCGAGATCGTCGAGATGGGGCAGGAAGTGCGCGGTTTCGCGATCGGCGATCGCGTGTCCGGCGAAGGCCACATCACCTGCGGTTTTTGCCGCAACTGTCGCGCCGGGCGCAGGCATCTGTGCCGCAACACGGTGGGCGTCGGCGTGAACCGCGAAGGCGCGTTCGCCGAATACCTGGCGATTCCGGCGTTCAACGCGTTCAAGATTCCGCCGGAGATCTCCGACGATCTCGCGTCGATCTTCGATCCGTTCGGCAACGCGACGCATACGGCGCTGTCGTTCAATCTCGTCGGGGAAGACGTGCTGATCACCGGCGCGGGCCCGATCGGCATCATGGCCGTCGCGATCGCGAAGCACGTCGGCGCGCGCAACGTCGTCATCACCGACATCAACGACTATCGGCTGGAGCTCGCGCGCAAGATGGGTGCGACGCGTGCGGTCAACGTCGCGCGCGAGTCGCTGCGCGACGTGATGGCCGATCTGCACATGACCGAAGGCTTCGACGTCGGTCTCGAGATGTCCGGCGTGCCGAGTGCGTTCACGAGCCTGCTCGAGGCGATGAACCACGGCGGCAAGGTTGCGCTGCTCGGCATCCCGCCCGCGCAGACGGCGATCGACTGGAACCAGGTGATCTTCAAGGGGCTCGAGATCAAGGGCATCTACGGCCGCGAAATGTTCGAGACCTGGTACAAGATGGTCGCGATGCTGCAGAGCGGCCTCGACCTGTCGCCGATCATCACGCATCGCTTCGCAGCCGACGACTACGAGCAAGGCTTCGCCGCGATGCTGTCCGGCGAAAGCGGCAAGGTGATTCTCGACTGGACGGTCTGAGTCGAGTGTCGAGACGGGGCCGCGCGGCGCATTCGCCGCCTGCCCCGCGTTCGTTTGCACGCGCACCGTCGAACCTCGGAAGTGCGATTCAACGCTTGAGGTGAGATTATTCGGGAGCCGTGTTTGCGCGCCGAATCGCCACACGATTCCACGTCGGTGAGGTGCAGTTGCATGTTCGCTTCACCAGTCGGCGGACGCGTCGTTTCTTTCCATCGCGCCATTCGGTGCTTGTTTCTCCTTTTCCACGTACCTCCCCGCTTCGCTTGGCGTGCGAGCGCTCGCACGCCGCCGTGTGCGATATCGTGCCGAGCCGGAACATCGGCCGTGAGCCGCACGCAACGTCGCGACTCACTGATGCACGATGCGATCGACATCGATCGGCCTTGATCGGTGCGCAGACCACTACATGATCCATTCACCCTTCGATCCGCGCTGGTCGAGCTGAAGGTTCCACACAACGCGTCGACGCACCGGGCACGATTCGGCCCTCCCACCGGCAGGGCCTTCTCATCAGGGTATTGACGACGGAGAACGATCGTTCTACCGTAAACCCATGAACACTCCTCTCGACTCCTCCGGCGAACCCGGCGTTCGCGACCGGCTGCTCGATGCGGCCGAAGCGCTGATCTATTCGGGCGGCATCCATGCGACGGGTGTCGATGCGATCGTCAAGCGATCCGGCGCGGCACGAAAGAGCTTTTATTCGCATTTCGAATCGAAAGAGGCGCTAGTGGTCGCCGCGCTCGAGCGTCGCGACGAGCGCTGGATGCGCTGGTTCGTCGACGCCACGCTGGCGCGCGGCAAGGCGCCACGCGCGCAACTGCTCGGCATGTTCGACGTGCTGCGAGACTGGTTCGGGCAGCCCGACTTCCACGGCTGCGCGTTCCTGAATGCGTCGGGCGAGTTACCCGACGCCGACGATCCCGTGCGCGTCGTCGCCCGCATGCACAAGGCGCGCCTGCTGGCGTTCGTGCGCGAGCGCTTCGACGCCCATGCCGACGAAACCGGCATCGAGCGCCGCGGGCTCGCACGCATCGCGCGTCAGTGGCTCGTGTTGATCGACGGCGCGATCGGTGTGGCGCTCGTCAGTGGCGATGCAAACGCCGCGCGCGATGCGCGCGCGACGGCCGAACTGCTGCTCGATACCGTATCGCGGTAGCCGACGCAGCGAATCCGAACCGGCTGCGTGCATTCGCGGCCAGAACCCTGAACAGGAGCAACCCATGTCCGCTTCCCCCGAAGTTCGTCCGCCCGTTCCGCCTTTCACGCTCGAAACGGCGCGCCAGAAGGTGCGCGCCGCCGAGGACGCGTGGAACACGCGCGACCCGCAACGCGTGTCGCTCGCCTATACGCCGCAAAGCCGCTGGCGCAATCGCGCGGAGTTCGTGACGGGCCGCGACGAGATCGTGGGGCTGCTGCAGCGCAAGTGGACGCGCGAACTCGACTACCGGCTGATCAAGGAGCTGTGGGCGTTCGGCGGCAACCGCATCGCGGTGCGTTTTGCGTACGAGTGGCATGACGATGCGGGCAACTGGTTCCGTTCGTACGGCAACGAGAACTGGGAGTTCGATGAAAACGGCCTGATGGCGCATCGTCACGCGAGCATCAACGATCTGCCGATTCGCGAGGCGGACCGTCTTTATCACTGGCCGCTCGGCCGTCGTCCGGACGACCATCCGGGGTTGTCCGATCTCGGGCTGTGATGCGTGCACGCGTTCAACGGACCGGCGAACGCATCACCAGAGATCAATGGTGAGGAAATTCGGGAGTCGTCCGCTGAAGGTGAGATTTTTCGGGATGAGGTGAAATGGCGCGTCGAGCTGTGTGTTTCGAACAGGTCGACGCGTTGTTGCGCCCGCGAAGCGGCGTATGTCTCGACGTGCAGCGGTGTGCTTCACCGCGTGATGCATTTCGCCGATCTCGCCAATCGCTTCGAGGCAATCGTGCGTCGACGATCGGTGTGCGCGGGCATGACGTGCAACTCACCGATCGGATGGATGTCGACTTTCAACGAAAGACGACGCAAGCCGTGCGCGTTGCGATGTGTCGCTGCTCACCGCTCGGCTTCACCGCCGACGCATCGGCCGCGTGTGCACGAGTGCGCCACCGCGGCGCGTGTCGCTCACCGCAGACGGATTCATGAGCGCAGCCCGGCGCGAGCGCCGGGCACGACCGCGACCCTCAACCCGCAATCCGCCCGGCGATCGCCTCGCCCATTTCCTGCGTGCCTGCTTGGCCGCCGAGATCGCGCGTACGCGGTCCCGTGCGCAGCACGTCCTCGATCGCGGCGACGATCGCATCGTGCGCGTCGCGTTCGCGGCCCGTGCCGTTGCCGAGGAAGTCGAGCATCATCGCGGCCGACCAGATCATCGCGATCGGATTCGCGATGTATTGCCCCGCGATGTCGGGCGCCGAACCGTGCACGGGTTCGAACAGCGATGGGAACGTGCGGTCGGGGTTCAGGTTCGCCGACGGCGCGATGCCGATCGTGCCCGTACAGGCCGGCCCGAGATCCGACAGGATGTCGCCGAACAGGTTCGATGCGACGACGACGTCGAAGCGGTCCGGCTGCAGGACGAAACGCGCGCACAGGATGTCGATGTGCTGCTTGTCGACCGCGATCTCGGGATAGCGTTCGGCCATCTCGGCCGCGCGCGCATCCCACCACGGCATGCTGATCGCGATGCCGTTGCTTTTCGTCGCGACGGTGACGCGTTTCGCGCGCCGCTGCGCGAGCTCGAACGCGAATTTCAGTACGCGCTCGGTACCGTGCCGCGTGAAGATCGACTGCTGCATCACGACTTCGCGCTCGGTGCCTTCGAACATCGTGCCGCCGACCGACGAATATTCGCCCTCGGTGTTCTCGCGCACGATCATGAAATCGATGTCGCCCGCGCGGCGGCCGGCGAGCGGCGACGGTACGCCGTCGAACAGGCGCGCGGGCCGCAGGTTGATGTACTGGTCGAATTCGCGGCGGAATTTCAGCAGCGAGCCCCACAGCGAAATGTGATCGGGCACCGTTGCCGGCCAGCCGACCGCGCCGAACAGGATCGCGTCCATGCCCGACAGCTGCGCTTTCCAGTCGTCCGGCATCATCGTGCCGTGCTGCGCGTAGTAGTCGCAGCTCGCCCAGTCGATCTCGACGAAGTCGAAGCGCACGCCGAAGCGCGCGGTCACGGCCTCGAGTACGCGCAGGCCCTCGGGCATCACTTCGCGGCCGATGCCGTCGCCGGGGATCACGGCAATCCTGTAAGTCCTGTCGATCATGAAAATCTCCTTGGCTGATTGGCCGGCTGCCGGGGAGGCAGCGGCCCGTCACGTCATTCTATTTATTTCCATCTGGATTAAAATCGCGCAAAAGTTAATCGACTTTCCACGAATCGTGAATAAATCGCCGAACCTCGACGACCTGCGCGTGTTCAGCCTGGTCGTCCGCCTCGCAAGCTTCAGCGCGGCCGCCGAGCAACTCGCGGTGTCGCCCGCGTACGTCAGCAAGCGCGTCGCGATGCTCGAGGCGCAGCTCGGCACGCGCCTGCTGCATCGCTCGACACGTCGCATGACGGTCACCGAAGCCGGCGAGCGCGTGTTCGCGCGCGCCGAAAAGATTCTCGACGACGTCGATCATCTCGTCGAGGACGTGTCGACCACGCGCACGGTGCCGCGCGGCACGCTGCGCATGTCGAGCAGCTTCGGCTTCGGCCGGCACGTCGTCGCGCCGGCGCTGCTCGACTTCAGCGCGCGCTATCCGCAACTGAACGTGCGGCTCGATCTGTTCGACCGGCTCGTCGACGTTGCCGGCGAAGGCTACGACCTCGACGTGCGCATCGGCGACGAGATCGCCGATCACCTGATCGCGCGCCGTCTTGCCACGAACCATCGCGTGCTGTGCGCATCGCCCGACTATCTCGCCCGCCGCGGGACGCCGCGCTCGCTCGCGGATCTGGCCTCGCACGACTGTCTCGCGATCAAGGAGCGCGATCATCCGTTCGGCGTATGGCGGCTGAACGTGCGCGGCGAAACGGTCACGGTGAAGGTGGGCGGTGCGCTGTCGACGAACCACGGCGAGGTGGCCGTGCAATGGGCGCTGGCCGGGCGCGGCATCGTGCTGCGCTCGATCTGGGAGGCCGGGCCGCTGATCGAGGCCGGCGCATTGTGCCGCGTGCTGCCGGACGCGATCCAGCCCGCGAACATCTGGGCCGTGTATCCGGAACGCGTCGCGGCGTCGGCGAAGGTGCGCGTGTGCGTGGATTTTCTGGTCGAGACGCTGGCCGGCCTGAATGCCGCCGCGGGTGACGATACGGTCTGAAACCGGCTAAAGGTGAGCTTTTACGGGGGCGTGCGCAGGCACCCTCGACGATGCCTGCGAGAGCGTCACGCCGCGTCTGGCGCACCGAGCATCAAGTCGAGATTCTGCACGGCGGCGCCGGATGCCCCTTTGCCGAGATTGTCGAACACGGCGGACAGCAGCACCTGCCCGGCGTCTGCGTTGACGAACACGCCGAGGCGCAGATCATTGGTGCCGTTCAACGCTTGCGGATCGAGATGCGTTGCCGCGCGTGCGTCCGCGAGCGGCATCACGTCGACGTGACGCGCATCCGCATAGTGATGCGCGAGACAGGCATGCAACCGCTCGCCCGTCACGCCGGCCGGAAGCAGGCGCAGCTCGATCGGGATGGTGAGCACGATGCCTTGCCGATACGCACCGTAGGCCGGCACGAAGAACGGGCGATGCGCGAGCCCCGCATGCTGCCGGATCTCGGGCACGTGCTTGTGCTCGAGCGCGAGGCCGTAGACCTGCAGCGGCAACGCGCGTGCGGCGGCGTCGCCCGATTCGAATGCATCGACGGCGGCCCGCCCGCCGCCCGAGTAACCGGACACCGCATGAATGCTCACCGGGTAGTCGCGCGGCAGCAGCCCGGCCTGCAGCAGCGGGCGAAGCAGGCCGATCGCGCCCGTCGGGTAGCAGCCCGGATTGGTCACGCGCGTCGCCTGCGCGATGTGCCGCGCATGGCCGTCGGCCATCTCGGGAAAGCCGTAGACCCATTCCGGCTGCGTGCGATGGGCTGAACTGGCGTCGATCACGCGTACCGCCGGATTCCGGATGAAGCCGACCGCTTCGCGCGCGGCCGCGTCGGGCAGGCACAGGATGGCGATATCGCACGCGTTGAGTGCGTCGGCGCGCCGCGCCGGGTCCTTGCGTTCGGCGGCGGCAAGCGTGAGCAGCCGCACGTTGGTGCGGTCGCGCAGACGCGCGTGAATCTGCAACCCGGTCGTGCCCTGGTCGCCGTCGATGAAGACAGTGGGGAAGCTCATGATGATCGTGTTCGTCGCGTTCGGTCGTCGGGGGAAGCCGTATCGTCCACCGAACGCCTAGAATAGGAAAAGTTGAATTTGCTGACCGTCCGGTTCAGCTTTCCTGAACGAGAGGTGTGCGATGCGCGAGATCAGTCTGGACCGCCTGCGAACGCTGGTCGCGATCGCGGACCAGGGATCCTTCGTGGCGGCGGCGCAATGGCTTCATCTCGCGCCGCCGACCGTCAGTCTGCATGTCGCCGAGCTGGAAAGCCGCGTCGGCGCGCCGCTGCTGTCCCGCACCCGCGGCAACGTGCGCCCTTCCGTGATCGGCGAAGTGCTGGTGGAGCGGGCGCGGCGTCTGCTGGCGGAAGTCGAATCCACGCTGGACGACGTGCAGCGACAGGTGCAGGGGTTGACCGGGCGCGTACGCCTCGGCGCATCGACCGGTGCGATCGCGCATCTGTTGCCGCAGGCGGTGGCCGGATTGCGCGCACAGCATCCGGATATCGATGTGCAGATCGCGGTGCTCACGTCGCACGACACGCTGTCGCGCATTGCGCAAGGTACGCTCGACGTCGGGTTGGTCGCGCTGCCGCAAGCGCCGGTCGCGGGGCTGTCGATCCGCCCGTGGCGCCGCGATCCGGTGATGGCATTCCTGCCCGCGGACTGGCCGCTTCCGGCCCGGGTGACGCCGGCGTATCTGGCCGCGCGGCCGCTGATTCTCAACGATGCGACGACGCGTCTGTCGCGGCTCACGACCGAATGGTTCGCGCTCGGCGGCCACCGGCCCGAGCCGCGGATCGCGCTCAACTACAACGATGCGATCAAGAGCCTGGTTGCCGCAGGTTACGGCGCGACACTGCTGCCGCACGAGGCGGGCGCCCCGTTGCCGGATGCGCGCATCGTCATGCGGCCGCTACGCCCGGCGTTGTGGCGCGAACTGGGGATTGCCCATCGGGCCGGCCCGGTCGAACGGGCGACGCAGCACGTGCTCGATGCGCTGCGGGCGCTCGGCGCGCGATAGCGGGCCGTCGAGCGGCTGGGCCGTGCGGCCCGAACACGCGTTCAGAGCCGGTTGTCCTTCGCCAGCGTGAGCACGCGCGCCCAGCGCTGCGCATCGCGCTTGTCCGTCATCGGCAGTGTCCATTCGCCGCGCACGGCGTCGCGCACGCGCACGACGAGATGCCAGCGGCCGTCGATCGGTGCGGCCTCGCAACCGTCGAGCTGCGACAGCGTATAGCGGCCGTCCGCGCCGTCATGCGACAGCCACAGCAACCCTTGCGTCGCGGACACGCGCAACTCGCCCCACGCGCGATGCACGATATGCGTCCAGCCGGGTTCCTTCGTGTTCGGTGCGATGTCTCGACGGCGTTTGAGCCACCACGCGATCAGTGCGATCAGGAGCGCGGCGGCCAGCACGGCGGCCGCGATCGCGACCGGCTGGCCGAACTGCGCGGCGATGACGTGAAACAGCTGAACGGCGCCCCATCCCAGGGCGATGAGCGCGAATAGCGCAATGAAAATCGGCATGTCGAACCGGAAAGGAGGACGGACCGGCGCATGCAGCGCACCGGCCCGTTGCACACGGCATTACCGGCGGCGGTGAATGTCGTGCGTGACGAAGCCCGCGTCGTTGACGGGCAGCGCGAGGCCGTCCTTCACCGCGAGCGTCTTGCGGATGTCGTCGAGACCCGCGGACCAGTGGTCGCGCATCGTCGACAGACCGAACTGATAGTCCTTGTAGTGATGCTCGTACGCTTTCTGCTGGTAGATCAGGTGCTGGATGTTGTACTTCTTCCCGCTCGACATCGCGTCGGCCTCGACGCACCACGGGTCGTTCTTGCGCTGCTCTTCCGGCACCTGCTCGAGCACGTGGCGCAGCACGTTGCGGTAGCGCTGTTCGCGCTGCAGCGTATCGGTGACGAAACGCGTGCGGCTCGAATACTGCACGTCCTTCGTGCGCTCGGCGACGTCGGCCATCGTGCGCGGCAGCGGCCCGCGCGCGCTCCACAGATCGACCTGGAACGCGAGCGTGTCGCGGCGCGGCCGGGCGCGGAGCACTTCCATCAGTGGCGTGTTCGACACGACGCCGCCGTCCCAGTAATACTCGCCGTCGATCTCGACGGGCGGGAACGCGGGCGGCAACGCACCGGACGCCATGAAATGCTCGGGCGCGAGACGGATGCGCGAATTGTCGAAGTACACGAAGTTGCCGGTGCCGACGTTGACCGCGCCGACCGACACGCGCGTCTCGCCCGAATTGATCCGGTCGAAATCGCACAGTTTCAGCAGCGTCGTGCGCAGCGCCGACGTGTCGTACCAGCTGATTTTTTCCGGATGGTCGGACACGCCGGGCAGCGGCGGCGGAAAGCGCGGCACGAAGAAGCCCTGCTGGCCCTGCATCATCGCGCTGGCGGCCTGCGACGCGGTGAAGAACGTGCGGATCTGATCGATGCTGTTGAACAGCGCGAATTCGAACGCGGCCGGAATCGTCGGAAAGAACGCCGGCTGGCAGATCGTTTCCCAGAATTCACGCAGGCGCTCGACGCGATGCTCGGGCGCATTGCCGGCGATCAGCGCGGTGTTGAGCGCGCCGATCGAGATGCCCGCGATCCAGTCGAGCGGAATGCCTGCTTCATGCAGCCCTTCGAATACGCCGGCCTGATACGCGCCGAGCGCGCCGCCGCCTTGCAGGACGAGCGCGACCGTTTCGTACGGCAGCGACCGCGCAGCAGCCGGCGCGCCGGCTTCGTGTTGCAGGTCCGCCGCATCGACGGCCTGCTTTTCTGTACGCGCGTGCGGTTTCATCAGTTGCTCCGAGAAATCCCGCCGTGGACGGCGGTGATGGATGGCGTGGCGTCGATCGACGACGGCACGCCATCGCAAGAGTGGAGGCGGCGCGAAAAATCGCCTGCCGTCGGGGAAGCGCAGGTGTTACTGCATGAACCAGCCGTGGCTGACGATGAACGACTGGCCCGTGAGCGCGGCGCTCGGGAATGCCGACAGGAACAGCACCGTCTGCGCGACGTCCTGCACCGTCGTGAACACGCCGTCGACCGTGTTGCCGAGCATCACCTTCTTGATCACTTCCTCTTCGCTGATCCCGAGCTCCTTCGCCTGCTCCGGAATCTGCTTGTCGACCAGCGGCGTGCGCACGAAGCCCGGACACACCACGTGCGAGCGCACGTTGTGCTTCGCGCCTTCCTTCGCCAGCACGCGCGCCAGGCCCAGCAGCCCGTGCTTGGCCGTCACGTACGCCGACTTCAGCGGCGACGCTTCGTGCGAGTGCACCGAGCCCATGTAGATCACGACGCCGCCGCGATCGTCCTTGTACATGTGCTTGAGCGCGGCCTTCGTCGTCAGGAACGCGCCGTCCACGTGGATCGCCTGCATCTTCTTCCAGTCGGAGAACGAATAGTTCTCGATCGGGTTGACGATCTGGATGCCGGCGTTCGACACGAGGATGTCGACCGAGCCGAACGCTTCGGCCACCTTGTCGATGCCGCTGTTCACGGCTTCCTCGCTGGTCACGTCCATCGCGACGCCGATCGCCTTGCCGCCTGCCTTGTTGATCTCGTCGGCGACCGCGTTCGCGCCGTCCTGGTTCAGGTCGGCGATCGCGACGGCCGCGCCTGCCTTGGCCAGCTCCAGCGCGATTTCCTTGCCGATGCCGCTCGCGGCGCCCGTGACGACTGCGGTCTTGCCATTCAGGTTGCTCATGTTCGAATTCCCGTGGTGAAAGGATTGACAGGGAGGAAGGACTGCGGACGTGTTACTGGGCCAGGTAATCGTAGACGACTTCGCCGAGGCCCAGCGTCAAATCCGCGACGAGGTGGCGCGCCTCGACGATCTCGAGCACGGGCAGATCGGCCACCGGCGCGAGCGCGTGCGGCGCCAGTTCGAGCGATGCGGGGCCCGTCCACGCGCCCTTCATCTTGATGTCCTGCATGTAATAGCGCACCAGTTCGCAGACGCGCGCGGTGCCGTCGACGTGCGGGATGATCTTCAACAGGAAATTGGGGCCGGCGAGCCGCTTCATCTGCTCGTCGATGTCGAGTTCCTTGTGCTTGTAGCCCATCGTGCCGGTCGCGACGCGCACCTTGCCGTAGTCGAGCGTGCCGAGGATGTGGTCGGTGTTCACGTGCAGCGTGGGCGACGCGAGCTTCTTCGGGAAGCCCCACAGCTCGCGGCCGCCGGCGATCGGCGGATGATCGTCGAGGTACATCGCCAGCGTATAGCCGCCCGGCTGGCCGTTGTATTCGACGGGGATCACCTGGCCGCTTTCGGTGTAATCGCCGAAGCCGGTCGAATCGGCCATGCGGATGAATTCGTAATGCACGAGCGGCTCGGTGACCTGCAGCGGCTCGGGGACAATTTCACGCAGACGGTCCGGATCGGTGCGGTACGTGATGATCAGAAACTCACGATCGACGAAACGGTACGGGCCCATCGGGAACGCAGGGCTGGTCAACGGCATCGCAAACGCTTTCGATCGGACATCGCTGGGTTTCATGCGGACTCCTTGTTGTTGATCGCTTCGTGGATGAGTGGTCGTAATCGTATGCCTGTGCGTTGCCGTTGTGCGATGCCGCATTTGGAATTAATTGTTGCCGATTTCGAATAATTCAGCGCGTAAATATTGAGATGAACGATGCAAACGGCACGGTCGGCACCCCGGCCGGGCGATGGTGGCACGTGTCGATGACGCCATCATGTGAAAAAGTGAGTCTTTACGGGAGGTGTGGTGAGCTTTTACGGGGACGTTCGCGCGGCAATATGACAATTGTGTGAACTTGTGTTGCAGTGCGGGCTCTAAGTGCGTTCGCCGCGCGGCCTTGTCCGGGTGGCTGCCGCATTAAGCACCGCTTAAGCGGCCACGCCCTAGCATTCGTTCGCATCCGGCCGGGCAACCGGCCGATCTTTTATACGCTCCACGCAACCGGATTCATGCAGAACCTCAATCTCGCCCTCTTTTCCGCCATCAACGCCGGGAGTGCACCGCACCCGGGCGTCGCCCGCCTCGCGATCTTCGCCGCCGACTGGCTCGTCTATGCGCTGCCCGCGATGCTGCTGCTGACCTGGATCTTCGGCGCGCGTCCCGCGCGGCGCCAGGCGATCGAAGCCGGCGTGGGCGTCTGCGTGGCGCTCGTGCTCGCGCAGGTGCTCGGGCATGTGTGGTTCTCGCCGCGCCCGTTCATGGCCGGCGTCGGCACGCAGCTGATTCCGCATGCGCCGGACAGTTCGTTTCCGAGCGATCACATGACGTTCGCGTGGAGCATGGCGGTCGGCCTGCTGCTCGGCGGCACCACGCGGGTCACCGGTTTCGTGATGGCCGCGATGGCCGTCGCGATCGCATGGGGGCGCGTCTATGCGGGCGTGCACTGGCCGTTCGACATGGCGGGCGGCGTGCTGGTCGGCACGGTCGGCGCGCTGGCCGCGCACCTGTACGGGCAACGCGTGACCGCGCTGCTCGAACGGCTCGGCGATTCGGTGCATGCGGTCGTGATGGGACGCCGGCAGGCGCCGTAAGCGGAAGGAAGCGGCGGGACGCCGTCAGCCGGACGAGCCGGGTGTGCGGGCCGATTCGGCCGAGGCGGACGGGCCGCCGCCCGCATCGTGCAGTTCGGGCGTGTCGGCCGGATGCCGCGCGGCATCGCGGTCGAGGGCGCTTTCCTTCAGGATCGCGCACATCGCGACGAACAGCGCGAGGACGACCGCGGCGAGGCCGCAATAACCGGCGATCTTCAGGTGGCGAAGGAAAGGCGAAGCGTGGCTTTCTTTTGTCATGACCGGGCGCTCCTGGGCGGGCTGCGGCGGCTGTCCCCGACAGCGGCGCCGCAGACGTACATATATACCAGCCGCGATGCCGATGCCAAGCCCGCCGCTGCGCCGGCGCCACGATTGTTTCAGCCGCCCGGCAACCGGGTGCCCATCCCCGCTCAGTCTTCCAGCGTTTCGTGCACGGCCGCCGCGCCGCGCTTCCAGTAGGCCGCCGCGCGGATGCGCGACTTGTCGACGCCGCGTTCACCGGTCAGGTGCTGGCGCACCGCGCGCATCGACAGCGCTTCGCCGGCCGCCCATACGTAGCCGTCGCCGGACGACGGCAGCGGCAGGTCGCGAACGGCATTGAGCAGCGCGTCGCCGTTCGCCGCGTCGGCTTCGGCGCGGAAGCGCCAGATTTCATGCACGTCGGCGCGCGTATCGAACGAGGTCTGCGCGGTGCGATCCGCGACTTCCAGCACGACCGCCACGCGCGCACCGGCCGGCAATTCCTCGAGACGCCGCGCGACGGCTGGCAGCGCCGTATCGTCGCCGATCAGCAGATGCCAGTCGAAACCGGTCGGGACGACGAACGAACCGCGCGGGCCGCCGATGCCGAGCCATTGGCCGACGCGTGCCTGCGCGGCCCACTGCGAGGCCGGCCCCGGATGGTTCAACACGAATTCCAGATCGAGTTCGCAGGCCGCGCGGTCGAAGCGGCGCGGCGTGAAGTCGCGCGCGACCGGCTTCGGTTCGCCTTCCGGAAACTCGGGGCCGTTCGCGCCGAGCGTCGGCAGCGCGGGCCGCTCCGCGCCCGGCGGCGGGAAAAAGACCTTCACGTGATCGTCGAACGACGCGGATTCGAAATCGACGAGATCGGGGCCGCCGAGCGTGACGCGCAGCAGGTGCGGTGTCACGGTGTGCACGCGCAGGACCTGCAGCAGGCGGAACTTGAGGGGGTGGCGCACGCGGGTCACGGTGCGCTCGGACGTGTTCTGCATCAATCCGTTCTCCTTGGGTTTTGACGGGCCGGCGCGGATTACGCGGCGGTGCCGCCTTCGATTTCGGCCGTCGCGCGGCGCATGATGGCCGCGATGCGGCGCTGTTCGTCGGCATCGGCGGCGCTCTTGTGCAGCAGCGCGCGCTTGAGCGCGAGACGCGCCTCGACGAATTCCGGCAGCCAGCCGGCCTGCGATTCGTCCTGTGCTTCGTTGCCGGCCGATTCACCGGCGAATGCGCGGCGCATGAATTCCATCTTGCGAGCGAGGTGCGTGAGGCGGGCGAACAGCGTGTCGACGCGTTCGCGCTGCGCGTCGAGATGCGCGCGGCCCGCGTCGGTCAGCGCATAGCGCTTGCGGTTGCCTTCCGGCTGCGACGCGACGAAGCCGCCTTCTTCGAGATACGTGAGCGCCGGATACACCATGCCCGGGCTCGGGCTGTAAAAACCGTTCGAGCGCGTGTCGAGCGCCTTGATCAGTTCGTAGCCGTGGCTCGGTTGTTCGGCCACCAGCGCGAGCAGCAGCAGTTGGAGATCGTCGGAGCTGAACTGGCGGCCGCGCGGCATGCCGTCGTCGCCAAAATCTCCAAAACCGCCGCGGCCGCCCCGGCCGCCGAACGGGCCGCCACCGCCGAACGGATCGTGGCCGCGACGGTGGCGGCCGATCGCGTACCAGAGACCGGCGAACCAGTCGGGGCGGGCATGCGCAGCATGACCGTCGCATCGGGCATGGCCGTGGAAGTGGTTGTGTCGCATGATCGTGTCCTTAGATATGTCGGAAAACATATCTAAAGATATATATCGAAAGATAGGGCGTCAAGGGGAATTATTGGGGTGGGATGGGGGTGCGGGGTGGCGATTTGCTTGGATGTTGGCATCGCCCGGGAAGGCGCAGGCGAAGGTGGGCAAACGCGGTGGGCGGGCGTGCGTCGGAGAACCTTGGCGAAGGATTGTGAGGCGATTGACGCGCAATCGACCTAGGGGGACTGCCTGGAAGTTGGGAAACCTAGCCTGGAGAGGGGAGCAAATCTAGCTTGGTTCGTTGGTCTTTATGGACCGGCCAGCCTTTCGTAGACATCTTCGAGCCATAATTTACGGCAACCGAGAAGGTCCCGATTCAACCGTCGCGCGAACTTGCGGACGACGATGTCATCACTCGCCGCGACTACCAGACGGTTCCGCCGAAGGTGGATTACGAAATGACGCCATTGGGTCTATCGTTGGCGCAAGCACTGAAACCGCTTTGCGCCCGGGGCGATGAAAACCGGGTTCGGACTGGTGGGTTGCAGAAGGAAGCTCAGTCGACCGCTGCCTGACATGGGCCGACAAGAACGCAGGCGCTCGGGGGCGACCCACCGCTTGACACAAGGCGCCGCAGCAACGTAGTCCCGCTCCGCTTGGGAAGTACTTGAGGTTTCCGTAGGACTGCATTCTGTTTCACGGAGACAGACGGCGCTTAAGTTCCTCGAGCAACCAGCGTCCGGCGACTCCCGGCACATGGTCGCGCCGATGGGCCGCATAGATTGTTAGTCCGTCTCGAGGGGTTGGGTCGTTTTCGATCTCGATACGCACCAAGCGGCCCGTCGAAACGAGATCGCTGACGAGATGACTGGGCATGCGGCACCAGCCCAAGCCTGCCAGGACGAAATCCATGCGTCTCGCCAGATCGACGAATCGCCATAGTCTGGCGCTTGAAAGTCCATAGGATGCGCCGCCTGGATCAACTGGATCCGAGAGCACGAGTTGGGTATGAGGCTCCAGGTCGCTTTGCGTTGCCTGTCTCCCGAGTATGGCCAGCGGATGGTCGGGTGCGACGACCGGGATCAGTTCGATGCGCAGTAACGGATACGCGATGATGTCCTCGGGCACGCCAGGGAGCAGCAGGCAGATGGCCAGCGCGGCGGAATCATCGCGAAGACGGCGCAGGGCACCACCGAGCCCTTCGGTCCTGAAGCTGACGGGAAGGTCGGGGTAGGTGCTCCGCAGAGCGTGCAAGCTCTGGATCAATGGCGAAGTCGGCACAAGCGGATCGATCGCAAGCGCAAGTTCGGCTTCCAGGCCGGCGCGGTTGCTGGCGGCCACAGCTTCGAAGCGAGAGGCGCTGGCGAGGACTTGGCGCGCCTGGTCCACCAGCACCTGTCCAATATCGGTGAGCCTAGGCCGGCGGCCGCTTCGGTCAAACAGGCGGACGCCTTGTAACGCCTCCAGTGTCGCAACCGCTTGGCTGATGGCCGACTGTGCGCGCCGAAGCTTGCGGGCGGCAGCTGAAAAGCTGCCAAGGTCCGCAATCGTCACCAGCACCCGCAGCTGATCCAGACTAAGAGTGCCAAGTGCCATGTATCATAAAAACCGATATAAACGATAAGAATTATATCACTTCGCATGAAGGGTGGGCGACGGCAAACTTCGTCCATGCAACCGACTTTCTTCATCAACCACGGCGGTGGTCCTTGCTTCTTTCTTATGCCCGGTCCGCTGCGTGCCGTCTGGCGTGAGTTAGAGATATACCTGCGCAACTTCTCCAACGCGCTGTCGGAACGGCCATCTTCCATACTCGTTATTTCGGGGCACTGGGAGGAAGCGATTCCGACTGTGAATGTCAGTGCGACACCGGAACTGCTTTTTGACTATGACGGATTCCCCGACTACACGTACCGACTGAAGTGGCCTGCATCTGGCGCGCCAGACCTCGCGGTTCGAGTTCGCGAACTTCTCGGTGCCGCTGGTGTGGCGAGCGCAATCAATGAGCGGCGTGGCTGGGATCACGGCGTTTTCGTGCCGATGAAGGTCATGTTTCCGGCTGCGGACATTCCCCTTTTGCAGCTTTCAATGCAGCGTGGGCTTGATCCCGCTGTTCACCTTGCTATTGGGCAAGCGTTGAAGCCGCTGCGCGACGAGGGGGTACTCATCATTGGCAGCGGGCAGACCTATCACAACATGCGTGGTTTTTCGGGCGGCCTCCGGGACCCTGGTGCGGAAGCCTTTGACCGCTGGCTGCGCGCTGCAATGGTGGACAGCTCCACCCGCAATCAAGCGCTGATCCACTGGGAAAGGGCCCCCGGTGCGCGCGCCGCCCAACCACACGAAGACCACCTGCTTCCACTCATGGTCGCCGCCGGCGCAGCGTCTGGCGAGCCGGGGCATGTCGATTTCCATGGCCAAGCACTGGGTAAGCCGATTTCCGGCTTTCGCTTTGGTTGATTTAACTACTGAGACTTAAAGAGGAAACCTATGACCCAACTACTCGTCGTTGAAACCAGCCCTCGTGGTGATTCTTCCATCTCGCGCAACATGACGCGCCGCTTCGTCGCGCAATGGCAGGATGCAAATCCAGGAGGAAAGATCCTCTGGCGCGATCTTGCGGAAACGGATCTGACATTTGTCTCAGCACCTTGGTTGCAGGCGTACTTCACTCCTTCCGAACGCCATACGGCCGAGATGAAGGAGGTACTGCAGCTGTCCGATAAACTGGTCGCCGAACTGCTGGCCACAGACCACATCGTCATTGCCACTCCCGTCTACAACTACAACATCCCTGCTGCCCTGAAGGCCTGGGTCGATCACATCGTGCGCAAAGGACTGACACTGGGGTTCGACGGAAAGGGGCTGGTTACGGGGAAAAAGGCGACGGTTCTGTTGGCGTCGGGCGGCGTTTATACCGAAGGCTCGCCTATTCGCGACCGAGACATCGCGACCCAATACCTGAAGCTGATCCTCAATGTGATCGGCATTTCCGACGTGACGATCGTCGCGGGAGGAGGGGCCAAGGTTGTTGATCTTGGCGAAGAGTCGATGGATAGCTTCGTCGGGAAATTGGACTCTCACCTTAAGCTTGCCGCAGCAGGTTGAGATGGACTTATTGCTCGACGTGGAGACGCGGATCGATGATCTGAGCGAACTGTGCGCCTCACGAGACATCCACACACGAAAACACGATCCGCCGCTCTGAACGGCATCGAGCGCATCACATCAAAGGGGCCCTTGCGCCCCCTTCATATTTGAGCAAAATGCTCGACATTGCGCCGCCGTTCAAGCGCGGTTCCGGACTGCCATCAACAACCAACCCCCTCCGCAGCAAGCGCGCGGGTAAAGAGGAACAGGCGATCTGACCAATGCGCCGGGCTTGGAAACGTAGCGGTAGCACCAGAAACACTTGAAACGCACGACAGGGATTCGACGCGATTGCCATGTGCGGCCCCGAGCTATCCGCGGCTTCCTATGGATGCTGCTCACCCGCCCCGGCAGCATGCTTGCGGACTCAGCTGCCCATTTCCCCAAGCAGCGAGTCGACATCCGCATTCAGCCGCTCGGCACCGCGCCAGGTTTGGCTGTCGATGATTTCGTCGACCATCCCGAGGATCATCCGTTTCCCTTCGAGCACTGCTTGCGAATGCGAGCGCGCCGTATTTTCACAGAGCGCCCAGGTGATATAGGCGCCCCGGATCGGACTCCACGAAATCGAATCTTCCCAGAACGCATTGCCACTGACCGCGCAACATGGTGTCACGGTGTCCGCGATTCCTCGCCGGGCGAGTTCCATCGAGAGATGCATCGCATCGAGTTCGAACAGGATGTCGAGTTCGACATTGCGACGGACCATCGCGTGTTCGATGGTCGAGCGGATGACATTCTGTTTTCCCGCCAGCGCGAGTTTGCGATCGCCGAGACGCGATAGCGGCGCCGACTTGTCGGGTCTCAAGCCGGCATCCTTGGTGCTCACGAGAATGAGCGGCTCCCGAACGAGTGGCGTATGGGCATAGCCCTGCGGCGGTGACGCCTCGAACGGGACGATAGCGAGGTCCAGCATTCCGGAATGCATGACGTCACGCAGCTCGTGGCTCACGCCCTCGTGAACACGAAGCCTCACGCCTGGATAGTCGGCGACCAACCGCGCCACGAAGTTCGATGTGAAGAGATTGCGCCACGACGGCGCAATACCTATCGCCAACTGGCCCGCGGCGCGGTCGCCCACCTGCTCGACCAACGATGTCAACTGACGAAGAATGGGTCTTGCTCGCTCCACCAGCAGCGTGCCGGACTCGGTCAGCTGAACGCCGCCCCGCGTTCGCGTAAAGAGCTTCGCGCGAAGTTGATGCTCGAGCAGCGCGATGTGGCGCGACAGCGCCGGCTGGGAGAGCCGCAAGTCGGTGGCGGCCTTGTTGATGCTGCCGAGTTCGGCCACGCGCAAGAAATACTCGATAAGGCGGGAGTCCACGATGCCTCCGTGCGTTCCAGTTGGGCGATTGCGAAAGCAGGGCAAGCATAACGCCGCTATTCAATATGTGGATAACCACCATAGAATGTCCGCATTATCGGGATAACGCAGCGCTCGTTAGCATTGAAGCAATCGCATACGAGGTCGTCGACCAAAGCAGTCCCATGGCAGCCCCTGATATCGAGCGTTTCACGAGTCCGTGCCTCCGCAGCAAGGAGGCCGCGATCGCCGCATTCGGCAGGCAGGAGGGCGGGAAGTGACGGCGACGACCACGACCCATGCCGGTTGGAGCGCACGTCGCGGCTGGATCGCGCTCGCCGTCGGCTATCAATGGTTCTATAACGGAGCCAATTTCCTGGCTTTCAAGGTTGCCGGCAACGCGTTGCATCCGCTGATGGTGGCGACGTTGCGCTTCTCGCTGGCGGCGCTGGTCATTCTGCCGTTTGCGCTGGTTCGCTGGCGCCGTTCACCGGCGTCGGTCCGCGAGTCGGGTGGGGCGGTGTTGATCGGCATCACCATGCTGGTAGCCAGTCAGGCACTGGCGATCTGGGGGACGCATTTTCTGCCGGCAGGGGTGGCTGCGGTATTCGGCTCGTCTTCGCCGCTCTTTCTGGCGTTGTTCGCATGGGCGGTGTTTCATCGGCCGCTGAGAGGCCGTCAGCTCGCCGGGGTCGCCATTGGCTTTGCCGGTCTCGCGCTGATGGGCTTGACGTCTGCTACCGGCGGCGACTTCCGGCCGATGGGCGCGGTGCTTACGCTTAGCGGGGCGGCGGCCTGGGCAGCCGGATCGCTGCTTGCGCCGCGACTGGCGTTGCCTCGCGATCCCGTCATCAGCCTGGCGATACAGCTGATATCGGCCGCAGCGGTGCTCGGTGCGATCGTCGCCGTATCGGGGATCGCTGCCACGACGCATCTTGCGCGCGTACCGCCGGCGGCATGGGCTGCGCTCGCGTTTCTCGTCGTGGCGAGCACGCTGATCGGCTACGCGGTGTTCCTGACGCTCAACGCTGAGGTGTCGACGACGCTCGCCAACACCTTCAACTATGCGGCGCCGGTGATCGCGCTGGGTCTCTCGGCGCTCCTGCTCCACGAGCCGTTGACGCTCGTGAAGCTGATTGCTGGCGGCATCGCGTTGGTGGGTGTGGCGCTGATGATCGATCGCAAGTAGCCCGGCGAACAGCAGGCTTTTCACCTTCGGCAAACCGCTGAAATCAACCGGAGCCCTGGATCATGACGGAGACATCTCGACACCCGCTGGTATCGCGCACGCTCAACACGACGCGTCAGGTGACGCACTATCTCGAGAGCGGGCCGGCCGAGGGGCCGCTGATATTTTTTCTGCACGGCTGGCCGAGCTCGAGCTTGATGTGGCGCGCCCAGATGGAGGCCTTTGCCGCCGACGGCTGGCATTGCGTCGCGCCGGACCTGCGCGGCTACGGCGGCTCTTTTGCGCCAGAAGCGAACGACGCCTACACCATCGAGGCAGTCGTGGCGGACATGGCCGAACTCCACGATCACGTCGGCGGTGCGCCTGCGATCTGGGTTGGGCACGACTGGGGCAGCGTCGTGGCCGCCGAGTTGTCCGCGCACGAGCGCGAGCGCAGCCGCGGTGTCGTGCTGACCTCGCTGGCCTATCAACCCGACGGGCACGCCCTGAGCACGGTCGTTCCGCTGATCGACCGGGCGATTTATCCTGCCGACGAATATCCCGATGGCCAGTGGGATTACTACCGCTACTACATGACGCATTTCGAAGCGGCGGTAGCAGACCTGGATGCGGACCGGACAGCATCGCTGGCGTCGATTTTTCGACGGGGCGACCCTGACGGGATCGACAAGGTATCGCCGAATGCGGTCGTCACGCGCAATGGAGGGCGTTTCGGTGCCGCGCATCGTGCGCCGCCGACTCGCCCCGATCCGGCTCTGTGGCCGCCGGCGGACTTCGAAGCGCTGGTAGAGTCGTTCAACGCTCATGGCTTCCGTCCCGCCTGCGCGTGGTATCTGAACGATGAGGCCAACATCGCATACGCGCGCAACGCGCCGGATGGCGGCCGTCTCTCGCAGCCGGTGCTGTTCGTCAACGGCGAATTCGATCAGATTTGCAGCATCACCGGAAATCGCCAGGGCGACCCCATGCGTGCGGCATGCGCAGACCTGACCGTGACGACGATGCCGGCCGGACACTGGTTGCCGCTGGAATGCAAGGCACAGCATGTCGAAGCGCTCCGCGTCTGGCTTCGGAGCAAGAATCTTTGATGCGGCGAGACATCGCTCGGACTGTTTGCCTCGATTCACGCGTTACAGAGCACGCTTGCAAGTTCGCACTCCTTGTTGACTGGGGCGCAACCGGCGACGATCGACAGCACCAGCAGCCATGCGTGCCACGTTACCCTCGCGATGCGCTTCAGCCGTACGTCTTCCCTGATCCGATGGAAACGGGTCGCCATGCCTGACCTCACCGCTACCGGCCGGGCCATCCGAGCGTCTGTGCCCGGTCGAGCGAGGCTCGCACGACGAGGCGATGGAAAGGCGCGATAACGCCGAGATAGGCGCGGCCCAGCAGACGATTGTAGAAGACGAGCGTCGTGAGTATCAGTTGCCGGGGCCGATCGCCGGAGGCAGGCTGCACGAGAATCGACACGCGGAAATCGAGATGCGCGTCGTCCTCGCCCAGAATGATCTCGTCTTCGTGCCGTTCGAACACGCGGAAAATACTGAGCCGGTCGTCTTTCGCGGCTTTCAGGTCGATCGTTCTTTTGAGGCCGAACGGCCGGACGGCAATGTCGCGAATTTCCTGCAGCATGGCGATCCACTGGGGTTGTCCTGCAAAGACGTATCGAGCGAGAGACTCTGCGTCGTTGCAGGCAGTCGCCGGCAAGTCCACCGAAAATGCGTCGACGAAATCGGCGTCGCCGTACGACCGGCTCAGCCTCGAGGTCGCCGGCGGGCCGATCTGCTTCGCCTTTTTCGGTTGCTGCTGCATGCCCATTCTCCATGCGTTCAAGTTGTCCGGCTGCCTCGGCGCGACCCAAATGAGCGTGACCTTTTCCTGCTCGAGCCGAAGCGAACTGATCGTGGTGGCCCGGCAATGAACATCGGACCGGATCACCCCTCGGGAGCAGCCCACCTTTGGACACTCACCTCTGCCAGCGCTTCGAATACGGCCGGCGTGCGTTCCAGGCGGGCGATCGTTCGCGCGCCTTCGAGGGCGGCTACCAATGCGGCCGCGGAGGAGTCCGCGCGCGCGGGAGCGAAACCGCAGCCCCTGAAATGCTCCGCAATAATCGCGGTCGACTCGGCAAATCCATGCGCCACGCGTTGGGTCAGCTCGGCGTCGAGCGCCGGTAGCTCGTTCGCCAGATTCTGCATCAGACATCCGTACTGGAAATCGGAGGCGACCATTTCGGCCGCGAACGTGCTGAAAATTCGATGAACGAAATTCAGCGCATCGCCCGCCGTACTCGCCGAGATATCCCGCAACACGGCCATTCGATTCGCAACATAGTTATCGATGGCTTCTTCCGCGAGTTGCGCCTTGCCCCGTGGGAAATGAAAGTAGAACGATCCTTTGGGCGCGCCGCTTTCCTCGAGTATCTGGGTCAACCCGGTCGCCGTGTAGCCCTGGATGCGGAATAGTCGCTCGGCCGTGGCAATTGCGCGAGCGCGCGCGTCAGTCTTGCGTGTCATGCCGAGAACCTATCACGTTCCGCTTGACGTGGCTATGGTGACCGCCATAGTATGGTGATCACCATATATCGGAGATGTGCGATGTCCTGTTACTCGATCAAGCCATCGGCATCCCGACGAGCGGTCCTGGCGATGGGCGCGGCCGGCCTGGTTGCGGCGTTCCTTCGACCCGCCCGCGCAAACCCTACGGGAGGAATTGATTTGGCCACGTCGACATATGGCGAAGGAACGCTTCCCACCGGGGTCCGCTCACGCATGATCCATGGGGTCAACGGCCTCGATGTCCATGTTCTCGAGGCCGGTTACGAAAGTCCCGGCCGGCCGCTCGCGCTGCTTCTGCACGGTTTTCCGGATCTGGCTTACGGTTGGCGACACCTGCTCCCCATCCTGGCTGACGCCGGATATCACGTCGTTGCGCCCGACCAGCGGGGTTTCGGGCGCACCACCGGCTGGGTGAACGGCTATGACGCCCCTCTGGCGCCATTCGGTCTCCTGAATATGACGCGCGACGCCCTCGGATTGGTTTCGGCGTTGGGGTATCGGCGGACGACGATGCTCGTCGGGCACGACCTCGGCTCGCCGGTGGCGGCCTATTGCGCGCTGGCGCGGCCTGACGTCTTTCCGTCGGTGGTGCTGATGAGCGCACCGTTCCCCGGGCCGCCGGCCCTGCCGTTCAACACCGCGCAAGGCGACGCATCGTCGGCTCGTCCGAACACCGAGAATCAGAAGTTGGCGGCCGCGCTGGCATCGCTCGACCCGCCCAGGGAGTATTACCAGCAATACTTGAGCACACGGGAGGCGAACGATGACATGTGGCATCCCCCTCAAGGCTTGCACGCCTTTCTTCGTGCATTTTTCCATGTCAAGAGCGCGGACTGGCCGGGAAACAAGCCGTATCCGTTGAAGGCGCGGACCGCCACGGAGCTTGCACGGATGCCCACCTATTACGTGATGGATCTCGGCAAGACGATGCCCCAGACCGTCGCGCCATTCCAGCCATCCGCCGCCGAGGTCCGGGCCTGCAAATGGCTCACCGAGCCGGAACTCGGGGTGTACACGGCCGAGTATGGCCGCACGGGATTTCAAGGCGCCCTGCAGGCGTATCGCGTCTTTTCCGATCCTGATCTGAACGCCGAGTTGCGTCTGTTCTCGGGCAAGACGATCGATGTCCCATCGCTCTTTATCAGCGGAAAGAGCGATTGGGGTACCTATTCGGCGCCGGGCGCGCTCGATCTGATGAGGACGAAGGCGACGACGAGAATGAGCCGCATCGAGTTGATCGACGGCGCCGGTCACTGGATCCAGCAGGAGCAACCGGGTCGGCTCGGCGAGCTGCTGCTCGCCTTCGCCAAGGAGGTCGGCGCGGCGGATCGTGCTGGCGATTAGTTCGGGAGCGGCGGTCGTTAGGGCGTCGGCGCCTGCCCCCACTGTCTTCGATCGCGGAGTGAAACATGAAGAGGGACGAAGGCAGCGGCCGAACCGGCGTCGCGCCTTCGTCGTCGGCCGCGCCGGATGCCGGAACACCGACAGCCGGCGCCGGCTCAGAACCGCGTACTGAACCCGATCCGCGCGATCGACTGCAACGCGCCGCTCGACGCGCCATTCGGATCCAGCACGCCGTTGATCCGCGCGTTGCTGCCGTGGCTTGCGCGCTGATGCACGCCCGCCACATACACCATCGTGCGTTTCGACAGCCAGTACTGGACGGCGGCCAGGACCTGGTGCGCATGCGCGTTGTCGAGCGTGTCGTTGCCTTTCATGTACGTGTAGCTCGCGCCGACCACCCAGGCGGGCGACGGATGCCACGACGCGCCGGCCTCCGCCGACCAGACGCCCGCGCCGTTCCCCGAGTTGCGCACGGTCGTCACGAGCGCCTTCCCGGTGACCGTGCCGAGCGTGTAGTGCACACCCGCGCCCCAGTTGCGCACGCTGGTCGCCGGCAGCCCGGCCGCCGCGCCGTATTTCTGGTTCGTATAGGCGGCACCCGCGCCGAACGGACCGTTGTCGTAGCTCGCGCCGACACTGACCGTGTTGTTCGCGCCCACCGACCCCGCGACGTTGCCGAAGCCGTACAGCGCGCCGACGGTCAGGCCCGCCAGCGACGGGCTCGTGACCTTGACCGAATTCGCGACGCGATTGCTGCCGGCGACGCGGTCCCAGTCGAATGCGCCGGTCGGGTTGTTCGGCAGCGCGAGCCGGTCGAACGGCCCGTTACGAAAGCCGTACAGGCCGACGAGGTCCTGCGCGATCTCGTTGCCGCTGGCAGCCAGCGAATCGACCATGAACTCGTACTGGTTGCCGAGCGTCAGCGTGCCGTACCGGTCGTTCTGCAGCCCGACATAGGCCGTGCGCGCGAACAGCCCGCCACCGATGATCGAGCCGTTACCGAGCGAATACTGGTTGACGAGCCGGAAGATCGCACGCGTGCCCGCGCCGAGATCTTCCTTGCCCTCGAAGCCGAGCAGGTTCGGAAAGAAGATGTTGTCGTCGAATTTCGGGTTGCCGTGGCCGCCTTCGTTGCTGACATAGCTGATGCCGGCGTCCATCAGCCCGAACATCGTCACGCTGCTTTGCGCGAACGACGCAGCCGGGATCGTGCAGGCCGCGAGTGCCAGAAGGGTCTTTTTCGTCATCTCCAATGTGCTCCTCACATGTTTCCGATCGGGTCGGATATTTTTAATGGGACTACTTATTGTTGTGACGAATGCCGAAGCGGATACGTCTCGGCATGGTCTTGATGAAACGGAATCGGACGGCGCGTCGCGGCGTCGGCGTAAGCCTTTCGCCGCTGCCGCGAGGCGCCGGTTGCTAGACCGTCGAATACCCGCCGTCCACCGGTACGATCGCGCCGGTGACGAACGATGCACTGGGCGAGCACAGGAACAGGATCACTTCCGCGACTTCGTCGGCCGTGCCCCAGCGCCCGAGCGGCGTGCGATCGAGGATCCGCCGCGACGCCTGCGTATCGGCCATCAGCCCGCTGCTGAGCGGCGTGTCGATCCAGCCGGGCGCGACCGCGTTCACGCGGATGCCGCGATCGGCCCACGCCTGTGCGAGCGAGCGCGTGAGCTGTGCGATGCCGCCCTTGCTCGCGCTGTACGCGGGCCGGTCCTTGCTGCCGAAGTACGTGTACATCGACGCGATATTGACGATGCTGCCGCCGTTCGCCGACAGTGCCGGCCGCGCGGCGTCGGACGCGCGCATCACCGACGTCAGGTTCACGTTCAGCACGAGTTCGAACTGATCCATCCGGTATTCGTCCGCGTGCCGGCTGATGCCGACGCCGTTGACGAGCACGTCGAGCCGCGGCAACGCGGCGATCGTGTGCGTCAGCGCGTCGCTGTCGGTCACGTCCAGCTCCATGCACCGGACGCGCGGATGCACGGGCGCATGCGGACCGGCGACGTCGAGCCCGAGCGCGACGACCGACGCGCCCGCTTCCGCGAAGCGCCAGGCGGTGCTCGCACCGATGCCCGACGTGCCGCCCGTCACGACGACGGTCTTGCCTTCAAACGCCCACTGACGACTCATGTTCGAGGCTCCCGATGATGTGCGTGCGGCAGGCCGGCCGCTGCGCGGGTGAAACGAGGATCTTGATCTGCGTGCGGTCGGCGAGCAGCGCGTCGAAGCCGTCGGCGACGGCGTCTTCCAGCGACACGGTGCGCGTGACGATCGACGTCAGATCGAGCGCACCCGACGCGACGATGCGCAGCAGGTCTCCGTACGCATGCCGGTAGCCGACGCTCGCCGTGAAGGTCAGCTCGTCGTTGACCGCGCGGAATGCGTCGAAGCCCGCATGCGGCATCAGGCCGACCATCACGACGCGGCCGCCCTTGCGCAGCGCCCGCATCGCCGATTCGAACGTGGCCTGCAATCCGGCCGCTTCGAAACTCGTATCGACACCGAGCCCGCCCGTGGCCGCGCGAATCGCGTCCTGCAACGCCGACGCATCGAGCCCGCGCGCATCGAACGCATGCGTCGCGCCGAAGCGCGTGGCGGCCGCGAGCCGTTCGGGCGACACGTCGACGGCGACGATCGTCGTCGCGCCCTGCAGCTTCGCGAGCATGATCAGCAGCAGCCCGATCGGCCCGAGCCCGAACACCGCGCAGGTCTCGCCGAGCCGCAGTTCGCCGCGCCGCAGCGCGTGCAGTGCCACGGCGGCCGGCTCCATCACCGCGGCCTGTTCGAGGCTCACGCCGTCGGGCAGGCGATGCAGCATGTAGGCCGGCACGACCGCGAAGTCGGCCATCCCGCCGTCGCCCATCAGCCCGGCGAAGCCCATCGACACGCACAGGTTGTACGACCCCGAGCGGCAGTACGCGCACTGGCTGCAGCGATACTCGGGCTCGACCGCGACGCGGTCGCCCGCGCGCAGCGTGGTCACGCCTTCGCCGACTTCGACGACGGTTCCGCAGAACTCGTGGCCGAGCGTCAGCGGCGCGGTGCGGCGCGACAGCGGATGCGGCACGTCGACCGGAATCGCGTGCGGGCCATCCGCGTATTCGTGCAGGTCGCTGCCGCAGATGCCGCAATACGCGACCGCGATGCGCACGTCGCCGGGGCCGACGCGCGGCGTGTCGATTTCCACGAGACGGACGTCGCGCGGGCCATGCCATTGAAGTGCGCGCATGTCAGCGTCCTCCGAGGTTCTGCGTATCGAAGCGGCTAGCGGCGGCGCCTGCGAGCGCGCGCTTGCGCAGCACGGCCGGCGCGGTTTCGACGAGGCCGAACGACAGCACGCATGCAAGGATCGCGCCGGTGCTCGACGTCCACATCGCGAATTGCAGGCCGTACCTGTCCGCCGCGAAGCCGGCGACGGTCGGCGCGACGAAGCCGCCGATCAGCTCGCCGGCGCCCATGATCAGCCCGAGCGCGCTCGCGATCGCGCGCGGCGGCACCGTTTCGGCCGGGATCGTCGCCATGAACAGCGTGAAGCAGCCGAGGCCCGTGTACGTGACGAACACGAGCGCGCCGAGCGCCCAGACCGAGCCGACGTGGATCAGCACGACCGGGCACACGGCCGCGATCAGCGCGAACACGATCATCGTCGGCTTGCGGCCGATCCGGTCGGAGATCGCCGGCACCGCGAAGCCCCAGAACACCCACGCGGCGCCGAGGCAGGTCATCACGACGCCCATGTCGGCCGGCGACAGGTGGCGGCTTTCCACGAGGAACACCGGTGCGAACGAGATGATCACGACGAACCACGTGAGGAAGAAGCAACTGATCAGCACGCACAGCAGGATGTTGCGTTCCTTCAGCAGCGCCCAGCGGCTGACCGCCGCGCCGCCGGCGACCGGCACCGCGGCGGTATCGGCCTGCGCGTGGCGCACGCCGCCGGGGGGCACTTCGCGCACCCAGCGCCAGATGCAGAACGCGATCAGGAAGCCCGGAATGCACGACACGTAGAACGCCTCGCGCCAGCCGTATGCGGTGGCGATGCCGATCACGACCGGCGGGCCGATCATCGCGCCGAGCAGGCCGGCGGCCGAGCCTTGCAGCAGGCCCATGTTCAGCCCGCGGCGGCTCGGCGTCGAACTCTCGACCATCAGCGATTGCGACAACGGCAGCACGGGGCCTTCGGCGATGCCCATCAGCGCGCGAAACGCGATCAGGCTCGCGAAGCCGCCGACGAGGCCCGACAACGCCGAGCACACGGAAAAGCCGAGCACGGCCGCGATCAGCAGCGGCTTGCGCGTGCCGCGCGCGTCGGACCATGCGCCGGTGGCGGCGCCCGACAGTGCCCACGTGAGCGCCAGCGCGGACGACACCATGCCGAGCTGCGTGTTCGTCAGGTGCAGCTCGGCCGACATGAACGGAAACAGGAACGACAGCGCGAGGCGGTCGAAGAACACGAAGCCGAACGTCATGAACAGGATCAGCAGCAACCTGTTCTCGTACGTCCATGCGGATCGGGAGGAGGAAGGGGAAGTCATCGCGAGCCTCGCCGTGCGTCAGCGGAACAGCTTCTCGATCGCTTGCGCGCCGAGGCCGACCTTCTCGTAATGCGCCTTGCACATCGCGATGTACGAATGCACGTCGAAGTAGCCGTCGGGATTGCCTGCGTCGTCGAGCCAGATCAGCGGACCCTTGACGATGAAGAACGCGCGCATCGGCTCGGGATGATCGAACGCGACGAGCGTGTGGCCTTCGCCCGGCGTCTCGTACACGAAATCGCCGCGGGTCGCGGTCCATTCGTGTTCCAGGTAGCCCCATTTCCCCGAAAGCGTGTACGCGAAAACCTCGTGCGGGTGATAGTGCCGGTTCACGAGCCCGGCTTTCTTCGCCATCAGGATGTCGCACCATTTGTTCTGCGACGGCGAGATCCACAGCGGCCGCGACGAAACCGTTTCGGTGAACGGAACGTAATAACGCTCGTCGTCGGTGGCCGCGTTCGGGATGTAGGCTTCGGGCAGCGCATCGGGCTTGAACGGATTGGCAATTGCCGGGATGTTTTGCCAGAATTCGGATACGGCTTGGTCGACCACGGTATGTCTCCTTGTGTAGGGGTATCGTGGGCTCGACTTTAGCCAGCCGGTGCGCGCCGCTCTTGACTGGGCTGGACGAATTGCTTGACCGCGCCGGACATTGCATCGCACCAAAACCCAGACGGACCATCCCCCAATCCGTGCCGTTCCGCACGACAGGCGCCAGCAGGAGGCGACGTGACGAATTCGACCGTTTTTTCACGCACGCGAGGCTCGACGGCCGACGTACCGGCGCGCGACAGGATGGCGTACTGGGATGCGTTCAACGCGGCGACGCTGGTCGGCCTGCGCTGCTCGTCGCTGTCGCCGGCCGGGCTCGAAGTCGAGAAGACCGACATCGCGCTGCCGGGCCTCGGCATCGCCGACATCAGCGGGCAGGATCACGTGATCGAACGCAGCCCCGCGCTGGTGCGCCAGTTGCCAAAGGAGTCGCTGTTCGCGTGCCAGATCGTGAGCGGGCGCGCGTATTTCATTCAGCGCGACCGGTGCCTGCTCGCGGAAGCCGGCGATGTCGTCGTCTACGACACACGTGTGCCGTATCTGTTCGGATTCCTGACGCCGATGCGGCAACTGCTGATCGATATCCCGATCACGACGTTCGACGACCGGCTCGATACGGCACTCGCCGCGCTGCCGCTGCGGATCGCGCCGAAGCCGGGCGCGGGCGCGATGCTCGGCGCGACGTTGCGCGCGAGCGTCGAGCGATTCATGAAGACGCCGGTCGAGCGCGACGCCGCGCGGTTCGCCGAGCACACGCGCACGCTGATCGCGGAGCTCATCGACGCCGAAATGAACGGCGCGGGTGCCTCGCGCGCGTCGCTGTCGTATCTGCTGACCGCGAAGCAGTACATCGCGACGCATCTCGGCGAGCCGGAACTCGCGCCGCAGGCCGTCGCCGATGCGGTCGGGCTGTCGCTGCGGCATCTGGGCCGTCTGTTCGCGGCCGAAGGCGAGTCGATCACGCAGCACATCTGGTCGGAACGGCTGTCGCACGCGCATCGCGAACTGACGGATGCGCGGCTGCGCAAGACGAGCATCGGCGAGATCGCGTTTCGCTGGGGGTTTTCGAGCCAGGCGCATTTCAGCCGCGCGATCCGCGAGCGCTACGGCGCGTCGCCGATGGCGCTGCGCGATGCGATGCATGCGGCCGGCGGGTGATACCGGTTTTCAGATGGTTCGGCGGCGGCGCATGCATCATGCGCCGCTTTCTTTTTCGGCGCGGCACGGCGCGGTGCATGCGCACGCGCATCGCATCACGCTGCCAGCATGAACTCGGCGCAGCGCTCCGCGATCATGATCGTCGGCGCGTTCGTGTTGCCGGACACGATGCGCGGCATCACCGATGCATCGCAGATCCGCAATCCGTCGACGCCCTGCACCGCGAGACGCGGCGAGACGACCGCGTGCGCGTCGTTGCCCATGCGGCACGTACCGGCCGGGTGATAGACGGTTTTCGCGCGACGCCGCACGTAGTCGGCGAGCGCGGCATCGGTCAGCGTCTCGGCTTCGCGAACGATGCGCGCGAGCGACGGCGCACGCAGAATCCGCCGCGCGAGCGCGACACCCCGCACGAGGCCCTCGACGTCGGCCGGATCGGACAGCGCGCCGCTGTCGAACCGGATCGGCGCGGCCGGATCGTTGCCGCGCAGTTGCACGGAGCCGCGCGAGCGCGGCCGGAGCAGGCACGGGTTGATCGACAGGCCGTGGCCGGACAGCGGTTCGCGATCGACGTCGCCGACGAGTGTCGGCAGCACGTGGAACTGGATGTCCGGGCGGCCGCTGCCGGTCGTGTCGACGAACGCGCCCGATTCGACGACGTTCGACGTCAGCAGGCCCGAGCGGCACAGCATCCATTGCAGCCCGTGCCGCAACGCGTTCCACCCGCGATCCTCGCCGAGCAGGCTGATCGGCGCTTCACTGCGGCCGTAGATCGATACCTCGAGATGATCCTGGTAGTGCGCGCCGACGTCGCGGCTGTCGTGCAGCACGTCGATGCCGTGCGCGTGCAGGTGTGCGCCGGGGCCGATGCCCGACAGCATCAGCAGCTTCGGCGTGCTCAACGCGCCGGCCGCGAGCACGACGTCGGCGCGGGCGGCGGCCGATCCCGATGCGCCGCTCGCGGTGCGCCATTCGACGCCGGTCGCCCGGCGGCCGTCGAACCGGATGCGCGTCGCGCGGCAGCCGGTCAGCACGCGCAGGTTCGGATCGGCGATCGCGTCGGCCAGATAGGTGGCCGCGGTGCTGCCGCGCTGCCCGTCGAAGATCGTCGTGTGATAGAAGCCGACGCCATGCTGCGCGGCGCCGTTGAAGTCGTCGTTGTACGCGATGCCGGCTTCCTGCGCGGCCTTCACGAACGCGAGGCTCAGCGGATGCCGGAAGCGCGTGTCGCCGACCTTCAACGGCCCGTCGGTGCCGTGATACGGCTCGGAGAGCCGCAGATGCGATTCGGCGCGCTTGAACACGGGCAGCACGTCGTCCCAGCCCCAGCCGGTGCAGCCGAGCGCGGCCCAGTCGTCGTAGTCCTCGCGCGTGCCGCGTACGTACAGCATCGCGTTGACCGAGCTGCCGCCGCCGAGCGTGCGGCCCTGCGGCACGTAGGTCTTGCGTCCCGCCGCGCCCGGCTGCGGCTCGCTTTCGAACGTCACCGTGCGCTGCGTGCCGAGCACGCGGATGAACGTCGCCGGAATCCGGATGAACAGGCTGTCGTCCTTCGGGCCGTCCTCGAGCAGCAACACGCGCCGGCCGGCCTTCACGAGCCGGTGCGCAACCGTGCAGCCGGCCGAACCGCCGCCGACGACGATGTGGTCGTACGTCTCCATCCCGCTTCTTCTCCTTGCTGTCGGGCGGCGGAACGCATGCCGCCGCGCAGGAGGTCAGCTTAGCGAGCGGGTTGCAGCCCCATTTGACCGGGGCGGACGCCCTGCTTGCCTCGCCGGGACATGAGGCGAGTGGCGGTGTGGGCGGCCGGGCGCGTGCGCTAGCACGCGTCGGCC
Organism: Burkholderia sp. BCC1208; assembly: GCF_902833095.1. Classification (NCBI taxonomy): domain Bacteria; kingdom Pseudomonadati; phylum Pseudomonadota; class Betaproteobacteria; order Burkholderiales; family Burkholderiaceae; genus Burkholderia; species Burkholderia sp. BCC1208. The sequence goes on along the minus strand of NZ_CADFDY010000005.1, from coordinate 223,070 downwards.
GGCGCGCGCGTGTCGCTCGGCGTCTCGCCGAACCGCGCGCGATAGCTGCGGCTGAAGTGCGCGCTGTTGTTGAAGCCCCAGCGGAACGCGATCTCGCTGACCGTCAGGTGCTTCAGCGACCGGTCGCGCAGGTCGGCGCGACAGCGTTCGAGCCGCCGCGCGAGGATGTAGCGCGTGAGCGGCATCCCCTCGATCTCGAACACGCGTGCGAGCTGGCGCGGCGACAGGTTGATCGCGCGGCTGACCGACCGGCTGTCGAGATCGTCGTCGGCGAGATGGCTTTCGATGAACGTCTTCGCACGCGACAGCGTGTGAACCGTCGACTTCGTCGGCGATGCATCGCCGTCGCGCAGCCGCAGCATCGACTGCACGAGATCGAGGATCGCGGCGGCGCGCCGTTCGCGCGCGTCGGGCGTCGGTTCCGGCAGCGCGGCGAGCAGCGCATACACCTGCCGCACGGCCCACGACGCGACGCCGTCGCCGCGGTCGATCTTGACGAGACTGCGGTAGCGCCACGGGCCGACGCGCGCTTCGAACACGTCGCGCGGCACGTCGAGCACCGTCATCGCCATGTCGGCGGGAAAGCCGTGACCGTACGGCATCGACGTGTCGTACAGCACGAGGTCGCCAGGCCCGTGCTGCATGCAGTCGACGTCCTGGAACGTGTAGCCGTGCCCTTCGTGCATCAGGCAGATGAAGACGGCGTCGCGCTGGTCCGCGTGGATGTTGTGCGGCGTGCGCACGACCGCGTGCCGGTTCGCGACGATGTCGCACGCGCGGAACAGCCCGAGATCGCGTTTGCGCAGCGACGCATCGATCCCTTCGGACGACCTTCCGCTGCATTCGATCCGCACGAGCGTGCGCGCGACATGGTCGACCCAGAAGTCGACGCGCTCGGCGCCGCGTACGGCGCGCGTCGAGATCGTGGCGATCTCCGTGCTGGTGTCCGGCATGACGTTCTCCCGATGACGGCCCGAGCGGCGCAGTCTCGGGCACGCCGAACGCCGCGGTCAATCCGTGAAAGACCGGGGCAGGCGCGTGAAGCGCTTGCAGCGGGGCGCAGCGGGCGATTGCGCGGTCGATGTCCTTGCCGGTCAACGGAGGCGGCCGTATGAGTCAAGACATCGGTGCGGCTTTGGGGTAAGCGCTGCCGGTTTACTTCGACGAAGGCGACGGCAGCCCGAGCGAGACGTCCTGCTGATAGCCCATCTTGCCGCCGCGGAACTCGACGCTCACGTCGTCCGGCGGCTGCGCGCCGGTGACGTTCGCGTAGGTCGCAGGCAGGCCGTGGAAGCGCAACGCCGTTCTCCCGGCCTGCCCGCCGTCGCCACGCACTTCAAGGCGCGCTGGCTGCGTCGATCTGACGGATGTCGTCCTGATCGAGCGTGACGCGGATCGCTTCGCCGAGCAGGGCCAACTGCGCGAGCGACGTCGCGCTCGCGATCGGTGCGGTGATCGTCGGCCGCGCGATCTGCCACGCGAGCGCGATCGCGGCCGGTTGCGTGCCGTGCTTCGCCGACACGGCGTCGAGCGCCGCGAGGATGCGCAGGCCGCGTTCGTTCAGATAGCCGGCGACGCGATCGCCGCGCACGCTCTTCTTCAGGTCGGCCTCGCTGCGGTACTTGCCCGACAGGAACCCGCTCGCGAGCGCGTAGTAGCTGACGACGCCGAGCTTCAGGTCGCGCACGACCGGCTCGAGATCGCGTTCGTAGCCGGCGCGGTCGAGCAGGTTGTATTCGGGCTGGATGACCTGGTATGCGGGCAGCCCGTCGCGCGCGCTGATGGCGGCCGCTTCGCGCAGGCGTGCGCCGCTGTAGTTCGACGCGCCGATGATGCGTACCTTGCCCGCGTCGATCAGCGTTTGATAGGCGCCGAGCGTTTCTTCGAGCGGGGCCGTGTCGGTCAGATCGCGATGCGAGAAATACAGGTCGATGTAATCGGTCTGCAGCCGGCGCAGCGAATCGTCGACGGCCTTCAGGATGTTGTCTTTCGACAGCCCCGCGCGTGCGTCGAGCAGGCCGACCTTGGTCGCGATCACGACCTGCTCGCGCTTGCCGGAGCGCTTCAGCCACTTGCCGATGATCGTTTCCGATTCGCCGCCGTGGTTGCCGGGAACCCACGCCGAATAGACGTCGGCCGTGTCGATGAAGTTGATGCCGGTGTCGGCGAGCGCGTCGAGCAACGCGAACGATGCGTTTTCGTCGACGGTCCAGCCGAAGACGTTGCCGCCGAACGCGAGCGGCGAAACCTGGATGGGGGAAGTGCCAAGGGTGCGATGTGCCATGTTCTGCTCCGATATCTGCGGGTGACGGGACGGGACTGCGGTACATGAAGCCTGTCGCGTTGAGACGGCGAAGCGCGTGGCGAGGTTCCGCCGCCGGCGCGCTAATCTGCGGGTTTCGCGCTCGCGTGTCGGCATGGCGGACGATGCGACGTCATCGTGGCGGCGAGATCCGTTCGGGCGGCGGTCTGGCACGCAAAAATATTGTATTTATTACCGATTTTCGTGAAGGATTAGGGAAATGACGCAGGGCGCAGGAGGACGATCTGCTCGCCGCCTGCTATTCGTACACGTTGCTCGAGCGGCTGCGTGCCGAAAAGCCCGCGCTGCTGGCGTCGTTGCCGGTCGCGCAGCATTACGGCTTCGTGCGCGATCAACTGGCACGCTGCCGGGCGCACGGCGCCGAAAGCGCGGCGTCGCTGCTGATCTATTGCGAATGGGCTTGCGTACGGCGCGCGCTTCGACGAAGACCCGGCGATGGCCGCCGTGTTCGACGTGGTGGCGCGGGGTAAGGCACTTCCGGAGGCGCTGGCGCGGGGTGCCGGCGGACGATTGGCGGCGGATGCTGGAAGCGGCCGCAAGATGGCGCCTGCGCGACGCGACTTGAATGAAATCGACTGGAAGAGAAGGAAGTTCAATATGAACCGCTGCTGGATCACCTTGCTGTCCGTGGTGGTTTTTTCCACGGCTGCGTGCAGCAAGAGCGTGAACGATGCCGAGAAGGACCGCCTTGCGCCCGGCGACGTGAATAAATGGAACGACCCGAACTACGACATCATCACCGCCGGGTCCTTCAACTATACGGATTACGACATCTACGGCGTCTATCTGCTGCCGCCGGACAAGAACAGCCTCGACGACGCGGCAAGCGCCGATGGGGCAAGCGCCACGCCGCGGAGCGCGACACACTGGACAGGCGGCGGCGGGCAAAGACCGAGTGTCGCATGGGATTTTCGATGGACCACGCCTCGCAAGTTCAAGGTGTGGTGGGAGCGAGTGGTCGACAAGCGCGCATTGGAAGCCTCGTCCCCCGATTACGACGAATACACGCATCGCGAAACCCGACCCGGGATGGCGTGGTGCGAAGGCGAGATCACGGTCACGCGCCCGCCCGTCAAGGACAAGAGCGGCGGCATCGTGCTGCACTTCTTCCCCGACGGCCGGGTGGAGGGCGACATGGATTTCGGAGTCGACGGCCCGGACCCGAAAGTGGCCCTTGCGGAGCGCGACGCGCAGCGCAAGCTGACCGACCGCGCCTGCCTGAAGGAAATTCCCAATCCGTTCTATGGGCGCAGGAAGCCGGCCCAGTGGAATTGACGCTGGACGCCTGATAGGAACAGGAGCGTAACCGCCATCAGCAACCCCCCTCATTCGACGCATCGCCGATATCACGCCGGTCGAGGATTCGATCCGCCGCGGATACCGCGACACTCCCCTCCCTACCGCAACTGCACGGCCGCGAGAAACAGCACCATGCCGCCGATCGCGCCATCCAGCACGCGCCACGCGACCGCCTTGCGGAACCACGGCGCCAGCAATCGCGCGCCATAGCCAAGCCCGAGGAACCATACGACGCTGGCCGTCATCGCGCCGATCGCGAACGCGAGTCGCCCGCCTTCCGGCTCGCGTGCGCCGGCCGTGCCGATCAGCAGGAACGTGTCGAGATACACGTGCGGGTTGAGCCACGTGAACGCGAGCGTCATCAGCACGATCGCGAGCGCGCTCTGCGGCGGCGGCGCGACCGCGTCGCCGCGCACGTCGAGCGTGTCGTGGCCCGGCTTGAACGCACGGCGCAGCGCGTTGATGCCGAACCACGCGAGATACGCGAGGCCGACGTACAGCACCGCATGGACGAAGGTCGGATAGCGTTCGACGAGCACCGATGCGCCGCCGACGCCCGCGCCGATCAGGATCATGTCGGACACCGCGCACAGCAGCACGATCTTGCCGACGTGCGAGCGCATGATGCCCTGGCGCAGCACGAACGCGTTCTGCGCGCCGATGGTGACGATGAGCGACGCGCACAGTGCGGCGCCGTGGGAAAAAGCGAGCCAGTTCATGGTGAGGGACAGCCGTGGAAGCAGTAGACGAATGAATCGGGTAGCGCTAGTCTGCGAGCAGCACGGAAATAAGAGAAGCTAAATCACCTAATGCAGATTAAGGAAATCTAATGCTCGACTACGCGTTGCTCGATGCGCTCGCCGCGGTGATCCGGCACGGTTCGTTCGAGCGGGCGGCCAAGGAGCTAAATGTCACGCCGTCGGCGGTGTCGCAGCGCGTGAAGCTGCTGGAGGAGCGGGTCGGCAGCGTGCTCGTCAAGCGCGGGCAGCCGTGTGTCGCGACCACGTCGGGCGCGCTGCTGTGCCGGCATACCGAACGCGTGCAGTTGCTGGAAGCCGAACTGGGCGGCCGGATGCCGGCGCTACCGGGCCAGATCGCGAGCGCGTGGCCGACGTTGCGCGTGGCCGTCAACGACGACAGCGTCGCGACGTGGTTCATCGACGCGGTCGGGCCGTTCTGCACGGAACGCGAGACGCTGCTCGACCTCGTGATCGACGATCAGGATTACACGGCCTCGCGCATTCGCGACGGCAGCGTGCAGGGCGCCGTGACCGCGCAGGCCGAGCCGATCCACGGATGCCGGTCGGAGCGGCTCGGGCGGATCCGCTATCGCGCGGTGTGCTCGCCGGCGTTTTACGCACGGTATTTCGATGCGGGGATCACGCGCGATGCGCTGCGCCGCGCGCCGTGTGTGATGTTCAATCCGAAGGACGGGTTGCAGGCGCGCTTCATCCGGCGCGTGACGCGCGCCGATCTCGATCCGCCGCAGCACTGGATACCGCACGTCGCGGGCTATTTGCGTGCATGCGAAACGGGATTGGGATGGGGGATGTGCCCGGACCGGATGGTCGATCGCCAGCTGGCGGCGGGTGAATTGATCGACATGTCGCGCGGGCGAACCATCGACATCGATCTGTACTGGCAGAGCTGGCGTCTGTCGATCGGCTGGCTCGATGATTTCAGCGCGGCGCTGAAGGCGCGTGCCGCGCTGTTTCTCGATTGACCGGCGACGTGATGCAAGCGGCGCGCGCGAGACGCGCGCCGTGCGGTGTCAGAGATGCTGCAGGCCGTCGAAGTCGACGATCTGCACGTGGCGGCCGTGCATTTCGATCAGGCCGCGCTTCTGGAATTTCGACAGCGTGCGGCTGACCGTTTCGAGCGTCATGCCGAGATAGCTGCCGATGTCTTCGCGCGTCATCCGCAGGTTGAATTCCGACGGCGAGTAGCCGCGCTTCAGGTAGCGCGACGACACGTCGAGCAGGAAAGCGGCGACGCGCTCTTCGGCGTTCAGCGAACCGAGCAGCATCGTTTGCGACGTTTCGCGCACGATCTGTTCGCTCATCAGCTTGTGCATGCGCAACTGCATCGAGCCGGCTTCCGAGCACAGCGCCTTGAGCGCGCTGTATGGAATCACGCAGACGGAGCTGTCTTCCAGCGCGACCGCGGTGCGCGGGTGCGTATCGTCGCAGATGCCGTCGAGGCCGAGCGCTTCGCCGGCGAGATGCAGGCCCGTGACCTGTTCACGGCCGTCGTGGCGCGTCGCGACGGTTTTCAGCGAACCCGAGCGCACCGCGTACAGGTTGTCGAATGCGTCGCCTTCGCGGAACAGCGCTTCGCCGCGCTTGACCGGGCGTGCCGCGCAGATGACCGACTCGAGGCGACTGAGCGCATCGGGCGCCAGGCCTTGCGGCATGCACAGGTGCCGCATCGCGCACGACGAGCAGTGCGGGGCCTGACGGGGAGCCCAGCTACCGGCATGAGGCGTGGCGGCGGGGCGGGTGGCGACGGGCGTCAGCATGATCGTTTACTCCGGCGTTGAATCGACGAAATCATTGTCCCACCGCAAGTTGCCGCTGTCGGGTGACAAAACGTCGCGACCGGTCACGCCGGCCGAACGCCGCTCAGGCGGCCGGCTCGTCTGCGTTGGCGGCCGCCGGAATCAGCAACACGGGCAGCGTCGCGTGGCGCACGCATTGTTCGGCGATGCTGCCGAGCACGAGGCGGCGGAAGCCGCGGCGGCCATGCGTGCCGAGCACGAGCAGATCGGCGCCGAACGCTTTCGCGCCGTCGAGGATCAGCGACGATACGTCGTTGAGCGACGTCGCTTCGTTCTGCCGCGTTTCGCCTGTCACGCCGGCGGCCTGCATCAGCTTCGCGAAATCCTGCGCGAGCGCGTTGCCCTGCGCGACGAGCTGATCGCGCAGCACGGACGGATCGTAGCCGGGCACGTTGTAGTAGATCGCGGCGTTCTCGACCACGTAGAACGGCTGCAGCTGCGCGCCGTGCGCTTTCGCGAGCGCCAGCGCGGCATCGAACGCATGGCGGGACGTGTCGCTGCCGTCGACGGCAACCAGAATACGCTTGTACATAGTGTCTCCGAGTGGCGAGTTGAAACGAAGTCGGCCGGATGGCCGATCGGGCCGGGCAATGCGCAATGCTGCGAGGCAGAGTAAACCAACGGGCACGATCGTGCAGCGAGATGCCCGCGGTGAGGCGCGGTCGCGCGGGCCTGTCGCCGTCGTGCATGGCCATGCGCGCGACGCATGCTGCACCGCGCGATGCGTGTCGTGTGTTCGGCCGCCTCGTCGGCGAAAACGCATGCGCACACATCGACCTGGCACGGCAACCATGCCGATGCGCCGCACGCATCGTCATTCAATCGCAATCGCGGCGTGGCGCCATGACCTCGGTCAATGCATCTGCGTCGATGCGATGCGCTGCACGCATGACTCGAATGCCGATGCCCATGCGCGGAATCGTTTGCTTCTGCCCCGTACGAGCACGGATCGGCGCGCGGTCGAATCGCACGCGCCGATTCACCGGCATCGATCGATGGCGGGTCCCGAACGAACGATCGATTCAAACGCCGCGCCGGCTATCCCGGCACGACCGTCAACTCGATGACGCGCTCCGGCCGGCGGCCGTGGCCGGGCCAGTACGCGCTACCGTGCATCCGGTGAACGGGACCAAACGGCGTGTCGCCCGCGGGCGGCGCGTCGAAGCCTTTCTCGATCACCCTGTAGCCGGCGCGCAAGGCGAACGCCGGATGATTGCCGTCGGGGCGGCTGTCGAAGCCGGCGAGACCGTCGCCGGCTTCCGGCATTGCGTTGACGAGCGACGCGTTGCTGCGCGTGACCTGGTCGGGCGAGATCGGCCCGGCGCCGGCGAGGCGCGACGCTTCGCGGTTCTTGCCGTCGGTGTCGACGGTACTGTCGTGCGTGTCGTCGTTGTCGAGTTCGACGCTGCGCGGATGCGCACGCGCTGTTCGAGCGGATGATTCCATCACGGCTCTCCTGGCGGCGACACGCTCCGGATCGAAGCAAATCCCGTTCCGGGCACAACGGGAAAAGGCGCGCGGGCGATCGCCGCGGTCGCGCGACGCGCACTGATTTGTCATGATTTATTTCAGCTAGAAGACACGTTTTCTACAGAGTATGATTCTTTTCCTGCGAAGCGGCGACAGGGGATGAAGTCTCGCCGCCTCTGCCCGCGCCGGGGCGCCGCAGCACCCTTAAAGACGGGTAGCGAACAACAAAGCAAGGGACTAGAGGTGGCGGATTCATGCAAGCGACTACTGCCTTCACGCACCGCGGTTATCTGTTGAATTGCGCGCCCGCACGCGCCAGTGACGGTTCATTCAAGCCCTACGTCGTGATCTCCCGATCGAGCGACGGGGAGCTCGTCGCGAACCGGTTTTTTCCGATCGAGCTCCAGTTCAACGACGAAGGCGACGCGATCGCGCACGCGCGCGACTGGGCCGTACGGTGGATCGACGCGAGCAGCATCTCGATGTGACGCCGTCGCGCTCATGCGGCGTCGGCCGTCCGGCCGACCCCCGGCGTGCCGCTCCCGGACAAAAAACGCGGTAATCTTGCGGAACCCGTCACTTTATTCGCGGCCGTGCAACCGAGCGCGGCTGCCCGCATTGGCATATGTCGACATCACCCGCCCGTCAGTGGGGCCTCGAAGAAATCGTCGCCGGCTTGCGCGAGTCGCGCGAGGAACTCCATCGCACGCGCCATCCGCGCGGCATCCGCGAACTGCCGTCGCGCGATGCAATCTGCAAGATTGTGACCGGCCTGCGCGCGTCGATGTTTCCGACGCACTACGGCGCGCCCGACCTGACCGACGAAAGCGTCGACTACTACGTCGGCCATACGCTCGAAAGCACGCTGCGCGTCCTGTCCGAGCAGATCCGCCGCGCGTTGCCGTTCCTGCCGGAGCATGTCGATACGCCGTTCGCCGAGCTCGACGAACGTGCGTTCGAGATCGCGCGCGAATTCGGCCGGCAATTGCCGGCGATCCGCGCGCTGCTCGTGAGCGACATCCAGGCCGCGTACGCGGGCGATCCGGCCGCGCAGCACATCACCGAGATCCTGCTGTGCTACCCCGGCGTGCTCGCGATGATGCACCATCGGCTCGCGCATGCGCTGCACCAGCTCGGCGTGCCGCTGCTCGCGCGGTTCATCAATGAAATCGCACACTCGGCGACCGGCATCGACATCCACCCGGGCGCGCAGATCGGCCCGAGCTTCTTCATCGACCATGGCACGGGTGTCGTGATCGGCGAAACCGCGATCATCGGCGAGCGCGTGCGCGTGTACCAAGCCGTCACGCTCGGCGCGAAGAGTTTCCCGGCCGATGGCGAAGGCGCGCTGGTGAAGGGCAATGCACGGCATCCGATCGTCGAGGACGACGTGGTGATCTATGCGGGCGCGACGATTCTCGGCCGCGTGACGATCGGGCGCGGCTCGGTGATCGGCGGCAACGTGTGGCTCACGCACAGCGTGCCGCCCGGCACGAGCGTCGCGCAGGGCAAGGTCCGCGAAGGCGGCAGCGCCGAGAAGCCGTAACGCGGCGGGCGGCGGCGCGCTCGATCCGAGCGGACGCTCGCCCGCGCCGTGCGTGCGTCAGTGCTTGCCGTCCGGCGAGCGGTGCTTGTACAGCACGTCCTGATCCACGCGGATCAGGTTCTGGCCCGCATCGACGACGAAATCCACGCCGTTGTACGCATTGCCCGTCAGCAGCAGGATCGCGCTTGCGACGTCGTCGGGGCCGGCAATGCGCGCAAGCGGCGTCGATGCGCGGCTCGCGTGTTCGAAGTCGGCCTGGGTCTGGTCGTCGCTCGGCAGCATCAGCCCCGGGAACACCGCATTCACGCGCAGCACCGGCGCGGACGATAGCGCGAGCATCTGCGTCAAGTTGCCGAGCGCGGCCTTCGCGACCGTGTAGCTGAAATGGTCGCGGTGGAAGTTTTCCTTGATCTTCTGGTCGACCACGTTCACGACGACACCCTGCGTGCCGGCCGCGCGGGCCCGCTCGTAGAACGCACGCGTGAGCAGGATCGGCGCGCGGCAGTTGACGGCCCATGCCTGGTCGAACGCCGCGAGATCGAAGCTCGGAAAATGGTCCTGCCAGAACACCGACGCGTTGTTGACCAGCACGTCGAGGCGCCCGAAGCGCGCATAGACTGCATCGATCAGCGCGGTGATCTGCGCGGCATCGGACAGGTCGGCCTGCAGCGCCGCCGAATCGTGCCCGCGTTCGGCCATCGCGCGGGCGGCGGCCTGCGCGGCATCGGCCGAACGGTCGTAGTGCACCGCGGTGCGATAACCGTGCGCGGCGAAATACTCGGCGAACGCGCGCCCGGCCCGGCGCGCGGCGCCGGTCACGAGCACGACGGGCGCGTGCGCCGTTTGCTTCGTCTGCTCCATCAGGTATTCGTCAGGTTGACCGAGGAAGGATTCGCGACGATCGACAGGAATTCTCGACGCGTCGACGGATCGGTGCGGAACGTGCCGAGCATGCGCGACGTGACCATCTCGACGCCCGGCTTGTGCACGCCGCGCGTCGAGATGCACTGGTGCGCGGCTTCGAGGATCACGCCGACGCCCTTCGGCTGCAGCACGTCGAACAGCGTGTCGGCGATCTGCACGGTCATCTTTTCCTGGATCTGCAGGCGCTTCGCGAACGCGTCGACGAGGCGCGCGAGCTTCGAGATGCCGACGACGCGATGGTTCGGCAGATACGCGACGTGCGCGCGGCCGATGATCGGCACCATGTGGTGCTCGCAGTAGCTCTCGAAGCGGATGTCCTTCAGTACGATCATTTCGTCGTAGCCGTCGACTTCGCTGAACGTGCGCGCGAGGATGTCGCGCGGTTCCAGCGCATAGCCGGCGAAGAATTGCTCGTAGGCGCGTACGACGCGTGCGGGCGTGTCGAGCAGGCCTTCGCGCGCGGGATCGTCGCCGGCCCAGCGCAACAGCACGCGCACGGCGTCTTCCGCTTCTTCGCGGCTCGGCCGGGAGGCGACCGCCTCGGGCGGCGCGGATTTCTTTCCCTTACCCATGTAGTGGCTCCATCGAAGGCCGCCTGGGGCGGCCGATATCCGGGCATTGTTTCATGCTTTCGCCGGTCGTGCGTACGGGCCGTCGCGCCCGCTTCCTCACTTCGGCCATTCGTCCTGCTCGTCGTTGAACAGCGACGCGACGACGCCGCGCAGCCACGCGGTGCGCGGGTCGTTGTGGTACTTGCGATGCCAGTGCTGCTTCAGGTCGAAGCGCGGCAGCGCGAGCGGCGGCTCGACGGGCACGATGAACGCGTGCTCGGCCGCATACGCATAGCCGATCGCGTGCGGCACCGTCGCGATCAGGTCGGTGCGGCTCAGGATGAACGGCAGGCTCATGAAGTGCGGCGTTTCGAGTACCGCGCGGCGCTGCATGCGCTGCTTCGCCAGATATTTCTCGAGCACTTCCTGGCTGCGCCCTTCGGCGCGCACCACCGCATGCCCGCACGCGAGGAACTGCTCGACCGTGAACGGCGGCGTCTGCTCGAACGGATGGCCGCGCCGCATCAGGCAGACGAACCGGTGCGTGAACAGCCGCTGCTGGAAGAAGTTGTTGCCGTCGAGATCGGGGAAGTAGCCGACCGCGAGATCGATCGACCCGGCTTCGAGGCCGCGTCCGACTTCGTCGTGCGCGAGGGAGACCGAACGCAGGTTCGCGTGCGGCGCCAGCGTCGCGAACGCCTGCAGCAGCTTCGGCAGGAACACGATCTCGCCGACGTCCGACAGCGCGATTGAGAACGTATGCGTGCTCGCGGCCGGGTCGAAATCGTGCGGCGCGACGAGGCCGCGCTCGATCTGCGCGAGCGCGTCGCGGGCGGCCGGCAGCAGCGCGAGCGCGCGCGGCGTCGGCTCCATCCCGCGCGACGTGCGCACGAACAGCGGATCGCCGAAGTACTCGCGCAGCCGGCCGAGCGCCGTGCTCACGCGCGGCTGGCTCACGCCGAGCAGGTCGCCGGCGCGGCTCACGTTGCGCGTGTCGTCGAGCGCGACGAGGTAGGGAATGAGGTTCAGATCGAGCGAATCCATCGGCGGGCCAGTATCTCCAAAACGTATACAACATATCTCCTGAATCGCGTTGCCGCATAGTCGGGAAAGCGCTCAAATGTGTTCCATTACTCGAACCAATTTGCTTTGCATGGGGCCCGACTAAGCGCTGAAGCGCTAAGTCGGGCCGACACAGGAGACGAACAATGCGCACCCAAGTCGCGATCATCGGCGCCGGCCCGTCCGGCCTTCTGCTTTCCCATCTGCTGCGCCTGCAGGGCGTCGATTCCATCCTCGTCGAAGCGCGGTCGCGCGAATACTGCGAGAACCGCATCCGCGCCGGCGTGCTGGAGCAGGGCACGGTCGACACGCTGAACGAAGCCGGCCTCGGCGACCGGATGCGCCGGGAAGGGCTCGAACATCACGGCATCGAACTGCTGTTCTCGGGCCAGCGCCATCGCATCGACTTGTCCGCGCTCACCGGCGGGCGCGCGATCACCGTCTACAGCCAGCACGAAGTCGTGCGCGACCTGATCGCGGCCGGCGTCGAACACGGCCATCAGATGCATTTCGAAGTCAGCGACGTCGCGCTGCACGATGTCGAAAGCGAGCGCCCGTTCGTCACGTTCAAGCACGCGGACGGCCGCGCGGACCGCATCGACTGCGATTACATCGCCGGCTGCGACGGCTTCCACGGCATCGCGCGCCAGACGATCCCCGCCGAGCGGCTGAATACGTTCGAGCGCGTCTACCCGTTCGCGTGGCTCGGCATCCTCGCCGACGCGGCGCCGTCGCTGGACGAACTCGTGTACGCGCATCACGACAACGGCTTTGCGCTGTTCTCGATGCGCTCGCCCACGGTCACGCGCCTGTACCTGCAGTGCCAGCCGGATGAAGACCTTGCCGAGTGGTCCGACGCGCGGATCTGGGACGAGCTGCACACGCGCTTCTCGAACGACACCGGCTGGACGCCGACCGAGGGCCGGATCACGCAGAAGAGCGTGACGCCGATGCGCAGCTTCGTGTCGGAGACGATGCAGCACGGGCGCCTGTTCCTCGCCGGCGACGCCGCGCACATCGTGCCGCCGACCGGCGCGAAGGGCATGAACCTCGCGGTGGCCGACGTCCGCGCGCTGTCCCGCGCGCTCGGCGCGCGTTACCGGACGGGCGACGCGACGCCGCTCGACGCCTATTCGGCAACCTGTCTCGAACGCGTATGGCGCGCCGAGCACTTCTCGTACTTCATGACGAACATGCTGCATGCGTCGCCGGACGATTCGCCGTTCGTCAATCGCCTGAAGTTTGCCGAGCTGAAATACGTGACGCGTTCGCGGGCCGCCGCGCAGTCGCTCGCCGAAAACTACGTCGGCTTGCCGTTCGACGACGCGACGGCCTCCGAGGCAACCCGTCTTGACAACGCGCTGTGCGCGCCTCTATGATCGGCCCATCGTTCGCTAATCGAATCTAGGTTCGAATAGCGAACAAATGCCGGAGTCGACATCGGCCCCGGTGCGGCACGCGACACGCGCGTGTCCCCTCGACAGGCCGCGCACGAGCCGCGGGTTCGCATCAGGAAGAGACATGGTCAACAAGATTTTCGAATCGCTTCAGTCGGCGGTTGCCGACGTCCACGATGGCGCGACAATCATGATCGGCGGCTTCGGCACGGCCGGCATGCCGTCCGAGCTGATCGACGCGCTGATCGAACAGGGCGCGCGCGACCTGACGATCGTCAACAACAACGCGGGCAACGGCGAGACGGGCCTCGCGGCGCTCCTGAAGGCGAAAAAGGTGCGCAAGATCATCTGCTCGTTCCCGCGCCAGAGCGACTCGCAGGTGTTCGACGCGCTGTACCGCGCGGGCGAGATCGAGCTGGAACTCGTGCCGCAGGGCAACCTCGCGGAGCGCATCCGCGCGGCGGGCGCCGGCATCGGCGGTTTCTTCACGCCGACGGGTTATGGCACCAAGCTCGCGGAAGGCAAGGAAACGCGCGTGATCGACGGCAAGCCGTATGTGTTCGAAACGCCGATCCATGCCGATTTCGCGCTCGTCAAGGCGTACAAGGGCGATCGCTGGGGCAATCTCGTGTACCGCAAGACCGCGCGCAACTTCGGGCCGATCATGGCCAGCGCCGCGAAGGTCGCGATCGTCCAGGTGTCGGAAGTCGTGCCGCTCGGCGCGCTGAACCCGGAACACATCGTGACGCCGGGCATTTTCGTCCAGCGTGTCGTCGAGGTGCCGCAGGCCGCGCACGCGGCCGAACTGGCCGCCGAACACGCCGCAGCGCAAGCCGCCTGATCGCCTTGAGGAAAACCGACATGAAACGACTGACCCGCGATGAAATGGCCAAGCGCGTCGCCCAGGACATCCCCGAAGGCGCGTACGTGAATCTCGGCATCGGCGTGCCGACGCTGGTGGCGAACCACCTCGATCGAAACAAGGAAATCTTCCTGCACAGCGAGAACGGCCTGCTCGGCATGGGCCCGGCGCCCGCGCCCGGCGAGGAAGACGACGAACTGATCAACGCCGGCAAGCAGCACGTGACGCTGCTCACCGGCGGCGCATATTTCCACCACTCGGATTCGTTCGCGATGATGCGCGGCGGCCACCTCGACTACTGCGTGCTCGGCGCGTTCCAGGTATCGGCGAACGGCGACCTCGCGAACTGGCATACGGGTGCGCCCGATGCGATTCCGGCCGTCGGCGGCGCGATGGACCTCGCGATCGGCGCGAAGCAGGTGTTCGTGATGATGGAGCACCTGACGAAGCAAGGCGAGAGCAAGATCGTCGCGCAGTGCTCGTATCCGGTTACCGGTGTGCAATGCGTGAGCCGCATCTACACCGATCTCGCCGTGCTCGACGTGACGGCCGATGGCCTCGCGGTGAGCGAGATCTTCACCGACCTGTCGTTCGACGAGCTGCAGACGCTGACCGGCGTGCCGCTGATCGACGCGACGCGAAAGGCCGCCGCCTGAACGGCAAGCATGCCGGCGCGCGCATTCGAGCGCACGCCGGCACGCTTGGGTAGACAATAGGCGCACGCCGTTTCCCCATTCTGATGCCATGCTCGAAGACAGCGCCCGCCTGACCTCCCTGATCTGCGGCACCGAGCCGCTCAACCGGATCTGGTCGCCCCGCGCGACGATCCAGCGAATGCTCGACGTCGAGGCCGCGCTCGCTCGCGCGCTCGCCGCGCGGCAGGTGATTCCCGCCGCCGCTGTCGCGCCGATCGAACGCGCGTGCGATGCCGGCCGGCTCGACGCCGAGGCGCTCGCGCACGGTGCGGCGCTCGGCGGCAATCTCGCGATTCCGCTCGTCAAGCAACTCACCGCGCAAGTGAAGGCCGACGACCCCGAGGCCGCGAAGTTCGTGCACTGGGGCGCGACGAGCCAGGACATCATCGATACCGCGACCGTGCTGCAGTTGCGCGACACGCTCGACCTGCTCGAACCGATGCTCGACGAAGCCTGTGCGTCGCTCGCGGCGCTCGCGCGCACGCATCGCGCGACGCCGATGATCGGCCGCACGTGGCTGCAGCAGGCGCTGCCCATTACGCTCGGCCTCAAATTCGCCCAATGGCTCGATGCGCTGCTGCGCCATCGCGCGCGTTTTGCCGAGTTGCGCGAACGTGCGCTCGTGCTGCAGTTCGGCGGCGCCGCCGGCACGCTCGCGAGCCTGCGCGAACACGCGGCCGGCGTGAGCGCCGCGCTCGCGGCCGACCTGAAGCTCGCGGCGCCGGCCGTGCCGTGGCATACGCAGCGCGACCGCATCGCGGAAGCCGCGTCGTGCTTCGGGATGTTGACCGGTACGCTCGGCAAGATCGCACGCGACGTGTCGCTGCAGATGCAGACCGAAGTCGGCGAGCTGGGCGAACCGGCCGCCGCCGGCAAGGGCGGTTCGTCGACGATGCCGCACAAGCGCAACCCGGTCGGCTGCGCGGCCGTGCTGACGGCCGCCGTGCGTGCGCCGGGCCTCGTCGCGACCGTGTTCGCGGGGATGGTGCAGGAGCACGAGCGCGCACTCGGCGGCTGGCAGGCCGAATGGGATGCGTTGCCGGACCTCGCGCGCCTGACGGGCGGCGCGCTCGCGCAGATCGCGCAGATCGTCGCGGGCCTCGACGTGAATACCGACCGCCTCGCCGCGAACCTCGACCTCACGCACGGGCTGATCCTCGGCGAAGCCGTGATGCTCGCGCTCGGCGACCGCATCGGCCGGCTCGATGCGCACCACGTCGTCGAGCATGCGTCGAAGGAAGCCGTGCGCACCGGCGCGACGCTGTTCGACGTGCTCGCCGCCGATGCGACCGTGTCGGCGCACCTGTCGCGCGACGCGCTCGCGCAACTGCTCGATCCCGCACATTACGTCGGCGAGGCGCAGGCCTATGTCGATGCCGTGCTCGCGCTGCATGCGGGTGCGCAACAACCAGGAGAACATTGATGCCTTTCGCCACTGTCAACGGCGTGAAACTGCATTACCGGATCGACCGTGCCGCGCGCGCCGACGCGCCGTGGCTCGTCTTCTCGAATTCGCTCGGTGCCGACCTGCAGATGTGGGCGCCGCAGATTCGCCCGCTTGCGCAGCACTTCAACATCCTGCGCTACGACACGCGCGGCCACGGCCACTCCGACGCGCCGGCCGGTTCGTACACGATCGAGCAACTGGCAGGCGACGTGATCGGCCTGCTCGACCACGTCGGCATCGAGCGCGCGCATTTCTGCGGGATCTCGATGGGCGGGCTGACCGGTGCCGCGCTCGCCGCGCGCTACCCGTCGCGCATCGTGCGCGCCGTGCTGTCGAATACCGCCGCGAAGATCGGCTCGCCGGAAGTGTGGGCGCCGCGTGCGCAGAAGGCGCGCGCCGAAGGCATGGCCGCGCTCGCCGACGCCGTGCTGCCGCGCTGGTTCACCGACGCATTCGTCGAACGCGAGCCGCGCCTGTTCGATGCGATCCGCGACACCTTCGTGCATACCGACAAGGACGGCTATGCGGCGAACTGCGACGCGCTGAACGCGGCCGACCTGCGCGAGGAAGTGAAGGGCATCGCGTTGCCGGTGCTCGTCGTGACCGGTGCGAAGGACATGTCGACGCCGCCCGACCAGGGCCGCGCGCTGGCCGCCGCGATTCCCGGTGCGCTGCACGTCGAATTCGACGCCGCGCACATTTCGAACATCGAGTGCACCGGCGGTTTCAACCGCGCGCTGCTCGATTTCCTGACTGCGTGAGGCTTCGGCGATGGATGACCAGGAACGTTATGAAGCAGGGATGAAGGTGCGTCGCGCCGTGCTCGGCGACGCGCACGTCGACCGTTCGCTCGAGAACCGTACCGAGGTGACCGAGGAATTCCAGAACCTGATCACGCGTTATGCGTGGGGCGAGATCTGGACCCGGGAAGGGCTGCCGCGCCATACGCGCAGCCTGCTGACCATCGCGATGATGGTGGCGCTGAACCGTGGCGAGGAACTGGCGCTGCACCTGCGCGCCGCGCGCAACAATGGCGTGACGCGCGACGAGATCAAGGAAGTGCTGCTGCAGACCGCGATTTATTGCGGCGTGCCGGCCGCGAATTCCGCATTCCATCTCGCGGACAAGATCTTTAAGGAGCAGGATGCAGCCGGCTGAGTGCCGGCGGTGATCCGAGCGGGCGGTTCGCCGAGGTGGGCGGGCCGTCGTCGATGAAGACCGCGCCGGCAGCGAATCGGTGCGTGAACGAAGGAAAGGCGCGGCCACGAGGCCGCGCTTCGTGCATATATCAACGTTGCATGGGACCGGAGTGGGCGCTGAAGCGCGCGTTTCGGCCGACAAGGAGACTAGCGATGAATCGCGCACCCGTGGTCGATGTCCAGACCTTCATCAACGAGCAGCCGTTCGGCGGTTTTCAATGGCTCGTGTTCCTCATGTGTTTCGTGATCGTGCTGCTCGACGGCTTCGATACGGCCGCGATCGGCTTCATCGCGCCGTCGCTGCTCGGCGAATGGAACCTCACCAAGCCCGATCTCGCGCCCGTGCTCAGCGCCGCGCTGTTCGGCCTCGCGTGCGGCGCGCTCGTGTCCGGCCCGCTGTCCGACCGGCTCGGCCGCCGCTCGCTGCTGCTCGGCTCGGTGTTCCTGTTCGGCGTCGCGTGCCTGATGTCCGCGTTCTCGAACACGATCGGACACCTGACGATCCTGCGTTTCATTACCGGTGTCGGGCTCGGCGCCGCGATGCCGAACGCGGTCACGATGATGGGCGAATTCTGCCCGGACAAGCGCCGCGCGACCGTGATCAACCTGATGTTCTGCGGCTTCCCGCTCGGCGCCGCGTTCGGCGGTTTCCTGGCCGCGTGGATGATTCCGCATTTCGGCTGGCGCAGCGTGCTGATGCTCGGCGGCGTGACGCCGCTGCTGCTCGGCGTGCTGTTGCTGCTGAAGATGCCGGAATCGGTGCGCTTCATGGTCGCGAGCGGCCAGGGCATCGACAGGATCCGCGGGACGCTCGCGCGCATCTCGCGCGACGCGCTGAACGCCGGTTCGTTCGCGTTGACCGAAGCCGCGCCGCAGACCGGCAGCAAGGGCCTCGGCGTCGTGCTGTCGCGCTCGTACATCGTCGGCTCGGTGATGCTGTGGCTCGCGTACTTCATGGGGCTCGTGATCTTCTACGCGTCGATCAACTGGATGCCGATCTTGCTGAAGGATGCGGGTCTGACGCCGAAGAGCGCGACGCTGATCTCGGCGCTGTTCCCGCTCGGCGGTGTGGGCGCCGTGCTGTGCGGCGTGCTGATGGACCGCTTCAACGCGAATCGCGTGATCGCCGTGTGCTACGCGCTGACGGCGGTGAGCGTGTATGCGATCGGACAGGCGGCCGGCAACGTCGGGCTGCTGGTGCTGGTCGTGTTCGTGGCCGGCGTGCTGATGAACACCGCGCAATCGTCGATGCCGGCGCTGGCCGCCACGTTCTATCCGACCGAAGGGCGCGGCACGGGTGTCGCGTGGATGCTCGGCGTCGGCCGTTTCGGCGGGATCGCCGGGTCGTTCCTCGTCGCGGAGCTGACGCGCCAGCACTTCTCGTTCGCAGGCGTGTTCGCGACGATCGCCGTCGCGGGCGTGCTCGCGTGCGTCGCGCTGCTGATCAAGCAGATGGCGCGGCCGCATGGCGTTGCGCAGCCGACAGGCAAGATCGAGTCGCTCGGGCATTGAGCGGCGGTGGGGCCGGGTGATGCGCCGGCCCCAAGCATGAGCGATTCAGGCCGGTCGCACGCAGATCGATTGGCGCACGAGGATAGACCGGGCCGCTTTCGCGGCCCGTCGACATGTCGGCCGTCGCACCGTTACTCCTCCGCGTCGTGCTCCTTGACGAAGTTGCGCAGATACGCGCGCAGCGCGGCTTCCCGGCCGCGATGATCGTCGTGGTTCGCGGCGCCCATCCCTTCCTCGTCGCCGAACAGCGTCGGCGGCGCGCAGTACGTGCCCACTTCGATGTTCTCGCGCAGCACGCGGATATCGTGCGTGAGCGGGTGATACTCGGCGATCCAGTGCATTCCCTCGATGTGCTCGCCCGTTCTCAGCATCGGCTTCATCGGCAATCTCCATGCAGAGCAGCGGTGCAACGGCCGAAGCGATTGCACGCGCCCGTACCGAAAGGGTACGCCTGCATCACGTGAAGCTCAACGGGCGCGCTCGTGAGCGCTTACTGCGGCAGCAAGTGCGCAATGAGCGGGTACAGCGACAGGATCAGCAGCACGGCCATCGTCACGTTGAAGAGGCGCAGCGCGCGGGGATTCGACAGGAAGCGACGCAGGCCGAGACCGAACGCGGCCCACAGGCAGATGCACGGGAAGCCGATCAGGATGAACACGACGGACATCCAGGCGGCGTTCATTCCGTAGTCGGCGGACAGGCGGATCGTCGTCGCGGCGGTCAGTACCATCATCCATGCCTTCGGGTTGACCCACTGGAACGCGGCGGCTTCGATGAACGTCATCGGCCGCGGCTTGGCGCCGTGCGCCTTCACCTCGCCGGACGTGCCGATTCGCCAGGCGAGGTACAACAGGTACGCGACGCTCGCGGCCTCGAGGATCGTGTACAGCAGCGGCAGGCGCTTGAACGCTTCGCCGAGGCCGAAGCCGACGCAGAGCATCAGGATCGCCACGCCGATGCTGATGCCGAACAGGTGCGGCATCGTGCGGCGGAAACCGAAGTTGACGCCGGACGCGAGCAGCATCGTGTTGTTGGGGCCGGGCGTGATCGACGTGACGAGCGCGAACAGCATGCCGGCGGGCAACGCGCTGAGGGTGAGGAATTCCATCGCGGACTCTCCATTCGGTTCGAGGCTGGGATGGAGATCAGTTTAGCGACGGGTTTATGTACAGTACCGGTACAGTTGGATTGACGATTGCCGGTACGGGGAGAGAGTTGCTGGGGGCTGGGTGGGTTCTTTTCTTGGCGCGACGCCCCCTTCAAATTCCTGACTAGCCAGGAAACTTGGCGGCTAGCTCAACAGGTAAGACCGTGACCCGGTGGAAGATGGAAGAACGATGGTCGGCGACATCGCCGCTTGGGATTGAACGCGCAACGCCCGGGGGTGCGCCGGATGCCATGTATCAGCGAGAACTTGCCCTGTCTCCAGCTAGCGGGATGATCAGGATTCTCGCCTAATCCGCAGGGCCAAGGATGAGATCGATGGCAGCCTGGCGAGCGATTTTCGCAACGAGGTAGGCCCAGCAACGGGAAAGCCCCGCCGATCACGAAATTGAGTAGCGAGTTTGCGGACCACCCACATACAGTTTCTTCGCGATTTCGAGCAGCTGCTCGCGCAACTCGTCGAACGCACCGAGTATCGAGCGTTCGTCATTGCCCACGCCAGGCTGCAGATTTTTCAGCATCGCATCGTCGACCACGAAGGTGATTTCGCGCGAATTGTCGTATCCCCAGAAGCTCACGCATTGACGGGCAGCATCGTGGCTACGGCTGGGATTGGGAAATTGGAGCGCCATGATCAGATTTTCACGTTGATGGCCGAATAGCGCCACTTGCTCGCGTTTGAATTGATGGAGGCGTAGCTGATGCGTCTCGCCTCAGCGCGTAGGGCGTCCGCTGTCTCGAGTCGTAGCGCACGGGCCTTGCATTCGATGGCGTATTCGCTCTGGGGACCGGTCGATCTGGAAGCAGGTTTGATGGGAGATTGCATGATCGCCCTCGCAGCAGTAGGTCGCGCAAGGCGACCGGTCAGACCACTGTATACCCTTTAGGCATTACCAGTGTCCTTTCTTGGCGGAACGTCCAGGGGCTTGGCTCGCTCCTCCTTGAATGTGTGCCTCCGGCTAACTTTCAGATAAGGCCGCGGCTGACACGGATAAGTCCAGCGACAGCGTATGTGATCCCGCGTCCAACGGCACGCGGACGCCTTCCCCATTGCAGTCAACGGGCTCGCCGTCGAGTACGGCACGCATCGCATCGCCGTGCGCGAGTGATTCGACGCGGATCTCATACCGCGTCGAATGCATATCCACTGTTGCCGTGAAGCCCGGCCACGCATCCGGAATACAAGGGTTCACCACTAGATAATCGCCTTCCCGCCGGATGCCCAGAATGCCCTCCACACCGGCGCGGTACATCCATCCCGCCGACCCCGTGTACCAGGTCCAGCCGCCGTGCCCGACATGAGGTTCCACCGAATAGACGTCGGCCGCAACGACATAGGGCTCGACCTTGTAGCGATCGACCTCGACCGGCGTACGCGCGTGATTGACCGGATTGAGCAGCGCAAACAGTTCGGCTGCGCGGTTGCCGTCGCCGAGTTTCACGTATGCCAGAATCGCCCACATCGCGGCATGGCTGTACTGGCCGCCGTTTTCACGCAACCCCGGCGGATAGCCCTTGATATAGCCCGGATCGCGCGACGTGCTATCGAACGGCGGCGTGAACAGCAGCGCTATTCCGTCGTCGCGGCGGATCAGATGCTTTTCGAGCGAAACCATCGCCCGCGCGGCACGCGCCGGGTCCGCCGCACCGGACAGCACCGCCCACGACTGGGCGATCGAATCGATCCGGCATTCGTCGTTCGCGTGCGAGCCGAGCCACGTGCCGTCGTCGAAGGTCGCACGGCGATACCACTCGCCATCCCATGCGTCGCGCTCCAGCGCGATGCGCACCGTCGCTGCATGCGCGCGCCAGCGTGCGACACGCTGTGCGTCGCGCGGTTCGGCGAGCGGAGCGAACAGCTCGACGGTGCGCAGCAGCAGCCAGCCAAGCCAGACGCTTTCTCCGCTGCCTTGCGCACCGACCCGATTCATCCCGTCGTTCCAGTCGCCGGTGCCGATCAGCGGCAAACCGTGCGCGCCGGTCAATTCGATGCATTGATCGAGGCCGCGCGCGCAATGCTCGAACAGCGACGCGGCTTCGTCCGCGATCATCGGCTGGAAGAACGCATCGTGCTCGCCGGGCCGCAGCAGTGGCCCATCGAGGAACGGTACGATTTCGTCCAGCACCGCAGCGTCGCCGCTGCAACCGATGTACGTCGCGGCCGCGAACGCGAGCCAGACGCGGTCGTCGGAAATCCGCGTGCGCACCCCTTGCCCGGAGTGCGGCAACCACCAGTGCTGAAAATCGCCTTCGACGAACTGCCGCGACGCCGCGCGCAGCAGATGCCGCCGCGTTTCATCGGGCTGCACGTGCGTGAGCGCCGTGCCGTCCTGCAACTGATCGCGGAACCCGTATGCGCCGCTTGCCTGATAGAACGCCGAGCGTGCCTCGATACGACACGCGAGCGTCTGATACAGCAGCCAGCCGTTCAGCATCAGGTCCATCGCGCGGTCGGGCGTTTTCACCTGAATGGCACCGAGCACGTTCTGCCAGTGGTGCGTGACGTCCGCGAGCACGGCGTCGAGATTCGTGCTGCGATAGCGCTGGATCAACGCGCGCGCCTCGTCAACGGACGCACATTGACCGACGAACGCGACCACTTCGACGGTCTCGTCCACACCCAGCTCGATACAGCCCTGCAATGCCGCACATGGGTCGAGTCCCGCGCCGGTTGCGCCGGACAGCGGTGCGTCGCCCGTCAGCCCGAGCGGCGCGTCGGCAGCGCCGTGACGGCCGAGGAATTCGGTACGATCCGCGGTCCACGCGGTTTGCCGGCCACCGAGGTCGGCGAACGCGACGCGCGTGCCGAATGCCATGTTCCACGGATTGTGCGCGAACATCGCGCCGGTGACCGGATCGATTTCCGTTACGACGAACGGCCCCGACGCACCGCGCGATGTGCCGAGCACCCATTCCATCCACGCCGTCACGGATAAGCGCCGGGCGATACCGGACGTATTGCGCAGCGTGAGCCGGGAAATTTTCAGCGGATCGGCGAGCGGCACGTATTGCAGCAACCCGAGCGCGACGCCGTACGCCTCGTGTTCGAAGTGGCTGTAGCCGTGACCGTGACGCGCAATGTAGGTCCCGCTGTCGCGGATCGGCAGTGCAGTGGCGCCCCAGATGTCGCCGGTCATTTCATCGCGGACGTAGAGCGCTTCGCCGGCGGGATCCTCAACGGGATCGTTCGACCACGGCGTGAGCTGGTTCTCGCGGCTGTTCTCCGCCCACGTATAGCCGGTACCCTCCGCCGCGACCTGAAAGCCGAACCCCGAATTGGCGATCACGTTGATCCACGGTGCCGGTGTCGCGGCGCCCGCGGTCAGCACGGTCACATATTCGCAGCCGTTCTTGTCGAAGCCGCCAAGGCCGTTGAAGAATTCGAGTCCGGCAGTCATCGGGAGCGGTGCGGCGGGGGCATCGAGCGGGTTGGGCCACGGCGACAACATCGGCCGGCTTTGCCGGCGCAGCGCTGGCGTTTCGTCCTGAGCCTGCGGCATGCGAGCGAACTGAGTCGCGATAGAGCCGCGCCGGGCGATCAGCGCGACTCGCGCGATCGATTGCAGCAGCGCACGCGTGTCCACGCTTATCAGATCGGCACGCAGCGTATAGACCGCTCCTTGCGCCAGCTCTTCGCCGAAGCGGGGACGCGTCTGGCTGCTGCGCACGGCTGTCTCGATGGCTGTCTGCAACTCCTGGATATACGACGAAGCCCGTTCGTTGACGATGACGAGATCGACGGCGAGCCGCTTCATTCGCCAGTATTCGTGGGCCTTCAACAACTGCCGGACCTGGGCGATGTCTTCGACGTCGCTGATACGCAGCAACACGATCGGCAGATCACCCGAGATCGCCTGCGGCCACAGCCCCGATTGCATGCCGGCTCCGCGCATGATCGCCTCGGACGGTGCCCTGAAGCGCGGATCGGCGTACAAAATAGGCGCGGCGAGCCGCTGGAAGTCCGCGGCCTCCTCGGCTTCGATGTCAAGGTAGCGCAACTGCACCTGAGCCTGGGTCCACGCGAGTGTCTTCGCGCGGTCGAACGCGTTGCGATCGTGGTGCTTGTCGATCAGGTCGAGCAACCGTGCACGCGAATCGGCCACCACGGTCCAGAAGGTCACGCGTACCACCTTGCCCGGCGGTACCAGCACACGGTAGCGCAGCGCAAAGACCGGATCGAGCACGGTGCCGGTGGTATTGCCAAGCGGTTCGCCGTCGACGATCGATGCGGCGTTACCCACACTGTGTCCGCGACCGAGAAAACGCAGGCGGTCGGTTTCGTATTGCGGCTCTGCAGCGATTTCGCCGTCGACGACCGCAAAATGCGCGGCCCAGATCTGCGGGTCGTCGGGCGAGCGCAGGCGTCGCGTCGCCACCAGTGCGCCGAATTCCGCGAGGTGCTCGGTCTGCACGAACATGCGGGAAAAAGCCGGATGCGCGTTGTCGGCGGCCGGGGTCGCCAGCGAGAGCTCGGCATACGAGGTCAGCTCGATTCCGCGCGCGCCGCGCCCGCTGTTGGCAAGCGATACGCGACGGACTTCGCCGTCGTCCTCGCCGGACACGAGCACGTTCATCGTGGTGGTGAGCGATCCGTCGCGCCGGGTAAATTCCGCGTGATCCTCGCCAAACACGACACTGCCAGCCTCGACTTCGCCGGTGAGCGGCTGCGCTCCCGCGGACCAGACGTGCCCACGCAGCGTGTCGCGCAGGAAGATGAACGAGCCCCAGTTGTCGCGGGTCGTGTCTTCACGCCAGCGCGTGATCGCCAGATCGCGCCATCGGCTGTAGCCTGCGCCGGTCGCGGTCAGCATCACCGCGTACCGTCCGTTGGACAGCAGATGCGTGATCGGTGCCCGTACGGCGGATGTCTGCTCGACGACACGGCGCACGGTGAGCGGCGCGGTGCCGGCGTCGGTCGCCGATTTGTTCACTTCTTCGGCGCGCGGGTGCGCGACGGCCACGTCGCGTGGCATGCGTTCCTGCAGCAGCAGCTCGCTTGCCTGGATCATCGGCTCGCGATGGAAGCGCGCCCGCATCTGCGCGTCGAGCAGGGTATTGGCGATAGCCACGATCGTCATGCCCTGGTGATGCGCCATGAAGTTGCGCACGATGGCGAAGGGCTCGCCGTCAGGCAAACGGGCACGGGTGAAGTCGAGCGCTTCGTAAAAGCCGTAGCGTCCCAGCGCACCCAGCGCAGCGAGCTGCGCGTAGTTTTCGCAGGCGGCCTCCGGCGCAACCATGGCGGCGAGGCCCGTCGCATAAGGCGCGATCACCCGGTTTTCGGAGAGGCCGCGTTTGAGGCCGAGGCCCGGTACGCCGAAGTTCGAATACTGGTAGGTGAATTCCATGTCGCGCGCGTTGTAGGCGGACTCCGAGATGCCCCACGGAATACCGAGTTCGCGGCCATACGAGCGTTGTCGTTCCACGATCAGGGTACTGGTCTGTTCGAGCAGACTGCCGACCGGCGCGCGCATCACCAGCGATGGCATCAGATACTCGAACATCGATCCCGACCACGAGATCAGCGCGGAGCCTGTGCCGACCGGCGTCGCGGCGCGGCCGAGACGAAACCAGTGAGTCGTCGCGACGTCGCCCTTCGCGATCGCGAACAGGCTTGCAAGTCGCGCCTCGGAAGCCAGCAGGTCGTAGCAGCTCGGGTCGAGGCTGTTGTCGACATGCGAGTAGCCGATCGACAACAACTTGCGTTCGGGATCGAGCAGGAACGAGAAGTCCATGCCGAGCGCCATCGCGCGCGAAGTTTCGGCGAGCGAGATCAGGCGCGTCTGCAGCGATTGCGGGTCGGCCGCGTATTCCATCTGATCGCGAGCGTGCTCGGCCACGTTCTTCGTCAGCGCTTCGATCCAGAACATCAGATCGGAGTAACCGTCGTCGCCGGCGGCGGGCATGATGTCGCGCGTAGCATCCAGTGCTTTCTTCGTGAGACGTGCGAACACGGGTGACAGCGCGTCGAGCGTCTGCGGGCCGCGCAGCTGGGTGTCCATTTCTTCGAGAATGCCGAGCAGTTTCTTGCCGCGCTCGCCGTTGGACACACGCAGGGCATCGAGTGCCGCTCGCGCCAGATGCAGGTTGTCGAGCATGCCGGAGCGGGCCACCGGTGCGGGCGGCGGCGGCCGCCATTCTTCGCATGCGTTGGCGAGTGCGATCAGATGGCCGGCCAGATTGCCGCTATCGACCGACGACACATACGCAGGCGCCAGCGCCTGCAAGTCCTGCGTGCCGTACCAGTTATAGAAATGCCCCTTGAAACGCGTCATTTTCTGCATCGAAGCGAATGCGGCTTCGAGCCGTTCGACGGTCTGCATCGTGCCTGCCCAGCCGAAATCGCGCGCGGCGACGGCTGAAAGCAGATACAGGCCGAGGTTGGTCGGCGACGTGCGGTGCGCGACGACAGGCTTCGGGTCATCCTGATAATTGTCCGGCGGAAGCATGTGTTCCTCCGGGGTCACGAACGTCTCGAAGAAGCGCCACGTGCGCCGTGCGATCAGGCGCAGATACCGCGCGTCCTGCTCGGAGGCGGCGAGACGCTGCGCGGTGGCGGGCGACCGACTCGACCACAAGGCGAACGCGGGTGCGGCGAGCCACAGCAATGCGATGGGCAGCACGAGCGGCCAGTGCGACGGCGCAAAGGCGATCGCCCCCGCCGACAGCGCGAGCGTGAGCGCGATCGAACCCGCCATCTGCCGATAGAAGCCGCTCAGGGTAAGTCGGGGGGCGCCTTTCGACTGCGCGGCGGTGGTCCATTCGAGCAGGTGCCGGTGCGTCACGAACAGCCGCATCAGCGTCCGCACGATCGCATCTCCCATGCGCCACGCGTGGTCGACGAGAAACGCGGCGGACAGCAGCGTTTGCAGCGCGGCGAGCCGCGCGTCGCCGCCGAGCGTACGAAGGCGGCTGCGCAGACGAACCCCTGTGCGACGCTGCAGGATCGCGAACACGGTCGGCAGGAAGGCAGGAATCGCGAGCACGCATAGCATCCACGCCACGCCGGCAATCCCCGCAGGCAGCGGCATGAGCCAGCACAGCGCAAGCCCGGCGACCACCAGCGGAGCAATCAGTGAGCGGCGCAGATTGTCGAGCATCTTGAGACGGCCGATCAATGGCATCGCCTGACGGTCCCGGCGCCGATGCCCGACGATCCACGGCAGCAACTGCCAGTCGCCGCGCGTCCAGCGATGTTGACGCTTCGCTACCACGTCGTAGCGAGCCGGCGCTTCTTCGACCACCTCGACATCCGATGCCAGCCCGGCACGCGCAAAGACACCCTCGAACAGGTCGTGACTGAGCAACGCGTTCTCCGGCACGCGGCCCTGCAACGCAGCTTCGAATGCATCGATGTCGTAGATGCCCTTGCCGGTAAACGAGCCTTCGCCGAACAGATCCTGATAAACGTCGGAGACAGCAGCAGCATAGGGATCCATTCCGCTGGGGCCGGAGAACACGCGCTGATGCAGCGACCCTTCCTGGCCTACCGGCAGCGAAGGCGTCACGCGCGGCTGAAGAATCGCGTATCCGCCCACGACGCGTTGCTCGACGCTGCTGAATCTCGGCCGGTTCAGCGGATGCGCCATTTTGCCGATCAGGCGCAATGCGGCGTCGCGCGGCAGCCGGGTGTCCGCATCGAGCGTGATGACGTAGCGCACATCAGGCGGCACATGCGGCGTGTATCCGGCGATCGGCACGAACGTGGTGTCGGTCGCGCCGCGCAGCAAACGGTTGAGTTCGTGCAGCTTGCCGCGCTTGCGCTCCCAGCCCATCCAGCAGTTTTCGCCTGCATTGAATACGCGTCGGCGAACCAGCAACAGGAAACGGTCGCCGCCCGGGCCCGGTCCATAGCGGTGGTTCAACGCTTCGATGGCAGCCGCGGCGACGGCGACCAGCTGCGCGTCGCCGGCGAGGGTCTCCTGATCGGCGTCGAGCCCGTCGGCCAGCAACGCAAACGACAGATCGCCGCCCGCGCCCGCCAGGTGATGAACCTCGAGACGTTCGACGAGTTCGCGCGTATCGGCTTCGCTGGTCAGCAGCATGGGTACCGCGATCAGCGTACGCAGCGACGACGGCACGCCGGCGGTCAGTTCGAGTGCCGGCAACGGGTTCGCACCGAAACTCCAGGTCACCGTCCGGTTGACGAGCGCGACGGCGATTTCCGTGGCGGGCAGGAATCCGCATACGGCGAACAGCACGAACACCCAGGGATCGTGCCATTGCGGCGCTAGCGCCGACACCGCCCACAACGCGAGCGCAAGCAGCATGGCAGCGACCGCCATCACCTCGCCGACGTAACCGATGATGCCCAGGCGGACGTTGAAGCGCGTGAGCCGCAAGCCTGTCGGAGGACGAAAGCCGATCGCGTCTTCCAGCGCGCGCCGTCCCTCGGCAATCAGGTGGTAGCCTGGGTCCGCGGTGCGTTCTTCATGGGCGGAATCGGTGGCGGGCCCGGCCGTCGTATGCGCCAGATGCAGCGCGAGGTCGGTGATTTCGAGTTCGGTAAAGGCCGAGCCGCGCGCCAGTTGCTCGATTGCGCTGCGATACAGATTACGGGTCGGAAAATCCATCGCCGAGAAGGCGCTGCCCGCGCGTAGCCGTTCGTCGACGAGGCTCACGCTTTCGAACAGATCGGTCCAGCTGATGTCGGAAATCATCCGCATGCTGGTGATCACGTTGCGCACGGTGACATTGGACGCGCCTTGTCTCTGCTGCGCATGGAGCACCACTTCCTCCACCGACGAGCCCTGCTGCCTGAGCCGCTCCTCCAGCCAGCCGAGCGCCGGCGTCGTGCGGGGGTCCTGGTCGCGCAGCCGCTTCGCGAGTTGAGCCGCGAACAGTTCCGACAGCAAGCCCGACGAGCGCGTCGAAATATCCGCTTCGAGCGCGGAGCGCGCGCTACCCGATTCGAGCAGACGTTCGGTCAGTGCGTCGGCATCGGCGCGTGCGATCCGGCCGGCGGTGATCTGGTCGGCGAGGCGTCTCAGGTTCTCGATCAGCACGATACGCAGCGTGATCGCGACCGCCCATAGCTCACCGATCGTCAGCGGTTGAACCCGCTGATATGCGTCGATGAAACGCCGCAGGATCTGCGGGTTGAAGTGGCTGTCGGTGTGCGCGACGAACGCCCATGCAAGACCAAACACGCGCGGGTAGCCGGCGAACGGACCGCTCGAGAGTTTCGGCAGCAGCCGGTAATAACCGGGAGGCAGATCGTCGCGGATCTCGCGGATCTGTTCTTCGACCAGGTGATAGTTGTCGAGCAGCCATTCGGCAGCGGGCACCACGCTATGGCCGCGCTCCAGTTCTCTGGCGCTTGCGCGGTAGGCGGCGAGCAGGACGGCGGCGTTGTCGTCGAGCCGCGTGTGCAGCGACAGCACGACAGGCGGTTGATCCGTCACCGGCTGCGCGGCGGCGAGGCTTTGCGCGTGCTGTTCGAGGCGTTCAATTCCGAACAGTTCGTCCCGCACCGGCGCGGTGTCGGTCCATGGCGGCGAGCGCGGACGCAATCGCGCGGCGAAGTGGAGGAGTGTTTTCATGAGCGTCCGTCCTGCGGTGTCGATGATGTCGATGGACGGGGCAAATACTTCGCACGCGCGATATTTCTGCGGGGCGTACCGCGCGCTATCGTCGCAGCGATGCACGGCTTGTCGAGTTGAGACATGATCGGTTCTTCCTTCGGGACAGCCGGACGAGGCGCGGCGTGTGCGGACTGAGGTGGCGCTCGTTCTGTGCGGTTGAACACACGCAAACAGATGCAAACGGACGGAACGAAGAAACGGTCGTGTGCTACCGCGGGTCAATGCGCATGCGGCCGCTGAGACCACCGATGGCAGCCGAAGCGACACGAGACCCGGTCGAGTGCCCGCGGCCATCACCATGGGCCGCCGGTGTGACGGATATTCCGGTGCAGCGGCACAAACCGCGGACGAGGAAACCGCGCGAGGACTTCGCGACGGGTGGAGGCTCATGCCGGGATAACAGCAATTGCATGCAGGTCATCCGCGACCTGCGCAATTCATTCCGGAGCGGGTGAGCGCGTGGGGTGTTGCCGTCGCCGATCCGTATGGCGCTGCGACAGGCAGGGGTGGAGGAGGTAAGAGAGACGCAGACCTTGGTCTGCGTGATCGGTTGCCCGCTATTTCTTCTTTGCTGGTTCGCCGGATGAGGTGGTCTTCGGAACGGCCGTCCATGACGTACCTGCTGCGGGAGACGGCAATTTCTTCGGTTGCTTAGGCTTTTTCGCCTCTCGGTTACTGCGCGCTTGGCCCTTTGCCATAATGTTTCCCCAATTTCACCGGCCGCAGACGCGGCCGTCGTGTCAGGCAGTTTGGGCGCATTTCATGATGCTGTCGCGATCTATTTTCGGCGGCACGCATGCAGACCTTCCGGACGGGCGATTCAGGAAAGACCGCCGATGCCCGGCGGTGGCGGCGCTGACGCTGTCGTGGGTAGCGGAATCTGAGACGAATACCATGCGGCCGTCTTGGAAAAGATGTCCGATCCGTTGATTTCCATAGGATCCAAAGACAACTTTTCCGGCAGCCTGCATTTCTCGGGTCACGCTCCTGATACGACTACCCCCAACTCCGCCGTATCAATCCTTGCGCTTGTGCTGCGGGAGCACCCAAAGCATCCGTCCGACCGCTTCGGCCTGATTCCGCGAATGGGTCTTTTCATAGATCGCCCGCAATTGGGTGCGAACCGTCGCCAGCGACACGCCGGCGATGGCCGCGCATTCGTCAGGCGCCTTGCCGTTGATGAGCGCTTCGGCGACGGCGGCTTCGGCACTCGACAAACCGAACGACTGCCGCAACTGTTGTGCGACGACGAGCGGGGCAGCGCCGCGTCGCCTGACCGTGATCAGTATCGTCGCATCGCCGAACGTCGCATGGAGCGCTTGTCCGGACAGTGCCGCAATACTGAGAAAAATTTCGTGCGCCGCCACCCGCGTGCCGGAAAGTGCAAGGCTCTCGCTCTTGCGGGTCTTCGCGACGCGCGTCAATGCCGCCTTCAGTGCATCGTTCTGCGGCGCGCTCGTCGCGCTCAGGTATCCGTTCTCGAGCCTGAGGCAGGTGGTGGCGCGCAGCATCGACTCGGCCGCGCGGTTGACGAAGACGACGCGCGCGTGCCTGTCCAGTGCAAAGACGGAAAGACCCAGCTCCTCCAGCAATTCGGCGCCGAGCGTGGCGTCGCGATGCAGCACGCGCGCGTCTCGCCACAGGTTGATCGAGCGCTGCAGATGCCCGGCCATACGGGTCAGGGCCGCACGTTCTTCCGACGAATACGGTGTTCGGCCGTGTGCCCGGAGTAACCCGAGCAGAATGTTGTCGCTGCCGGGGCGCGCGAAGCGAATCCCCATCAGGTAGCGAAATCCCGACGGAATCTGAAAGTCCTGGAAGAACTCGCTGCGTTCGACGTCGCAGTCGGTGAGGTGATCCTGACAGCAAACGAATTCGCCGAGCGGTGCGTTCTCGACGAAGCCGCGGCGTGGATCGAGCGCGCCGTAATACTGGTCGTAGAGGGCGATGATCTCGTCGAACTCCGCGCGCGGCGAATAGATCGAGAATTGCGGGGCATTGCGTGCGGCGTCCCAGCTGAACATGTGAAATACATTTGCGCCGAGCGATTCGGATACCCGATGAAAAACATCGAGAAAACCGTCCGGCTGCAGCGCGGCCTCATAGAGGTCCCCGATGAGTTCGTCCCGTTGCATGCTTCCCCCGTCGCTTCGCGATCTTCGTATGTGTATTTTGTCTGACGATATCGCTTCGAATACCGAATTTTTTTCAGGCTAACACAGGTTATTTGCATTTCACGCGGTGTTATTTCCCGATTTTCATCCACCTGAATGATGATCGCAAAAATCGTCTTTGCGAGAATCCTCGCCGTCCAGCGTGCATGAGCAGTGCATATGACACGCATCAACCAGAAGGATGTCGGGGGAAACGCAATGAAACTCACGCCTGTCGTATCCGGTATTGCAGCGCTCGTCCTGTCGGCTTGCGGGGGTGGCGGCAGTTCGTCGTCGCCGCCGCCGGGCGAACCTGCGGCTCAGACGGTCAGCGGGGTCGCGGCCGCCGGCGCTGCGATGCAGGCCGCCACCGTGAAACTGGTCGATGCGACCGGCAAGACGGTCGACTGCCCGGCCGATGCGTCAACCGGCGCGTTTCATTGCGCGGTGACCGGCCTGAGCGCGCCATTTGCGTTGTCCGCATTCGGCAACGTCGCCGATTCGCAGGCCACGCTGATCGCGCTCAGCGCCACGGCCGGCACGCAGACGATCAACATCACGCCGATCACGAACGCGATCGCCGCCACGATCATCGGCGACAATCCGGCGAAGCTGCTGGCCGACACCGGTTTGCTCCAAAGCAAGGTGACGGCCCAGGCGGTTGCCGGCACGATGCAGGCCTATTCGTCGGCGCTGGCCGACCTGCTGGCCGCTACCGGCAATACGGGCGTCGACCTGATTTCCGGTCCGTTGACCGCGGGTGCGCCGGGGCTCGACCGGTTGCTCGACCAGGTGAAGATCAACGTCCTGCCGGATGGCGGCGTGCAGATCAGCTCGGTGGCAGGCGCGTCCAGCGATACGCCGGTGCAGCTTCAGCTCGCGCCCGGCGTCGCGCCGCAGGCGAGCGACAAGGCCAGCCTGCCGGCCGCCGCGACGATCAATGGCGCGGTGGTGTCGAACCTGCCGAGCGCCAGCGATCTGGCGGCATTGCAGCGCGCGCTCAACCAGTGTTTCGCCGGTTCGACCGGCGCTGCGCGCACGGGCGGCAGCGTATCGGCATGCGGCCAGATCTTCGTCGACGATGTCGCGTCCGGCGCGCTGAATGCCGGCGTGCCCGCCACGTATCTCAACAACGGGATGTCGGTCGGCCAGGAGTTCGGTGCGGTCGCCGACGGCGCGCCGGGCATCGCGGCCGACGACGCGATGAACAACGCCAGCTTCAGCTTGCCGGAAGTCATCCGCGTCGTCGCCAGCGACACGATGTGGGTCAAGCTCGCGTGGACGCGCAGCGACGGCATTCGCGACGGCATGCAGCAGCATGTCCAGCTCGCGGTGCGGGCGAGCAGTCTCGCGAATGGCGATACCGGTTGGCGCGTGATCGGCAATCAGCGCGCGGTACTGAGCAAGATCAACGCGAATGCGCAGAAGTGGGATTGGCTGAATCCGGCCAATCCGTCGACGGGGACCAACGCGTTCGTCGATTCGCTCAACCTGCAGGTGGGTACCGTCGACGCGGCCGGCACGGCGGTGGACTTCGCGATCGTCAACGGTCCCGGCTTGCGCAACGGCGTGTTTCTTCAGCCGTCGAGCGGCACCTGCGACACGCTGAACATCCGTGCGCAGATCGCAAGCGGGCAGACGCCGGCGCAGCTCGCCGCCCTGGCGAAGAGTGCGCAGTGCCGCAACAACTTCCGTCTGGCCGGCGTCGCGCAGGACCCGGCCAACCAGGGCCTGTTCACGTGGCCCGGCGACGCGCCGCGCAACAATACCGCGTGGGCGAAGCCGCAACTGAGCGCCGCCGAGCTGGCCGACATCAAGCCGTTCGGCGCCTATACGATCGACGTCTACCAGCACGGCAACACGTCGACGCCGGCCAGGCACTACACGGTGCGGGTGCGTATGCCGTCGCCGTCACCCGACGCGCTGCGTCAGTACGCGTGGCACGATCTCGCGCAGTCCACGCGCGACAAGCTGACGCCGGGATCCGCCGGCACGTTCGCGGGCGGCGCGACCTTCCCGCTGGGCTGGACGTCGAAAGCGGCGTTGCCGTTCGTCAAGCGCGGCAACGTGCAGATTCGCGCAACCGCGGCCGGGCAGACCGTGGCGACGTTCGTCAACGGTGTTGCATCGGCGTCGCCGGTCCAGCCGGGGGCGGCGGTGACGCTCAACGTGCCGGGCGATCAGGGCGTCGCGTTCCCGTCGGTGGCCGGCTGGGCGGGCAGCACGGATTTCTCGTTCGTGAGCCTGAACTGGTCGGATTCGAGCGATACGTTCTTCACCGAGTCCTTCGAGTACGACCGGTAACGGACAGCCGGTCCGATGCGTCCGGCGAACACGCGATCGGCGGGACGATTCGCCATCCCGTCGGCGCGTTCCGGCTCGCCGGCTCTCCGGCTTGGCGTGACGGCGATGCCCGTCCTTGCGCACGCTTGGCATGGACGGGTATCGGGACATTGACGGATGAGTCGCGCTCCGGCTCATGCTACCCGCGCCCTCCAACCCACCCCTTCACACACTTGACCCACAGCCTCACGGCCCCGACCCCGCCCGCCACCGGAATTCGCGGCAACAGAAACGGATCGTCGGCCGCACCGGCACATCCGCGCCGGGTCGTCGTCGCATTGCCGTAACCGGCATCGACGACCTGGTCGCGCACGCGTGCGTCGAGGTCACCGTATGGATAGCAGAACGATTCGACATGCTGGCCACTCAGCATTTCGAGTTGCCGCTTCGATTCGGTTAACTGAAAGTCCGATACGGGCGCCGGCACATACGACAGCGCGACATGATCGAGCGTATGCGAGCCGATTTCATGGCCGTGATCGCGCCACGCGAGCATGTCCTCGCACGTCATCAGCGGCGAGCGCGCGGTCGGGGCGCCCGCGTCCCAGTCGTTCGCGCCGCCGAACCGGCCGGCGACGAAGTAGCAGGTCGCTGTGAACCCGAGCGAGTCCAGTACGGGCATCGCATGCGTCAGCACGTTGAGAAAGCCGTCATCGAACGAAATGCCGAAGACCTTGCCCCGCCGCTCCCCGCGCAGGTACGGCTGCAGTTCGCGCACGCTCAGGCCGCGGTAGCCGAGCCGCTTGAACAGCGTCATCTGGCGGCGGAATGCGTCGGGCGCGACGCTCAGGCCGCGCAGCCGGTCGGTCGGCGGCGGCAGCGGGCGGATCTGGTGATACATCAGGATCGGATAGCGTGGGGTGCGCGCAAGCATCGGCGGATCGCAGGAAAGCAGAAAAGCGGGATTACGCGGCCTTGCGGAAAATCCGCAGGGTCTTGAAGTCGCCGACTTCGGCGAAATCGGCATGCGCGGCCCACCGCGCGATGATCGGCTCGGCCTTTCGGTAGGCCGACGATTCCTTGTAGAACAGCAGGTGACCGTTGGGCGCGGTATGGCGCGCGAACAGGTCGAGCACCGCTTCATCGGTCTTCGCGCCGTAGCGGCTGTTCGCTTCGTCGCGGAACCCGCATAGATGAAACAGCGTGACGGCGTCGAACGTCGGCAGCAGGCCCGAATTACTCGTATAGATGTCGCCGAAATACGCGAGGTAGGTCTTGCTCACCTCGGGCTGGC
Organism: Burkholderia sp. BCC1208; assembly: GCF_902833095.1. NCBI lineage: Bacteria > Pseudomonadati > Pseudomonadota > Betaproteobacteria > Burkholderiales > Burkholderiaceae > Burkholderia > Burkholderia sp. BCC1208. Next base: position 187,748 of record NZ_CADFDY010000005.1, on the reverse strand, counting down.
ACGTGATGAGATCGACATACGACTTGTATTCCTTCGGCGACGCCGTCACGCCGAAGACGGTGTTGTTCAGGTGCGGCCGCGCGCATTCGACGCCGACATGGTGGTGGCCGCCGGTGCCGAAGTGATAGATGCGAATGCCCTTGAGGCGCACGGATTCCAGCCATTCGACGAAGTGCACGTCGCACGGACATTCCTGCGTGCGCAGGTCCCAGTATTTCTTCCAGATGTTCATTGCCATTTAGTGGGTCTCAAGGCGGTCACCCAGCGGGAAGGGTTGTGTCGAACCGATTTCTGATAGACGGACAAGGTCGCGTCGACGAACGTGTCGAACGAGAATTCGCGCTTGCCTTTCAATCGCGCGCTGCGTCCCATCGCACGGACGCAGCCGGGTTCCTGCGCGATCGCGCGCAGGATCGCTTCGATCGCCGCGGGCTCGCGCGGCGGGACGACCCAGCCGTCCACGCCCGGTTCGACGTTCTCGGGCAGCCCGCCTACCCGTGTGACGATCGCGGGACAGCCGAGCGACATCGCTTCGCGGCACGCATACGACAGGCTCTCGTGGTACGACAGCACGAACGACACGTCGATGATCGAGAACGGTGCCCACACATCGTCGAGCCGTCCGGTGAACGCGGTGCGCGATGCCATGCCGTGCCGCACGAGCTGCTCGCACTGCTCGCCGGACGGCTGCGCGCCGACCAGCAGCACGCGAAACCGCTCGCGCTCGGCTTCGGGCAGGCGGCCGAGCGCCGCGATCAGGTCCATCCAGCCTTTTTCCGGCGCGGTGCCGGCGCTGCTGCCGAGCACGATCGCGTCCGCGCCGGCCACTCCGAACAGCGCGATCTTGCGGCGGCGGATCTCGTCGCACGCAAGTCGTTCGGCAGCCGGCCGGCGCACACCGTGCTTGACCACCGTGACGTTTCCGTACGGCGAGCGCAGCGCGAGCATGCTCGCGACGTAGTCGCTGACCGCGATCGTATGGTCGGTGGCCAGCCGGGCGCGCAACTGGTTGCCGAAGCTGTCGGCGCGATAGGTGTTGTGCTTGGTCAGCACGACCGCGGGCCGATGCCGGCACCCGAGCAGCGCCAGCATCACCTGCCGGTGATCGGCGGACCCGTTCACGTGGATCACGTCGAAGCGCTCCGCGGCGATCCGCCGACGCAGCCGCAGGATCTCCCGGCACAGCCGGTTCCAGCGCGGCTTGAACTCCATGTCGAAGATGCCCACGCCGGGGCTGTCCTGCAGCAGTCGCGACAGGCGGCTCCCTTGCGGCGACGCCACGGTCACTCGATGATGGTGGCTCATCGCGACGGCCAGATCGCGAACGTAGGTGTCCTGGCCGCCGCCATAATCGCCGTGGAAGTTGGTGTATAGAATGTTCATCACGATGCCGCTTTTTCTCCGTCCTTCATTTAAAAGGATTACTGATGAAATGAAGGAATCGACCTGATGGAAGGGAAGCAATGACGTGAACGCGGTGCCGCGTTTCCGGCTCGAGATTGCGAGTTGCCGTCAAGACGTGGCGTCAACGCGAATCATTTCCAAATATTACAGACCGGTTACGTGCCGTAGTGTCGAGGTCTGCGCATCTTTGTGCGAATGTGTCGCGATCGCTGGATCGTGTCGTCTCGTGCATGACGATCTCCCGCGATCGTGACCGGTACGGCGGGGCCGTTCGCTGGCCTGCCGCGTCGTTCCCGGCAAGCCGCTTCCTGCCTGTTCACCTGAAATTCCCCGGCATCCGGCCGCGCGGGGAACAGGCCGGACCGCGACGCAGCCCCTTCGCGGCGACACCAGGACGCAAATCAACCGATGCCGCTTTCAGAGTTGTAAGCCGGTGCACCATTTGCGTTAGAATGCCCCCCCTGTCCGTCCAGGCGACCGCCCGAAGCGGACAGGTCGCCCGCTTGGCGACACGGGTTTCGATTCGCAGCCGGACGCGAATGATTGGCCAGCCGTTGGCAACACATGCTTTGTAATTTGGATCACTAATGAAAAAGAAGCACAACATTACCAAGTACATCGTTGTCGCGATGATTCTTGGTATCGCCGTGGGTTACGCCTGCCATAGCGCGTTTCCCGACCCGAAGATGGCGAAGGAGATCGCCGGTTACGTGTCGTTGCTGTCCGACGTGTTCCTGCGCCTGATCAAGATGATCATCGCGCCGCTGGTATTCGCGACGCTGACCGTCGGCATCGCGCAGATGGGCGACGGCGGCGCGGTGGGCCGCGTGGGCGTCAAGGCGTTCGGCTGGTTCTTCATCGCGTCGTTCACGTCGCTGCTGCTCGGCCTGCTGACCGCGACGCTCCTGCAGCCGGGCAGCCACCTGAGCCTGCCGCTGCCGGCCGCCGATGCGGCGCTCAACCTGAAGACCGGCGCGTTCACGCTGAAGGACTTCGTCGTCCATCTGGTACCGAAGTCGATCGCCGAGGCGATGGCGAACAACGAAATCCTGCAGATCGTCGTGTTCTCGATCTTCTTCGGCACCGCGCTGTCGGCGCTCGGCGAAGCGGGCAAGCGCCTGACCGCCGTGATCGACGATCTCGCGCAGGTCATGCTGAAGGTGACGGGCGCCGTGATGGGGTTCGCGCCGGTCGCGGTGTTCGCGGCGCTGGCGTCGACGATCACGACCGAAGGGCTCGGCATCCTGCTCACGTTCGCGAAGTTCATGGCGAGCTTCTATTTGGCGCTCGCGCTGCTGTGGACCGTGCTGACGCTGGCCGGCGTGACGTTCCTCGGTAAGCGCACGTTCACGCTGATCCGGCTGATTCGCGAGCCGTTCCTGCTGTCGTTCGCGACGGCCAGCTCCGAGGCCGCGTATCCGAAGCTGCTGGATGCGCTCGATCGCTTCGGCGTGAACCGCAAGATCTCGAGCTTCGTGCTGCCGATCGGCTATTCGTTCAACCTCGACGGCTCGATGATGTACTGCACGTTCGCGGTACTGTTCATCGCGCAGGTGTACGGCATCCATTTGCCGCTCGGCACGCAGATCACGATGCTGCTGATGCTGATGGTGACGTCGAAGGGGATGGCGGGCGTGCCGCGCGCGTCGCTGGTCGTGATCGCGGCGACGCTCAACCAGTTCAACCTGCCCGAAGCCGGGTTGCTGCTGATCATGGGCGTCGACATGTTCCTCGACATGGGGCGCTCTGCCACCAACGCCGTCGGCAACTCGATCGCGGCGGCCGTGGTCGCGAAGTGGGAAGGGCAGCTCGGCGACCCGCGCGACGACGCGGATTCGGATGGCGACGCCGGGATCAAGCAGGTGGAAGCGCGGGAGACGGCGACGTCCGCATGATGTCCCCGTCCTGGTAGACGATGTAAGCCGGCCGGGATTCGACATGAGTTCCGGCCGGCGCGCGATACGCTCCGCTGGTCATTCCCTTGACCGCATCCGGCGATTTACCCGATTCGCCGAATCAACTCTCCGCTATCTCCGCCTTCGCCATATCGATACGTCGCACCCGAATCAGCGGCGTTATTCCCGAAGGCAAAAAGCCTGATTTTCCCGATATCGAATCGGGCCGTAAGTGAACGTTCACTGCGTCGGAGACACCCGTCTGCGCGGGCGGTCCGCAATTTTTTTCGATTTATATGAAGTTATGCTCGGCGTGGCCGAGTATCGAATGCGCGCCCGATGTAATACCGACCGGGCCGGATGATTCAGCGGAAGTATTTACGCGTGACCGATTTTCAAACCATCCGGCCGCCCCTTCATGTGAATGACACCACCATTCAGGAGAGCATCCGCCATGGTCGCCCGAAAACCGATTCAGGCCGTGCTGCTCGCCGCCGCGATTGCTACGATCGCGCCGGCCGGATACGCGGGCAATACCACCGACTGGATCGCCAATACCTACGGCACGCTCGCCGCCCACGTCGGTAACGTCGCGCGTTCGATGTGGGTCGCGCCCGAAGGGGTGATCTACACCGCGTCGATGTGGGACGAATATGAGGGCGGCGTCGCGATCTACCAGAACGGCAAGAGCGTCGGCTCGATCGGAACGCATTCCGAGTTCCAGGGCAGCGCGATCACGGGCAACGCGACGTCGCTGTTCGTCGCGCTGCAGCCCGGCAGCGGATACGGCAGCGGCGCGGTCGGGCGCTACAACCGCGCGACCCGTTACCGCGACAAGCTCATCCAGGTCACGGCGGCGACCAACCAGCCGCGCATCGACGTCGTCACCGGGCTCGCGACGGCCGGCTCTTTACTCTATGCGAGCGACTTCTACGGCAATCGCGTGCGCGTGTTCACCACCGATGGCGTGTGGCAGCGGGACATCGGCGTGTCGGCGCCGGGCGCGCTCGCGGTGGACGGCGCAGGCAACGTGTGGGTCGCGCAGAAGAGTGCGGGCTCGATCGTCGGCTTCAGCCCGTCCGGCGCGCTGCTGAATACGATCCGGCTGGCTGCCGGGTCGCGGCCGTCGGCGCTCTTCTACGATGCGGCGGCGGCGCAGCTGATGGTCGGCGACGAAGGCCCCGACATGAACATCAAGCGCTATACCGTGTCGGGCCGGCCCGCGCTGGCCGGCACGTTCGGCGTACGCGGCGGCTATCTCGACACGACGACGGGCATCAAGGGACAGGTCGGCCCGCAACGCTTCACGCGCATCGTCGGGATCGGCAAGGATACCGGCGGCAACCTGTATGTGCTCAACAACCCGTGGGGCGGTAGCTGGGATCTCGGCCGCAACGGCGCGACCGACATTCATGCGTACGGCAGCAGCGGCAACCTGCGCTGGACGCTGCAGTCGCTGAACTTCGAAGGCATCGCCGCGCCGGACCCGGTCACGGACGGCGCGCTGTTCTACGGCGGCACGCACGTCTACAGCGGCAGCGCGGGCGGCAAGTTCGTCGCGAACGCCGTCGATCCGTTCACGTATCCGTCGGACCCGCGCATCAACATGAGCGACACGCAGCGCGACGAGCATTTCGGATTGCTCACGTCGGTCGGCGCGAACCGGATCCTCGTTGCGGCCGGCCAGAATCCGCCGGTCTTCTACTTCTATCACTTCAACGCGGCGAACGGCTACATCGCGATTCCGGATGCATCGATCCCGGGCGCCGCGTTCAACACGACGCGGCGCGTGTCGGCCGGCTTCAGCCTCGACAGCCGGGGCGGCGTATGGGCCGGCCTCGACAAGACCGGCGCCATTTATCACTATCCGCTGACCGGTTTCGATGCGAGCGGCAAGCCGTCGTGGGGGCCGGGCGTGCCGACGCCGATTCCGGCGAGCATCCAGCCGCTCACGCGGATCGTCTATCTCGCGGACAGCGACACGATGGTGCTCGCGCAGGGCGCTGTCGGCAGCAACGACTGGACGTCGATCGGCACGCGCATCGAGGTGTATCACGGCTGGCTCGCGGGCAACACGACGAAGCCGAACCCGGTGATCACGCTGCCGCACAGCGGCGCGAAATCGATCGACGCGGCCGGCAACCACCTGTTCGTCGGCTACTGGTTCAGCAGCAGCGGGCCGCTGTGGCCGAACATCGATGCGTTCAACCTCGACACCGGAAATCTCGACACGACGCTCGTCAACGCGAGCCCGGCGACAGTTGACACCAGCAGCGCGATCGATGCGATGTACAGCGTGCGCGCGTATCGGCGCACGAATGGCGAATACGTGGTGACGAAGAACAACGTGAAGGGGAACAGCATCACCGTGTATCGGTGGACGCCGTGACGGGGATGCGTCGATCCCGGCGATGACAGTGCGAAGGCTGTCATCGAAACGCCTTCGCTGTAACGATGTGTAATTGTCCGGTCCGCAATGGAACCGGTCACGTGCTTGACATTGGGCGGCGATGTAATGCCGGCACGTCGGCGCTCGCCGACGCAACGTATTTCGATCGATTGGCACGGGCTCCCGCCGCTGTGCGATACGGGCAGACGACGCCAGGATCATGCCGGATACGTCAGACGATACTCGCCCCACTCGTACAGAGGATTCCTATGAGAAATGTCCCGATCAAGCGCGTGCTCCGGCTCGGCGCCATCATGTCGGCCGTGCTGCTCGCATCGCAGGCATACGCGGAGGGGTTCAATGCCGCCGATGCCGCCCGCGTGCCGAGCGGCCAGTTCGTCACGCCGCTGGCCGTGCGCGGCGCGGTCCAGCAGTTCCTGAATCCCGGGTTGCCGGCCTATCCGCATTTCGTCGCGGGCGAGGCCGTGCGCTCGCAACTGAGCCCGGACGGCAAGACGCTGGCGATCATCACGGCCGGCCAGAACTCGCTGTACAAGCCGGACGGTTCGGTCGATACCGCCGCGTCGACGCAATTCATCTTCCTGTATGACGTCGCGGGCGCGAACAAGACGCGTCCGGTGCTCAAGCAAGTGCTCCAGCAGACCAACGCGTTCGTCGGCCTGGTGTTTTCGCACGACGGCGGCACGCTCTATGCGACCGGCGGCAGCGACGATGCGGTCTACGTGTATGCGCAGCACGGCGGCGCGTGGGCGCTGTCCACCACGATCGCGCTCGGTCACGGCGGCAAGGGCGTCGGCATCCGCGTGCAGCCGAACGCAGCCGGTCTCGCGCTGTCGGCCGACGGCAAGACGCTCGTCGTCGCGAACAACTACAACGATTCGATCAGCGTGATCGATACCGCGACGGGCAGCGTGCGCTACGAGCACGACTTGCGCCCGTTCTTCTCCGGCAACGAAGGCCGCAGCGGCGATGCCGGCGGCACGTTCCCGTTCGCGGTCGTCATGAAGGGCAACGGCGTCGCGTACGTATCGTCGGATCGCGATCGTGAAATCGTCGCGGTCGACGTATCGTCGCCGTCGCATGGCCGCCTCGTGAAACGTATCAAGCTGGACGGCAACGCGCTCGGCATGACGCTCGACGCGTCGCAGTCGATGCTGTTCGTCGCGCAGGACAACGCCGACCAGGTCGCGGTGATCGACACCAACAGCAACGCGGTCGTGAACCGGATCGATGCACGCGCGCCGGCCGGCGTGCTCGCGCACGGCCAGGCACATACGGGCGCGGCAACGTACGCGGTGACGCTGTCGCGCGACGGCCGCACGCTGTATGCGACCAACGCCGGCGCGAACGAAATCGCCGTCATTCCGCTCGTCGGCGAGCGCGCGTATCGCGTCACGGGTCTGATCCCGACCGCGTTCGAGCCGCACGACGTGACGTTCAGTGCCGACGGCACGTGGATGTACGTCGTGAACGGCAAGAGTACGACCGGCCCGAACCCGGACCACCTGTTCGGCGCAACGCCGGCGCAGGCAGCCGCGTCGCATGCATCGAACGAATACCAGTTCCAGCTTGAGCGGGCGTCGCTCGTGAGCGCGCCGGTGCCGGCGGCCCGTGAACTGCCGATGCTCACGCAGCAGGCCGCGCGCAACAACTTCTATCGTCCGGAAGACAACGACCGCGACAACGAAGTGATGGGCTTTTTGCGCCGTCACATCAGGCACGTGATCTACGTCGTCAAGGAAAACCGCACGTTCGACCAGGTGCTCGGCGACATCGGCAACGGCGCCGACGGCGATCCGCGGCTGGCCCAGTTCGGCCGCAACATCACGCCGAACTTCCATCGTCTCGCGAGCCAGTTCGTGACGCTCGACAATTTCATGAACCCGGGCGACGGCAGCATGGACGGCTGGTCGTGGGCGCTGCAGGGGCGCGTCACCAACACGGAGACGATCACCCAGCAGATCAATTACGCAGCGGTCAATCGCGGCCTGTCGTACGAGAGCGAAGGCACCAACCGCAGCGTGCCGGTCAACTGGGACACGGTTCAGCAGCGCGACGCGGCGGCCGGCCCGGCCGGCACGACGAACTACAGCAACGCGGCGGCGGCCCTGCCGGGCGGCGCGGCGAACCTGCTGCCCGGCACCGGCAACCATGCGTCGTCCGATGCGCCGTTCGGCCGCCAGCGCGGCTATATCTTCGACGCGGTGCTGGCCGGCGGCGGCACCGTCCGCAACTACGGCTTCCTGGTGAACAACATCGGCAGCATCGGCACGGCCGCGAACCCGATCGTCGATCCGCACGCGGCCGGCATCGTGCAGGCCGCCGCGCTCGACCCGCGGCTCGCGCCGATGACCGACGTGTATTTCCGCGGCTTCGACCAGACGTATCCGGATCAGTGGCGTCTCAACGAGTGGAAACGCGAGTTCGACCAGTACGTCGCGAGCGGCAACCTGCCGACGCTGTCGCTGGTGCGCCTGTCGCACGATCACATGGGGGCGTTCGGCACGGCGTTCGCCGGCGTGAATACGCCGGAAACGCAGCAGGCGGACAACGACCTGGCCGTCGGCCGGCTCGTCGAGGCCGTGGCGAAGAGCCCGTATGCGAACGACACGCTGATCGTCGTGACCGAGGACGACGTGCAGGATGGTCCCGATCACGTGGATTCGCACCGCGGGCCCGCGTACATCGTCGGGCCGTATGTGAAGCAGGGCGCGGTGATCCGTACGCGCTACAGCCAGGTCAATGCGCTGCGGACCATCGAGGACGTGCTCGGCACGCAGCACATGAACCTGAATACCGCGTACCAGCGGCCGATGACCGACGTGTTCGACGTGCATGGCCCGGCATCGTGGAGCTATACGGCCGTCGCGTCGACGGCGCTGAAGGGCACCGGGCTGCGCGTGGCCGAAGAGGCGGGCGAGAACCCGCTGCGATACGCGGCCGGCCCGGACGTCACGCCGACGCATGATGCCGCCTACTGGGCGAAGGTGACGGCGAAGTTCGACTTCGACGATGCCGACGAGGTACCGGCGGATCAGTTCAACCGCGTGTTGTGGAAGGGGATGATGGGCGCGCGGCCGTATCCGAAGCTGCGCGGCGTGACGCAGAAGGTCGCGAGCCGCGACGACGACTGATCGTTCGAGCGGGCGATGTGGAAGCGGGCCCTTCCGGCGGGAGGGCCCGTGTTTTTTTGGGCGCGCATGGCAACCGCAGGTATCGCCGACAGCCGACGGGGCCGCGCGACGTCACGCGCTCCATATCAGCGTCGCACTGCGTTCCGTTTCCGCCGCAAGCCGGAACCCGAGCCGTTCGTAGAGCCGCCGTGCGGGATTGCCGTGCAGCACGCCGAGCGATACGGGTACGTGCTCGCGTGCGGCTTCGGCCGGCAGTTCGCGCAGCACGGCTTCGCCGATGCGGCCTCCTTGCCGCGACGGGAGGATCTGGATCCCCAACCTCCCGACGCACGAACGCGGTTCCGTGCACAATGACAGCGACCCCCGCGGATGCTGCGCGGGCGTGCCCGATGAACGGGCGCGGCTGCCTCCTGCCGCGTTTCTCATGCTCGAAGTGACAACCCGATGAAAATGAAAACGACACCGAACCGCCTGTTGACGATCGTCGCGCTGGCCGGCGCGCTGAGCGGCCCTGTCCACGCACAGACGGCCGCGACCGTCGCGACCGTCAACGGCACGCCGATCACGCAGACCGACGTCGATACGCTGCTGCGCGCGTCCGGGCAGCCCGATTCGCCGCAGATCCGCCAGGCGATCAAGAATCAGTTGATCACGCGCGTGCTGGTTCAGCAGGCGGCCGAGAAGGCGAACTACGCGGACAAGCCCGAGGTCAAGGCGGCGATGCAGCAGGCGAAGGTGACGGCCGAGGTGCAACTGTATCTGCGCGACAACGTGAAGCCGGAGCCGGTGACCGACGAGCAGGTCAAGGAGCGCTACGACGAACTCGTCGCCGCGCTCGGCAAGAACGAATACAAACCGCGCGTGATCGTCGTCAAGGATCCGGTCGCGGCGGCGACCGTGCTGAGCGAGCTGAAAGCGGGCAAGTCGTTCGACGGGCTCGCGCGCCAGTACAGCGTGGCGCCGAGCCGCGATACCGGCGGCGAGCTGCCGTGGGTGAGCTTCAACACGCCGGCGGCGGAAGGCAAGACGGCCGGGTTGCCGCTGCCCGTCGCGCAGGCACTCGAGAAACTGACGGTCGGCGCGGTGACGAAGGATTCGATTCCGGTCGATGGCGTGCGGGCGATCGTGAAGCTGGATGCGAAGCGGCCGACGCAGGTGCCGGCTTTCGAAACCGTGAAGCCGACGCTTCAGCAGCAGTTGCAGGCGATCGCGGCCGAGAAGGCGAGTGCGCAGATGATCGGCAATCTGCTGAAGGACGCGAAGATCACGCAGTAACGCGACGGCGTCCAATCGCCGGGCGTCACGCGTGCCAGATCAGGTTCGCGCTCGTGTCGGTGTCCGACACGACGCGAAAGCCGAGTCGCTCGTAGAGCCGCCGCGCGGGGTTGCCGTGCAGCACGCTGAGCGATACCGGCACGTGCTCGCGCGCCGCGTCGGTCAGCAGTGCGTGCAGCACGGCTTCGCCGATTCCCTGCCCCTGGCGCGCGGGGAGGATCTGGATCTGATGGACGTGCCATTCGCCGGCGGCGCGCGTCACCTTCAGCAGGCCGATGGCGTCGGCGCCTTCGCAGACGATCATCGCGTCGTCGAAGTTCGCGCGGATGCGCCGGTCGTGCGCTTCATCGTCGGTCGGCGCGCCGACGCGCTGCAGGTGCTCGGTCATCGTGAGCTGACGGAGCGTCAGCAGGAATGGGAGATCTTCCTGAGACGCAGCACGCAGATGGATCGCGGGTTTCATGAGTGGTGAGCGGCTGTGTCGGGCGCGAGGCTTTGGTGCGGATCACAGGCCCGACAACGGAATCTGCAGGCCGGCCGGGCGATGTTCGAGGACATTCGTGACCTCGTACTCGGTTTTTGCGCCGTCCGAAGTTTGCCACTGCTGCATACGGACATTGCACAACAGCACGTCCCCCTTGCTGAAACTGATCTGGCTGTTGTTCACGCGCGACAGGAAGCCGGCATCGGTGATCGTCGCGTGAATCGTCGACGTGCCGTCGTACAGGCGCCACTTGTTGTCGTCCTTGAACGCGAGCGACACGATCGAGAACGCCATCTTGCGATGCTCGTCGAGCAGGAGCGCATCGGTTGGCTCCGGCGCGTGAAACCATGCGATCTCGTTGCGGGCGACCGTCTCGTACACCTCGGTATCGGTGCCGGCCGCGAAAATCTCGATGCCTTCGCGCGCGAGCGGCGCAAGCACTTGCGCGGTGGCGCGGCGAACGCGGACGTCGCGCAGCAGCGTGAGCACGGGCAGGTCGATTTCGAGTGTGTCGCCGTCGACGTCCAGCACCGCGGTGTGATCCTGCATCCGCACGTGCGTGATCTCGCGCCCGCGCAGCCATTTGAGGACGGCGAAAAGCCCCGTCCTCGCCCTGGGTGCGGCGATGCCGAGCGCGGTCAGGATCGTGACCGCATTGGCGAGCGCCGTGCCTTCGTTGCCGCTCAGCATGTCGCGCATGCGGCCGAGCAGCGAGGTCGCGAGTGTGAAGTCGATGCCGAAGCTGCCGGTCTTGAAGCTGCCGCGCACGTTGACCTGTGGCCGGACCTGATCGCCGCATAGTGCGCGCGTCGACGCGTCGAGCAAATCGCCGAAGGCGAGCAGCGCGGGCGCGAGTTCGCGCACGTCCATCTCGGACGAATCGAGCGTGGGCCCGTCGTATGTGATGCGAAATCGGCTCATCGCGTCGCAGGGGCCGAGATCGGCCGGGCCGGTACTGTTTCCATTTGCGGTCATGTGGCGTGCTGGCAGGAGAGGTGGACGATACCCGAAACGAACGCTTTCGGATGTCCTTCATGTTGCACGTGAATGACCGTCTGCGCGCGATTTTGGCCATCCGGACAAGACGACTTGCCGACGTGTCCCGATAACGCCCGGCAGGCAGCGAACTTGTCCGATCGCGTCGATCCGGATGCGAATCCATGTCAGGTTCCTGCGACGTCGAGGTCGATTTCTACCCGCTTGTCGCGTGCCATCATGTTCTCCGACGGACAGGTCGCGACAGGTTCATTTCCCGCTCCGTGCGAAGCATGATGGCGCGCGCTTCCGGCCGCCGCGCGATCCGCTCCCGTACCTCCGGCGCCGCGAGGCACGTGGCCACCGCTTCATACCCCGGCGCGCCCGGGTAAGGCGCCACGCGCGCAGGCGGGCTGTGATTGGCCGGGCACAACAGGATGGTTTCGTCGGGGCCGACCGCTGCCAGATCGAGGATCGCCGTCGAGCGCGTCAACAGGAACAGCGGCCGCATGCCGACGGCCGCACATTCGCGCAGATGCGCGATCAATGCCAACTGCGTGGCCCGGTCGAGGCCGTGCTCGATCATGTCGACGATCCGCACGCGCGGGCTTTCCGCTTCGAGGCTGACGAGCAGCGCGGTCAGCGCCGCCGACGGTGTCGCGCCCCGGCCGGCGAGCAACGCCGACGTGCGATCGACGCGCGACTTCAGTGCCGGATCGGCGCGCAATGCAGCGGATGCCGCCGCACAATCGTCGTCCAGCCGATCGAGGCCCACGAACACGGCGCCGGGCAGTGCGTCGGCCAGCTGAAGCGCGAGCCGCGTCTTGCCGCTCCCCAGCGAACCGATGATGTAGTTCAACGGGCGGATATCGCGACACTCGAACCGTTCGCCGCCCCACGGCCACGGCAGGCTGAACGCGATACCCGCGTCCGTTTCGCCGAGCAGCCGCGTCAGTTCGCCGTCGGCCGGCATCCGGCCGCGCGCGAGGCCGGCGCGCATCGCGCGCACGCCGTCGAGCTTGCTCACGAGCGCCTGAATCCCGTGATCGAGCGCCGCTTCGTGAGCGGCCAGCGCGGCATCGAGACCGCGCGCGTCGCCGTCGAGCACGCTCGCCACCTGCGCGAGCGTGAGGCCGAGCTTGCGCAGCGCCGCGATGTCGGCGGCCGATGCGTTCAAACGGGGTGTGTCCGTACCCATCCGTCACCTCTTTGCCGTCGATTCGTTGCGGTCAGCATAAAGGCGATCCCAAGGGCCGGGTCAAGCGCGATCGCGCTGGCGCTCAGTCGGCGGCCGCGAACTCGTCCCGCAGCGCGCGATACAACCGTCGATAGCGCGCGAGCCGCCCCGCCAGCAGATCGACCGAAGCGGCATCGGGCACGACCGTCTCCGTGACGGGCGGCGCGACGCAGACTTCAGCCAGGGTGTCGCCCGTCGCCGCAAGGCGCGCAAGCCGCGCGGCGCCGAGCGCCGCACCGACCGCGCCGTCCGCATGGCGTTGCATCGCGAGCCCGGTCGCATTTGCGCACAGCCGCGCCCAGAACGCGCTCTTCGAGCCGCCGCCGATGAACGACACCGCGTCGAGCGCCGTGCCGGCCGCGCGCAGCGCGTCGTAGCCGTCGGCCATCGCGAACGCGACGCCCTCCATCACCGCATACGCGAGATCGTCGGCGTCGTGTTCGTTCGACAGCCCGAAGAACACGCCGCGCGCATGCGCGTCGTTGTGCGGCGTGCGCTCGCCGCCGAGATACGGCAGGAACAGCGGCGCGCGGGCCGGATCGGCGCGTTCGGCGCGCGCGGCCAGCGCGCCGGCGGTCGTGCCCTGCGCGCGCGCGAGCCAGTCGAGGCTCGCGGCCGCCGACAGGATCACGCTCATCTGGTGCCAGCGCCCTTCGACGCAGTGACAGAACGCGTGCACGGCGGCGTCCGGGTTCGGCGCGAAGCGGTCGTTGCCGGCGAACAGCACGCCCGACGTGCCGAGCGACAGGAAGCCGCTGCCGGCGCCCGTGACGCCCATGCCGATGGCGGACGCCGCGTTGTCGCCGGCGCCGCCGGCGATCGTCACGGGCCCTGCGATGCCCCATTCGCGCCGCAGCGCGTCGCGCAACTGCGCGGCGGCCGCGTTGCCTTCGACGAGGCGCGGCATCTGCGCGCGCGACAGCTCGGTCGCGGCGAGCATCCGGTCGGACCAGTCGCGGCGCGCACAGTCGAGCCACAGCGTGCCCGACGCGTCGGACAGGTCGGACACGAATTCGCCGGACAGGCGCCAGATCAGGTAGTCCTTCGGCAGCAGCACCTTGTGCACCGCGCGAAACACGGCCGGCTCGTATTTCGCGAGCCACAGCAGCTTCGGCGCGGTGAAGCCGGGCATCGCCATGTTGCCGGTGATCGCGCGCGATTCCGGCACCAGCGCCTCGAGCTGGATACATTCGGTGCCGGCGCGCGTGTCGTTCCACAGGATCGCGGGGCGCAGCACCTGGTCCGCGCGATCGATCAGCGTCGCGCCGTGCATCTGGCCGGACAACGCGATGCCGCGCAGCGCGGCGAAGCCGGCCGGGTGCGCGGCGCGCACCGACGCGATCGCGTCGAGCATCGCGTGCCACCACGCCTGCGGGCTTTGTTCGGACCAGTGCGGATGCGGCCGGCTGATCGACAGCGTGGCCGAGCCGGTCGCGAGCGGGACCGATCGGGAATCGGTGAGGAGAACCTTGACCTCGGACGTGCCGAGATCGATGCCGAGATATGTCACGTATGAAGCGTCCTTTCTGGGGCGCGCGGCGGCGCGCGTCGCGGGGGCGGCGCGTCGTCGCGGCCGTGCGGTTCGTTGAGCCGGTGCAGCGCGCGGAACTTCGACGGCGGCACCTGCTTCATCGCGAGAAACTGACGGTTGAAGTTCGACAGGTTGTTGAAGCCAACCCGGTAGCAGATGTCGGTCACCGTCAGGTCGGAAAACATCAGCAGCTCGCAGGCCTCGTTGATGCGCAGCCGGTTCAGGTAGCGCACGAACGACGAGCCGGTGTGACGCCGGAAAAACCGCGTGAAGGTGCTGACGCTCATGCCGGCGAACGCGGCGACGTCGGCTTCGCGCAGCATGCCGGGCAGGTTCTGCTGCAGGTACGACAGCACCTGGTTGATGGTCGACGACATGTAGTGCTGCGCGTCGCTGCGGTAGCCGGGCCCCGCGAGCACGCGCCGTTCGCGGCACGACGACAGCCGGTCGAACAGCGACATCAGGATCTCGACGCGCCGGCAGCCGTGCGCGTTCGCGAGTTCGAGCATCAGCGGCGCGACCTCGATGCCCACGCGGTCGGGAAACTGCACGCCGCGCGCCGCGTCGTCGATCAGGTCGATCACCGGCTGCAATTCGCTGAACGCGCCGACCATCTTCTCGATCGCATCGCGCGAGAACTGCAGCACGACGTCGCGCGACGGCACGCGTTCGCCGCCAGCGAGCTCGCTGACCCAGTTGTGCGGCAGATTCGGCCCGGTGACGATCAGGTTGCCCGGACCGAAATCGCCGATGTGGTCGCCGACGAACACCTTGCCGCGCGACGCCTGGATCAGGTGAATCTCGTACTCGGGATGGAAGTGCCACTTCGCGACCGAATGCGGATAGTCGTGGACCCACGCGCGGAACGATTCGTCGCGGTGGGTGGGAACGATCTCGAGATCCGGATTCATCGTGTGCTCCGTCGGGATGTGCCGGCGTGCTACGAACGGGACATCGACCAGCCCGTCGGGGCAGGCGGCGCGGCGCGCGTCGCGGCCGCCGGCGCCGCCGCGTGCGCGATCGGGTTCGCCTCCGGCAGCGAGACGTTGCGCTCGGTGCCGGCGTCGAACAGATGCAGGGCTTCTTCGTCGAAGCGCAACGCTACCACGGCGCCCTGCGTCGGGGCCATCGGGGCCGGCACGAGTGCCGCGCACGGCTGGCCGCGCCAGTCCAGCGTGACGAGGGCCTCGGCGCCGAGCAGCTCGACGAGTTCGACCGTGCCGGTCAGCGTGAGCTCGCCCGGGGTCGGATCGCCGTCGGGGACGAGCCGCAGGTGGTTCGGGCGAATCGCGGCCTTCACCTGCTGGCCGTCCTGCAGCCGGGCGAAGCGTGAAGACGCGAGCGGCCAGCGCGCGCCGTTGCAGTCGAGCAGCACGTTCGTGCCGACGCGCTGGATCGTGCCGTCCGCGAAGTTCATCGCGGGCGTGCCGACGAAGCCGGCCGCGAACACGGTATGCGGCTGGCCGTACAGCTCGGCCGGCGTGCCGATCTGCTCGATGTGGCCGCCGCGCATCAGCACGACGCGGTCGGCGAGCGTCATCGCTTCGAGCTGGTCGTGCGTGACGTACAGCGTGGTCGTTTTCAACCGCCGGTGCAGCCGCTTGATGTCGCCGCGCAACTGCGTGCGCAGCTTCGCGTCGAGATTCGACAACGGCTCGTCGAACAGGAACACGGCGGGCGTCTTGATCATCGCGCGCGCGATCGCCGCGCGCTGCTGCTGGCCGCCCGACATCGCGCGCGGACGGCGCTCGAGCAGCGCGTCGAGGCTCAGGATGCGCGCGACGTCGCGCACGCGGCGGTCGATCTCGTCGGCCGGCACCTTCAGGCGCCGCAGGCCGAACGCGATGTTGTCGTACACCGTCATGTGCGGATACAGCGCGTAGTTCTGGAACACCATCGCGACGTTGCGCTCGCGCGACGGCAGGTCGTTGACGACCGCGTCGCCGATCACGAGCTCGCCGCCGGTGATCGCCTCGAGGCCCGCGATCATCCGCAGCATCGTCGACTTGCCGCAGCCGGACGGGCCGAGCAGCACGATGAATTCGCCGTCGGCGATCTCGAGGTCGAGCGGATGCAGCACGGCGGGGCCGCCGTCGTAGTGCTTCGACAAAGCCTTGCAGGTGATCTGGGCCATGGTTTAGGGCGTGTTCACGCTAATAACGGGTTTGCGCTGGCCCCCAGAAGGGCCGAGCGAGAGGATTGCGACGAAGCGAATACTCGACGTATTCGCGAGGAGCATGACGCGGCGATCGGCCCTTCTGGGGGCCAGCCCCGCGAATGAATTTTTCCAAACAGGGGAACGTGCCTTTCCGCCCACATTGCGGCGTCGTGCGTCGCTTGTTTGGCGCGGCCAAACGGCGCTCCTTTCTCCTTGCACGCGCCCAAAGGAAGTCCCCTTGGGGGACGGGCGGAAAGGCACGTTCGCAAACCCGTTATTAGCGTGAACACGCCCTAATCCATTTCGATCTGAATCTTGATGTCGCGCGGCTGCCCGCTCGCCGCTTCCTCGAACGCGCGCACGCTTTCGGAGAAGGGGAACGTGCGCGAGATGAATGGCTTCACGTCGATCGCGCCGGACGCGATCAGCGCAAGCGCGCGCGGGAAGATGTTCGCGTAGCGGAACACCGATTCGATGCGGCCTTCCTTCGCTTGCAGCGCGACCACGTCGAGCGGCACCGGCGCGACCGGCATCCCGATCAGCACCGCGCAGCCGCCCGGGCACATCAGGTCGACGAGGCCCGCATACGCGTTCGCGCTGCCGCTGGCCTCGAACACGACGTCCGCGCCCCAGCCGCCGGATGCGTCGGCCACCGCGTCGGCCAGCGCCTGCGTGCGCACGTCGACGGTCGTGACGGCCCGATTGCCGGCGAACAGCGCGAGCTTGTCCGGCACGACGTCGGCGAGGATCACGCGCGCGGCGCCGCCGGCCAGTGCGGCGAGCGCCGTCATCGCACCGATCGTGCCGGCGCCGATCACGACCGCGAGGTCGCCCGGCTTCATCGCCGCCTTCTTCGCGGCCTGCAGGCCGATCGACAGCGGCTCGACGATCGCGCCTTCGGCGAACGACACGTTGTCGGGCAGCCGGTACGTGAACGCGGCCGGATGCACGACGAACGGCGTCAGGCAGCCGTGGATCGGCGGCGTCGCCCAGAAGCGCACGTCGGGATCGAGGTTGTAGAGCCCGCGCAGCGTCGCGGGCGAATCGAGGCGCGGCACGCCGGGCTCCATGCACACGCGGTCGCCGACGCGCAGATGCGTGACGCCGGCGCCGGTCTCGACGACGGTGCCGGACGCTTCGTGACCGAGCACCATCGGCGCATCGACGCGGAACGGGCCGATGCCGCCGTGAACGTAGTAATGCACGTCGCTGCCGCAGACGCCGACCGTGTGGATCCTGATCCGGACGTCGCCGGGGCCGACTGCCTGCGGCAGGTCGATGTCGCGCAGCGCGAGCTCGCGCGTGCGTTCGAGTACGAGCGCTTTCAACATGTTCTCCTTATTTTCCCTTGACCAACGAATTGAGCAGCCGGCTCAGCATGCCGACGAATACGAGCGGCGGCAGCGCGAGCAGCACCGTCGACGCGTTGATCACGCCCCACGGCACTTCCTGGCCGAGCGACGTGAACGCGGACGCGACCACCGGCAGCGTCGCGCTGCGCGACGAAGTGAGTGCAAGCGCGATCATCAGTTCGTTCCACACCAGTACGAAGCTGAACACGATGCCGCCAAGCAGCGTGCTCGCGCACACCGGCAGCGCGATATGCCAGAACACCGCGTACGGGCCGTAGCCGTCGAGCGCGGCGGCTTCCTCGATCTCGCGCGGCAGCCGGCGAAATACGGGAATCGACAGCCATGTGATGGTCGACAGCGTGACGAGCAGGTACGTGACGATCATCGACAGCTTGGTGTCGTACAGCCCGAGATCGACCCAGATCGCGATCAGCGGCAGCGCGACCGCGACGGGCGGCAGGAAGCGCAGCGACAGCAGGAAGAACTGGATGTCGCGCTTGCCGCGCACCGGGTAGCGCGCGATCGCATACGCGGCCGGCACGCCGAGCACCGCGCCGATCAGCACGGCCGCGCCGACGATCGCGATGCTGTTGCCGAGCCCGATCAGGACTTCGGGGCTCGACAGCACCTGTTCGTAGTTCGCGAGCGTCGGCGTGAAGAAGAAGCGCGGCGTCGGCGTGACGATGTCGAGCAGGTGCTTGAGCGAATTGAGCACGGCCCAGAACAGCGGGAACGC
The DNA here is from genome assembly GCF_902833095.1 of Burkholderia sp. BCC1208. NCBI lineage: Bacteria > Pseudomonadati > Pseudomonadota > Betaproteobacteria > Burkholderiales > Burkholderiaceae > Burkholderia > Burkholderia sp. BCC1208. The sequence goes on along the minus strand of NZ_CADFDY010000005.1, from coordinate 169,157 downwards.
GGCGACGAGCAGGATCGCGCCGGCGATCGCGACGGTGGACACGGTGGCGGCGGAGCCGCGGCGAGCCATTCGGCGAGCCGTCAGTCGTCCCATTTGTTGACCCTCTTCCAGATGAGCGTGAAGACGAGCGTGGTCGCGACCATCATCAGCACGGCCATGCCCGACGCATACGACACCTTGCCGGCGAGGCCGATGCCCTGCTGGTACGCGTAGAGATCGAGCGTTTCGGTCGCGATGCCGGGGCCGCCCTTGGTCATCACGTAGATCAGGTCGAACGAGCGCAGCGACTCGACCATCTTGATGAACACGAGGCTCACGAGCGGCGCCTTCAGCATCGGCAGCGCGATGTACGCGTGCACCTGCCACGTCGTCGCGTAGTCGAGCCGCGCGGCTTCGAGCGGCTCGGGCGGCAGCGTCTCCAGCAGCTTCAGAATCACGACCGCGAAGAAGAGGCCCCACTGCCACACGTCGACGAGCGCGACCGCGTACAGCGCGAGATGCGGATCGGCGAGGAACGCGGTGTGCTCGACGCCGAGCGTGCCGAGCAGCCAGCTCAGGATCCCGGTGAGCGGCGCGTACATGAACTTCCAGATGAACGCGGCCGACACGCGCGGCAGCAGCACCGGCATGATCAGCACCAGCGACGCGAAGCGGCGCCAGCGACCGTGCACGCGCTCGAACAGGAACACCGCGAGCGCGATGCCGACCAGCACCGCGCCGGCGACCGTGACGACTTCCCACAGTACCGACACCTCGATCGCGTTCAGGAAGCGCCGGTCCGACGCGAGCCGGACGAAGTTGCGCAGGCCGACGTATTCGCTGTCCGGGTAGCGCAGCACGCGGTTGCGCAACGCGAGGTTGATCGCGGCGATCGTCGGGACGAGGCTCAGGACCGCGAGCAGCGCGAGCGTCGGCGCGAGGAACACCCACGGCAGGCTCGTGCGGTCGCCGAGCGCGCGTCCGCCGGCGCCGTCATTTGCGAGCGCCATGTTCGAGCGCGTCCTTCGCGTACTGGTCCGCGTCGTCGAGCGTGCCGCGGATATCCGTCTGCGTGCCGGTGAACACCTGTTCGAGCGCGATGCCGAGGTTGTCGCCGATGTCCGGCCACTGCGGCGTGCGCCAGATCGTCACCTGCGTGACGGGGTTGGTATCGTTCAGCCCGGCCTGGATCTGCGGCGCGACGTGCTGCTTGAAGTACGGGCTGCCGATCGTGCTCGCGCGGTTGTAGTCGCTGAATACGCCGTTGCGCAGCCGCGCTTGCTCCTGGTCCTTGCTGGTCGCCCACGCGATGAAGCGGCCGGCGGCCATGCGCGTGCAGTCGTCCTTCGCGCCGACCGCCGAGATCGCGAAGCCGTGGCCGTACGCGGCCGACGGCAGCGGCGCGGGCGGCCGCGTGTAGCCGACCTTGCCGGCCACGCTCGACTTGCTCGCATCTTCCATCCAGTCCGCGAACGGCGTCGATTCGATCATGAACGCGACCTTGCCGGAACGGAACGCTTCGAGTGCGTTGCTCCAGTCGTAGGTGGCGGCGCCGGGCGGCGCGTACTTGAACAGGTCGCTGTAGAGCTGCGTGGCCTTCACGGCGGCCGGCGAGTTGAACGCGGGCTGGCCGCCCTTGTCGGTCCACGCGCCGCCCATGCCGAGCATGAACGGCGACCAGCGCCACACGTTCATCCCCGAGCCGCGCTGGCCGCGCGCGACCCAGCCGTACAGCTTCGGCGGCGCGTTGAGCTTCTTGATCGCGGCGACGAGCTGGTCGAGCGTCTTCGGCACCGGGATGTGCGCGGCGTCGAGCAGGTCGCGGCGGTAGAACAGGAAGTCGCCGCCGCCGATCAGCGGCGCGAAGTACGCGACGCCGTTGTAGCTCGCGACCGCGCGGCGGCCGGGCAGGAAGTCGTCGTAGTCGTATTCCTTCGGGTAGTACTTGAGGAGCGGCACGATCCAGTTGGCCGACGCGAATTCGGCGACGTTCGCCTCGTCGACGTAGTAGATCTGGTAGGAGCCCGCGCCGGTCGACGCGTCGAGCCGCGATTTCGCGCGGCGGTCGTTCTCGCCGAAATAGCTGATCTCGACCTTCGTGCCGCTCTTCTTCTCGTAGTCGGCCAGCGATTTCTCCATCACCGACAGGCCGAGGCTCTTTTGCGCGAGCACCCGAAGGGTCGGCACCTTGCAGACCTGCGCGGCCGCGACGCCCGGCAGACAGGCGCCGAGCAGCAGGCCGGCTGCGACGATTCGCATCTTGTTCACCCGTGTCTCCTTGATTCTGCTTGTTCGATCGCCGTCAGGCGACGGCAGGATCAATGGTGGGACGCGGGCGATGTGTTCACCACATCAAAAGAAAAGACGGACCGATACTTTTTGCTCAGGATCGGTCGTGCGATGCACAAAATGTGGTGGTCGGGGCGGGTGCGGCGCCCGGCCGAGGGGAGGCACGGAGGCAATGCGGCGTTACCCGCGCGCCGGACGCTGCGGTGCGTCGAGCGCGATCCGGTAGACGCGCATCGCGTTGTCATGCCAGATCGCACGGCGCGAGACTTCGTCGAGGTGCCCCATCGCGCCGGCAAACGTGCGCAGCAGCGCCGGATACGACACCCGCAACCCCCCCACCGGAAAATTGCTCGCGAACAGGCAGCGCTCCCAGCCGAAGATCGCGATCGTGTCGCGGATGATCCGCGCGTTGTCCGCGTCGTTCCATACCGCATCGCGCAGGCCGAGCTCGGAGATTTTCACGGTCGCGCGCGGCAACGCGGCGAGCGCTTCCATACCGCTGCGCCAGCGCGCGAGCCCGGCTTCGGAACGATCCCACGGCAGCCCCGCGTGCTCGAGCACGACGTCGACTTCGGGCGCGTCGGCCAGCATCGCGGCCGCGTCGCCGAGATGCCAGAACGGCACGCGCAGATCCCAGCTCAGGCCGTGCGCGGCGAGGCGTTCGAGCGCGGCCGGCCAGCGCGGATCGTGCAGCGTCCCAGGCGCGCCGTCGATGACGGCATCCGGCGACGCGGCGGTGCGCGGTTTGAACCGCACGCCGCGCACGCGCGGCCATGCGGCCTGTTCGGCGAGCCGTTCCTCCGCGTCGTCGGCCAGCAGATCGACCCAGGCGACGACCGCCGACGGCAGCCCGTGCGCGGCCGCGACCTCGTGCAGCCAGCGCGTTTCCGCGAGCGCCTCGTCGCGCGCGCGTTCGGCTTCGACGTGCACGCTGGCGACGAGCGGCGCCGCTTGAGCGGCGAGCCGGTAGTCGGCCATGCCAAAATCGCGGCACAGCGCCGCGTAATCGCCGAACATGAAACGCGCGGGATCGTACTGCGCCTGCAGCCACGGGTAGTGCGCGCCCGCATCGAGCCGCCACAGGTGATGATGCGCATCGACGAGCGCCGCCGGCATCGCATCCGCCGGCGGCACGTCGCCGAGCCGCTCAGCGCGCGCCTGCGAGCACATACGACGCATCCGGTTCGCGCAGCGTCGGCAGTGCGCTGACGAAACGCCACGCGTCTAGATCGAGTTCGCGGACATGGTCGTCCTGGAACGACACGTACGCGGCGCGCCGGGACGGATGGAACGACAGCGCGGTCGGATTCGCGGGCAGCGCGATGCGCTCGATCTCCTCGAGCTGCCGCGCGTCGAACACCGAGATCGACTGCTGGCCCGAATTGGTCAACAGCAGCAGGTCGCGACCGTCGGGCGCGCTCGTCCGGTAGATGCGATTCGGATCGCTGCGCGTTTTCACGCGTCGGCCGCAGGTCATCGTCTCGGTGTCGATCTCGACCAGCGTGTCGTCGCCGCGATTCGCGACGAACAGCGTGCGCTCGTCGCTCGACAGCGCATTGCCTTCGGGGCGGGGGCCGGGCATGACCGCGCGCGGCGCGAGCGTCGCGTCGCGCGGATGGAATCGCGTGACCGTGTTCGACAGCAGATGCACGCCGTACGCACGGCTCGCGTCGCGCGTGAGCGTCACGAGGTGCGTCTTCACGCCGCCGGACGGCACGGCCATGTTCGGTACCGGTTGCCGGGTCGGCTCGTCGAATACGAGCAGCATGTCGTGCGCCTCGCTCATCGCGTACAGCCGGCCGTCTCGGTCGCTCGCCATCCCGTGCGGCCGATAGTACGGCCACAGGTCGAGCATGCGCGTGTGCGTGCGCTCGACGAGATCGATCTCGGCGATCCGGTGATCGCCTTCATGGCCGCGCGACCATGCGGTCTCGATCCCGAAAATGCCGACATACGCATGGCGCTCGGTCACGTCGACGGTGAATTCGTGCGGGAAGTTCGGCAACACGATGTGCTTGAGCGGCGCTTTCGTATCGAGGTCGTAGAAACTGAAAGTGTGGGCGCATTTCTGCACCAGCAGCAGGATGTCGTTCATGGTGTGTCTCCGGTGTTTCGTTCGCGTGGCCGCGTGTCGATGTGCTTCAGTCTTCGCAGCGGCGGGGCAGCGTCAGCGCGAGCAGGCCGGCCACGGCCAGCGTGACGGCGAGGCTGTACACGCCGGCCGCCGCGCTCACGTGCTGCGTCAGCACGCCGACCGCATACGGGCCGCAGAAGCCGCCGAGATTGCCGAGCGCGTTGATGAGCCCGCGTGCGCTGCCGGCCGCCTCGACGCTGCAGAGCTTCGGCGGAATCGCCCAGAACACGCCGGCCGCCGCCTGCAGGAAGAAGCCGCAACCGATCAGGAACGCGAACGACACGGCCATCGACGCATGCGTGAGCACCGACAGCGCGAGGCATGCGGCGAAGCCGACGAGCGGCAGCAGCACGAACAGGCGCCGCTTGCCGGTCCGGTCGGACCAATACGACGTGACGAGCATTCCGATCACCATCGCGACGTACGGCAGGATCGCGAGCAGGCCGATCCTGCCCATCCCGCTGTGCGTGAGGTTTTTCAGCAGGGTCGGCAGCCACATCGTATAGCCGTAGATGCCGGCCTGATAGCAGAAGTTGATCGCGATGAGCAGCCAGATCGTCGGGTGGCGCAGCAGCGCGCCGAACGAGGCGGCCGCCGGCGTGCCGGCCGCGCACTTGCGTTCGCGCTCGTCGCGCAGCGCGTCGAGGATGTACGCCTTCTCGCGCGGCGACACCCACCGTGCGGTCTCCGGGCCGTCGTCGGCGAACAGCATCCACACGACGAGGCACAGCAGCGACAGCGCGCCCGCGCTGAAGAACAGGTGATGCCAGTCGTACGCGGCGAGGATGAAGCCGGACAGCGGCGCGGTGATCATGCCGGCGAGCGGCACGAACAGGATGACCATCGCATTCGCGCGGCCGCGTTCGCGGTCGGGAAACCAGTGGCTGACCATCGTCAGCACGACGGGCAGCATCCCGCCCTCGGCCACGCCGAGCAGGAAGCGCAGCGTCAGGAGTTGCCACGTATGGGTGACGAGCCCGGTCAGCACCGACAGCACGGCCCAGCTCACGAGCGACCACGCGATGAAGGTCTTGCCGCTGCCGAGCGCCGCGCGCCGGCCGCCGGGAATCTGCAGGAACAGGTAGCCGAAGAAGAAGATGCCGCCGGCGAGGCCGGCCATCGTCGCATCCATGCCGAGGTCGGCGTTCATCCCGCCGGGCATCGCGAATGCGATGTTCACGCGGTCCATGTAGGAAATGATGCAGGCGAGCAGCAGCGGCGGGATCACGCGCAGCCAGCGGCGGCGCGGAATGGCTTCGCCGGCTTCGTATGCCGGGGTCGCGGGGTTCAGCAGGGTCATGGTGTCTCCGTCCATCCGATGAGCGGCGGCGGCCTTCTGTCGGGCCGCCGTCACGCCGATGCGCAACGCACGCGCGTTGCGGGTGCAAAAACGAGGTCTAGCGCCCCCAGCGCAGCACGAGCGGGTCGAGCCGCCGCGCCGTATCGAGCAGGCCGGCGCGTACCTGCGGATGCAGCTCGGGCCACGGCGCGCGCGGCCGATCGCACGCGATCACGCCGCCCGCCTTCATCAGCGCCTTCGCGGTGAGGAAGCCCGACTGGCGGTTCTCGTAGTTGATCAGCGGCAGCCAGCGCGCGTACTGCGCGTACGCGTCGTCGCGGCGCCCGGCGAAATACGCATCGGTGATCCGGCGAATCCCGTCCGGATAGCCGCCGCCCGTCATCGCGCCGGTCGCGCCGGCATCGAGGTCGGCGAGCAGCGTGATGCCTTCCTCGCCGTCCCACGGCCCTTCGATCGCGTCGCCGCCGAGCGCGATCAGCTCGCGCAGCTTCGACGCGGCGCCGGCCGTCTCGATCTTGAAGTACGACACCGCGTCGATCTCGCGCGCGAGCGTCGCGAGCAGCGACGCGGACAGCGCGACTCCGCTGGCCGGCGCGTCCTGGATCATCAGCGGAATGTCGAGGCCATCGGCGACTTCGCGGAAGAACGCGCGCACCTGCGCTTCAGGCACGCGGAAGGTTGCGCCGTGGTACGGCGGCATCACCATCACCATCGCCGCGCCGAGCGCCTGCGCGTGCCGGTTGCGTTGCGCGCAGATCCGCGCGCTGAAGTGCGACGTCGTGACGATCACCGGCACGCGGCCTGCGACGTGCTCGAGCGTGGTGCGCGTGAGCAGATCGCGTTCGTCGTCGCCGAGCGCGAACTGCTCGGAATAGTTCGCATGGATGCAGAGGCCGTGCGAGCCGGCATCGATCATGAAATCGATGCAGCGGCGCTGGCCGTCGAGATCGAGCGCGCCGTGCGCGTCGAAGATCGTCGGCACGACCGGAAAGACGCCCTGGTAGCGTGGGTTCATGGCCGGCCTCACTCGACGATGTCGAACTGGTCGAGGAATTCGGTCTTCAGCGTGAGGCCGAGGCCCGGCACGTCGTCGCGCAGTTGCAGGAAGCCGTTCTCGGCCACCGGCTCGCCGTCGAAGATGTAATAGAACAGCTCGTTGCCGACCTCGACGTCGAACATCGGGAAGTACTCGCTCATCGGCGACGCGAGCGTGCTCATCGTCAGGTGGTAGTTGTGCATCTGGCCCGCGTGCGGAATCACCGGCACGCTGTACGCCTCGCACAGCGCGTTGATCTTGTGCGCCATCGTGATCCCGCCGACGCGGTTCGTGTCGTACTGGACGACCGACACGGCCTTGCGGTCCAGCAGCTGCTTGAAGCCGTACAGCGAGAACTCGTGCTCGCCGCCGGAGATCGGGATGCTCGTGAGCCGGTTCAGCTCCGCGTAGCCGTCGAGGTCGTCGGCGATCACCGGTTCTTCCAGCCAGCGCGGCTGGTACTTTTCGAGCTTCGGCAGGATGCGCTTTGCATACTCGAGATTCCAGCCCATGTAGCACTCGAGCATCAGGTCGTTGTCGTAGCCGATCACCTCGCGGATCGCCGCGACCGACTTCAGGTTCTCGACCACGCCCTGCTGCCCGTGCGCGGGGCCGTAGCCGAAGCGCATCTTGAACGCGCGAAAGCCTTCCTTCAGGTACTGCTGCGCTTCCTCCTGCATCGCCTTCAGGTCGGTGCGGTAGAGCTTCGAGTAGTAGCAGGGAATCCTTTCCTTGGTGCGGCCGCCGAGCAGCTTGAACACCGGCTTGCCGACGCTCTTGCCGAGGATGTCCCAGATCGCGATGTCGACCGCCGAGATCGCGGCCATGCCGATGCCCTTGCGGCCCCAGGCGTGGGTCGCGCGGTACATCCGCTGGTTCAGGTACTCGTAGTCCCACGGATCCTGGCCGATCACGAGCGGCGCGAGGTACTGATCGATGATCACCTTCGCGACGTGCGGCGCGAGCGCGACGTTGCCGAGGCCGACGATGCCGTCGTCGGTTTCGACCTCGACGACCGTCCACGCATGGAAGCGGAACGTGCTCATCGTTTCCTGCGGCGCATACAGCAGGTCCATCGCGTTCGAGCAGAAATTGCCTTGCGGCGGGACGGTCTTGCCTTTCCACTGGAATACGCGGGCGCGTACGGAGCGGATCTTCATGATGGTGTCTCCAGAATCGATGTCGTCGTGTGTGAAAGGCGTGCGGGCGTCACGCCGAAACGGTGGGCGAGCGCCGCGCGGCACCCATCCGGCACGCGATCTGCAACGCCTGCCAGGTCGCGCCGACGTCGGCCGTGCCGCGGCCCGCGATGTCGTACGCGGTGCCGTGCGCGGGCGTCGTGATCGGCACGGGCAGCCCGCCCTGCACGGTCACGCCGCGCGAGAAGCCGAGCAGCTTGATCGCGATCTGCCCCTGGTCGTGATACATCGTGACGATCGCCTGGTAGTCCCCGGCCTGCGCCTTCAGGAAGATCGTGTCGGCCGGGAACGGGCCGTGGAACGGCGCATCGGTCGGCCAGTCGCGCGCCTGCAAGCGGCGCACGGCCGGCTCGATCACGTCGACTTCCTCGCGGCCGCAACTGCCGCCGTCGCCGCCGTGCGGGTTGAACGCGGCGATCGCGACCTTCGGCGCGGCGACGCCGTTCGCGAGCAGCGACCGATAAATCAGCTCGGACGCCTGTTCGATCCGTTCGATGCTCAGTTGGGCTGCCGCATCCTTCAGCGGAATGTGCGACGAAATCCGCGCGGTCCACAGTTCGCCGAGCGTGTTGAATTCGCAGAAGTAGCCAGTCACGCCGAGCGCTTCGGCGAAGTGGTGCAGTTCATCCTCGTGGCGCAGCCCGCCGAGCTTCATCGCGTACTTGTTCAGCGGCGCGAAGCAGATCGCGTCGATGTCGCCGGCGAGCGCGGCGTCGAGGCAGCGGTCGAGCACGGCGAGCGTCGAGCGGCCGCCGGCGGCACCCGCCTGGCCGACCGCGACCTGCGCGGGATCGATCGTATCGACCGCGACGAACGCGGCGCGCGCGGTGGACGGCCGGCCGCGCACGGCGGCGAGCGACGCGACGGGTTCGACGTCGATCTTGACGCCGGCGACACGCTGGCCGGCTTCCCACAGCCAGCGATCGCCGATCAGTACGAGGTTCGCGCCGGCAGCCGCGTCGGGGCGGGCGAGCAGTTTCGCGATCAGTTCGGCGCCGATGCCGGCGGGGTCGCCGAGCGTCAGCGCGACGACGGGCAGGGAGGCGGCGGGCGTCATGTGGCGGCTCCGGTGCGGGGCGTGCGGCGGCCGAGGGGGGATTCGAGGTTCATGTGGCGTCTCCGGTGGCGGCGCGTGGCCGTTGGTCTATGGGGTTGATGCTAGGTAGACGGAATGAGTCGGTAAATTGAAAACTCTTGATGAATCGATAACCTGGAGTAATCAAAGATGGGCTCGATCGACCGACGAGACTCGACGCCGCAACTGCTGAACCGGCTGCGGATGCGGCAGATCGCGCTGCTGCTGGCCGTGGACGAATGCTCGACGCTGCGCGCGGCGGCCGAGCAGATGGGCCTCACGCAACCGGCCGCGACGAAGATGCTGGCCGAACTGGAGAGCGCGCTCGGCCAGCGGCTGTTCGATCGCATCGGGCGCGGGCTCGTGCTGAACCCGGCCGGCGAGCGCGTGCTCGGCTATTTCCGCGGCATCCGCGGCAGCATGGAGGCGCTGAACCGCGAACTCGGCGAACTGCAACTGGGCAGCGCGGGGCGGCTCGCGATCGGCAGCATCATGGCGGCGTCGCCGGGGCGGCTGACCGAGGCGCTGGTGCGGTTGAAGGCGCGTTATCCGCTGCTCGCGATCGACATCGCGGTGGATACGAGCGATCGGCTGATGCCGCAGCTTCGCGACGGTGTGCTCGAAGTGGTGATCGGGAGGAACGCCGGGGCCGACTGCGACTTCCGTGTGGTCGACGACGAGGCGCTCGCGATCATCGCGGGCCGCGACCATCCGCTCGCGGGCGCGGGGCTGGTCGAATTCGATGCGCTGCTCGATTACGCGTGGATCCTGCAGCCGGCCGGCAGCCCGGCGCGCGAGGTCGTCGAGCGTGAATTCCGCGCGCGTCACCAGCCGATGCCGCGCGGGCTCGTCGAAACGGGCTCGATCCTGACCACGATGAATCTCGTCGACCGTTCGTCGATGCTCGGCGTGATTCCGCTGACGGTCGCGCAGCGCAACGCGGCGCACGGCCTCGTCTCGATCATCGATTACACGCTCGAACAGAAGCTGCCGTCGTACGGCAGCCTCGTGCGGCGCGACCGGCCGTTGAGCATTCCCGCCCAGCAGTTTCTCGCGCTGTTTCACCAGGACGCCGTGGGGGCGGACGGCGGCGCCTGATCCGGCGGCGCGTTGCCGCGCCGGCCGCGCGTCGCGGAACGCGGCGATGCGTGATGAGCGATGACGGCGCGGGCGGGACGACAGCGGCAGCGAAGACGGCTTCAGTGTGCCGAAGGCGCGGCGGGTGCGTCGGCGAGCGCCGGCATCGAATCGGACAGCGCGCGGTCCGGCCGAATCCGCAGCGCGGCGACGATGCCGATCAGCAGCATCGCGACCGAGCCGATGAACGGCACCGTCCAACTGCCGGTGCGATCGACGAGATAGCCGAACAGGATCGGCGACAGGATCCCCGCGATCGCGGAACCGGCGTTCATCATCCCGCTCGCGATGCCGGCATGGGCAGGCGCGATATCGCTCGGCACGGCCCAGATCGGCCCGATCGTCAGTTCGAGGCAGAGGAACGATCCCGACAGGCACAGCGCGACGCCGGCCGTCGCGTGCACGAACGCGAGCGGCAGCAGGCAGACGAGTGCACCGACGAAGCTCGTCACGATCACGCTCTGGCGCGACAGCGCGAGGTTGCCGGTCTTCCGGTAGATCCGGTCGCAGAGCCAGCCGCCGAGCGTGTCGCCGACGACGCCCGCGAAGAACACGCCGGACGCGAACAACGCGGTCGATTTCAGGTTCAAGCCCTGGCCGTTCAGGAAAAAGGTCGGCAGCCACGTGAAGAACAGCCACGCGGTCCAGCCGTAGCAGAAGTACACGAAGATGGTCGGCGCCATCCGGCGCAACAGCGGCCCCCACGGCGTGGGCCCGGAGGGTGCGGCGGGGCGGCGGCTGTGCGTGCGGCCGTCGTCGTTGCCGACCGGATGCTCGCGGAAGCCGGCGATCCACCACGCGAGCCACACCAGCGTGACCGCGCCGATCACGAAGAACGCCGCGCGCCACGACAGCCACGTCATCAGCGCGGCGACGATCGGCGGCGTGACCGCGTTGCCGAGCCGGGAGAACGAGTGCGTGAAGCCCTGCACGACGCCGCGCCGCTCGCGCGGGAACCAGTGCGTGATCGCCCGGGCCTGGGCCGGCAGCGTCGCGCCTTCGCCGATGCCGAGCAGCAGGCGCGCGGCGAACAGTAGCCCGAGGCTGTGCACGAGCCCGGTCGCGAACGTGGAGACGACCCAGATCAGCCCGCAGCCGATCAGCGTGATGCGGGCGCCGAACCGGTCGGCGATCCAGCCGCCGCCGATCTGGCAGATTGCATACGAATACGCGAATGCGGAGAAGGCGACGCCAAGTTCGGTATTCGACAGCCCGAGTTCGGCCTTGATCGCGCCGGCCGCGGTCGCGAGATTGACGCGATCGACGTAGAGGATGAACGAAAGCGCGCACAGCAGCCACAGCGTGTGGCGCCGTTGACGGTGATCGGTAGGCATGTGTCTCACTCCATGTTCGTGCGCGGCGTTGCAATGACGCTGCGTTCACGGGCGAGCCCAGCATCGCGCGGCGGCGGAGACACTGTCCAATGAATCTTCGGGATCAATCGATAACCGCAGGTGTTCATTCGCTTGCCCGGCCTGGCCCGCCGCACGCGCCGGGCCGGGCGGGCGAGGCAACGCGATGCCCGGGCAGGGGAGACCCTGAACGATATCGACGAACTTTCGCTTCAACAGGACAGCCGCTTCTGGCGGCTGCCGCTGGTGACATGGTGGATCCACGGGGACGGCCGTGACGGCCATGCGTTCCGGCTACTGCCGTTCCCGCCGGTCACCGTCTTCGTGCTCGAACCGCGGACGTGACGCGGTGCGGCCCGCGCCGGCATCAATGCGCCGGAAAGCGCTCGTTTTCGGGCGCCGGCACGAGGTTGTCGGGCCACTGCACCTCGAACCGCGTACCACCCGCGCCGGTCGGCACGCAAACGGCTTCGCCGCCGTGCGCATGCGCGATCGCCGCGACGACGGCGAGCCCGAGGCCGCTGCCGCCGGGTTGCGACTCGTCGACGCGCCGGAATGCCTGGAACACATGCGGCGCGAAATCGGCCGGGATGCCGGGGCCGTCGTCCTCGACGCGCAGCCGGCACATTCCGTTCTCGATGCGCGTCTGAACCCGGATCGCGCCCGGCACCGCATGGCGGCGCGCGTTCTCGAGCAGCGCGAGCAAGGCCTGGCGGATGCGGACCGGGTCGCAGTGCATGCGACGCGGATCAAGATCGAATTCCGGATGCTTGTCGGCGGCATGCACGCTGCGCAGCCCGCTGCGTGCCAGATAGGCGGTGAGGATCTCGGCGATTTCGGGTTCGTCCTCGGCGATGAGGACGAGCGCCTGCGCACGCTGGCCGGCGCCGGGAGATGCAGAAAATTCGGGCATGGCCACTCGTTCAGATCCATCGGGGTTCCATCGAATCGCCATACTACCGTACGGCCAACTCCATCGAATGGAGACGGGCGGGGCGTGCGAATCGGTGCGCAACGTGCCGCGTTGCGCGCTGCAGATGGATCATCCGATGCCGCACCTGTGTATCGGAGAGACGTTGTGTCCGCTGGAAATGACGCGCGTGATCATGCGCCGCACCCTCGCGTGTCCGTGGGTGGCCGGACCGGGACCGAGCGGACGCGCGAGTGAGCGTATCGGATGCCGTTGCGTTTTTCTTTACGGCTTACTTTTGCGTGTAAAGAAGTTACGACGGTGCAATCGAAACGCGCGTGCCCATGCCGCGGCACGCGCGTCCGTACTCAGATGCGACCGAGTAGCACCAGTATCACGACAATGACGACGATCAGCCCGACGGTCCCCGATGGCCAATAACCCCAGCTTCGGCTATGCGGCCATGAAGGAAATGCTCCGATGAGCAGCAGAATCAGAACGATGATGAGGATCGTACCGAGCATCGCATCCCTCCTGGATTTATTCGACACGGTGGGGGCTGGCGCAATTCGCGTGCCGCGACGCGGGTGCCGGTGAAAGCACGCGCAAGCGCATTGTTGGAATCCCCGAAATTCATTCGATGAATACCGATTGATTCAGAAAATAAATTTCAAAAATGCACGTCCGGTCGCTATGCTGGGCCTTCGGTTTCAACCAGTCGGGCATGCAATGGCTGAACTCTTTCTGGTACGGCACGGGCAGGCGTCGTTCGGCACCGACGACTACGACCGGCTTTCCGCCGCAGGCGACCAGCAGGGCGTCTGGCTCGGCGAATATTTCGCGCGGCAGGCCCTGACGTTCGACCGCGTGATCTGCGGCACGATGAACCGCCATGCGCAGACGGTCGCCGCGATCCTGCGCGGGATGGGCCGCGAAGGCGTCGTCGTCGACCGCCATCCGGGCCTGAACGAATACGATTTCCACGGGCTGTTCGCGGCAGCCGCCAGCGACTATCCGGAGATCGCGCGGCTCGCGGCCGGCTCGATGAAGGAACACTTCCGCGCGCTCCGGCAGGTGCTGCACCTGTGGACCGAGGACAAGCTGGGCGATGCGGCCCCCGAAACCTGGGCCCATTTTCAGCAGCGCGTGGCCGATGCACGCGCCGCGATCCGCCACGGCGGCGGCCAGCGCGTGCTGGCGGTGAGTTCCGGCGGCCCGATCGCGGTCACCGTGCAGCAGGTGCTCGCGGCGCCGCCGTCGAGCGCGATCGCGCTGAATCTTCAGATCCGTAACAGCAGTCTTTCGCAGTTTTTCTTCAACGCCGACGCGTTCCACCTCGCGTCGTTCAACGGCATCCCGCATCTGGAGGATCCCGAACGACACGCGCTGCGAACCTACGGCTGACCCACGAACGATCGCGACGATGACGAACCCTTCCCAGCCACTCGACGTAGCCCGCCTCACGCGTTATCTGGAAACGCACGTGCCGGGCTTCGAAGGCCCGGTCGATATGGAGAAGTTTGCCGGCGGCCAGTCGAATCCGACTTTCCTGCTGACTGCGAAGAGCGGCCGCTACGTGCTCCGCCGCCAGCCGCCGGGCGAACTGCTGAAATCCGCGCACGCGGTCGACCGCGAATTCCGCGTGCTGAGCGCGCTGTCGGGCACCGCGGTGCCGGTCGCGCATCCGTATCACCTCTGCGAAGACCGCGACGTGATCGGCAGCCTGTTCTACGTGATGAGTTTCGAGGATGGCCGGATCTTCTGGGATCCCGCGCTGCCGGAACTGCCGAAGGCCGAGCGCGCGACGTGTTACGACGCGCTGCTGCGGACGATGGCCGCGCTGCACGACGTCGATGTCGACGCGGTGGGCCTCGCCGACTACGGCCGCCCCGGCAACTACTTCGAACGCCAGATCGGCGTGTGGACGAAGCAGTATCGCGCGGCCGAAACCGGGCGCCTCGACGCGATGGAGACGCTGATCGACTGGCTGCCGAAAGCGTGCCCCGAGGACACGGGCCGGCCGGCGCTGGTGCACGGCGATTTCCGGATCGACAACCTGATGTTCGCGCATGACGGCTATCGCGTGCAGGCCGTGCTCGACTGGGAACTGTCGACGCTCGGCAACCCGCTCGCCGACCTCGCGTATTTCTGCATGTGCCTGCGGCTGCCGTCCGGCGGGCAGGTGCGCGGGCTCGCGGGCCAGGATCGCGCGGTGCTCGGCATTCCGGACGAAGCGGCGATCGTCGCGCGCTACTGCGAGCTACGCGGCATCGCGCCGATCCGCGACTGGCACTTCTACCTCGCATTCAGTTTCTTCCGGCTCGCGGCGATCGTGCAGGGCGTGAAGGCGCGCGCGCTGCAGGGCAACGCATCCAGCGAGCAGGCGCTGCGCGTCGGCGAAATGGCCGGCCGGCTGGCCGAGACGGCCGTCGGCGTGATCGACGCGCATCGCTGACATCACCGCGATTCGCCACGGTCGCTGCACGGCGACACGACAACACAATCAATGGAGGAGCACAGCAACATGGCAACGAATCTATTCGACCTGACCGGCAAGATCGCATTGGTGACGGGCGCGAGCCGCGGCATCGGCGAGGAAATCGCGAAGCTGCTCGCGGAGCAGGGCGCGTATGTGATCGTATCGAGCCGCAAGCTCGACGACTGCCGGGCCGTGGCCGACGCGATCGTCGCGGCCGGCGGCCGCGCCGAGGCGCTGGCGTGCCATGTCGGCCGGCTGGAGGACATCGCCGCGACGTTCGAGCATATCCGCGGCAAGCACGGCCGCCTCGACATCCTCGTGAACAACGCGGCCGCGAACCCGTATTTCGGGCACATCCTCGATACCGATCTCGCCGCGTACGAGAAGACCGTCGACGTGAACATCCGCGGCTACTTCTTCATGTCGGTCGAGGCCGGCAAGCTGATGAAGACGCACGGCGGCGGCGCGATCGTCAACACGGCGTCGGTGAATGCGTTGCAACCGGGCGACCGGCAAGGCATCTACTCGATCACGAAGGCGGCCGTCGTCAACATGACGAAGGCGTTCGCGAAGGAATGCGGGCCGCTCGGCATCCGCGTGAACGCGCTGCTGCCGGGGCTCACGAAGACGAAGTTCGCGGGCGCGCTGTTCGCCGACAAGGACATCTACGAGACGTGGAAGGCGAAGATTCCGCTGCGCCGCCACGCGGAGCCGAACGAAATGGCCGGCACCGTGCTGTATCTCGTGTCGGACGCGGCGAGCTACACGAACGGCGAATGCATCGTCGTCGACGGCGGTCTGACGATCTGAGCGCGCGATGAAACTCGACAGCTACGCCGGGCAGGTCGTGATGATCACCGGCGCCGCGAGCGGCTTCGGCGCGCTGCTCGCGAGCGAACTCGCCGCGATGGGCGCGCGGCTCGCGCTCGGCGACCTGAACGGTGACGCGCTCGAACGCGTGGCCGCGCCGCTGCGCGCGGATGGCGCCGACGTGATCGCGCAGCGCTGCGACGTACGCGTCGAAACGGACGTCGCCGCGCTGGTGCATGAAGCCGTCGCGCGTTTCGGGCGGCTCGACGTCGGCATCAACAACGCGGGCATCGCACCGCCGATGAAGGCGCTGATCGATACCGACGAAGCCGATCTCGACCTGAGCTTCGCGGTGAACGCGAAAGGCGTGTTCTTCGGGATGAAGCATCAGATCCGCCAGATGCTCATGCAGCGCGAAGGCGTGATCCTGAACGTCGCGTCGATGGCCGGGCTCGGCGGCGCGCCGAAACTGGCCGCGTATGCGGCGTCGAAACATGCGGTGGTCGGGCTCACGAAGACGGCCGCGCTCGAATACGCGCGCCACGGCATTCGCGTGAATGCGGTGTGCCCGTTCTACAGCACCACGCCGATGGTCACCGACAGCGATATCGGCGACCGCCAGGATTTTCTGGCGCAGGGCTCGCCGATGAAGCGGCTCGGCCGGCCCGACGAAATCGTCGCGACGATGCTGACGCTGTGCGCGAAGGAAAACACCTATCTGACCGGACAGGCCGTCGCCGTCGACGGCGGTGTCTCGGCCTTCTGACCGAACGGAACACGACAATCTCGAGGAGTCGATCATGGACTTTGGCTACA
Organism: Burkholderia sp. BCC1208; assembly: GCF_902833095.1. Lineage (NCBI taxonomy): Bacteria > Pseudomonadati > Pseudomonadota > Betaproteobacteria > Burkholderiales > Burkholderiaceae > Burkholderia > Burkholderia sp. BCC1208. Next base: position 152,641 of record NZ_CADFDY010000005.1, on the reverse strand, counting down.
CCCCGAAAGTGGAAGCACTGCGCGAACGCGTGCGCGCATTCATGGACGCGCACATCGTGCCGCGCATCCGTCAGTGGAACGACGAAGTGCACGCGGGCCAGTATCCGGTGTCGTTCATGGAGGAGCTGAAGGAGCGCGCGAAAGCCGAAGGGCTGTGGAACCTGTTCCTGCCGCACCTGAAGGCCGACGAGCCCGGCACGGGCCTGACGAACCTCGAATACGCGCCGCTCGCCGAGATCATGGGGCGCGTGAGCTGGGCATCGGAAGTGTTCAACTGCAACGCACCGGACACCGGCAACATGGAGCTGCTGCACATGTTCGCGACGCCCGAGCAGCGCGAACAGTGGCTGCTGCCGCTGCTGCGCGGTGAAATCCGTTCGGCGTTCGCGATGACGGAGCCCGACGTCGCGTCGTCGGATGCGACCAACATCACGACGCGCATCGAGCGCGCGGGCGACGAGTACGTGATCAACGGCCGCAAATGGTTCATCACGAACGCCGCGCATCCGAACTGCAAGATCTTCATCGTGATGGGCAAGACCGATCCCGATGCCGAATCGCACCAGCAGCAGAGCATGATTCTCGTGCCGCGCGACACGCCGGGCGTGACGGTCGTGCGCAACATCACGGTGGTCAATCACCACGCACCGGAAGGGCACTGCGAGATCACGTTCGACAACGTGCGCGTGCCGGCGCGCAACCTGCTCGGCGAGGAAGGCAGCGGCTTCGCGCTCGCGCAGGCGCGCCTCGGGCCGGGCCGTATCCATCACTGCATGCGTTCGATCGGTGCGGCCGAGCTGGCGCTGGAACTGATGATCGACCGCGCGCAGTCGCGCGAGGCGTTCGGCAAGCCGCTGAACCGGCACGGTACCGTGGGCGAATGGATCGCGCGCTCGCGCATCGAGATCGACCAGGCGCGCCTCCTGGTGCTGAAGGCCGCGTGGATGATCGACAAGGTCGGCGCGAAGGCCGCCCGCAAGGAAATCTCGATGATCAAGGCGCTCGTGCCGACCGTCTATACGGACGTGTGCGACCGCGCGATGCAGGTGTTCGGCGCGGCGGGCTTGAGCCCGGATACGCCGCTGGCCGATCTGTGGACCTGGGGCCGCGCGCTGCGCTTCGCCGACGGCCCGGACGAGGTGCATCTGCAGGCGATCGCGCGGATGGAGATCAAGGGCGGCGAGCCGGGTTCGACGGCCGCCTACCTGACGCCGCCGCCGCGCGGCTGAGCGGGGCGCAGCGGATGCGCAACGCGTCGACTGCGACTCGCGGGCCCGGCGTGGACGAACGGACGGCGCCCGCCGTAAGATCTCGGCAAGGAGATCCGGCGATGCGCCTTTCGAAGCTTGACCTGAACCTGTTCGTCGTATTCGACGCGATCTACACCAAGCGCAACCTGACGCGGGCGGCCGAGGTGCTGAACCTCACGCAGCCGGCCGTCAGCAACGCGCTCGCGCGGCTGCGCAAGTCGCTGAACGACCCGTTGTTCGTGAGCACGCCGGCCGGGATGATGCCGACGCCGATGGCGGAGAACATCGTCGGCCGCGTGCGCGAGGCGCTGCAATTGCTCGATTCGAGCGCGCACGAAGGCGACGTGTTCGATCCGGCGTCGTCGACTCGCGTGTTCCGGCTGAGCATGAGCGATCTGACCGAGGCGCTGCTGTTGCCCGCGCTCGGCGAACTGCTGCAGCGGGAAGCGCCCGGCATGCACGTGCGCAGCTACACGATGGACCGCGGCGAGGTGGCGACCGCGCTCGCGAACGGTTCCGTCGACATCGCGATCGACGCGCCGCTGATCGGCGATCCGCATCTGCACCAGGCGCTGCTCGTGCAAGACCGCTACGCGTGCATGATTCGCGACGATCACCCGTTCAAGGGCGATACGCTGACCATGGACGACTACCTGTCGATGGGGCACATCCACGTGTCGAGCCGCCGCAAGGGCAGCGGGCACGTCGACGCGGAACTGACGCGGCTCGGGCTGCGCCGCAACATCCAGATGCGCGTGCAGCATTACATGGTCGCGCCGCTGATCGCGATGCGCGGCGATCTCGCGCTGACGGCGCCGCTGCGGCTGCTGCAACGCTATCCGGCGCGCATCCTCGAACTGCCGTTCGAGATGCCGGGGCTCGATTACTTCTGTTACTGGCATCGTAGCGCCGATCAGGATCAGGGCAGCCGGTGGCTGCGCGAGCAGTTGGTGGCGCTGATGGGCGGGATGGGCGAGGGGCGGTGAGGGAGTGCCGCGCAGGCGATCGTAGGCGTTGTATCGAGCGGCCGCTCTCGGGGCGCGCGGCGTAACGCGGCTCGCGTGAACGGGCGGCGGCGCGCAGATGCGTGCCGCCGTTTCATCAAAACGGCTCGTCGTCGAAGCGTGACGACACCGGCCGGCGCTTCATGTCCTTCAGCCAGCTCCTGACGTTGTCCGGATCCTCGAATTCGCGCAGCGCGATGGCCAAGTCCTGGTTGCTGCGCTGCATGCCGGCAATGTCGCGCGTAAGCATGCGCAGCACGGTATCGGGCGCGACCTTGGTGGACGGCGCGATGCCGTACGTACCCCTGAAATCGTTCTCGACGTGCACGATCTCCTGATCGAGCTCGCGCAGCTGTTCCTCGAGGATGCCGTTGTAGCGCGTGAGCCGCGCTTCGCCGAGGCCGTCGATCGCACGCCGGTCGATCTGTTCGATCTCCAGCTGCAGTTCCAGCAGTTGCAGCAGGTTGCCCTTCTCGTAGGCACGGTTGACCCGCTGCATCAGCACGGTTTTGCGCTGCTGCTCCTGCGGATCGGTTTCGCGGTCGGGATGCAGCGCGCTCGCGAGCTTGCGATAGATCTCGCGGATCGACTTGCTCGATTCGGCCCGGTCCGCTTCGATCCGGGCTTGCGCGGCCGATTGCTTCGGTGCTTTCTTGCGCTTCGCGCGCTGCGCCTCGCGGGCCGCGTGAGCGGCCATGTCGCGCTCGAACTGGGCGTCGAGTTCGGCTTGCATCCGCTCGGCAAGTTCGTCGGGGGACAGTGAGTCGAGATCTTCTGGCGGTTGCGATTCGGATTCCCATTTCGGCTTCGTCGGCTCGGGAGCGGCCGTTGCGTTGCCGGCGCGGTCAGATCCGACATGCCGGTTGTAAATCACCTTCAGCGCCGGGTCGTCGCTCACGTTCAGCAAATCGCCCGCCATATCGGCGATCAACTCGGACAGCGTGCGTTGCTCGGCCTTGCTCAAGCCTTTCTGCAGAAACGCGTCGTCGAGCAGATGGATCAGCCGGATGCGCAGCGCCGTCGCTTCCTGTTCGAGCGGCAACAGAGCGTCGACGAACTTCTTCTGGAACGCCGGCATCACGGCTTCCCACGCGCCGAGCCGCTCGCGGCGCTTTTCGATGTGCTTGACGAGCGTATTGAACGTTTGCTGGGCTTTGGACAGGCTGGCTGTCTCGTGGCCGGGCGCGATGGCGACCGCGGCACCGCGACGTGCGGTCATGGTTGAAATCCTCCGGCCGCGGCGGGACGCGCGGCAGGACGGTATTTTAGCTGGATGGGCGCGCGCGTTCCGGCCGCAGCGCGCCGACGCCGATGCGTTACAGCACCGCCATCGATTCCGTCATGTTCTGCTTCATGTAGTCGAGGAAGCGCTTCTGGAACAGCATCGTGTGCTCGTGCGCGGCCCGTTCGGCGGCGTCTGCGTCGCGTCGTACGATCGCGTCGATCAGTTCGTCGTGGTCGCGCCCGAGCTTGGCGGCCGTCGGCGAACTCACGGTGAAGTCGAAGTGCAGGTGGAGCAGGCGTTGCCCTTCGCCGAGCAGCCGTTCGTAGTAGCCGACGAAGTACGGGTTGTTCGCGGCGTGCGCGATCGCCATGTGGAGCGCCTTGTTGGTCTCCGACATCGCCTGGAAGTCGCCGCTCGCGACGGCCTCCATGTAGACGTCGTCGGCCTTGCGGATTTTCGCGAGATCGGCGTCGGTACGCTGCGTGGCCGCGAGCCGCGTGACGGCGCGCTGGATCAGGTCGAGCGCCGAGATGTACTTCGGGAATTCCTCGATCTCGAACGGCGTGACGAGCGTCGTGCGGTTCGGCAGGATCGTGACGAGCCCCTCGCTGCTCAGGCGCGCGAGCGCGTCGCGCACCGGCGAGCGCGACAGCCCGAACTGCGCGGCCAGCGAAATCTCGTCGAGCTGTACGCCGGGTTTCAGCTTGAGCGTCAGGATCTGCTTGCGCAATTCCTCATACACATACCGCCCGCCGTGCCGGCGGCCGCCACCTTCGGTTTCAACGGCCTCTTTGCTCATCTCGCTACCCTTCCTGTAATCGGCCCGGGTCGCCGGGCGCGCTCTGGAGTTTAGCATCGCGTCCTCACGTGCCCGAGGGCCCGAATCCGTCGCCCCAGGTATCGCTCAGCATGAACCCGGCGGCCAGCGGATCGTCGGGATCGACGCCGAGCTGCTGGAACCCGAACACCCACGCGCGCCCGGTGACGCGCGGCAGCACGGCCGGCCGGTCGCCCACCTCGGTCATGCCCAGCAGTTCGACGCCGAATTCCCCGCCGATCGTCGAGCGCGACGTGAGGCGGTCGCCGACCTTCACGCGCCCGCGCGCCGCGAGCGTCGCGAGATTGGCCGAGCTGCCGGTCCCGCACGGCGACCGGTCGACCCGCCCGGGCGGCAGCGTCGTGCAGGTCTGGTAGACCGTGTCGCCGACGCGGTGCCTGAACATCACGTACGCGACTTCGTTGATCTCCGGGTAGAGCGGATGCTGGACGGCAACCTGCCGGTTGATGATCTCCTTCAGCCGCACGCCGTGCGCCGCGAGCTGCCGCGCGTTGCCCGGCGCGATCTCGAGCCCGATCTGGTCGACGTCGACGAGCGCGTAGTAGACGCCGCCGAACGCGATGTCGGCCTTGATCGTGCCGAACGCGTCCGTTTCGACGGCGACGTCGAGATGCTCGACGAACGACGCGACCATGTCGAGCGATACGCCGGTGCAGCGGCCGTCGCGGCAGGTCGCCCGTGCCGTGACGAGCCCGGCCGGCGTGTCGAGCACGACCGTGGTCTCGGGTTCCTGCATCGGCACCATGCCGAGCTCGAGCAGCGCCGTCACCACGCAGATGCAGTTGCTCCCCGACATCGGATGCGCCTTGTCGGCCTGCAGCACGATGAATCCGGCATGCGCGTCGGGCCGCGTCGGCGGCAGCAGCAGGTTGACCGACATCTGCAGGCAGCCGCGCGGTTCGAGCACGACGAGCCGCCGCAAGCTGTCGTCGGTCTCGTTGAGGTAGTTCATCTTGTCGAGCATGGTCGCGCCCGGCACGTCGAGGACGCCGCCGGTGATGACCTTGCCGATCTCGCCTTCGCAATGCACGTCGACGAGCTGCAGCGTTTTCTTCCAGCGCATGATCGCTTCACCTTACTTGATGTACCACGCCCACGGCTTGTCGCTGTCGTAGCGCGTGATCTGCTTGATCTCGAGGTAGTTGTTCAGGCCCCACTCGCCGAGTTCGCGCCCGATCCCGCTCTGCTTGTAGCCGCCCCACGGCGCTTCCGTGAACGTCGGCTGCGAGCAGTTGATCCATACGATGCCGGCGCGCATCGCGCGTGCGACGCGCTCGCAGCGCGGCAGGTCGGCCGACATCACCGCCGCCGCGAGGCCGAAGCGCGAATCGTTGGCCGACCGGATGGCTTCGTCTTCCGTATCGAACGGCCGGATGCACACGACGGGCCCGAAGATCTCCTCCCGCCAGATCCAGCTGTCTTCCGGCACGTCGGCGAACACGGCCGGCTCGATGAAGTAGCCGCGGTCGAGATGCGCGGGCCGGCCGCCGCCCGTCACGAGCCGCGCGCCTTCCTCGCGGCCGCGCGAGACGGCCGCCCGCACCTTGTCGTACTGCCCGCGGCTGACGAGCGGGCCGAGCAGCACGCCGTCGTCGCGGCCGTTGCCGATCGTGATCTTGCGTGCTTCCTGCGCCAGCCGCTCGACGAGCGGCGCGTACAGCGAACGCTCGACGAGGACGCGCGACGTGGCCGAACACACCTCGCCCTGGTTCCAGAAGATGCCGAACAAGATCCACTCGACGGCCGCTTCGAGGTCGCTGTCGCCGAATACGATGAACGGCGACTTGCCGCCGAGTTCGAGGCTCACGTTCTTGATGTCGCGCGCGGCGGCCTGCATGATGCGGCTGCCGGTCGGCACGCTGCCCGTGAACGCGAGCTTGTCGACGCCCGGATGCTCGGCGAGCGGCGCGCCGGCGTCGGCGCCGAGGCCGGTCACGACGTTCAGCACGCCGGCCGGCAGCCCGGCCGATTCGGCGATGCCGGCCAGTTCCAGCGCCGTGAGCGGCGTCAACTCGGACGGCTTGAGCACCATCGTGCAGCCGGCCGCGAGTGCGGGCGCGACCTTCCACGCGGCCATCAGCAGCGGGAAATTCCACGGAATGATCGCGCCGGCGACGCCGATCGGCTCTTTGCGGACCACCGTGCTGAAGCGCGCGTCGGCCAGCGGCACGGGGGCTTCGGCGTTGCCGTCGAGCTGCTCGGCGAGTCCCGCATAGAAATCGAAGCAGCCGGCGGCATCGCCGAGATCCCACATTGCTTCGGGCAGTGGCTTGCCGTTGTCGCGCACTTCGAGCTCGACCAGCTCGGGCAGGCGATCGCGAATACCTTGCGCGATCGCGCGCAGCACCGCAGCGCGCGCCGCACCGGTCATGCGCGGCCACGGGCCGTCGTCGAACGCGCGGCGCGCCGCGTTGACGGCGAGGTCGATGTCTTCGGCGGTGGCGGCCGCCACTTTCGCGATCACGGTTTCGTCGCTCGGGTCGATCGTGTCGAAGGTGTGTCCGCGAACGGGCGCTACCCAGCGGCCGTCGATGAAAAGTCGTTCGTAGGATTGCATGAAGGGTCTCGAAGGTCAGGCGAAGCGATAGGCGCTGAACGGCGACAGGTCCTGCCGCGTCGGCCGGCCGGCAACGAGGTCGCCGATCAGGCGGCCGGTCGTCGCGCCGAGCGTGAGGCCGAGCTGGCCGTGGCCGAATGCCATGTACGTGTTGGGCAGGCGCCGCGAACGGTCGATCACCGGTTTGGTATCGGGCAGGAACGGCCGGTAGCCGACGCCGTATTCGACGCGCGCGGTCTGCAGCTCGGGCAGGATGCGCCGGGCTTTTTCCAGGATGATGTCCGCGCGCCGGAAATTCGGCTGCGCATGGCGGCCCGCGAATTCAATGGTGCCGCCGATCTGCAGGCCGCGCGTCATCGGGGTGAAGCAGAAGCCGCCGTCCGCGTAGATCACGGAGTGGCGAAATTCGACGCCCGGGTCGGCGAGCAGCGCCTGGTAGCCGGCGATGCCTTCCAGCGGAACGTGCACGCCGAGCTGGCTGAAGAATGGCCGCGAACCGGTGCCGGCCGCGACCACCACGTGATCGGCCGCAATGCGCTCGCCGCCGGCGAGCGTCACGCCCGTCGCGCGCCCGGATGCCTCGTCGATGCGCGTGGCGTTCGCCCGGATGCGGCGCCCGCCTTGTGCTTCGAAGCTGGCCGTCAGTGCCGCGATGAAGCCTTCGGTATCGTTCACCGCGCGCCAGTCCGGAAACAGTAGCCCGTGCCGGAACCGGCCGGCCAGCGTGGGTTCGAGATCGCCGATGTCGGCGGCCGTCAGCCGTTGCGACTGGAATCCCAGCGACTGCCGCAAGTCGAGATGCGGCTGCTCGCTCGTGATGCCGGCCGGATCGTCGAACACCTCGAGCACCGGCCGCTGGCCCAGCAGCGCGCTGTCGCCGCACGCATCGAGCAGCGGCGCATAGTCGGGATAGACGTCGTGCGTCAGCGTGGCCATGGCCTGCGCGATCGACACGATCTTCGCGTGACGGGCCGACGCGACGAACCGGAAAAACCACGGCAGGATGCCGGGCAGCGCGCCGGGCCGCAGTGCAAGCGGCCCCTTCTGATCCATCAGCCAGCGCGGCACCTTCATCAGGATGCCCGGCTTCGACAGCGGGATGACCTCGCTGACCGCCATCTGCCCGCAGCTCCATTTCGCGGTGCTGTCGCCGGGGGCGGCCGGGTCGATCAGCGTGACGGCATGGCCGTCGCGCTGCAGATAGAGCGCGCAGCATACGCCGACGATCCCGCCGCCGATCACGACGGCCGTTTCATCGCGTGCCGCGCCGGGCGACACGGGTGCGTGTCGTTGCGCAATCGCGTTCAATTGACGAACTCCTGCAGGCTGAACCCGTGCGCATAGGGCTGGGACGAATCGACGCGATACTGCGCGCGCCCGGTGACCCACGCGCGTCCTTCGATGCTCGGCCGCACGGCGTCGAGCCCGCTGTCGAGGCGCGTGACCGATTCCACGCGGCCGATGAAGCGGCTGCCGATCAGGCTCTCGTGGCAATACGCGTCGCCGGCCTTCAGCCAGCCGCGCGCGAAGCGCTGCGCGACGCGTGCCGAACTGCCGGTGCCGCACGGCGAACGGTCGATCAGGCTGTCGCCGGCGATCACCACGGCGCGGCCGTGCGCGTCGCCGGCGAGCGGCTTGCCCGTCCACATGCAGTGCCGGACGCCGCGAATGGCCGGATGGTCGGGATGCACGACGTCGATCGCGTTGTTCACCGCGCGCTGCACGTCGCGGCCCCACGCCAGCAGTTCGTCCGGCGTGAAGTGCTCGCAACCGGGGAAGTTCGGCTGAACCTCGACGATCGGATAGAAGTTGCCGCCGTACGCGATATCGACGGCAAGCGTGCCGAGCGCCGGAATGGCGATCTCGACGTCGCGCGCGAGCAGGAAGCTCGGCACGTTGGTGAAGCGCACCGACGTCACGCGCTCGCCGTCCATCTCGTAGCGCGCGACGATCTGCCCGGCCGGCACGTCGACGGTGACCGTTCCCGGCTGCTTCGGCGCGACGAGGCGCTCCTCGATCGCAAACGCGATCGAGCCGATCGTCGCATGGCCGCACATCGGCAGGCAGCCCGACGTCTCGATGAACAGCAGGCTGAAATCGGCGTTGTCGCTGACGGGCGGGTAGAAAATCGTGCCCGACATGTGGGCGTGGCCGCGCGGCTCCAGCATCAGCGTGCGGCGAACCCAGTCGTGATGCGCGACGAATTCCTCGCGGCGCGCATTCATCGTCGCGCCCTGCAGCGCCGGCGCGCCGTCGATCACCATGCGCACCGGCATCCCTTCGGTATGGCCTTCGATACAGGTGAAGCTGTGCATCGTCATGTTCAGGTTTCCTCGGTCGGCGTACCGGCGCCGCGCGGCGCCGGTACGTGTGCGCATCACGCCTGGGACGCTTCGAAGATCGCGCGGAACTCCGCCTTTTCCTGGTCGGTCAGCGGCTGCAGCGGCATGCGCGCGTTGCCGACCTTGAAGCCGGCCAGTTCGCAGCCGTACTTGACCTTCTGGATAAACTTGCCCGCTTCCATGCTCGCCATCACCGGGAACAGCGAGCGCATCACATTCTGCGCGCCTGCGATGTCGCCGGACGAGAATTTGTCGTAGAAGCTCACGACCTGCTTCGCGAAGCAGTTCGCGGGCCCGCAGATCCAGCTCGTCGCGCCCCACAGGAAGAAGTCGAGCGCCTGGTCGTCCGAGCCGCACGACAGCTGATAGTGCTCGCGGTACTTGCCGCCGATCTCGATCGCGCGCAGCAGGTTGCCGCTGCTTTCCTTGATGCCGATCACGCGCGGGTGATCCTTGAACGCGTCGAGCACGCCGAAGCCGACCTCGACGTTCGTGCGTACCGGATAGTTGTACAGGATCACGTTCACGTCGGTCACCGCGGCGAGGATGGCGTCGTAGTGCCCGATCAGTTCTTCCTGCGACGGCAGCGCGTAGTACGGCGGCGCGATCAGGATGTTCGTGTAGCCGGCATCGCGCGCCTGGCGGACCTGCTCGATCACTTCGCGCGTCGACGAGCCGTTCGCGCCCGCGACCAGCGCGCCGCGGTTGCCGACCACTTCGCGCACGGTCTTCATCACCGCGCGGCGCTCTTCGTTCGTGAGCGCGTAATACTCGCCCGTCGAACCGAGCGGCACGAAGCCGCTGACGCCCGCGGCGAGCTGAAACTCGAGGATCGAGGCGAGCGTGTCGTGATCGACCGCGCCCGATGCGTCGAACGGCGTGACGAGTGCGGGCAGAATGCCTTTCAGTTGCATGAGATTTCTCCGGCTTGACGAGAGTTAGTAGGCATAGCGCCTGAGCATCCTGGACTCCACTACGCCGACCAGGCGGGTCAGCGGAAAGGCGACGAGGAAATAGATGACGGCCACGGTGGTGAGAAATTCGACGGGCCGTGCCGTGCTGTTCGACACGTTCTGTCCGACGAACATCAGGTCGGCGATCCCCACCGACGAAATGAGCGCGCTCTCCTTGAACAGGCTCACGACGTTCGACAGCAGCGGCGGAATCGCGCGCAGCAGCGCCTGCGGAAAGATCACGTAGACGATCTTCACGTGCGGCGACAGGCTGAGCGCGATGCACGCGTCGTGCTGTTCGCCCGCGATCGACTTCAGCGAGCCGCGAAACGTCTCGCTCGTGATCGCGGCCATGTAGAGCGTCAGCGAGATCAGCACCGACAGGTACGGCGGGATCGGCAGCCGCAGCACGACCGGGAAGCAGAAGAACACCCAGAACAGCTGGATCAGCAGCGGCGTGCCGCGGAAGAATTCGACGAAGGCCACAACCGGCCCGCGAAGCCAGCGCGACGGCGACATCCGCAGCAGGCTCAGCACGAAACCGAGCAGGCTGCCGACGATCGCGCATGTCGCGGTGAAGGCGAGCGTCAGCCCGAGGCCTTTCGCGAGCACGAGCCAGTAGGGCCAGACGACGGAAAAATCGAGATTCACGACGGGCTCCTCAGCGCTGGACGGCGGCGTCCTGCCGGCGCTCGACGACATGGACGAGTTTCGCGATCGGCAGCGACAGCGCGAAATACACGAGCGCGACCACCGAATACGTTTCGAGCGGCCGGTATGCCTCGGTCGCGAGGCTTTTCGCGACATACATCAGGTCGGCCACCGCGACGATCGCCACCAGCGCGCTCTGCTGCAGGCTGCCGATGCCGTTCGTCAGCAGCACGGGCATCGCGCTGCGCAGCGCCTGCGGCAGCACGACGAAGATCGTGCGTTGCCACGGCCGCAGGCCGAGCGCCACCGCGGCATCGAGATGTTCCTTCGGCACGGCCTGCACGCCGGCGCGATATGCCTCCGCGTTGAAGGCGGTCAGGTTCAGGCCGAGCGCGAGCACGCCCATCGCGATCGGATCGATGAACACGTCGACCATCATCGGGATGCAGTAGAAGAACCAGATGATCTGCAGCAGCGCCGGCGTGCAGCGGAAGAATTCGATGAAGAGCCGGGCCGGCCAGCGCACGACCGCCCAGCGGCTCATCGCGAGCAGGCACAGCACGAAACCGAGCACGAGGCCCATCGCGTTCGCGGCGACGGCCAGCACGACGGTGACTTTCAGTCCGTCGAGCAGTGCCCCGATGCTGCCCGCGAGGAAACTGAAATCGAAGTGGTAGTTCATGGCTTCGGCCTCAGTCGAGATGCAGGACTTTCTCGAGGAATTCCCGCGTGCGTGCTTCCTTCGGACACTTGAAGATGTCAGCCGGCGCGCCTTCCTCGACGATCTTGCCGTTCGCGCAGAACACCACGCGTGTCGCGATGTCGCGCGCGAAGTGCATGTCGTGCGTGACGATGATCATCGCCATCTTCTGCTCGGCGAGCTGCAGCATCACGTTCTGCACTTCGACGACCATTTCCGGATCGAGCGCGGACGTCACTTCGTCGAACAGCATCAGCTTCGGTTCGAGCATCAGCGCGCGCGCGATCGCCACGCGCTGCTTCTGGCCGCCCGACAGCTGGCTCGGATACGCGTGCAGCTTGCTTTCGAGGCCCAGGCGCGCGAGATACGTGCGCGCGCGCTCGGTGGCCTCGGCTTTCGACAGCCCGCCGACCCTGACGGGCGCGAGGATCAGGTTGCCCAGCACCGACAGGTGCGGAAACAGCGTGTAGTGCTGGAACACCATGCCGACCTGCTTCTGCAGCTTCGCGTCGATGCGCCACCCGCCGCGCGCGTCGCCGCCGCGGATATACGGCGCGCCCTGGAACGCGATCTCGCCGCGCTGGATGCCTTCCAGCCCCATCATCACGCGCAGCAGCGAGCTCTTGCCGCTGCCGCTCGGGCCGATGATGACGAGCCGGTCGTCGGCGCGCATGTCGAGGCTCATGCCGTCCATGACGACGAGGTTCGGACCGTACGACTTGTGCACGTCGTGCAGCCGGACGAAATCGCCTGCCGCGGCGGACGCAGCGCAGCGCGTCGTCGAAAGGGGATGCATGGCCGACCTGACGGCCGTCGTTTGAGGCGACAACATGACTGTCTCTCCAGCGGCGCCCGACGTCGGCGCGCAAAGTGCGAATCTGAAAATCGAGGGCCGTTCGACGATCCGGCGGGCTCGTCTGCGCGGCCGGCGCTTACTTGCCCGGGGTCAGCATCGCTTGTACGGAAGTCTTGATGAGCCGATTCACGGCGCCGGACTTGACCTGCTGTGCGAGATAGCCGTTGAGGACGTCGAGGTCGGCCTTCGGCGTGTCCTTGCGCAGGCCGAACGCCACTTCCTGCTGCGCGAGCGGCGGCGTCGGGTTGAAGCTGGCCGCCCAGTCCGGGTGCGCTTCCGTCAGCAGCATGTTGGTGATGTTGGCGTCGGCGAGCAGGTCGGCACGCTTCGAGATCAGCGACAGGCGCGTTTCGTCGTTGCCGGGCAGCCGCATGATCCGCGCCTGCTTCAGCTCGGCGGAAATCGCCTTGTCCTGCGACGTGCCCGACATCACCGCGACCGTGACGCCCGGCTTGTCGATGTCGGCGACCGAGCGGAGATTCTTCGGAATCCTCGGGTTGTTCTTGTTGTAGACGAACGAGACGTTGTAGTCGGTCGCCGGCGCGGAGAAGGCGACGGCCTTTTCGCGCTCGGGCGTGTCGTTCAGCGCGAGCGACAGGTCCCACTTGTCCGACTGCAGGCCGGCCACGATGTTGTCCCAGCTCGTATCGACGAACTCGACCTTGACCTTCAGCACGTTCTGCCCGAAATCGCGGCACAGATCCGAGAAGAAGCCGCTGTACGCACCCGTCTTCGGGTCGCGCATCACGTACGGCGGCGCGACCGCGGCACCGCAGCGCAGTACGCCGGCCTTCTTCACGCCGGCCCATGCGTCGGGCCCGGCGGCATGCGATGCAGTGGCGGCGAACAGCGATGCCGCTGCCACGGTGCACGCGGCGATTTGACGGGAGAAACGAGACAGTCGATTCATGGTGTCCTCACTGGATATGGGTAAACCCGCATGTCGGAGCTATCTGATACACATCTATGTGTGTTTTATTGTGTGCAGCGTTGTGTGCATATTAGAAGGGCAAAAATCGCCGTGTCAACGAGAAGTTGTCCTGTGAGGTGGTCGGGTTTTCCCCGGGGCAGGTGCGGGGCGGCGCGGGAAGATGTGCGGGGAAAGGCGGTGCGGCGCGGGCCGGGGAACGGCGACGCGAGGTCGGGACAGGGAAGATCAGGGAGAATGCCGCGGCCGGTCGGATGGGGCGTGCGGCGAAACCGGGGCCGCCGACAGCGAGGCCGAAGGATGCCGTCGTGCCGGCGGCATCCACCGCGTCAGGCGGCGAGAGGGGGACTCGGGAAGCCGCCCTCGGCGCGCCGATCGACGTCGCGTTACCGCTTCACTGCCGCAACAGCCGGCGCGCCGGAGGACGTACCCGGCGCGCCGGCCGAACCGTAAGCGGCTTCACTCCCCTTGTGTTCCGCGAGGCGCTTCGCGGCCAGCCGCTCTTGCGCGGCGACGATGTCGTCAGGATAGTTGTCGCCGTCGCCAGCTGCCGGATCGTAGCCGACGGATTCCAGGTCGAACAGTTCCTGGCGCACTTGCGCGCGTGTGAGCGTCGAGTGCGACGACTGCGCGTACGACGCGGTTGGTTGAGCGAGAAGCACGATGGCGGTAGCGGTGACGGTGGCGATGGTAACGATGATGGATTTCACGATTTCCTCAGAAGGTTTCGTCGCGGTTCGGCGCGAATGCGATGAGCTGAACCGACGTGACAAGTTTAGGAACCCGGATCGAGCGGATATACGGCAAATCCTGGCGAGCTGTGTTCCAGAATGAGCGAGAGTGACGACGCACGACGGCGCGGTTCACGCATCGGCAGCGGCCGCGACGGCGGCCCTCGCGTTGGCCGCGGCGCCTGCGCGCGGCATGGTCATGGACGGCAGCCTGAACCGTTCGGCGACGAGATCGACGAACGCGCGTACCTTGCCCGGCAGGAATTCGCGACCCGGATACACGAGCGATACGGTCACGCCGTCGTTGACGATCCGGTAGTCGCCGAGCACGTGCGTCAGCGTCCCGATGCGCAGGTCGTTCGCGACCGCGTATTCGGGCAGCAGTGCGATGCCGCTGCCGGCCAGCGCGAGCTGGCGCTGCATCAACGTGCTGTTCACGGTGATCGGCGCATCGACCTGGATCGCGTCGAGCGTGCCGTCCGGGCTGGCCCACCGGCAGGTTCTCGCGGCCGCCGCGAGACCGACGATCCGGTGGCCGTCGAGATCGGCCGGCCGTCGCGGCACCGTCGCGCCGAGCAGGTAGCCGGGCGACGCGACGGCCACCAGCGGCGCTTGCATCAGCGTGCGCGAGACGACGGACACCGACGTGATCATCGTGTTTGCGACGATGCCGGCGTCGAATCCGCCGCCGAGCAGATCGATTTCCGATTCGGTCAGCGTGACGTGCAGCGACACGTCCGGGTGGCGCGACTGGTATTCGGCGAGCAGTCCGGCCAGCTCCGTCGACATCAGGCTGTGCAGCACGACGACATTCAGGTCGCCGCGGATGCGGTTCGACTCCTGCGTGGCGCGCGATTCGATTTCGGAAAGATCCGTCAGCAGCGCGCGGCATCCTTCCGCATAGCGGACGCCGACTTCGGTCAGCATCGTCCTGCGCGTCGAGCGGTGCAGCAGCTTCACGCCCAGATGCGATTCGAGATCGCCGACGTAGCGCGTGACCAGCGACGGCGAAAGATTCAGCTGGTGAGCGGCGTGGGAGAAATGGTGCGTGTCGGCAACCTTGAGAAAGACCCGCATCGCACTGAACAGATGGTTCACGACGGTTCCTGGAAGGGGCGTTGGAGAAGGCGGTATCAGCTGCCGAAGTAGACGTTGCAGAAGCTCGCGGGGCCGACGCAGTCGGCGGCCGGTGCGGCCGGGGTGCGGGCCGGCGCTTGGCGAAGCGGAACCGCGATCTTCGGCGCGACGTCCGAGCGCACGCCGCCGCCGTCGTTCGAGCGCGCGGCGAGTTGCGTGGTGCCGGCCGCGCTCGATTGCGGCTGGACGGCGGCTGCCGGCTGTTGTTGTGCGTATGCGCCGACGGTGGCGGTGACGCCGGAGAGCGCGATGAGGGTGGCTGCGACAGAGGTAATGAAAGAACTAGACATTTAGGATTCCGATAAGAAAAACGTGGTTTATTGCCAGCTCGATTCGGTATGCCGGTTTGGTCGAGTCGTCTTGCCGATGGCCGGGGCCTGTGTCGGATTCTTCTTGTCGAGTGTGTCGGCGTATTGCGGAAGGATCGTGCGACATGGGCGCCGGGCCCTCGACGCCGGGATTCGGCGCGACCGATTCACCAGGAATCGATAACGAAAGGATGAAGGAAAACCCTGATCGTGTCCAAGGCGAATTTCCGATGTGGTCGATAAGGCAAATCGATCATTCGTCGGCTAATTGCGCGGGTATTCGATGAATCAATAAATATGGAATGCGAAATAAAATAGTGATGCATGAACCCGGACATGCTCAGGGGTTGCGCCCGCCATAGGGGCGCGGCATCGAACCGGCCTGACTGTTCGAGCGGAACGCCTACCGTCCGGTGGGCGACGCAGCGGGCATTACGACTGACCGCGTACCGTCAACGTGCGCAGCGACGACAGGCTGCCGTGTTCGAGCATCTCGCGCACCAGCGCCGCGAACGCCGTCGATGCGACGGTGCGATAGGCGCTCTTGCGGCGGAGCAATGCGACCGTGCGCACCGGAAACGGCGGATCGAGCGGCACGTACTGCAGGTCGCGATGCTCGAACTCGATCGTGCCGGGCAGAATCGTCGCGATCTTGCCGCGGCTCACGATCTTCAGCACCGCGCTGATCGAATTCGCCTGCAAGGCGACGTCGGGCTGCATGTCGTACGACTGGAAATAGCTGTCGACATAGAAGCGCGACACGAAGCTCGTCGTCAGCAGGGCGAGCGGCGTGTCGGCGAGCTGCGTCGGCGTGACGGGTTCGCGCTGCGCGGTCAGCGGATGCGTGCGGCCGACTACGAGCATCAGTTGTTCGGGAAACAGCGCCTCGGCCTCGATTTCGTCGGAGCGGACGTCGACGAAACCAAACGCGAGGTCCACCTGATCGTCGCCCAGCGCGGTCTCGACCGCATCGAGCGACATCTCGGTGATCTCGATGACGATGCCCGGATAGCGCTCGTGAAACTGCTCGATCACGGGTGCGACGAGATATTCGGTGAAGGTCGGCGTAAAGCCGATCCGCAGTTGCCCGCGCGACAGGTCGTGCACGTCGTGCAGCGCGCGCTGCGCGGTGAGCAGGTCGTTGTGCGCGCGGCGCGCGTATTCGAGGTAGACGCTGCCGAAATCGGTGAGCTGGACCATGCGCCCGCTGCGGTCGAACAGCTGCGCGCCGAGCTCGTCCTCGAGCTGGCGCACCTTCTGCGACAGCGCCGATTGCGACACGCTGAGGGCTTCGGCGGCCCGTGTGAAATTGCGGTGCTCGTCGATCGCCAGCAGATAGCTGATGTTGCGAAGCAGGGGGCTACGTTGGGTGAACTTCATCTTCCGCGGATTGAGTCGCTGGTCGCGTGGGTCGGGCATCGCGACATTATGCGCCGGTTGCGGCGCGGCGGTTCGGGGCGACGCGTGGCGTTCGGCGGCGTTGTCGCGCGGGTCGGCCGTTCCGGCGGGCAGGTGCCCGGCCGCGGCGCCGGCGTGCCGGCCCGCGTCGGGCATTGCCGGCCGTTCGATGATCAGGTCGTCGGGGGCGCTCATTGCCAGCCGCCTCCGAGTGCGAGGAAGGTCGCGATCTGGTCGTCGTTCACATCCTGCCGCGCGGCCGCGACGGCTGTTTCGGCGGCAAGCCACGTGCGCTCGGCGTCGAGCACCGCGAGCCCGCCGACCCGGCCGCCGCGGCGCAGTTCTTCGGTCCGCTCCATCACGTCGCGTGCGGCGTCGCGCGACGCCTCGAGGCGTTGCAACCGGTCGAGCGCACCCGCGTAAGTGTTGAGCGACGTCTCGGTTTCGCGCAGCGCGGTGAGCACGGTGGCGTCGAAATGCGCGAGACTCGCGTGGCTGTCGGCCCGCGCGGCTTCGATGCGATCGCGGATCGCGCTGCGATGCAGATCCCACGTCACCATGGGGCCGACCGCGAAGCGATTCGTCAGCGGCGTGAAGAAGGCGGCGGCGCCGCCCGTCGAACCGATGCTCGCGCCGAGCTTGATGTCCGGATACAGTTCGGCCGTTTCGACGCCGATGCGTGCCGTCGACGCGGCGAGCCGGCGCTCGGCTGCGCGCACGTCCGGACGGCGCTTCAGCAGCGCGCGCCCGTCGCCGGACGGAATCGGCTTCGACAGTTCGAGCGGCGCGCGGCACGACAGCAGCGCGCGATCGTAGTTTTCCGGCGGCTGCCCGGTCAGCGTGGCGAGACGGAACGCCGCGTTCAGTCGACGCGCCTTCAGCGGCGCGAGCTGCGCGCGGCTGTTCTCGATGCCGCCCCGGTCGCGCTGCTGCTCGAACGTGGGCGCACGGCCGTTCGCGATCAGCTGGCGCGTCAGCGCGAGGCGCTGCTGCTGGACCGCGATCGCGCGCTGCAGCACATCGATCCGGTTGCCGGCGTTGCACAGGTCCGAATATGCGCGGGCGACTTCCGCGGCGATGTTCACACGCACGAGATCGCGCGCGGCGGCGACGGCCTCGTTGTCGGCGGACGCCGCCTCGATCCCGCGCCGGATCCCGCCGAACAGGTCGAGGTCGTAACTCATCGTGAGCCCGATGTTGTAGATCTCGTGGCGCGGCGGCTCGACATGCGAGAGCACCGACGCCGCGGACTGCTGCGTGTAGTAGGTCGACGCGTCGACCCCGACGCTCGGCTCGCGCGCGGTGCGCGTCGCCGCGAGCAGCGCGTTGCTGCGTTCGAGATTCGCCTGCGCGGCGCGCAGGTCGACGTTGCTCGCCAGCGCCCTTTCGACGAGGCCGTCGAGCACAGGGTCGGCGTAGAGGCGCCACCAGTGATCGGGCAGCGGATCGTTCGTCGCGACCGATGCGCTCGCAACGAACGTCCCGTTGGCGGCCGGTGCGTTCACGAGTGCGTCCGACGGAACGCGATAGTCGGGCCCGACCTCCGCGCACGCGCAGAGCGCAATGCACAGCGCGGCGATGGCGGTCGTACGCAGGCTCACCATGGCAGGCTCCGGCGCACCGTGACGTCGCCGGCGCGCGCATGAATCTCGACCGACGCGGTCTGCCCCGGCACGAGCCGCACGCCGGGCGGCACCGAATCGATCGCGACCCGCACCGGGATGCGCTGCGCGAGCCGTACCCACGTGAACGCCGGGTTCACGTTCGCGAGCTGCGCATCGCCGCCCGCGCGCTCGCGGTCCTCGACGCCGCCGGCAATGCTCTGCACGTGGCCGCGGATCTCGCTCGCGACGCCCATTAGATAGATGCTGGCCGGATCGCCGACGTGAATCGCCGGCAGCTTGGTTTCCTCGAAGTAGCCCTCGGCGCGCAGCGACGCGTCGTTCACCAGCGCCATCGCGCCCTTGCCGGCGTTCAGGTAGACGCCGGGCAACAGCCCGACGTTGGTCACCGTGCCGTCGATCGGTGCGCGCACGAGGGTGCGTTCGAGGTTCAGTGCGGCGAGGTTGCGTGCGGAGCGGGCCTGGGCGAGCGCCGCGTGCAGCTTCTCGACGCGTGTCGTGCCCTGCTGGGTCGATTCCTCGGCGACCACGTCCGGCATCGCGCGATTGCGGCGGTCCTCGCGAATCGCTTCGTCGAGTTCGGCCTGCTCGCTCGCGACGTTCGCGTCGGCCTGTTCGAGCGCGATCCGATAACGCGACGGATCGATCACGAGCAGGACCTGACCTTTCGTCACTTTCTGGTTGTCGTGCACGCGCACGTCGGTGACGAGGCCGCTGACGTCGGGCGCGATCGGCACCACGTCCGCGCGCACCTTGCCGTCGCGCGTGAGCGGTTCGATCTGGTAGCGGATCCACAGCCCGTAGATCGCGCCGAGGATGCCGAGAATGATCGCGACCGTCAGCACGGTGCGCAACAGGGGGATGATTCGCTTCATGTTCAGGAGAGAAGGCGATACGGGAAATAGGCGTCGGCGAGACGGGCGATGCCCCACCACAGCAGGAAGAAAGTCGCCAGCTCGAGCAGCGCGGGTTGCCACAGCAGCACGCGCAGCGGCAGGCGCAGCAGCACGCCGCGCAGCATGAACGTGGCGGCCAGCGCGACGACGGCCCAGGCGAGCGCGGACGGCATGTAGATGCCGAAAATGTGGATTTCTTCGATCATCGCGTCGTTTCTTCGACGAGTTGCACATGCGGGAACAGGTTGCAGCGCATCCCGACCAGCGCGAGCAGCGTGGCATCGTCGCGGCCGGTGGTATTGCGTGCGGCCGCGCCGATCGCGCGGTTCAGCGCGCGCATCAGCGATGCCGTGGCCGGGATCGGATGATGTGCATCGGCGCGGGCGCGATACAGCGTCGACACTTCCTCGAGCGCGGCCTCGATTGCGTCGCGCGTGTGGGCATCGCCTCTGTCGAGGCCTTCACGCACCTGGATGATGTTGCGGCCGATGCGCAGGTCGCTCAGCCCGTCCACCGCATGCAACGCATCGCCCGGATTCGCGAAAGCCATGCGCGCGGCGACCTGGCCGAGCCGGTCGACCGCCCGCGCGGTCCACGTGGGTGCGTCGAGCGGCCGGTGCGGATCGGCCATCCGCGCGAGATCGGCCCAGTTCTGCCGCACGATCCGGTAGGCGGTCCAGCGTGTGCTGGCCGAGCGGAAGAGTTTGGTCACGACCAGCGTCGTGACGATGCCGCCGACCTGTGCGAGTCCCGTATTGAGGAACAGCGCGAAGTCGGCCTGGAAACGATCGAGAAAACCCATGGCGACGATGAAGCAGGAGAACATCGGGAGCGCGCGAGCGGTGCGCGCGGGATCGGCCTGGATGTAGCCCATCCAGATAAAGGCCGGTGCGAGCGTCAGGATCAGCATCCCGGCGCCGTCGACACGCGGCAGGATCACGAACAGGTACAGCGCGGCGAGCGGAAAGGTGACGAGCGTCGATACCAGATAGCGGCCGATCATCGGCGCGGGATCGTCCTGCGCCGCGAACGAGCAGGTGACGAGCGCGGCGAACGCGGCGGTCGCCGAACCGTTCGGCCAGGTGAGCAGGATCCACACCGCGCAGTAGAGGATGATCGCGGTGGTCGTCGCGGCGCCGGCGAGCAGCGCGAGACCGTGATCGCGCGCGAGCTGGAAGCGGCGTGTGCCGTCGATGGGCGGCAGGTGGCGCTCGAGTTCGGCGTCGCTTTCCGCGAAGGTGCGCACGAGCCCGCGTGCCGCATGCAGCGTGTCGATGAAATCGGCGGTGCGGTCGAACAGGTTCGCGGCGAGCAGCGACGCCCAGGCCGGATCGATGAGGCGCTCGGCCGCCAGCGCGCGGCAGCGCGCGGCGAGGCCGACGTCGAGCACGTCGCCGACTTCCTGCGACGCGTGCAGGTCGTCGATCACCGCATCGATCAGCGCGGTGGTTTCCGCATCGACCGCGTTCAGCGCGCGCAGCTGGTCGAGCCGGTTCGCGGCGGCCGACGCGATCGACAGCAACGCGGCGAGACGGTGCTGCAGCGCGGTGACCGTGTCGCGCGTCGCGAGCGCGAAGCGCTGGTCGAACGGCAGCGCCGTCGCGATCATCCCGAGCTCGGTGACGTCGGCCGCGAGCTTGCGGCGATGCTCGTGTTCGAGTCGCGTGTGGTGTGTGCCGAACGCGTCGGCCGTCCAGCGGCACGCATCGCCGAGAAACGACAGCGCGCGCTCGTGAATCGCGGGCCGGCTGTTCGCGGGCTTCAGCAGCATGTGCGTGATCGTCACGCACAGGATCGCCACCGTCATTTCCTCGACGCGCGACACCGCGGTGATGAAGATGTTGGTCGGGTCGTCGAGATACGGGAAGCAGATCACGGCCGAACTGAATGCGGCCATCTGGAACAGGAACGCGCGCGGCGTGCGATCGAGCACCGCGAGATAGATACAGAAGCCGATCCACAGCGCGAGGCACAGCACCAGCAGGGCCGGCGAGTTCTGCAGATTGGGTGCGGCCACAACCGTCACCGCCGCCCCCGCGGCGATGCCCGCGAGCCGGTAGATCGTCTTCGGGCGAAACGCGCCGGCCATCGGCTGCGCGGTCACGTAAACCGTGAGCAGCGCCCACCACGGACGCGGAAAGCTGACGGTAAACGAGATCAGCAGCACGAGCGCGGCTGCGATAAAAGTGGTGATCGAGAAAAGGAGTTTTCTCGGATCGATGGAGAATGGATCGCGCGGCCGTAGCGGCGCGGCGGTGGCTTGCGACACGTCGGTTTCCTTGGGCGAGACAGGCGGAATGTATTGCTGCGACTGCGTTACGGCGTGGGAGGCGGCGTGCCGCACGTCATGTCGTGCAGCGCCGGTTTGCGGCATGCGCCGTGGCGGAGGAGAGCGAAGCGTGCGGGAACGGGGGATCGCACGGAAAGGAGGTTTGTTGCAGGCATTTCAAGCACGGAGTCCGCGCCTTTTCCTTTTTATTCAAGTGCATGGCGACACACATCCGCGAGCGCGGGGGCCACGAAAACTCGGGTACGAAGGATCAGGGTTTCATTCAATTGCGATGTGCGAAATTGTGCGCTGCGGCGCCCGCGGCGTCCAAGTCGGATTTCCGACCGGGTCGATCGGTTTTACTTATTGCTCGACCGGCGGGCACGTGTAAATGCCGATCGTGCGGATGATCGGTTCGACGAGAGCGAGGCGCAAATCGGTTGCGAGCGCAGCCGTATGACGGAACCGACGAGCATGATGTCGCCGTGCCGTCGGCCTCAGAACAACTGTCCTTGCCCGGAGATCACGCGTTCGAAATCGTCGCGCAGGAACGGCAGGATCGCATCGGCGACAGGCTGAAGCTGGCGGCTCAGATAGAACGCATAGTCGATCGGCGAGCGCATCGTCTCGAGGGGCTCGGGGCCGGCCGTCGTCATCACGTAGCTGATCCAGCCGCCGCGCTGGTACTGCAGCGGCCGGCCCTGCGCGAGGTTGAACTCGTCGGCGATGCGCGCCGCGCGCACGTGTGGCGGTACGTTGCGCTCGTATTCGCGCAGCGGCCGGCGCACGCGCTTGCGGTAGACGAGCTGCTCGTCGAATTCGCCGGCCAGCGTGCGCTGCACGTAATCGCGAATGAAATCCTGGTAAGGCTCGCGCCTGAACACGCGCCGGTACAACTCGCGCTGGAACTGCTGCGCGAGCGGCGTCCAGTCGGTGCGTACCGTCTCGAGTCCCTTGAACACAAGATCCTCGCCGCCGTCGGCCGTCGCCGCGAGGCCCGCATAGCGCTTCTTGCTGCCTTCTTCCGCGCCGCGCACGGTCGGCATCAGAAAGCGGCGGTAATGCCGCTCGTATTGCAACTCCAGCGCGCTGTCGAGCCCGAACTGGTCGCGCAGGTGCGCGTGCCACCAGCGGTTCACGTGCTCGACGAGGGCGCGGCCCTTGGCGCCGGCTTCGTCGTCGTCATGCGCGCGGCCGAGCCACACGAACGTCGAATCGGTATCGCCGTAGATCACTTCGTATCCCTGAGCTTCGATCAATTCGCGCGTGCGATGCATGATTTCGTGGCCGCGCATCGTGATCGACGACGCGAGGCGCGGGTCGAAGAAGCGGCAACCCGTCGAGCCGAGCACGCCGTAGAACGAATTCATGATGATTTTCAGCGCCTGCGACAGCGGCGCGTTGCGCTGGCGCTTCGCATCGTCGCGGCCTTCCGACACGCGTCGCACGATATCGGGCAGGCAGTGCGCGGTGCGCGAGAAGCGCGCACCGAGGAAACCGGGCACCGATGCATCGTCGCCGGGGTGCGCGAGCCCCTCGATGAGGCCGACCGGATCGATCAGGAACGTGCGGATGATCGACGGATAGAGGCTCTTGTAGTCGAACACGAGCACTGAGTCGTACAGCCCGGGGCGCGAATCCATCACGAAGCCGCCGGGGCTGTTCTGCCCCGTCACGTCGCCGAGGTTCGGCGCGACATAGCCGAGCCGGTGCATGCGCGGCAGGTACAGATGCGTGAACGCCGCGACCGAGCCGCCGGTGCGATCCGCGGCGAGCCCCGTGACGCTTGCGCGTTCGAGTGCGAAGGACAGCAGGTCGGCCTTGTCGAAGATGCGCGTGACGAGCTCGCAATCCTTCAGGTTGTAGCGCGCGAGCGCGGGCTTGTCGCGATCGAAGCGGCGCTGGATCTCGTCCATCCGCTGGTACGGATTGTCGATCGACTTGCCTTCGCCGAGCAGCGACTGCGACACGTATTCGAGGCTGAACGACGGAAACGTCCACGTCGCGGATTTCAGCATGTCGATGCCGTCGAGGATCAGCCGGCCGGCCGCGCCCGCGAAGAAGTGGTCGGGCTGCTGGCCGTGCGCGCGCCAGTCGAGCACGCTGCCGCCACGCCCGAGCTTCAGCGGCACGCCGTATTGCTCCGCGTGCGCGTGCAGGATGCGCAGGTCGAACTGCACGAGGTTCCAGCCGATCACGGCGTCGGGATCGTGTTCGTCGAACCAGTCGTTCAGCCGCGCGAGCATCGCGGGTCGGCAGTCGCAGTAGTCGAGGTTGAAGTCCAGGGTGCCGGCGCTGCCGCTATCGTCGCCGTTCGGCGGGCCGAGCATGTAGACCTGGCGCTGCCCGCAGCCTTCGAGCGCGATCGAGTACAACTCGCCGTGGACGCTGGTTTCGATGTCGAGCGACACGCAGCGCAGCGCGGGGCGGTAACCGGTTGCGGGCTTCAGCTCGCCGCCGGTCAGCGTGCCGTCGCGGCCGGGCTGGCCGCGAAACTCGACGCATGCGGTGATGAAGCGCTCCATCGCGTAGCGGTCGGGCGGTTGCACGTCGGCTTCGTAGACGTCGACGCCCGCAGCGGCGAGCCGCTTCTGGAGCCCGGACAGATGGCGGTAGCGCTTGCAATAGAGGCCGACGATCGGGCGCTGGCTGAAATCGCGCAGTGCGAGCGGGCGCAACTCGGCGTCGCGCTCGCCGGCCAGGGTGCGTTCGGCAAGCGCCTGCTGCTCGGCCGGGATGAATGCGACGGCTTCCTGCGGGCGCAACCGCACGCGGCGCGGACCGTGTTCGGTTGCCAGCCAGAACTCGATCTCGATGCCGGATGCGGTGTCCCGCCAGTGGCGGGTAAGGATGAAGCCCTGCTCGAACG
This sequence comes from Burkholderia sp. BCC1208, assembly GCF_902833095.1. Classification (NCBI taxonomy): domain Bacteria; kingdom Pseudomonadati; phylum Pseudomonadota; class Betaproteobacteria; order Burkholderiales; family Burkholderiaceae; genus Burkholderia; species Burkholderia sp. BCC1208. The sequence continues at coordinate 128,107 of NZ_CADFDY010000005.1, read as the reverse complement.
CCGTCAAAACGCTTGCTCGTCGTGGATGCCCAGGCGGCGGATTTTAGCGCTTGGGCGGGCTCCGTGCCTGACACGGGCACGGACGAAATGGGGATGGAGCGATATCGATTTATTGACTGATCTGTCCATAACGCCTATTCTGTGGCGATGGTGAGACCACGTGAATTCGATCGGGACGAGGCACTGGAGCGCGCGTTGCGCGTGTTCTGGGAGAAGGGCTATGCCACGACGTCCACTGACGACCTGCTGAGTGCGATGCAGATCGGCAGGCAGAGCCTCTACAACGCGTTCGGCGACAAGCGCAGTCTGTACGTCGAAGCGCTCGAACGTTACCAGGCGGAAAGCGTGTCGGGCCACGTCGCACGTCTGACGGCGCCGGCGTCCGCGATCGCGGGTATCGAGGCGCTGCTGCTGGGCGTGATCGCCGGCAACGCGGCCGAGCGCGTGCTGGGTTGCATGGGCGTCAATGCGATCTGCGAGTTCGGCACGGCCGATCCCGAGCTGGCCGAGCTGCGCGAGAAAGCGGGTGCGATGCTGCACAAGCAGGTCGTCGCGCGCATCCGCGAAGGGCAGGACGCGGGCGAGATCGACCGCGCGATCGATGCGCGCGAGGCCGCGAGTTTCATCCTGACGACGATGCAGGGTATCCAACTCGGCGCACGTGCCGGGTCGAAGCTGCAGGCGTTGCGCACGACCGCGGAATTCGCGGCCAACCGCCTCCGGGCGCGCTGATACCGATAGTCGCAAGACAACGCGCCGGCACGGCTGCCGGCGTTTTTTTGGGTAAGTTATTGACTGATTAGTCCATAAAGGAGCGAATCATGACGGACATTTCCGGCGGCGCACGCAAGGCCGCGATCGTATTCGGCGGGTCGCGCGGAATCGGCGCCGCCATCGCCCGGCGGCTCGCGGCCGACGGCGCGGATGTCGCGTTCACCTACGTCTCGGCGCCCGAGCGCGCGCAGGAAACCGCAGCCGCGATCGAAGCGAGCGGGCGGGTTGCGCTGCCCATCCGGGCCGACAGCGCGAACGTGGACGAGATCCGCCAGGCCGTCGCGCAGGCAGTCGGGCGCTTCGGGCGGCTCGACGTCGTCGTGGTCAATGCGGGCATCCTGAAGCTGGGCGACGTGGCCGAGGTCGGCGTCGACGATCTCGACCGGATGTTGGCGATCAACGTGCGGGGCGTGTTCCTGGCCATCCAGGCCGGCGCCGCGCAGCTGACGCACGGCGGCCGGATCGTCACGATCGGCAGCAATACGGCCGCGCGCAGCGGGCATCCGGGGTCGAGCGTCTATTCGATGACGAAGGCCGCGGTGGCCGTGATGGTCAAGGGTATCGCCGTCGATCTCGCCCCGCGCGGGATCACGATCAACAACGTGCAGCCGGGGCCGGTCGAGACCGACATGACGGCCGATCACCTCGACCAGATTCGCCCGCTGATTCCGCTGCGGCGGGCCGGCAGCCCGGACGAGATTGCCTCGCTGGTGGCGTGGCTCGCGAGCGCCGAATCGGGATACATGACGGGCTCGAGCCTGACGATCGACGGCGGGATGGCGTTGTAGCGTGACGCGCGACGGAGCGCACGGGATCGGGGCAGTGCGACCGCGCTGCACGATGCCCCAGGATCGCGCCGTCACTCCTTCGGCAGTAAATATGCTTGCCGCGCGAACAGCCGCCATCCGTCCGGATGCCGCTTCCACACCTGCAGCACGCCGATATGCGCGGTGCTCGTCTTGCCTTCCGGCAGGTTGTTGACGGAATCGAACGTATGGCGCACCCATGCGCTGTCGCCGTTCACCGTCACCGTCTGGCCCGACAGTGCGATCGACTGGAACGCGTGCGTGCCGTCGAGCGTCTTCAGGAATGCGGCGCGGTCCTGCAACTGGCCGGACGAGTGGCCGTAGGTGAGATCGTCCTCGATGAGCGTGCGCAGCGCGGCGCCGTTGCTGTCGAGCATCGCGACGCGCAGGCGCTCGACCGCATGCGCGACGCGCTCGGCATCGGCATCGGCGGCATGAGCGGTGGCGCTTCCGGCAAGCAGCACGGCAACGGCGAGGAAACGGGCGGCGGCGCCGAAGCGCTTGAGCAATGACATGGCGAACGGATTTCCTGTGACGGGAGTAGGGAACGACGTCAAAAGCGCATCACACATGCCCTTCGTGCTCGATCGGGCTTCCATGCGCGGGCCGCGCGGCCATCGACGGCAGCGACGCACCGCTTGCCCTCGCCGCCCGTTTCGCCCACATCGCCGTCAGAATCGGCACGAGAATCGCCGTCACGAGGCAAGCAGTCGCGACGATCGCGGTCGCCGCCGGCACCATCGGTTTGAACTTCGGAATCATCTCGCCGATGATGGCCGGGTTCGCGACCGCGGCGCCGGCCGTCGACGACGCGGCAAGCCCGGCCGTCCCGTTGCCGCCGCCCAGAAACTTGTCGGCCAGAATCAACGGCACGCCGGTCACGACGATCACCGCGAGCCCGAGCGCGATGCCCGGCAGCCCGCTCTTCGCGATCACGTTCAGATCGATGCCGTTACCAAGCGCGAACCCGAAGAACGGAATCAGCGGATGCACGCAGCGCCCGAACAGTTCGCGCAGCTCAACATCGAGGTTGCCGAGCGTGAAGCCGATCACGAACGGCAGCACCGCGCCGACGAAGAGCCGCGTCTCGAACACCGCGACGCCGGCCGCGCCGAGAATCAGCATGCTGACGAGCGGCCCCGATTCGATCGACATCAGCACGAACGCGCCGGCCTCTTCCTTGCTGCCGTACTGCTGCATCACGGCCGCATACAGGCCGCCGTTGGTCATGTCCATCGACGTCGTGATCGCGAGCAACGACAGGCCCGCGAAGAGGCCCGTGCGGATGCCGTCGTCGGGGATGAACTGCGCGGCGATCACCGTCGCGAGCCACGCGACCACGATCTTCGTCGCGAGCAGCGTGCCCGATTTGCGCAGCACGACGCCCGTCGCGCGCAGGTTGATCGTCGCGCCCATGCAAAAGAACCAGACGGCGAGGATCGGCACCGTGCCGGCGATCAGGCCGTTGGTGAACGAGCCGAAGTACTTGCCGGCGTTCGGTGCGAACGTATGCACGCACGCGCCCAGCAGCATCGGGACCAGCATGAGCCCGCCCGGAATGCGGTCGATGGCCTGTTTCAGCTTCACGTCTCCTCCGTGGACGTCGATGCGTCCCGTTGTCGAATGATGTCTGCCGACTGACTATAGAACATGATTCGGAACGGTGGTCCGTTTTTATGAACTTCGACGGTAGTCGTATACCCGTAATACGCAACTGCATTGATACGAAAGGAATTTATTGATCGACACGCCTGGATCGAAAATACGGATCACCGTTCCGAATTCAAGAAATATGTGCTTCAATCTTCATCAGGGCGATCGGCGGCGACGGTGCCGGCGGCGTGCCCATTCCCGATGGAGAACCGGCATGGAAGTACGGCAGGGCATTCACAGCGAACACGCGAAGGCGCTCGACACGGCCGGCCTGCGTCGGCATTTCCTGGTGGAGAACGTGTTCGCGCCGGACGCGCTGTCGCTCACCTACAGCCATATCGACCGCATCATCGTCGGCGGCGCGTGGCCCGCCACGCGGCCGGTCGAGGTGCCGGCGTCGCTCGGCGCCGCGATGGGCGTGAGCCATCTGCTGGAGCGGCGCGAGCTCGGGGCGATCAACATCGGCGGGCCGGGGTGGGTCGAGGTCGACGGGCAGCGGCATGCGGTGGGCACGGAGGAGGCGATCTACGTCGGACGAGGCGGGCAGGGCGTCGTGTTCGGCAGCGACGATCGCGCACAGCCCGCGAAGTTCTACCTGAACTGCGCGCCCGCGCACGCGGCGTATCCGACCCGCACGATCACGCTCGCGCAGGCAGCGCCCGAAACGCTCGGCGATGCGGCCACGAGCAATCGCCGCACCATCTACAAGTTCATCGTGCCCGACGTATTGCCGACCTGTCAGCTGTCGATGGGGATGACGAAACTCGAGCCCGGCAGCCTGTGGAACACGATGCCGTGCCATACGCACGAGCGGCGAATGGAAGTGTATTTCTACTTCAACCTCGCCGCCGACGCAGCCGTGTTCCACATGCTCGGCGAGTCGCGGGAGACGCGTCACGTGGTGGTGCACAACGAGCAGGCCGTGATCTCGCCGAGCTGGTCGATTCATTCCGGCGTCGGCACGAAGGCGTATACGTTCATCTGGGGGATGGTCGGCGAGAACCAGGTGTTCAAGGACATGGACCACATCGCCGTCGCCGATCTGCGCTGACATCATGAAACGCGATACGCCCGATCTTCCCGCCGCCGATGCGCATGCCGCGCTCGCCGCCCTGTTCGACCTGACCGGCAAGGTCGCGATCGTCACCGGCTGCAACACGGGGCTGGGCGCGGCGATGGCCGTCGCGCTCGCATCGGCCGGGTGCGACATCGTCGGCGCGAACCGTTCGTCGTCCGATGCAACGTCGGCGCGCGTCGCGGCCGCGGGGCGGCGTTTCGTCGAGGTGCGCGCGGATCTGTCGACGCTCGAGCCGGTCGAGCGGATCGTCGGCGGCGCGATCGACGCGTTCGGCCACGTCGACATCCTCGTCAACAACGCAGGCATGATCCGCCGCTGCGATGCGCTCGAGTTCACCGAAGCCGACTGGGACGCCGTGATCGACGTGAACCTGAAGAGCGTATTTTTCCTGTCGCAGGCGGTCGCGCGGCAGATGATGCGGCAGGGGCGCGGCGGCAAGATCGTGAACGTCGCGTCGATGCTGTCGTTCCAGGGCGGCATTCGCGTGCCGTCGTACACGGCGTCGAAGAGCGGCGTGCTGGGCCTCACGCGGCTGCTCGCGAACGAATGGGCCGCGCGCGGGATCAACGTGAATGCGATCGCGCCCGGCTACATGGCGACCGACAACACCGCGCAGTTGCGCGAGGACAGCCGGCGCAGCGACGAAATCCTCGCCCGCATCCCGGCCGGCCGCTGGGGCGTGCCGGACGATCTCGCGGGCGCGGCGGTGTTCCTCGCCTCGCGCGCGTCGGACTACGTGCACGGTCACACGCTCGCCGTCGACGGCGGGTGGCTCGCGCGCTGACCGCCTCGCGCGATGAACGCGTTATGCTCTCCCGATTCGCATCTCACGGATTCACGGACATGACAGCAACGCCCAGGCAGCGCAAGCGCGATCAGGCGAACCAGGAAACCGGGGCGGACCTTTCGGCGGCAGGCGCCGTCGAGAAGCCCGATTCGGTTGCCGCCGTCGGCAAGGTCTTCACGATCCTCGCCGCGCTCGGCGAGCGCCGCGAGGTCGGCATCAGCGAACTGTCGCACCAGCTCGGCATGTCGAAGACGACGGTGCATCGCTTCCTGCAGACGCTCAAGGCGCTCGGCTATGTCGCGCAGGAAGGCGAGACCGATCGCTACCGGCTGACGATCCGGCTGTTCGAACTCGGCAGCAAGGCACTGGAGAGCGTGGATCTCGTGCGCGAGGCCGATCTCGAGATGCGCCGCATCGGGCAACTGACGCGCGAAGCCGTGCATCTCGGCGCGTTCGACGAGGACGCGATCATCTACATCCACAAGATCGACGCCGATTACGGGCTGCGCATGCAATCGCGGATCGGGCGGCGCAATCCGCTGTACAGCACGGCGATCGGCAAGGTGCTGCTCGCATGGATGTCGCCCGCCGACGCGCGGGCGGTGCTGGCTGGCATCGAGTTCAGGAAGTCGACCGCGAAAACGCTCGCGTCGGCGGATGCGGTGATGAGCATCCTGCCGCACGTGCGGCGGCAGGGCTACGGCGAGGACAACGAGGAGCAGGAAGATGGCCTGCTGTGTCTCGCGGTGCCCGTGTTCGACCGTTTCGATCGCGTGATCGCGGGGCTGTCGCTGTCGTTTCCGACGATGCGGTGCGGCGCGGACACGAAGGCGCATTATGTCGCGTTGCTGAAGGAGGCCGGTCAGGCGATTTCCGTGCGGCTCGGGCATCATCCGGAAACGGCCGGCGTCGAAGCGACGACGCTCGCGCAGGATTGAGAGCGTGGGGCCGCCCGCGAACCGGCAAACCGAAAAAATACGGCGTAAAGAACGGATCATGCAGATGAAAACGACGATGCGCATGGGCATCGCGATGCTGGTGCTCGGCGCGAGCCTGGGCGCGCACGTCGCGCACGCGAAAAGCACGGTGGATTGCAGCCGGCTCGACGCAGCCACGAGCGGCCCGGACGACAACTTCCGGCCGCCGGCATTCGGCACGGTCATCGGCACGGGGCGCGCGTATTTCTACTCGGCGCCCGACGCGCAGTGCATGACGAAGCGGACCTTCATCGTCCCCGGCGATTCGGTGACGGTCTACAAGTCGCACGGGCGCTGGTACAACGTCATGTACGTGAACGGCAAGACCGGCGACGACTTCGAAGGATGGGTCGAGCAGGGCCGCGTGCACCTGGGCGGTCAATACGGCGCGCAGTAGCCGCCGTCGGCGGCCCGCTACACCGTCGTCGCCCGTGCGAAATCCAGCTTCAGGTTCTCCGCACGCAGCGGCCGCTGGTACAGGTAGCCCTGCGCGTACTGGATTCCGACCGCATGCAGCGCGCGATGCTGCGCTTCCGTCTCCACGCCTTCCGCGATGATCTTCAGGCCGTAGTGATGCGCGACGGCCGAGATCCCCTCGATCAGCCTCGCGCTGCCATGGTCCAGTTGCGAGACGAACTGTCGATCGATCTTCACGTAGTCGAACGGAAAGCGCGACAGCATGTCGAGATTGCTGTGATGCGTGCCGAAATCGTCGATCGCGAACTTCGCGCCTTTCGACCGCAACGCCTGGAAGATCTCGGTGGTTCGCGCGTTCTTCTCGAGCAGGATGCGCTCGGTGACTTCGAGCACCAGCGTGAAGCCGGGCGGCAGCGCGCGGATCGCCTCCTCGACGACGGTCACGAACCGCCCGCGCTCGAGGTCCTGCGGCGCAACGTTCACGGCGATGCGCAGCGGCGCGGACGGCGTCAGCGCAGTCAGCTCGGACACGGCGGTGCGCAGCACGAATTCGGTGACCTTTGGCAGCACGGTGCTCGATTCCACCTGCGGGATGAACACGGCCGGGCTGATGGCCCCCCACTTCGGATGGTGCCAGCGCAGCAGCGCTTCGACGCCGACCGTCCTGCGCGTCTGCACGTCGACGATCGGCTGGTACACGACATGGAACTCGTTGCGCCTGAGCGCGTGGCGCACGGCCTTCAGCAACAGCCGCCGCGGTGCCATCGCGAGCAGGTAGGCGGCCATCACGAGACTATCGGCCAGCAGCACGATCGTCGCGCAGATCAGCCGGTAGTGGCGCTGGACCTGTGACGCATAGTGCGCGGATGCGATGACCGACACCGTGAACGGCCAGCGCCGCGAAGCAATCGTGCTGCCGCCCGCGGGGGCTGCGTCCGTTTCCGGCGCGAATTTCCCGTGCTGATCGAGACGGCCCGAACCCGCGATCGACAGCATGGCCGTTTCCGCGTCATTGCCGGTGCCGCGGGCGAGCGCGTCGGCCACGTAATCGCCTTCGATCAGGTACAGGACGCCCGCGCCGCGGGCGGTGGCGCGGAACGCGGACAGCACCGGAATGTTGGGCTGGAACGGCGTCTGGCGCAGCAGCGTGACGATCATCGGTCCCGGGTCGGGTTCGCGTGCATAGGTGGCGAGCGGCAGGTCGATCGAACCGAGCGCCGACGAGCACGTGACGCGCCCGTCGTTCACCAGCGCGACCGCGCGCAGGTAGCGCAGGCGAGTGCCCACTTCGGCCAGCGTCCGGAACACCGTCGCGCAGGGTCGCCCGACGAGGGCGGTCAGCTCGTCCGCGTGTCGAAGGCGAACGCCGTCCAGGATGCGGTCCACGGATGCCACGATGTCGTTTGCCACGACGCGCTCATGCGCGGTGACGGCCTCGCGCGCGTAGCGGTCGGCCAGCACGATCGCGAAGGCGGGCACGAGCACGCAAATGATCGCGGCGGCGAAAAAGACGACGCGCGGCCACGCACCGCGGCGATTGAAAAGGGGTTTCGAGCCGGGCGCGAGCGCCCGCAGTCCTGCGGTTGCCTTTGGTGTTGTACGCATGGCGTGGCAAGTCGAACCGGTCGATGCGCAAACGGCGCGCACGCCGCATGCCTGATTCGGGCCGTGCGGCTCGCGCGCCGGTTTCGGGACGCCGGTCGATTTGGCCGTCGCGACGGGCATCGGCACGAGCCTGTCGCGATCGGCCATCTATTCCGGCAGCATTTCGCAATAACATGCCCGCATTCGGCATGTATGTCGACGCAGCGTACCGAAAAAAGCCCCGGCCGCACAGTGCGTGCAGCCGGGACGAAAGACACCGTCTCTTGGCACGAGGATGGTGCGCGGCAAGTATAAGATGCGGCGCGGTATTACGAAATATTGTCGTTTAAATATTGATGAGATTTGCCGATTGTGTCTCAAAAAGAAACATTTTCATGCGGCGGCGGTGTCGGCAGTCTGCTGCCGGCGCGTGAAATCGGAGCGTTGCGATGAAAGAAAATATATCGACCGCGGTCATCGTGACGGATGGCGCCGCCGCGGCGGACGGCGGTTCGCTGTGGATCCGTATTTCGGTGGACGGAGCGGCCCGCGACTATTCGCTCGATCGTGCGCTCGCGTCGCGCGGTACGCCGCGTTACGACAGCATCCGCGGCGAGCACGGCTTGCTGTCAAACGCAGAACGACGGGAATTGCGGGTGCTGCTGGAGCGCATTGCCGACCCCGCGATGTGGGCCGGCATCGTCGGCACGTTCATCCAGGTGCTGAAGCGCCCCGACGCGTCGTGAATGACGCGGTGCCGGCGGCGATTCAGAAATCGTTGCGCATCTTATGGAGCAGGCCGCTGGGCGACTGGTGCGTGTCCACGGCGGTGAGGACATCGGTCAGGAACCACGGCAGGTTCAGTTGCGTGTCGGAATCGCCGACGCAGACGCGGATCGGCGGCGCGCTGGAGGGGGAACGGACGCCTTGCGAGGCATCTCGCGACGGCACGCAATTCTTTCCGTACATATGAGTCGGAGCCGTCGGGACGGCACCGGATGGCGCACCGGCGACAGCCGGCACGCTGATGGCAGAAAACAGGGTCAGGACAGCGGCAAGCGCGACGCGTTTCATAAAGGTTCTCCGGCGATGCTCGTTCGACCGGGCGAGCCGCCGCGAGTTCGTCGGCGCGAGATGCCGGCAGCCCGACCGGCTATCGGCTGCGCCGCCGCGCATCACGTCACTGATACCCGTAACACTGCTTCAGCCCCGCGTAGTCGTAGAAGTGGCTGCCCGGCGCGATCTTCGCGCCGTCGCACGCGGCCTGGAAATCCGTCTCGCGCTCGTTGTACAGCATCTTCACGATGAGCCGCGACCCGTTGCGATAGACGTCCCACTGCATGTTCGCGGCCATCGGCGACACCTGGTCGCCGCGCCACGGGTTGTTCGCATACGTGTACGTCTGTGCCTGCGGCGTCGGCACGAACACGTTCTTCAGATTCATGATCGACGCGAACGGAATCACGATCTCCGCATGCGTGAAGCGCAGCTTCGCGGCATGCGTCAGGTCCCCGTGCGCGATCGCGTCGACTTCGCCGAAGAAGTCGTCCTGCAGCACCTTCGCCATCCGGTACGTCACCGGGTTCGCTTCCTGGATGCCGGGCCCCTTCTGGTAGTAGTCCTCGGCATCCTGCAGATACGCGAGATACTGCGCCTGCTCGGCGCCGATGTACTTCTCCATCGTGACGCCGCCGGTTTCCGCGGTCATTGCGGGCGCAACCTGCAGCAGGTTGTACAGCACGTTCACCGCGTCGACGGCGGTTGCGATCTTCGTCTTGCCGTCGCCCTTCAGCGTGTTGGTGAACTTGCCGTCCGTCGACGTGAACGCATAGGTGCCGGTGTTCGCGAACGTGTAGCCGTCGGTGCCGAGCTTCGCGATGAAGGCCGGCGACACGAGCGCGGACAGCACCGTTTGCGCGACGTCGGCCGCCTGCGGCGCGGCCTTGATTGCCTTCAGCTTCGCGGCGACCGTCGCGTCGTTCGCATAGGTCTGGTACGCCTGGCTCGCCTGATAGGTCGCGTAGTACGGATCGCTCGTGTCGGTCACGAGATCGGTGGCCGGCTTCAGCGAGTGGAAATACAGCAGGAAGCGGTTGGTGCCGGCCGGCTGCGCGACCGGTGCGCTCGCCGGATAGCCGGCGGGCGCCGCCGGCAACGTGATGGCTGGCGCCAGTGCCGGCTGCGCGGCGACGAGCGCCGCCGAGAAATACGTCGAACTGTCGACCGCGCGATCCTGGCCCGAGTTGACGACGACCACCTGCCGGTTGCCCGCGGCGAACAGCGCAGGCAGCCGCTGCGCGAGACGCGCGGCGAGTTGCTGATGTTCGCGGATGCCGGTTTGCGTCAGGTTGCCGTACCCGGGTGTCGAGATGCCCTGCACGCCGTAGCCGAGCAGCGCATTGGCCTTCATCATCGCGTACGTGTCGGCCTTGAGCTGCGCGCCGAGCGCGGTCAGCGCGCCGTCGGCCTCGGCCTTGACCAGCATCGCGTAGATCGCGCCGTCGTACTTGAAGCCCGACAGCCCGCGCGAGCCGTGACGTGCGACGAGTTCGGTATAGACCGGCGCGTAGCCGGCCGGCGGCGCTTCGTACGTCGCGGCGTCCTGCTGCGGGCGGTACGGCGTCTTCGTCTGGTAGTAGGTCGCGGGTGCCGGGGGCGGCGCGGGCTGAGGCTGAGGCTGCGGTGTGGGCGCCGTGCCGTTGTTGTCGGCGGACGTGGCGGCCGGCGTCGAGTCGTCCCCGCCGCAAGCGGCGAGCAACAGGCAGGCAATCGTGAGGGCGGCGGCGGTGCGGGTCGGGCGTGTCATCGTGGCGGGCAACGGACGGGCGATGCGCACGCGCGTCGTCCCGTCTCCGGGGAATGGATCGAGCCCCGAAGTGTTGCAAGCGATTTTGACAGCAGAATGTCAGGGTGCGGTCGGGCAATCGTCGGATTGCCGCCGGATCCACGACGGTGGCCGGCTCAGGCCGGCCCGTGTGCAGGCATTCAGTGCAGCTCGGTCGATGCGATCGAGCGCACCGTATCGGTGATGTTCACACAGCGCGACAGCCCGAAATGCTCGGCTTCGCGGCGTTCCGGTTCGCTGCTCGCGATGCCGACCGCGCGCTCCCGCGGCACGCCGAGCGCCTGCAGCGCGACATCGAACGGATGCTGATTCGATCGGGAGTCCTGTTGATCGGTGTCCGTGACGACGACCGAGAAGCGGTCGAGGTTCGCGCGGCCGAACTGGCCTTCGAACATGTCGTTGAGCCGCGCGGCCGGCAGCGTCGTGACGAGACCGAGTCGATATCCTTCTTCCGATGCCCGGTCCAGCCACTGGATGATCGCGTCGCGCTGATGGCGCGATTCGCGCGAATCCGGCGTTGCTTCGATCTGCGCGAATGCTGCGTCGAGACGGGTGACGATGGCTTCGATGACCACGGTGATTCCTTTTCAGAAACGTGATGATCCGTTCGCCGACGGGAATGCCACACACCTTAGCGTCGATCCGGAAAACGCGACTAATTAATATTTATAGTCGACTCATACGTTAATACTAATGAATTGGCGGCGAGCCAGAGCGGGCGCGGGATGGGTGTCGTACGGCATTTCCCGCATGAATTGATCGTATCGACGGCTTTCTATGCGATGCACCGACGTGGCGCACGTTCCGGATGCATCGCGCATATGCATATAAAGAAACGGCATATCGGGCGAGGCTCGCCCGATATGCCGTGCTGCGATGTTGCGTGCGACCAGGTGCGATCAATGCAGCTTGATCGACGGCTGGTTGCGGCTTTGCAGCCAGTGGCTCAGCGACTGGAACAGCGCGCGCTTCGTGCCGACCACGCTGAACAGGTGCTTGCGATACAGGAACTTGTACAGCCCGATCGCCGCCAGCCCGTCGACGATCAGCGAGCGTGAGCGCACGCCGATATCCGCCTGATACACGGCGCCCGCATGCCCGAGCGACACGACGGTGCCCGCATCGCGGAACGTGAAGCCGGGCACCGACTTGCCGGCGACGCGGCGTGCGAATGCGTCGACCAGATACACGGCCTGCTGGTACGCGACCTGCGCACGCGGCGGCAGGCACCCGCTTGCACCGGTCGACGGGCACGCGGCGCAGTCGCCGAACGCATACACGTGCGGATCGTCGGGCGTCTGCAGCGTGTCGGTCACGATCACCTGGTTCGACCGGTTGAGCGCGATGTCGCCGATGTCCCGCAGCATCGCGGGGCCCGCGACGCCGGCCGCCCAGATCGTGATGTCGCTCGCGAGCCGTTCGCCGGTCGCGGTCGTCACGGCATCCGTGCCGACTTCCGCCACGCGCGTATCGGTCAGCACGTCGACGTTCAGCGCGCGAAGCTGCGCGTGCATCTTGCCGGACAGCCGTTCGTCGAGCGCCGGCAGGATGCGCGGGCCGCCTTCGATCAGCCGGATGTGCACGTCGCGCGCGGACACCAGCGCCTTGAAGCGGTACGTCGTCAGTTGCTGAACCGCATGCCGCAGCGCGGCGGCCAGCTCGACGCCCGTCGCGCCCGCACCGATCACGTTGATGCAGATCGGCGCGCCGGGCCGCGCGGGCTGCTGCTCGGCCAGGTGATTCGCCTTCGTGCAGGCAGCAAGGAACTTGCGGCGGAAATCCTCGGCCTGGTCGAGGTTTTCGAGCGGCAGCGCATGACGCTCGGCGCCCGACACGTTGAAGAAGTTCGTCACGCTGCCGACCGCCAGCACGAGATCGTCATAGTCGAGCGTGCGCTGCGGCAGGATTTCCGTGCCGTCCGCATCCTGCACGGCCGCGATCGTCGCCGTGCGTGCCGCGCGATCGACCCGCTGCAGCGCGCCCTGCACGAAGCGGAAGCCGTGGCGCTTCGCCTGCGCCGCGTATTCGATCGTGTGGGAAGCCGGATCGCGATGGCCCGATGCGGCTTCGTGCAGCAGCGGCTTCCAGAAGTGCGTCGGATAGCGGTCGACGAGCACGACGTCGGCCTGCCCGCGGCGTCCGACCGTATCGCCGAGACGCGTCGCGAGCTGCAGGCCGCCGGCGCCGCCGCCGACGATCACGATGTGCGGCAGGCGCGGTGCGCGGTCCGTTGCAAGGTAGGGCGTGGTGTTGTCCATGTTGGGCTCCCGCTGAATGACGATTCGGATGACATTGCTCATGAACCGACGATATAGTTTCGAATCCACTCGAACAATTTAATGTTTATAAGCGACTCATATGTATTCACTTATAGGAAAGACCGCGACGTTCCGGCAGTTGAAGGCGCTGGACATGATTGCGCGGCTCGGCAGCGTGTCGCGCGCGGCCGAGGAACTGAACCTGACGCAGCCGGCCGTGTCGCTGCAGGTTCGGCTGCTCGAGGAGGCCGTGGGCGCCGCGTTGTTGCAGCGAGTGGGGCGTGGCGTGCAGCTGACCGCGGCCGGCGAGATCGTGGCGCGCTACGCGCGAGAAATCCTGCATCTGTGGAGCGAGGCCGGCGACGAAGTGGCCGCGCTGACGGGCGATCTCGGCGGCACGCTGCGGATCGGCGCGATCACGACGGCCGAATATTTGATCCCGCCGCTGCTCGTCAAATTCACCGCGACGCGTCCGCACGTGAAGACGTATTTCAAGGTCGGTAATCGCGACGACATCATCCGCATGCTCGCGACCCATGAAATCGATCTCGCGGTGATGGGCAGCGCGCCGAAGGAGCTGCGTACGCACGCGGTCGAGTTCGCGAAGCACCCGATGGTGTTCGTCGCGGCGCCCGGCCATCCGCTGATGCAGCGCAAGCGCGTCGCGCTGAAGGATCTCGAATCCGCGCACCTGCTCGTGCGCGAACGCGGCGCGGGCACGCGCTCGACCGTCGAGAGCCTGTTCAAGAACGCGGGCCATCGCTTTCATGTGGGCTCCGAACTGTCGAGCAACGAGGCGATCAAGCAGATGGCCGAAGCGGGGCTCGGCGTCGCGTTCCTGTCGTTGCACGCGTGTGCGCTCGAACTGCGCACGGGGCTGCTCGGGCAACTACCGTTCCCCGGCAACCCGATCGAGCGCGAATGGTATGTGGTGACGCTCGCCGACCGGCGCATCTCGCAGGTGACGGGGCTGTTTCGCGACTTCCTGATCAAGCAGGGCGCGCCGGTGATCGACGGCGCGACGGTCGCGCCGCACGAGCGGCGGCGCAAGTAGGCGGGGTGTCGACCGGCCGGTCAGCCGAGCCCGAAATCGTCGTTGCTGTCGGGAATCGACGCGAGCAGCCGTTCGAGCCGGTACCAGCCGACGATGCGCAGGCACCACGCAGCGATGGCGGTGCGGCCGCGGCGGCCGTGGGGGCCGGATGAAGGGCGGGCGGCGCAGGGCGAGCGCGCGATGAACGCCGCGCGTTGAGGGCAGTAAGGGGGCATGACGGTTTCCGTAGGTGTCGGACGAGCCGATCGTAAGCGGCGCGGCGCCTGCCGGCGCGCACGCAAGGATCGTCCGGAGCAGAAACGGATGATCTTTTTCTGCTTGATCCGGAGACGGCCGCGCAGGGCCGGCACGCCGGCGCGAAACGCGTCACAATGCGCATTCGTCACCTGATCTGGTGGAGACCATCAATGAGCGATCCGATTCTTGCCGCGCCGACGGACAACGGCGTCCCGGTCAGCCTGCGCTCCAGCCGCAGGCTCGGCTGGCACGGCTTCGGCGCGTCGCTTCTGCAGATCCGCACGGGCACGTACTGGATTCCGGCAGCCGAGCATCACCGGATCGGCGTGCATGTCGGCGCGCCGGTGCGGGCGGATTGCGTCTGCGACGGCGAGCGCGTGTCGCGTATCCAGGCGCACGGCGACGTCGACGTGATTCCGGCCGGCCTGCCCGGCCGGTGGACCGACAGCGCTGACTGCCGGATCCTGCACATCGCGCTCAGCGACACCTTCGTGCGGCGCACGGTCGAGCAGCTCGAACTGAAGCCATCGCACGCGCAGATCCGCCGGCGGCTGCAAGTGCGCGACCCGCGGCTGCAGCACATCGCCTGGGCGATGGCCGCCGAACTCGAAGCGGAAGACGCATCGGATCCGCTCTATGCGGAAAGCCTGTGCACGGCGCTCGTCGCGCGGCTGGTCGACGGCCAGCCGGCGTTTCGCGAACGCCGGCGCACGCTGGCGCCGAAGGCCGCGGCGCGGGTGATCGACTATGTCGAAGCGAATCTCGAGCGGCGCATGACACTGGCCGAGCTTGCGGCGCTCGTGTCGATCAGCGTGCCGCATTTCAAGGTACTGTTCCGCGAAACGCTCGGGATGCCCGTGCACCAGTACGTCGTGCGGCGCCGGGTGGAGCGCGCGAAGGCGCTGCTGCTCGAAGGCCGGCTCAGCATCAGCCAGATCGCGCTGGAAGCCGGGTTCGCGCATCAGAGTCACATGGCGAACTGGATGAACCGCGTGCTCGGCGCGACGCCGACCGAGATTGCGCGCTCGGGCGCGCGGGGCGGGTTGCGGCTGGCTTATGACGGCGAGGATGGGGGTAGCGACGCATAACGAAACAGCGGTGCACGGGCGTTGCATTTGATCCGGCGGCAATTGTCCAACAGGTTGTTGGACAATTGCCGCGCTCACTTTTCCGGCCCCGACGAGCGCTGTTGAAGCGCGACGCCTTGGATGTGACCGGCTGTTCGTTTTAGGTGTGTTGCTCCTCGTGATCGGCAGATCGTCCGACCCGAAGCGATCGGTGTCACATCGGACAGCGCGCATGGCTACCGCCATTCATCCCGTCATCCTTTCCTGCTCGATTCATCCCACCGTGCGCGCCACTCGGCCCGCGCATGCCGACAATCACAGCACTTTCATTCCTCAGGAGCAGATCGTGTTCGTGATCTTCGGAGCATCCGGCAACGTCGGCCTGTCGACCGTGACGGCCTTGCGCAACGCAGGCCATTCCGTGCGCGCGGTGCTGCGCGACGCACGCCATCGTGAACGATTCGCGCAGCTCGGCTGCGATGTCGCGATCGCGGACCTGACGGACGCGAACGCGATCGCCGCGGTGATCGACGGCGCGCAGGCCGTGCAGATACTGTGCCCGGTGCCGACCGCCGACCCCGATCCGGCCGCGACGATGACGCGGACCATCGATGTCGCGACCGCCGCGCTCGCGGCGAATCCGCCGCCCGCGCTGCTGGCTTTGTCGGACTACGGTGCGGAGCTGGAAGGCAATACCGGTATCACGCGCCTGTTCCATGACTTCGAGGAACGACTGAAGACGGTTCCGACGCAGCTGACGCTGCTGCGCTCGGCCGAGCATCTGCAGAACTGGGCGCGCGTGCTGCCGGTCGCGCTGGGCGCCGGCGTGCTGCCGAGCTTCCACCATCCGGTCGGCAAGGTGTTTCCGACGGTCTGGGCGCCCGATGTGGGCGTCGTCGCGGCGCGGCTGCTGCTCGATGCGCCGGAAGGCGGTAGCGGGCCGCGCATCGTCAGCGTCGAAGGGCCGCGGCGGGTGAGCGTGACGGCGATCGCGGAGATGCTGGGCGCGGCGGCGGGTCGTGCGATCGTCGCGCACGAGCTGCCGCGCGACACGTGGAGCGCGACGCTGCTGCGGGCAGGGCTCAGCGAACGCCATGCACAGCTGATCGTCGATCTGTACGACGTGCACAACGCGGGGCGGATCGACGTCGAGGCCGACGTGTCGGAGCGGGCCTACGGTACGACGCCGCCCGAGGAGGCGCTCGCGCAACTGGTGCGCCGGCACGCGCGTTGAGTGAAGGGGCGGTGCGCGGCGCGTATCACGCAGGCCGCCGCACCCTGTTGAGCACCGCATACGACAGCGACCCGATCACGATCCCCCAGAACGCGGAGCCGAGCCCGAGCCACGTCATCCCCGACGCGGTCGCGAGGAACGTGATCACCGACGCTTCGCGGTGGTTCTCGTCCTCGAAGATGCCGTGCACGTTCGCGCCGATCGCACCGATCAGCGCGAGCCCCGCGAGGATCGCGACGAATGCCTTCGGCAGCGCGAAGAACAATGCGACGATCGTCCCCGCGAAGAGCCCGCCGATCAGATAGATCGCGCCGTTCGCGAGCCCGGCGACATAGCGCCGGGCCGGATCCTCGTGCGCGTCCTTGCCGGTGCAGAGCGCCGCGGTTATCGCCGCGACGACGATCGTGATCCCGCCGAAGCACGCGACGGCCAGCGACATCACGCTGGTCGCGGTAATGATCGGGCGCGCCGGCGTGTGATAGCCGGACACGCGCAAGATCGTCATCCCCGGCAGGAACTGGCCGGTGAGGCTGACGACGACGAGCGGCAGCGCCAGGCTGAGCGTCGTGCCGAGCGTCCACTCGGGGGCGATGAAGATCGGCCGCGCGAGACTCGGAGACACGTTGCCGAGATGCGTCATCCCGAGCAGCGTCGCGAGCGCGGCGCCCGTCAGCAGCACGAGCACGATGCTGTAGCGCGGCAGCAGGCGCTTGAAGATCACGTAGGCCGCGATCATCCCGAACGCGAGCGCGGGTTGCTCCGACGCGGCGGAGAACGCATGCATGCCGAACGGCAGCAGGATGCCTGCCATCATTCCGCATGCGATGCCGCGCGGAATGTGGCGCACCAGCCGGTCGAAATAGCCGGTCACGCCGATCACCAGGATGATCAGCGCGGCCGTGATGTACGCGCCGACGGCCTGATTGAGCGTCAGTTTCGGAAACAGGCCGACGAGCAGCGCGGTGCCGGGCGCCGACCATGCGGTGACGACCGGCACCTTCAGCTTCCAGCTGGCGAACAGGCCCGACACGCCCGCGCCGATCGAGATCGCCCAGACCCATGACGACACCATTTCGTTGGACGCATGCGCGGCCTGCGAAGCCTGGAAGAAGATCGCGAGCGGGCCGGCATAGGAAATCAGCACCGCGAGAAAGCCCGCGGTGATCGCGGAAACGGACCAGTCGTTGCCGATCGTGCGGATCGCGCCGGGTGGGGTGTTCGGTTGCATCGTCGTCGGGGAATGCGGCGCGCGGCCGTGCGGCGGAGCCGGGGCGAATGATGGTTGGAAGCCCGGATGAGCCGCCATTCTGGGCATTGCCGACGCAATTGGCAATTCGCGGGCGGCGATCGGCCGTCGGTATTTTGTAAGG
Organism: Burkholderia sp. BCC1208; assembly: GCF_902833095.1. Classification (NCBI taxonomy): domain Bacteria; kingdom Pseudomonadati; phylum Pseudomonadota; class Betaproteobacteria; order Burkholderiales; family Burkholderiaceae; genus Burkholderia; species Burkholderia sp. BCC1208. The sequence goes on along the minus strand of NZ_CADFDY010000005.1, from coordinate 109,966 downwards.
ATTTGCGCGGAAGCCCGGAGGATGGGCGGCGCGGGCCGGGCGACGTCAGGTGCTGATCTGCAGCACCTTGTCGACCACCGCCACTTTCACGCCGCTGCCCGTCGACAGCGATGCCGTGCCCTCGTCGAACGGATGCACGGGCGGATCGGTCGGCGTCCACGCATGTCGTGCGAGCAACGCGCGATACCCGCCGCGGATCACGAAGCCGCCGCATTTGTGCGCATACGCGTCGCGCCGCATCCGGTACGCGCGCGGCAGGTCATACCACGGCAGCTTCGGCAGGTCGTGATGGACGAGGTGATAGTTGTTGTTCAGGTACAGCAGCCGCATCGCGAAGCCGGCTTCGTTGATCGTGATGCGCGCCTTCGGATGCGGCGAGGCGCGATGCTCGTACAGCGACCGGATCATCGCGAGCGACAGCGCGGGCCATGTGACCGCCAGCAGGTAATACCACCACGGCACGCCGATCGCCCATTGCAGCCACGCGAGCAGCGCGGCCACGCACGCGGCATGCGTCGCCCACATCGGCAGATAGCGGAAGTCGCCGCGCCGGAACGCGGCGAACGCATCGCCGAACGTCGCGGCGATGGCCAGCGGCGGCCCGACGACGATGCGTCCGAGGAAAGTCTTGCGCGCGACCGTCAGCGCTCGGCGCCAGCGTGGCAGCCGCGCCCAGCGTTCGCGCGTCACGTAGTTCGTTTCGGGATCGATGCCCGGCACGGTCAGGTCTTCGTCGCGATGATGGTCGAGGTGCGTGTCGCGATAGAGCGTGTACGGATACCAGACCGTCAGCGGCGGATAGCCGAGCAGCTTGTTCACGAACGCGGAACGCGTCGGATGGCCGTGCAGCAGTTCGTGCTGCAACGACAGGTGCCACGCGCCGAGCAGGACCAGCGGCGGCGTCGCGGCGGCGAGCGACAGGTGCCCGTCGCGCACGAGCAGCAGAACGGCGAGCCAGCCGCCGTAGATGACGACGACCAGCAGCCAGGTCGGCCACTCGGTGCGGGCGGTGAAGCGAGCGTCGAGCGCGGCGATCGCGCGCGCGTGGTCGACGTCGAAGTATTCGGCCATGGCGTTGAGGCGGGATGGATCGGGCAGTGCGGGGAACGAGCAATCGAGCCGATGCGCTGGCCCGGATGCCCGGTCGTCGCGCGGATCGCGGTCGGCCTGCCGCGCATGGCGCACGGCGGCGCGATGCGGGGCCGGCATCGGGACGTTACCGGGAGGGCGCGGCGCGGCCAACCAATCGATTCGCATTTGCTTATCGTCGCGTGGTCGATAAGTATTCGGCCCGTCCTCGCCCGTTCGGCCCCGGCTTTGGCGCGCTCGAACCGGGTGCCTCCGCGCCAACGCCGATGGGTAGAATGCGGGCATGAACTCATGGATCGCGGCACTGCCGATGTACAACGTGACGCCGCGCCACGCCACTCTGTGGCGCGCGCTGCTGCGTGACGCGCTCGACATGTTCGCGAACGCGGGCGGGCCTGCCGGCGTCGCGCTGCCCGATGCGCCGTTCGACGACCTGCATGCGCTGTGGCGGCGCGACGATCTGCTGCTGTCGCAGACCTGCGGCTACCCGTACCGGATGCTGGGCCTGCGGGATGCCGTGCGATTGATCGCGACCCCGGTTTTCGACGCGGACGGTTGCGACGGTGCGCGCTACAGCAGCGTGCTGGTCGCGTCGGCGCGCGTGCATGCGGGCGGCGCGACGGCGCTCGCCGCATGCCGCGGGTTGCGGGCCGCCTTCAACGGCGAGGATTCGCACAGCGGAATGAACGCGTTCCGGCACGCGGTCGCGCCGCATGCGCGCGACGGCCGGTTTTTCGGCTCGGTCACGCCGTTCGGTTCGCACCTGAACGTGCTGCGTGCGCTGGCGTCGGCAGAGGCTGATTGCGCGGCGATCGACTGCGTGACGTTCGCGTACGTGCGCGACGCGCTGCCCGGTCTGCTGAAGGATATCCGGATCATCGGCACGACGGCATCCGCGCCGGGATTGCCGTTCATCGCATCGCGGGCGCTGGCGGACACGCAGGTCGGCGCGTTGCAGGAGGCGCTCGATCGCGCGGTCGCCGCCGATGCGCAGCGGGCGCGCGTGCTGAGGCTGAAGGGATTCGACCGGCTGTCGCCGGCCGACTACGACACGATTGCGCGGTTCGAGCGGGAAGCCGCCGCGCGCGGCTATCCCGAACTCGCGTGACGCACGGCGCGTGGCGGTACTGCCACCGCCCGCGCCGCGGCCCGCTTACTCCTCGTCCATCAACCGGACCTTGACCCGCTTGCCCTTGATCTTCCCGGCATTGAGCTTGCGCAGCGCGTCGCGCGCGACGCCGCGCTCGATCGCGACATAGGTCGAGAACTCGGTCACGTTGATCTTGCCGATCTGCTTGCCGTCGAACCCGGCGTCGCCGGTCAGCGCGCCGAGCACGTCGCCCGGGCGGATCTTGTCCTTGCGTCCGCCGAGGATCTGCAGCGTTTCCATCGGCGGCAGCAGCACGCTGTCGTCCGCCGGCTTCAGTTCGGCGAGCGGATGCCATTCGACTTCGCGCTTCTGCGCCTGCTCGATCGCGCCGACGCGGCCCATCTCGTCCATGCTCGCGAGGCTCAGCGCCCAGCCGTCCTGATCCGCGCGGCCCGTGCGGCCGATGCGGTGCACGTGCACTTCGGGGTCGGGCGTCACGTCGACGTTGATCACCGCTTCGAGCTGCGCGATGTCGAGCCCGCGCGCGGCGACGTCGGTCGCCACCAGCACCGAGCAGCTGCGGTTCGCGAACTGGATCAGTACCTGGTCGCGCTCGCGCTGGTCGAGCTCGCCGTGCAGCGCGAGCGCGTGGAAGCCCTGCGCGTGCAGCACGTCGAGCAGGTCGCGGCACTGCTGCTTGGTGTTGCAGAACGCGATCGTGCTCACCGGCCGGTAGTGGTTCAGCAACTGGCCGACCGCATGCAGCCGCTCGTCCTCGGTCACTTCATAGAAGCGCTGGCGGATCTTGCTGTCGTCGTGGCGTTCCGCGAGCTTGATTTCCTTCGGATTGCGCAGGAACTGCTGGCTCAGCTTCACGATGCCGTCCGGATAGGTCGCGGAGAACAGCAGCGTCTGCCGCGTCGTCGGGCACATCCGTGCGACCTTTGCGATGTCGTCGAAGAAGCCCATGTCGAGCATCCGGTCGGCTTCGTCGAGCACCAGCGTATTCAGCGCGTCGAGCTTCAGGTTGCCGCGCTCGAGGTGATCCATGATGCGGCCCGGCGTGCCGACGACGATGTGCGCGCCGTGCTCGAGGCTTTGCGCCTGCGGGCGCATCGGCGTGCCACCGCACAGCGTCAGCACCTTCACGTTTTCCTCGCCGCGCGCGAGGCGGCGCACTTCCTGCGCGACCTGGTCGGCGAGCTCGCGGGTCGGGCACAGGATCATCGCCTGCACGTCGAAGCTGCGCGCGTCGAGGCGCGACAGCAGCGCGAGCGAGAACGCGGCGGTCTTGCCGCTGCCCGTCTTCGCCTGCGCGATCAGGTCCTGGCCGGCGAGCGCGATCGGCAGGCTGGCGGCCTGGATCGGCGTCATGTCGACATAGCCGAGCTGCGCGAGGTTCGCGAGCGTGGCGGGCGTCAGCGGCAGCGCGCTGAACGGCGTGGCGGTCGGTTGGGTCATGTCAGGACACGTCTCCGAGGTAGGGTCGGCCTTCCATCTGCTCGTAGACGACGTTGCCTTCGTCGTCCTCGAAGCGTTCGAGATAGTTGCGGGCGCCGCACAGCGGGCAGCGGAACAGCAGCCCCTGGCCCTCGTCCTTGATGACGACGTCGGACGTCTCCCACGGCGAGCCGCAGCTCTGGTTTCGGCAGGTAAACACGGTCTTTCTCCAGCTGAATTCGGTTGTGCGCCCTTGGCGGGCGGGCGCGGGCGTCGCACGGCCACGGCGGTCGCGTGCACCCGCGGGAGCGGGGCGGTGCGGACGGTGGCGTAAGGGCGCGACGCTGCGGATGATGGATCGGGAGGGCGATTCGGGATCGCGCGTGCCGCAATTCTAGCGGATACCGCGCGCCGCGCCGGGCCGGATGCGGCGGAACCGGCCCAATCGGTCGATTTCGCCCGGGTGTCGCGACCGTGCGGCTGGGTGGCACGCGCCGGGCCGCCGGGCGCCGACGCAAAAACGGCCATCCTCGCGGATGGCCGTAGATCGCCGGCTGCCTCCCCTTTCTCCGGCGCGAGGGGCTGTCGCTTTCACGCAAAACGGGCCGGAACGGGCAACGGCCCGCGCGTCGGGTTCGTGTTGCGTGTCGCCGTTCGGCGCGTTACAGCGCCATGTCGGCCGCTGCCTTCGCCGGGCGGGCCGGCGCGGCACTGGCGCCGGACGGGGCCGGCGCGCTCAGGTCGATCTTCGGCGACGGCGCGAGTTGCAGCACGTTGCTCGTGTAGGTCCATTCCTCGACGACCTTCGCCGGGCTGTCGTTCAGCTTCGTGCCGTAGCTCGGCACGATCTGGCGGATCTTCTGCTGCCACTCGGGCGTCGCGACCTTGTCCTTGAACACTTTCTTCATCAGGTTCAGCATGATCGGCGCGGCGGTCGATGCGCCCGGCGACGCGCCGAGCAGGGCCGCGATGCTGCCGTCCTGCGACGCGACGATCTCGGTGCCGAGCTTCAGCACGCCGCCCTTGACCGGGTCGCGCTTGATGATCTGCACGCGCTGGCCGGCCTGCCACAGGCGCCAGTCTTCCTTCTTCGCGTTCGGGAAGTATTCCTTCAGCGCGTTGAAGCGGTCGTCGTCGGACAGCATCAGCTGGCCGGCGAGGTACTGGACCAGCGGGAATTCGTCGACGCCCACGCGCATCATCGGCGCGACGTTGTGCAGGTTGGTGCTCTTCGCGAGGTCGAAGTACGAGCCGTTCTTCAGGAACTTGGTCGAGAACGTCGCGAACGGCCCGAACAGGATGATCTTCTTGCCGTCGATGATCCGCGTATCGAGGTGCGGCACCGACATCGGCGGCGAGCCGACCGACGCCTTGCCATACGCCTTCGCGAGATGCTGCTTCACGACCTCGGGGTTGTCGGTCACGAGGAACGAGCCGCCGACCGGGAACGCGCCGTAGTCCTTCGCTTCGGGGATGCCCGACGCCTGCAGCAGGTGCAGCGCGCCGCCGCCCGCGCCGATGAACACGAATTTCGCGTCGACCGCTTGCGGCGGTTCATCCGAATGCAGCTTGACCCACGACACGTGCCACGTGCCGTCGGCGTTGCGCGTGATCTCGCGCACTTCGCTCGACAGCGACAGCGTGAAGTTCGGCTGCGTCTTCAGGTAGCCGACGAACTGGCGCGTGATCTCGCCGAAGTTCACGTCGGTGCCGATCGGCGTCCACGTCGCGGCCACCTTCTGGTTGCGATCGCGGCCTTCCATCATCAGCGGCACCCACTGCTTGATCTGGTCGTAGTCTTCCGAATACTGCATGCCGCGGAACAGCGGGCTGGCCTGCAGCGCTTCGTAGCGTTTCTTCAGGAAGCGGACGTTGTCGTCACCCCAGACGAAGCTCATGTGCGGTGTGGAGTTGATGAACGCGTGCGGGTTCTTCAGCACGCCCTGCTTCACCTGCCACGCCCAGAACTGGCGCGAGATCTGGAACGACTCGTTGATCTCGATCGCCTTCGAGATGTCGATCTTGCCGTCCGCCTTCTCCGGTGTGTAGTTCAGCTCCGCGAGCGCGGAGTGGCCGGTGCCCGCGTTGTTCCAGCCGTTCGAGCTTTCCAGCGCGACGCCGTCCAGGCGCTCGACCATCGTCATCGACCAGTCGGGCTGGAGTTCGTGCAGCCAGACGCCGAGCGTCGAGCTCATGATGCCGCCGCCCACCAGCAGGACGTCGACCTTCTTCGTGTCGGCGGCGTGCGCGGACGATGTCGCGACGCACAGCGCGAGCGCCGACAGTATTACCCGTAACGTTTTGATCACAGCAGATCCCTCTTCAACTTGGATGCATCGGTTTGCCATGCCGCCCGGCGCGCGGTTCCGTTGCGCCGAAACACGGATCCGGAGATCCGGACCGCGAATCCGGAATTCCGGATCGACGCTGCGCGCCGTTGCATTTGCGCACGCGAAGCCATTCGGAAGGACACCTTCGGATCGGCTTCCCGCGAGCAGGCAAGCGCCTGCGTCGCGACGGTGCGTCACGCGTGCGGGCCCTGGCGGCAAGCCTGAGCGGACGGCGCTTCAGGCTGCGTTGAAAGAGGCCGCGTGCGACGCGTTTTGCGGGGGCGGGATGGCAAGGGGCGCGTAATATAACCGAACTCGGACAACGTGTCGCAGACGCTGAATATCCCTGTTTTCGTGGGGTTTTTGTGCGTCCGGGTTTCCGGAATGGCGGTGTGGGAAGCGAGGTTCTGGGGGAAGGGCAGGGGCGTCGTGCGGCCAACGTCAACGCTTCGCCGGCGAGGCTGACCGGGCTGCGCCGCGCGATGGCTGAAGGGAAAGCGCAAGAGGCGGATTCGAGCCGTATCGTGACCTACTCGCGCACGGCTACGATGGAGAGTTGGCCGAATCCATCTTTGCGCAAATTACTGGCTGTGGCGAGTGCCGGTTCCACGAGGGGGCGGTTGGCGTGCCGTCGCCTCCCATCCCGCCCGCGCGGCTTCGCTCGGAAACGAGTCAGAACGGCCGAACGAAACGTGACAAGCGTTGCGGCCTCGGTTCTCCGTCGATTGACGCTCAAGAAATCAATTCGAGGTGCTTTCTGCCGTTCGGCACAGCGTCGACTACGAGTCGCCGATCGAAGCTCGCGAGCTTGCCGTTGTGCGCGCGAGCGAGCGCGAGCAGATACGTGTCGGTCAGGTGCGCAGAGGACAACAAGCGAGTGGCATCGACGTGTTCTGCGTCGAGCAAGCTCACATCGTCCGGCCAGAAAGTGTGCCCTGCGTGGCCCCGCAGTTGCGCGACGAGCGGCGCAACGGATACCGGGGAACCCATCGTATTCGGGTATTTCGGATTGCCGATTATCCGAAGGACGCCGTTCTCGGTCAGAGGGCATGTGGCCCAGTCAGCGTATCCGACGCGACCGAACCATGCATGCGCGGATTCGTGCTGAACGTGCGAAGGGTCCAGCAATGCAATAAGAACATTGACGTCGAGAAGGTAGGTGATCAAAGCGAATCGTCACGAAGTTGATTAACAGTATCAAGCGTGACCGGGTGGGCTGACGACGAGACCGGCATCAGCGGTAACCCGTTGCGGCTCGTCTGGTTGGCCGGCGTTCGCTGCAATGCGGCGCGAGCGAGTTCGGAAATGACCTTGCCGATACTTGTACCCGGCCTTGCACGTTCCCGGGCGAATGCGAGGACGTCGTCATCGATATCGATCGTGGTACGCATGAGGTGGTTCTCCCATTCAGCATCAAACATCACCCATTTTACTACAATCGCATCAAGCATCAAGCATCAAGCATCAAAGAGGCAAAAGGTCTAGCAGGGCCTTCGATTTACCGGAGATTTGCCTGGTGTTTTCATTCAAGTTATTGATTTTTATGGAAATAGCTGTACGCCGCCGTTGGTGCGCTGATCTAGGGACTGCCCCGATCGCAGCATCACTTCGACGAACCGTTCCGGCAGAACTGCTCATAAGCCTGCGCCGAATTCGCGAAACCGTGCGCCTTCGCGAGCTCCCACGGACGCTCGCATTGTTGCGTCTGTTCGCACCATGCGTAGCCGGCCGAGCCGATGCAGCCATGCGCGTCGCGATCGCACCCGACGAGCGGCGGTGCGGCAGGCGCCGACGCATCGGCCGGCGCAGAGGATGGCGCCGCGCAGGCACTCAATGCGAATGCGCATGCAAGCGCGGCGGCAAGCGACGCGGAAGGAAGGCAACGTTTCATCGGGTAGCGCTCCATGGGATGACGATCGACAGCGGATGCCCGTGTGCGGGCGCTTGAAAGCATGAACGGTCACGCGTTGGGCACCGGCACGCGCGACGAGAACTTCACCTCGCGCAACGCGAGGCTCGACTGGATCGACGACACGCCGGCCTGCTTCCTCAGCACGCGCTCGACGAATTCCGCATACGCGTCGAGATCGGCCGCGACGACCTGCAGGATGTAATCGGCCGCGCCGGTGATCTTGTGGCACGACGTCACTTCGTCGTGACGCCGCATCACGTCCTCGAAGTGATCCGAATCCTGGTCCGAATGCATGTTGAACGTCACCTGCACGAACGCGAACACGTTCATCCCGAGCGCGCGCCGGTCGAGGTTCGCCTGGTAGCCGGTGATCACGCGTTCGTCCTCGAGCCGCTTGCGGCGGCGCCAGCACGGCGTGACGCTCAGCGACAGCTTTTCGCCGAGCGTGGCGTTCGACAGTGCACCGTCTTCCTGCAACAGGCGGAGCATCGCGCGGTCGACGCCGTCCAGTTCAACTGAAGCGCGATTTTTGCTCATATTCGGCATTCCGTAGGCGGTTTTCTCAAAATTGTACGAAACGCGGAAGTGAAAAGCAAAGTTATTGCCGGGCGCCCTCAATAGACTGTTGCTACCCCCTCTCAGTCATCCCTGCAACGGTCAACCATGCTCACGGTCTACAGCAGCGATCACCACCTGCATCGCGGCGTCGAACTGAAGGACGGCGCGATCACCGAGTCGTTCGAAAACCCTCTTCGCGCCGAAACGGTGCTCGCGCAGGTCCGCGCGGCCGGCCTCGGCGACGTGATCGCGCCGCGCGCGTTCGACCGCGCCAGCTACGTTGGCGCACACAGCGCGCGCTACCTCGATTTCCTCGCCGGCGCATGGGACGAATGGCTCGCGACCGGCCGCACCTGCCAGGCGCTGCCGCTCGTGTGGCCGGTGCCCGCGATGCCGGCGTCGGCGACGCTGCCGGGCTTCATCGACGGCAAGCTCGGCTTCTTCGCGATGGACGCCGGCGCGCCGATCAACGCCGGCACGTGGGATGCGGTGAGCGCGAGCGCGAATTCGGCGCTGACCGGCGCCGACCTGTTGTCGCGCGGCGGCGCGTGCGCCGCGTTCGCGCTCTGCCGCCCGCCCGGCCACCACGCGGGCCGCGAATACATGGGCGGCTACTGCTACCTCAACAACGCGGCGATCGCGGCGCAGCACGGTATCGCGAGCGGCGCGTCGCGCGTCGCGGTGCTCGACGTCGATTTCCACCACGGCAACGGCACGCAGGACATCTTCTACGAGCGCGCGGACGTGCTGTTCGCGTCGCTGCATGGCGAACCGTCGGTGTCGTATCCGTACTTCTCCGGCTACGCGGACGAGCGCGGCGCGGGCGCCGGCGCAGGCTTCAACCTGAACCTGCCGCTGCCGAAGGGCACGCAGTGGGACACCTACTCGGCGGCGCTCGATCAGGCCGCGGCGGCGATCGCGAAGCATGCACCCGACCTGCTCGTCGTGTCGCTCGGCGTCGACACGTTCGAGCACGACCCGATCAGTCATTTCAAGCTGCGCTCACCCGACTACCTGCGGATCGGCGAGACGCTCGCACGCCTGAACCTGCCGACGCTGTTCGTGATGGAGGGCGGCTACATGGTCGACGAGATCGGCATCAACGCGGTGAACGTATTGCTGGGATTCGAAGGGCGTGCGTAAGCGCGCGGCATGACCTTCGGCGAACGACGGATCCGAACACGAACGAAGCGCGACCAGGAAGGAGACAGGCATGAATCGGCATCACAAGACGGTATTCGCCACCGCGGTTGCGCTGACGTGCGCGCTGCCTGCATGGTCCGCGCATGCGGACAACGCCGTGCGCATTGGGTACGTCGCGCCGCTGACCGGCGCGATCGCGCATCTCGGCAAGGACAGCGAGAACGGTGCGCGGCTGGCCGTCGAGGAAATCAACGCGAAGGGGCTCGTGATCGGCGGCAAGAAGGTCACGCTGCAACTCGACGCGCAGGACGATGCGGGCGACCCGCGCACCGCGACGCAGGTCGCGCAGCGGCTCGTCGACGACAAGGTCGTCGGCGTCGTCGGCCATCACAACTCCGGTACGTCGATTCCGGCGTCGCGCGTCTATCGCGACGGCGGCGTCGTGCAGATTTCGCAGGCCGCGACCAACCCGACGTACACGCAGCAGGGCTTCAAGACGACCTATCGCGTCGTCGCGACCGATGCGCAGCAGGGGCCGGCACTCGCGATGTACGCGGCAAGGAATATGGGGATCACGACGGTCGCCGTGGTCGACGATTCGACCGCGTACGGGCAGGGCCTCGCGACCGAATTCGAGAAGGCGGCGAAGGCGGGCGGGATGAAGGTCGTGTCGCGCGACGCGACGAACGACAAGGCGATCGACTTTCGCGCGATCCTCACGAAGATCAAGGGCGCGAACCCCGACGCGATCATGTACGGCGGGATGGACGCGACGGGCGGCCCGCTCGCGAAGCAGGCGCGCCAGCTCGGTATGCGCGCGAAGATCCTCGCCGGCGACGGCGTGTGCTCGACCGACCTGCCGAAGCTTGCCGGGCCGGCATCGGACAACGTCGTGTGTTCCGAGGCCGGCATCGCGCTCGAGAAAATGCCGGGCGGCGCGGCGTTCGCGAAGCGCTACGAAGCGCGTTACCACCAGCCGATGCAGGTGTATGCGCCGTTCTCGTACGATGCGGTGTACATCATCACCGACGCGATGAAGCGCGCGAATTCGACGGATCCGGCGAAGGTGCTGGCCGCGATGCCGACCACCGACTATCGCGGCGTGATCGGCGAAACCAGCTTCACGCCGCGGGGCGACCTGAAGCACGGTGCGATCTCGGTGTTCACGTACAAGAGCGGCAAGAAGGCACTGCTCGATATCGTCGGGATGTAACGCGTGGGCGGCCCGGGATCGCGCGCCAGGCGCAGGCGAAGATCTCAGGCCGCGATATCGGCGAACATGTCGTGGCCGATCACGCCTGGCACAAGGCGGGGCTGCCGCAGCCAGTCAAACGCGAGTTCGACGATGAACGGCGTCGGCTGGCTGCAATGCAGCGACCCGAGCGATTCACGGTCGATCCACGCGCAATGCGCGATCTCGTTCGCCGGGCGTGCGGTTGCATCCGCATCGATCTCGGCGAGGAACACGTGATGCAGCTTGTGCGTGCCTGCGATCCGGAACAGATAGCGGGCGTGGCCGCAGGCGAGCCCGGTTTCTTCCAGCAGCTCGCGGCGCGCGGCGTCGCGCAGCGATTCGCCGCGCTGCGGCTTGCCGCCGGGCAGCACCCAGCGGGCATTCAACCGGGCGACCAGAAGGATCCGGTCGCCGCGTCGGCAAAGGACGGTGGCGCGTTCTTTCATTGAGGTTTCCTGATTGCATGCCCGCGCATCGAATCGACAGGCAAAAAGATGCCGCCCGCGAAGGGCGGCAAGGAACGGAGAGATTCGCTACTACGTGCCGGACGAGATGACCGTTTCGTCCAGCAAGGCCATTGTCGCGAGGGGATGCCGCGCAGTGAATCAGACGGGTCTGATTCGAACGCGGGCCGGGCGGAAAATCGAATCGAAGGGGAGCGATTGCATGCCGCGACGCGGTAATCGGCGCCGTGGTCGTGATGGCGGCAGCGCGATCCGGGCGCGCTCGCCGCCGCGTCGGTTACATCTGTCGGGCGCGCATGCTGTCCGCGCGGCGCTCCGCATCGTGCACGATGTGCAGCTCCCGCGTGCGAATCGGCAGCGCGCAATCCGCATCGGCGAGCGCCTTGCGCACCTGGCGCGCGAGGCGCCAGCGCATCGCCCAGAACTTGTCGGTATGCGTCCACACGCGCAGATTCGCGACGGCCGTGCTGTCGTCGAAGCGCATCACCATCACGTCCGGCTCCGGATCCTGCAGCACGTCGGGATCGGCCACGGCCAGCGCGTGCAGCGCAGCGAGCGCGCGATCGATGTCGTCATGCACGGACACCTCGACCTCGAGATCGAGGCGGCGTGTCGGGTTGCGCGTGTAGTTGCGGATCGAGCTGCCCCACAGCGCGCTGTTCGGCACGTACTCGCAGATGCCGTCCGGCTTCGTGAGGCGCGTCATGAAGAGCCCGACTTCGTCGACGGTGCCCGCGACGCCCGTGCCGCCGTCGATGTAGTCGCCGACCTTGAACGGCCGCAGCAGCAGAAGCATGATGCCGGCCGCGATGTTCTGCATCGTGCCCTGCAGCGCGAGCCCGATCGCCAGGCCAGCCGCACCGAGCACCGCGACGATGCTCGCGGTTTCGATGCCGAGCTGCGACAGCGCGCCGACGATCGCGACGATGCGGATACCCCACACGGCGACGTCGCAGAGGATCGGCCGCAGCGTGTCGTCGACGCGCTCCTTGTTCGAGAGCAGCCGGTTCAGCCAGTTGCCGACGCGTTTCGACAGCCACCAGCCGGCGACGAGCAACGCCAGGCCGGCGCACAGCTTGATGGAAAGGGTGGACAACGCGTTCCACAGGAACGTCCAGCGTTCCGGATGAAGATGATCGAGAAACATGACGGGATTCCGGTTTGAAGACACAGTGCGCGATGCGTCGCGCGGCCGACGCATTCGGGCCGGCTGCGCGCGAGCGCGGGCAGCCCTCGACTGTACACGGCGCACGATGTTTCGCGCGAGCGTTTGGGGGCGGGGCGACGTGCTGTCGGACGGCGAAATCGCGATTTCGTTCTCGTACGAATGGGCTTTTCCATCAAATAGGATTGGTCCTATTTAGCCGTTTCAAGCATGCCGATACACTCGTCTTCACGTTGCCGGATCGCGACGATAGTCTTTCCGCGATACCTGGCTCTTTCCCGATTTTTCATTGATAGACAGCGAGTGACGACGTCATGCGGTTAGACCTGCGTTTCCGTCTCGCACGCGAACAAGGTCAACCCGCGCAACGTGGCGTTCGCCGTTTTCCGATTCGCCGCGCGCTGCTGCGCGGCGCCGTCGCGGCGGCCTGTGTGGCCGGCGCACCGGGTGCGACAGCGCAGGCGTTTGATGACGCCGCGCCGTTCGCGCCGGTGACGGCGGAAACGACCGACCTTGTCGACGTGCCTTTTTTCAGTTCCGCCAGAACCACATGGGGCGGCTTGCACGCAGCGTCTGCGTCGTACGTACCGACGGGCGTCGATCATGACGGCGCTGCCGCGCGCTTCGGCGCGTGCGCGGCTTACAGCGTGCTGTGCGACGCGGCGCGCGGCGCGATCGAACGTGGCTACGCAACGCGGTTCGCCTACGGCATCGCATCGCCGTTGCCCGTGATGGGCGCGCGGCCGGCGTTCGAACGGGGCGCCGTCGATCTGGCATCCGCCGAGCCGTTCGTGTTCGCGCAGCCGGATCGTGGCACGCGCGCCGGCGCGATTGCCGGCAGCCTGCGAACGTCGCTGGCGCGGGCCGAATTGCCGGCCGGCGTCGCCGCGCAGATCACCCGCATGCTGGCTGGGCGCATCGATCCGACGCAGCACGGCGCCATCGGCGATACCTTCCGCGTGGCATACGAACCCGACCCCACCGCGACGCTGCCGAGCGGCGTGCGCGTGACGGCGCTCGAAATCCGCTTTCGCGGCCAACATGTCGCGGGTGTGTGGTTCGCGCCCGATGCAGGCACGCCGGGTGCCTACTACGACCTCGACGGCATGCCGCTCGCCGGTTCCCGGTTCGCGATGCCGGTCGACGCGACGCGGATCAGCTCGCATTTCGGCGCACGCGTGCATCCGGTAAGCGGCGCGCGTCACGTGCATACCGGCGTCGATCTCGCCGCGCCGGCCGGGCGCTCCGTTCACGCATCGGAGCGCGGCGTCGTGTCGTTCATCGGCACCGAGCCGCGCGGCTACGGCAAATATGTGGTGATTCGTCACGACGGCGGCTATGCGTCGTACTACGCGCATCTGTCGGCATTCGAGCCGACGCTGCGAACCGGCGCGCGCGTCGTTCGCGGCCAGCGCGTCGGCGCCGTCGGCAGTACGGGGACGGCGACCGGCCCGCATCTGCACTTCGAGGTACGCCGGCATGCCCGTCTCGTCGACCCGATCGCACTGGTGCAGGCGGCCGAAGCGGCGACGCTGAAGGGCGAACGGCGTGTCGCGTTCAACCGCGTGGCCATCGATGCGCGTACGCGTCTGGCCTCGGCAGCGTGGTCGCTGCCGGTCGCGATGTCGAAGCCTGTCGCATCGGATGCCGGCTGACAGTGACTGGATGCCGGCCACGGCGGCCGGCATCGTTGCCTGCGCGATCGGCTTGCGAATTGCTGCTCATCGTGCGGAGCAACATGGCCGAATGGCGTGAAGCCATTGCACGGTTAATCGATCGTCGAATAACGTCATTTTTTCTGGCTTGTTCGATTCGCATTCTTCTTCGCTTTCGAGATTCTCGTGAAAATCGGAAAATTCAACCGGTTTTCCTTCCCTTTTCCCGCCATCCCTATCCCGCAGGGTTTTCCGCAACGCAACAGTGCGGCTATTCCCGTTATTTCCGAATGCGAAATTAATCCAGTGCTGATTTCCGATATCACGCGGTTGGATCTTGCGATTGTTTCACGGCAGGTGATATAACCCGTTTCACGCACCGGTTTGCTGCAATAACGTCACCAATAAAGGCGGGCAGAAAATGAAAAGAAAGGCGCGGAACCTGGGTTTGGGTGGAATGGCGATTCTGAGCGGCGCGATGCCGGTCGGTGCCCATGCGGCATGCTCGGCCACCGCGCCGGGCAGCGGTACGACGGTCACGTGTTCCGGCGCCAATGCGCCATCGGTCGTGGCCGCAGCCGGCAGCACCAACGTGACGATCGACCTCGATTCGACCGCGACGGGCAGCTATGTGCTGACGTCCACGCCGACGCCGTTCTCCGTCGACACGTCGAGCGCGATCACCAACAACGGCAACCTGTCGATGTCCGGCAACGGCACGGGCGTCGCGAACCGCGGCGCGGTGCTGCTCGGCGTGAACAACGGCAACACGCTCACCAATGCCGCCACCGGCGTGATTTCGACGACCGGAATCTATAACGACGGGATGGCCGCGAACGGCAACAACAATACGCTCGTCAACAACGGCACGATCACGACCACCGGCAACAATTCATACGGGATGACGGCCGCGTGGGGGCAGAGCAATCCCGGCGCGTCGGGCAACCGGATCGTCAACACCGGCACCGTGACGACGTCCGGCAACAACGCGCGCGCGGCGTCGTTGCTCGGCGGCAACGGCACGATCACCAACAGCGGCACGCTGACGTCGAACGGCCGCGATGCGCCAGCCGTGTACATGCAGGGCAACAACGACACACTGGTCAACAGCGGCACGATCCAGACGACCGGCACGGCGACGAGCGGCGGCAGCGTCGATGCGGTCGTGTCGAACACGCTCGGCAGTTCGTTTACCGCGACGATCACGAACCAGGCCGGCGGCAGGATCATCAGCAACAACGGGATCGGCGTGCGCTCGACCAACGGCGCGACGACGATCACCAACGCGGGGCTGATCCAGGGCGGCGGTGGCACCGCGATCCAGGGCGGCAGCGGCAACGTGACGCTGATCCTGCAGACTGGCTCGCAGATCGTCGGCACGGCCAACGGTGGCGCGGGCACCAACACCGTGATGCTGCAAGGCACCGGCACCGCATCGAATGCGTTCACGAACTTCCAGAGCCTGACGATGGCCGGCACCGACTGGACCTGGGCCGGCACCGGCACGTTCTCGACCGCGCTGGTGCAGAGCGGCACGATGAACCTCACGGGCACGCTCGGCACGACCACGGCTTCGGTCGTCGCGACCGTGAACGCGGGCGCGACGCTGCAGGCGAATGCGTCGAACCTGCCGCTTTCCGTGACCGACAACGGGCTCGTGCGCTTCCAGCAGGACAGCTCCGGCACATACACGGGCACGATCGGCGGCGCGGGCGCCGTGGAGAAAACCGGTGCGGGCATGCTGACGGTCGCGCCTGCTGCCGCCGGCGGCAATACGTATTCGGGCGGCACGACGATCACGCAGGGCACGCTGTCTATCGCGGCCGACAATGCGCTCGGTGCTTCGTCAGGAAACCTGACGTTCAATGGAGGCACGCTTCAGCTCGGCAGCGCATTCAACGCCGCATCGGGCCGCGCGGTGTCGATCACGTCGAACAACGGCACGATCGATACGCAGGGTTTCAACTCGACGTTGACGCAAGCGATCGCGGGTGCGGGTTCGCTGACGAAGCTCGGCAGCGGCACGCTGACGCTGAATGGCGCGAACAGCTACGCGGGCGGCACGAACGTGAATGCGGGCACCGTGATCGTCGGTGACGGCACGAGCGCGTCGGCCGCGTTGAGTGGCGGCGGCCCCGTTTCAATTGCATCGGGCGCGACGCTCGGCGGCTACGGCAGCGTGACGGGCAACGTGACGAACAACGGCACGATCTCGGTCGCGAATGCGCTCGCGAGCCTCGCCGGCGGTGCGACCGGCAACTTCCAGATCAACGGCAACCTGACGAACGCGGGGCTCGTGCAGATCGGCGGCAGCGGCGTGGGCAACACGCTGACGGTGGTCGGCAACTACGTTGGCCAGAACGCGACGATCGCATTGAACACGACGCTCGCCGGCGACGGCGCGCCTTCCGACAAGCTGATCGTCAGCGGCGGCGCGGCGAGCGGCGCGAGCACGCTGAAGGTGACGAACGTCGGCGGTGCCGGCGCGCAAACGGTGGCCGATGGCATCCAGGTCGTGCAGGCGACCAACGGCGGGACGTCGAGCGCGGGCGCGTTCACGCTGTCGGGCGGCACGGTGAGCGCCGGCGCGTATTCGTACTTTCTCGCGAAGGGCGGCGCGGCGAACGGCACCGGCGAAAGCTGGTATCTGCGCAACACGGTGCCGCCGAAGCCGGTGCCGCCGGTCGTCCAGCCGGGACAACCGACGCCGCCGCCCCAGTCGCCGATCACGCCGGCCGAAGGCACGCCGGAGTCGATCGTCGAAGCCGTCGACAATGCCGGGACGGGCGGCGCGGCCGAACCCGTCTACCGCCCGGAAGTGCCGCTGTACGCGGAAGCGCCGGCCGTCGCGCGCCAGCTCGGCCTGCTGCAGATCGATACGTTCCATGACCGCCAGGGCGAGCAAGGGCTGCTCGCCGAAAACGGTTCGGTACCCGCGTCGTGGGCGCGCGTATGGGGCGGCAACAGCAACATCAAGCAGAAGGGCGACGTGACGCCGTCGTTCGACGGCACGGTATGGGGGATGCAGGTCGGGCAGGACCTTTACGCCGATACGACCGCCGGCGGACACCGCAATCACTACGGCTTCTTCCTCGGCTTCGCGCGCGCGGTGGGCGACGTGAACGGCTTCGCGCTCGCGCAGCAGGACATGGGCGTCGGCACGCTGCAGGTCAATGCTTACAACCTCGGCGGCTACTGGACGCATATCGGCCCTGGCGGCTGGTACACGGACGCGGTGCTGATGGGCAGCGCGCTGACCGTGCGCACGCATTCGAACGACAACGTGAACGGCTCGACGAACGGCAACGCATTCACGGGTTCGGTGGAGGCGGGCTTCCCGGTCGCGCTCGGCTACGGGCTGACGCTCGAACCGCAGGCACAGCTCGTGTGGCAATGGCTGTCGCTCGATCGCTTCAACGACGGCGTGTCGAGCATCGCATGGAACAACGGCAACACGTTCCTCGGCCGGCTCGGCGCGCGGCTGCAATGGGCGTTCGATGCGAACGGCGTGAGCTGGAAGCCGTACTTGCGCGTGAACGTGTTGCGCTCGTTCGGCGCCGACGACAAGACGACGTTCGGCGGCGCGACGACGATCGGCACGCAGGTCGGGCAGACGGCCGGGCAGATCGGCGCGGGGCTGGTTGCGCAACTGACGAAGCGCGGCAGCGTGTATGCGACGCTCAGCTACCTGACGAACCTCGGCGGCGAGCACCAGCGCACGGTTACCGGGAATGCGGGCGTGCGGTGGGCGTGGTGATTGCGAAGTGCTGATGATGCGTCGATCGATCGGCCGTGGCGCGCGTCGTCGCGGCCGATCGGCACCGGCTACTCACGCAGATCTTTCTACAGGCAACCAGATTTCAAGCACGCCTGTACCAGCGACCGGATCGTAGTCCTCGCTGTAGCGTTCGAACTCGGGCGCTTCCGCCGCCTTGAATCCCGACGTCGGCAGCCATCCGTTCCAGATGCTGTGGAAAGTCTGGTGAATCGTCGAGAGGTGTCCGCTGTGTTCGAAGACTGCATACCGCTGCGGTTCAAGTTCGATGCAGCGGAACGGGGCAGGCAACCGGTCGCAACGCTTCACCTCGACGCCGGCGATGTATTCGAAACTGCCGTCCGCACCCGGGTTGCAGCACACGCCGTAAGTCACGCCGCCGACCTGACCGGGTATGTTGCCGATGTACGGGATAAAGGTTTGCCAAAGCGCCGGGATCCCGTCATTGGTTTCGAAGGTATACCGGTCGCTCATGCCTGCGATCAACCACCTTTCGCCGTCTTCGAAGCGTGGCGATGCTAGGTCGACGATTTTCAGTTCTTTCATGCGTAGCGGCGCCACAAGCGATAACCCGTCGAGTGCGCGACGTGCCCGCACTTCTTCGGGTGTCACGCCGAATAGATCGCGGAAGGCGCGCGTAAATGCCTCATGGGAGCCATAGTGATGTGGCGACCTTCCTGACTATCGGTCGACGGCTCATACACCACGTTCGGCTGCTCAGGGGTTCCGGATGTCGATTTGCGTTAGGATTTCTTCGTGTCACTCGCGTCATCGATATCGGACCAGTCCTAGCGTGCCTTAAGTCACGGCGCGATCCGAATCGCACACATCAATCGACGCGGTATTTTTGCCGGCGTGAGTGTCAAGAACTGTGCGCCTCTGTGCCAAATCAGCCCGGTCTGATGGACGCGCCAAAAGTGCCTGCGTAGCATCCAACCAATTGCATCGGTCGCTATATCTCGCGCGCCGGGATTCTGTACCAACTCGGTCTTTTCGATCCGATGCAACGGAGAAAATCGGTGCGCGTGGAATCCGGTCCGTTATCGATCAGGTGAGGAATAAGGAAAATGAATTCGAAGCAGTCCTTGCAATCAGATGCGAAAAAAGCACGTCAATGCGTGCTGAAACCGCTCGCCGTGCTGGTGCCGCTGATCGCCGCTGGCCACGCGTACGCGGCCCAGGGCGGAGCGATCGCGGCTGGCGCCGGCAGTATTAGTCAAAACGGTGCGAACACGCAGATCGACCAGACGTCGTCCAAGATGATCGTCAACTGGAAGAACTTCGACATCGGCAAAAACGAAGCGGTCAACATCAAGCAGCCGGATGTCAATGCCGCGATCCTGAACCGTGTGCAGTCGGGCGACATGACGTCGATTCAAGGCGCGCTGAACGCGAACGGCCGTGTGTTCGTCGTGAACCCGAACGGCATCGTGGTCGGCAAGGGTGCGACGATCAATGCGAATAGTGTGGTGCTGTCCGCGGCCGATGTGTCGGATAGTGATTTCATCTCGAATCGCTTACTGACGCTGCAGAACGGCAATGGCGCGACAGGTACCGTACAGAACGACGGTACGATCGCGACGCAGAGCGGCGCGCTGCTGGCGGGAGCGCGTGTCATCAACGGCCCGGACGGTGTCGTGACGGCCCAGAACGGCAACGTCGCGCTCGCGGCTGGCGGCAAGGTGATGCTCCAGCTCAATGCGGACGGCAGCATGGGCCAGGCCTATGTCACCGAGGGTGCGTCGGGCGCATTGGCGGCCAACGACGGGAAGGTGATCGCCGACAACGGCTGGGTACGGCTCGAAGGGAAAACGACCGACGCGTTGCGTGGCGAAGTCGTGCGCAATACCGGCTACACCGAAGCGGCGTCGCTCGAAGGTCTGGGCGGCGCGAATGGCGCTGGCACCGTGACGCTCGGCGCAAGCGGCGACACCCCGGCGAGCGCTGGTATTCGTGTCGCTGGCGATATCACCGCGCGTAACATCGCAATCGAGAGTTCCGGCGACCTGACACTCGACGGCGCGAACTTGAACACTTCCTCGCTGGAAATGCCCCGCTTGGGCAGCACGGCCCTGAAAGCGAATCGGGTCACTGTATCGGAAAAGGGTGCGGTGTCCAACGGCGCGCTGAGTGTTACCGGATCGGGTGACGATGCGGCTTATCTCCAGCAGGGAGATTTGATCCTGACCAACGGCGCCATGAGCGCGTCGGGGCTCGATCGCATTGTTCAGAGCGGGGGGCAGCTGTATGCAGCGGGGCCCATCGATCTTCGCGCGGGCGACATCGTACTCGGCGACGTGCAGACGCCGGGCGCCTTGACGGCGAGCGCGGATCGCAATCTCGACGTGAATGGTGCGCTGAAGGCGTCGGCTGTGGATGGGACATCCGGGAACGACCTGACCATCTCCGCGCCCGGCGCGGTCACGACGCAAATTGCCAGGTTGAATGCCGGCAACGACCTGAACGTCGACGGACAGGTCAATGCGAGCAATATTGGGTTGCTGATTGGCAAAAACGTGAATATTGCTGGCGCGGTGACGACGCCAGGCGACTTGCCGGCCGCGAATCTGGCCATCGGCGCGACGAGCGGGGTGCTTCGTATCGATGGCTTGGTCGACGGAACGACCCTTCAGCTTATCGGCTCCCGAGGCGTCGAGCAATCTCAAGGCGGAGTCCTGCGCAGTACCCGCGGGCTCAGGGTCGGGTCCACCGAGGGAAGCGTCGCGCTCAACGGTGCGGTGCATGCGCCGCTCGGGTATTTCGTGACGGAGAACGACACCTTCAACTATGCGCCGGGCGACTATGCACCGGGGCAAGCGCACGGCGCGACCACCGCACCGGTCGACCCGGTCAAGCCGGTGCAACCGGGGCGCGGCGGCTCGATCGTGGCCGGTGCGGGCACCATTGCACAGGACGGCAAGACCACCGATGTCCAGCAATCGACCGACCGGCTGGTCGTCAACTGGAAGGATTTCGATATCGCGCGCGACGAGGCCATCAACTTCCGGCAACCGAATGCGAATTCAGCTGTGCTCAATCGCGTCGCGTCCGGCAAGGTCACGTCGATCGATGGCGCGCTGAGCGCGAACGGCCGCGTCTTCGTGCTGAATCCGGACGGCATCGTGGTCGGCAAGGATGCGACGATCAATGCGAACGGCGTGACGCTCGCAGCGGCGGACACGTCTGACGACGACTTCATGCAGAAGCGCACGCTGCGCTTCAACATGGATCCGGCCAAGCGCGGGATCGTCCAGAACGAAGGGACGATCGCGACCAGGACCGGCGCGGCGCTGATCGGCCGCGAGTCGACGAATCTTGCTTCGGGGCGCATCACGAGCGGCAACGGCAACGTCGCGCTGGCGGCGGGCGGCGGCGCAACGATGTCGCTGAATGCGGACGGCAGCCTGAACCAGATCGACGTGACGAACGCGACCGACCATGCGCTTGTCGCCAACGACGGCCGGATCACGGCCGACAACGGCTATGCCCGCCTGCAGGCCTACGCGTCCGGCGCTGCCGATGCGGAAGTCGCGCGCAATCGCGGTCAAATCGATGCGATCAACCGGTCGAACGCGAGCCGGTCGGCGAGCGGCTCGAGCAAGGGCGACGTGCTGATCAGCGGCCGCAACGCCGACAACGGCGACCAGGGCGGTATCGTCAATATCCGCGGCCGGATCACCGGACAGAACATCCGTGTGGACAGCACGGGCGATCTGAATGTGTCGAACGGTGCCATGCTGGGCACGCGCAACGTCGGCCCGAACTACGGCGTGACACTGGCCGGCCGACGGGTGGCGATCGCGTCGACCGGTGCGACGATCAACGGTGACGCAACCGTGCAGGGTGTGGGCGACGACGCGGTGTTCGTGCAGGACGGGCCGCTGAACACGTCCGGCCGATTGTCGATGAGCAATATCGTCACGTCGAAGTAAGTCGCGCTGCATGCCGCACGGAATCGCTTCCGTGCGGCATGGGCGGGCGGCAACGTGACGTTTGCGTTGGTCGTTTCGAGCTAGGGGCAGGCGGTGGGTACGCCTGCCCCGTTTTGACTTCATGGCGTCATCGTCGCGGCTCGAGCCGCGAATCATCATCCGACGGAAGCACGGCATCGCGCCGCGTCCCCTCCGTCGTATCCGCCGCAGCGCAGGCATGCGGCGTCGAATCCTGAATCCCGAATCTCTTGAAGGGCCGCATGACCGGAAGCCGCAACACGGCGTCCGCGCCTGACTTGCGGCTGCTTGTTAGCGGAACTCATCATGAAATCGAGGTTAACGTTTGGCCGTCGCGTGGATGTGACGACGGCACGCATTTCCGCGTCCGCGCTGCTGCTGTTTGCTGCAGCCCGTGCGGAGGCGCAGACGCCGCAACCGCCCGGGAACGCGGGCCAGTTGTTGCAGCAGAACCAGTCGTTGTTGTCGCCTGACGTCGATACCGCGCGCCAGCCAGGCAGCGCGGACGATACCGTCGTCGACAAGCGCACGAGTGCCGCAGGCAGCAGCACGGCGACGCTGCATGTCGAACGCTTCGAGTTGAACGAAACACTGGGCGGGCCGCTCGACAGCGAGATCGCGCGGTTGTTCGGGCGCGCGGCAGGCCGCGATCTGACGTTCGAACAGATCACCGCGGTGCGGATCCAGCTCAATGCGCTGCTGCGCCAACAACTTGGCCTGCTGGTATTCGCGACCCTGCCGGAACAGGATGCGAGCAACGGCGTGGTGCGCTTCAGGATCGTGCGCGGGCATGTCGAAAGCATCGAACTGAATAATCGTTCGCGCGTGTCGAATGCAACACTCGAGCGAGCCGTGCCGGGCGCGGGAGAGAGCGGGGTCGCGTTGCTGTCGATCACGCGGCCGGATTTGCGCGAGGTGCAGCATGCCGCGCAAATCGCGCGCACGCTGCCCGGCGTCGCATCCGTGACGCCGATGCTGACGCAAGGCGACACGGAAGGTGGCACGCGCGTCGTGCTCGACGTCGCACCTGAACCGGCCATCGAAGCCACGGCGGTCGCCGATAACGCCGGTTCGCCGAGTACCGGACGCTACCGGATCGGCGCGCAAGTGACGGCAAATAGTCCGTTGGGCATTGGCGATCGCGCGCGCGTGCTTGCCTACAACGCACCGTCCGCGCTTCAGGATCGAGACGGCGCGCATGGCAAGACGTGGATCGGTCTCGCTTCGTACGACGTCCCGCTGGGCGGCGCGGGCACGCGCGGTGGCGTCCAGTATTCCCGCGTCCAGTATGCGCTGGGCGGGCCCTTGCAGGACCTTGGCGACGGCTACGCGGACGTCATCGGCGCGTACGTCAGGCATCCGTTGATATTGACGCCCAAGGACGATCTGAGCGTCGGCGTCGCCTATAACCGGAAGCTGCTGAAGGATTCTTTTTTCTCTTACGCGTTTCAGCGACGGTCGAACGTGGCGAGCGTCTCGTTGAACGGCTCGCATTTCGGCGACTGGAAAGGGCGGCCGAACGGATTGCAGTATGCGTTCACGGTCGACGCCGGCGATGTGAAGCAGCTCGACGTCGGATTGGGCGATCCTTCCACGCAGGGACGTTTCGTGAAGTGGGGCGGCTCCGCCGACTTCACGCAAGTGTTGTGGCCGGGGACCAATGTCCGGGCGCGGATGAGTGCGCAATTCGCGAGCACGCACCTCGATCCGTCGGAGCAGATGTCGCTTGGTGGTCCGAATGCGGTGCGCGCCTATGGATACGACGCGCCGAGTGTCGATCAGGGCGCGATTGCGTCGGTCGACCTGACGCAGCAGATCGCGGCCGTGCCCGGTCTTTCGGCGCGCGTGTTTGCGGATGTCGGTCGAGGCCAGATCAACAAATCGCGCGCGCTCGCCGGCGCGGACAACACCTGGAACGCGCGCGGCTATGGCGTCGGCGCTTCCTATCAGTACAAGGCGCGTGCGCGAATCGACGTATCGCATGCGTTCCGGGTTGGCGAGCCGGCCGGGCAGCGGCCGGCCAGCGGCCAGACGTGGGTTACGGCGACGCTTAATTTCTGACTGCCGTGAAACGGGATCGCCGGACCATTCGGCCCGGCGATGGCTAGTGCGTGTCCGCCGGTGTCGACCCGACGCTCAACCCAACGGCCAGTTCAGGATCGCGATGCCGTCGTTGTAGTCGCCGTCGCCGCCGTCCTCCGAGCCGACCAGCCCGAAGTAGGTCTTCTTGAAGATGTCGACCTGACGCGAGCCGATCTTCGACGGCTTGCCGTTCGCGGTCACGACCACCCGCACCTTCCCCTTGCCCGAGTTCACGACTTGCGTGTTGAGGTTTGCGTCCTGCGTGCCGGCGCCCGTGAACGTCGCGGCCGGTTTCGGGTTGTCGTCAACGAAGACCTCGATCGTCTGCTGGGCGGACGAATTGACCAGCGCGGTCACGCCGAAGGCGATGTTCGGCGGTAGGTTGAAGACGCCGTCGCGTTCGCCGCCGCCGGTCGGCACGGGCGCCGGCTGCACGGGTTGCGGTGTCGCTTTCGAGAAGTAATTGACCACCGCGCCGAGGCCGAACTTCGCCGCCGCACCGGGCAACACACCCGGCGCGCCGGCCCACGTCACCGTGCAGGCAACGACCTGGCCCGCCGCATCGGTTTTCACCTTGTTCTGCCAACTGCCGACGTCGAAGCTGTACGGGATCGTCGCGATATCGACGAATACGTCGTATTGCGGCAGTTTCTCGACGAGCTGCGTGGTCATGAACTGACGCATCCGGTCGAGCACGGCCTGATCGCCGTTGGCCTGCACGGCAGTGGCGTCGTTGCCCGCGAGTTGCAGCAGCGCGTACAGGTCATCATGGGTAAAGGGTTGTGACATGTCGTCCTCGTCTTGATGGAAGGTCTGCCGTCGTGCGGCTGGCGAATGGATTTCACCGTGCAGCGCGCGGCGCAAAGCGCGGGGCAGCACAGCGCTGCTCCGACTCATTCGCAATGTGTGGTCGGCCCCGTTGCCATTGCGATCCCGACAGCGGCGCGCAATCCGTGCCGCGCCGCGCATCTCGGTTATCGACGCCTGTCGATCAGCCCAGCGGCCAGTTCAGGAGCACGATGCCGTCGTTGTAGTCGTCGTCCGCGCCGTCCTCTGACCCGACGATCCCGAAGAACGACTTCTTGAAGATGTCGACCTGTCGCGAGCCGAGCCGCGACGGCTTGCCGTTCACCGTCACGATCACGCGCACGCGGCCCTTGCCGGAGTCGAGCACCTTGGTGCCGAGGTTCTGGTCCTGCACGCCCGCGCCCTTGAACGTGGCGGCCGGTTTCGGGTTGTCGTCGACGTAGATGTCGATCGTCTGATCGTTCGCGGCGTTGGTAAGTGCGGTGACGCCGAACTTGATGTTCGCCGGGAGATTGAACAGGCCGTCGCGTTCGCCGCCGCCGCCGATGGTGCCGGTGCCGGTGCCTCCGGTTCCAGTGCCGGTGCCACTACCGGTGCCGGTTCCAGTGCCGCTGCCGGTTTCGCTGCCTTGATTCCCGCCGCCCTGCGACGATGATTGCGCGGTGGTTTCACCGATCGCGGAAATGCTCGCGTACGAATCGATATGCATCGCGCTGCCGCGCACGCTTTTCCACTGGCCTTTCACGAACGTGACGCCGCTGCCGACGTCGATCGTCGTGACGAGCGTAAACGGCATGCGCCCGGTGCTTTCGGGCACCTTCGACGAGTAAGTGAAGCAGCCGTCCGCGACGACACCCTTGTCGGTCGCGATCGCGAAATAGATGCCGGGGAAATTATTGCCGGTGGCGTACGGCGTCGGCACGTTGAGCGTGACCAGCAGCTTGCCGTCGCGAATGTTTTCTTTCGCGACGTCGATATGCAGGCCCGGAATGTCGACGTAAGTCTCGGACGTGACGACGGGAGCGTTATTGATTGAAGCCGAAAGAATGGGCATGGCGGTCTCCTGAGGGCGAAACGGGTTTCGATTGAGTCGCTTCGCGTTTTCGATGCGGGACCGCCGGGCTGCCTTGCAGGCGGCAGCCCGGCGGTCATCGGTCGATCGGCACTCAGCCGATCAGCCGATCGGCCACTGCAGCACGACGATGCCGTCGTTGTAGTCGCTGTCGTGACCGTCTTCCGACACGACGATCCCGAAATTGACCGTGAACGGCGAGCCGTCCGACTTCTTGCCGTTGATTGGCGCGAGGCGCGCGTCGGTGGCCGACGTCTTGCCGTTCACCGTCACTTCGAAGCGCAGCTTGCCGTTGCCGGAATTCAGCGTGGCTTCACGCGGGCCGTCGCGCGTCGTCAGCTTGTGATAGGCGGCAGGTTCCTTGCTGTCTCCGATAAACAATTTGATGTGTTGTTGCTCGGCGGCATTCGCGAAGAAAATCGCACGGAAATCGGTATTCGGCGGAATGGAAAACTCGCCAGCGCGATTGGATGACGTTTGATTATCGGCCATGCTTTCCTCCTGAGGAGTGTTGGGTAACGCTTCAGACCGTGTCTCGCAAACGTTTGCTGTTTGAAACACGGCCTGTCGAGCATGCCGAAAAATAAATGAAAAAATATTCGCTTGAGAATGATTATTGTTCAATAAATCGAAAATGAAGTCGGTTCGATTTAATGAAATGGTTTTAATTGGACGTGAATCAATATATTCGAGAAATTATATCGATGTGTGTATCGTTTTTATGAATGATGCGCGGCCGTGCAGGCCGTGCGGGAGGTAGGGCAATCAGGCTTCGGCGCAGACGCTCGGCGTTCGCATATGGCAGCGTTTCGTTTCAACATCAACATCTCTGTCGTGGCCGCGCCCACCGGCCACCACCGAACGCCCACGCCGAAGCCTGGTCGCGCAGGAAAGGGGTGCGGCAACCGGCGAAGATTGTTGACCGACTCACTCCGAACATGAATAGGGCTTCACCGGCGCCGCACCCGTGAAGCATAGCGACGAGGCCCGTCGCCGCCTATCGGACTGGACTGATTTTGGCGGCCGTGCCGCCGAGCGATTCGTGTCCGTCCGGCGTGCGGCCTGTTGACAGCTTTCCGCGCCTGTGATTTGATGCCGCTCATGCACGCCGCCCAAATCGTCTTCTCGCTACGACTACTAGCCCGCTTCTCCGGGCTGGGTCTGCGGCTGCGCGCTTTCCATCTGCTTCTTTCCTGAAGCGCCAGATTTTCCCCGCATCACCGACCTGGCCCCGGTTGTCGACCGGCGCCTGAGTTCGTCTTTCTTCCGTCATTACTCTGCTCCGTCCCGGTCGCTCAACCGCCAAGCCGTCGTTTGCCGTACCGCTTTGCCGCTTCGCCGTTGTGCCGCTTTCTTGCCGTTTTCACCGCTGCGCGCGTAGCCGGCCCCTGATGCCGATGGCCGCCGCGCTGCGCTTCATCGACAAACAGACCGAGGACCGAACATCATGATGCTGAAGAACCCCGCGACGAAATACCGACCGTTCACGCCCGTCAACCTGCCTGACCGCACATGGCCGTCGCGCACGATTACGCAGGCGCCGATCTGGATGAGCACCGACTTGCGCGACGGCAACCAGGCGCTGTTCGAACCGATGGACGCCGCGCGCAAGATGCGGATGTTCAAGACGCTGGTCGCGATCGGCTTCAAGGAGATCGAGGTCGCGTTCCCGTCGGCGTCCGAAACCGATTTCAACTTCGTGCGCGAACTGATCGAAGGCGGCCACATTCCCGACGACGTGACGATCGAGGTGCTGACGCAGGCGCGCGATGACCTCATCGAGCGCACCTTCGCATCGCTGCGCGGCGCGAAGCGCGCGATCGTGCACCTGTACAACGCGACCGCACCGGAATTCCGCAAGATCGTGTTCGGCCTCGATCGCGACGGCGTGAAGCAACTCGCGGTGAACGCGGCGCGCACGATCAAGCGCTGCGCCGATGCAGCGACTGACACGCAGTTCACGCTTCAGTACAGCCCGGAAACGTTTACGGCGACCGAGCTCGATTTCGCGAAGGAAGTTTGCGACGCGGTGTTCGACGTGTGGCAGCCGACGCCCGAGCGCAAATCGATCGTGAACCTGCCGGCCACAGTGGAAATCGGCACGCCGAATTACTATGCGGACCAGATCGAATGGATGCACCGGAATCTCGCGCGCCGCGATTCGCTGATTCTGTCCGTGCATCCGCACAATGACCGCGGCACCGCGGTCGCGGCGGCCGAACTCGCGGTGATGGCCGGCGCCGACCGGATCGAGGGCTGCCTGTTCGGCAACGGTGAACGCACCGGTAACGTCGATCTCGTGACGCTCGCGCTGAACCTGTATACGCAGGGCGTCGATCCGGGCCTCGATTTCTCGCAGATCAACGAAGTCGCGCGCACGGCCGAGGAATGCACGCAGTTGCCGGTCCACCCGCGCCATCCGTATGTCGGTGACCTCGTGTTCACCGCATTTTCCGGCTCGCACCAGGACGCGATCAAGAAGGGCTTTGCCGTGCAGCGCGCCGACGCCATGTGGGAAGTCCCGTACCTGCCGATCGACCCGAACGATCTCGGCCGCACGTACGATTCGATCATTCGCGTGAACAGTCAGTCGGGCAAGGGCGGTATCGCGTATCTGCTCGAACAGGGCTACGGCGTCGCGCTGCCGCGCCGCATGCAGGTTGATTTCAGCGCGGCAGTGCAGCGCCTGACCGACGAGAGCGGACACGAGGTGACGAGCGCGCAGATCTGGGCGCTGTTCCAGCAGGAGTACGTCGAAGGCGACACGCCGCTGCGTTATGTCAGCCATGAGCTGACCGAACGCGACGGCCGCGAAACGATCGTGCTGACCGTCGACGTGCACGGTGAGCGCCGCGTGCTGCACGGCGAAGGCAACGGGCCGCTCGATGCGCTGATGCATGCGCTGCGCACGCCGCTGCGGATTCAGCATTACGAGGAGCGCGCACTGTCGCAGGGCGCCGATGCGAAGGCGATTGCAATCGCCGAGCTGGCCGGCACGGGCGTGCGCGGCAGCGCGTTCGGCGTCGGCGTCGATGCGAACCTGACGACTGCGTCGCTTCGTGCGGTGATCAGCGGCGTGAATCGCGCGTATGCCCGTTCGGATGAGGTTGTGCAAGCAACCTTCTTTGCCGAACAGCCGGCGGTGCAGGCCGTCGCATAACCGGGTCGAAACCCGGGCGGCATGGCCCGCCCGGGTTTCTTTTTCGGATCACGGCGTGCGCGTTCGCGCCGTCACGGCAGCAGCCCGAGCATCGCGGCCTTGGTGGCCGCATGCGTCTTGTTCATCGCGTCGAGCTTCACGACGGCGTTCTGCAGGTGGAACTTCACCGTCCGCTCCGCGATCCCGAAGATCATCCCGATCTCGTAGGCCGTCTTGCCGTCGGCCGTCCACGCCAGCACTTCACGCTCGCGCAGCGTCAGTCCGCTACCTGCCGGCGCAATCGGATCAGCAAGGCGCGGCATCAGGTACGCGTGCGCCGCATGCGCGAGGCTCGCGCAGGGTGCACGCAGCAGCGAAACTTCGTCCGCGTCGAGCGGCGTCGTGTCGCGCACGAGCGTTAGCACGCCGAGGTTGCCGGCCCGGTCGTAGCCGCCGTGCGACCAGCCGTAACGCATCCCGAAGCACGCCGCGTCGTGCCAGAACGCGGTGTCGCCCGGTTCGTCGAACGCATTCCAGACGACCGGCCGCGGCTGGCTCGCCACCCGCTTGATGATCGGATCGATGGTGACGTAGCCGAATTTCACATAACGGTGTTCCCATTCGCGTGGATGATTGCCGACGATCTGCATGTCGGGCCGGGCGAGCGGCAGCGTGCGGCGCAAACCGTACACGCAATACTGAAACCCGAGCGCGGCCGCGGCGGCGGCAATCGGTAGGAGCGCGGCTTCCGCCGTGGGTGCGCGCTGTAGTGCGTCGAAACAGTCGTGCAGTATTGTCAGGTCCATCGGTGTTCCTCGTCGGTGTGGGCGGGCCGTGCATTGCGGCCCGCGCGTATCCTGTTCAAAAGGACAGTTTTGAGGCGAAGCCGACGCCGGTTTAATGGCGGCTGTTCGCACGACGGCCCCGCTTGTGCGGGCACCTGTCCCCCCGTCGTTTCACGTGTTGCGGTACCCCTCCGGTTTCGTATCAGGACGATCGACCATGACCAGCGTTCAAGACGTGCCTCTCCTCGCGCGCGCCGGCGCGCGCGCGTTCGCCTTCGGCGGAATCCGCGCGATCGAACCGCCCTGCGCGTCGGCCCCCGCCCGCGCGCTTGCTCACGAGTATGCGCCGCACGCGCATCAGGCCGGGCAACTATTATTTACGACACGCGGCGTATTAGTGCTCGACGTTGAAGGCCAGCGCTGGATCACCCCGCCGCTGCGCGCGATCTGGATTCCGGCGCGCACCGTCCATGCGATGCGCGTGGCCGCCGACGTGCAGCTCTGCTCGCTCTATCTCGGCGACGCGCTCAGCGCGCGGCTACCGGCCAGGTTGTGCGCGATGACGGTATCGCCGCTGCTGCGCGAACTCGCCACGCGCGTTTCGCATCCGTTCGATTGCAGCGTTGACCGCGATCCGCTCGCGCGCCTGTTCGCCGACGAACTGAGCGAACTCGCGCAGACGCCGCTCACGCTACCGCTGCCGCGCGACCGGCGCCTGCTGAAACTGTGCGAGCGGCTGCAGCGCGAGCCGCACTGCGAATTGCCGCTCGAAACGCTCGCGCGCGACGCCGCGCTGAGCGCGCGCCACCTGGCGCGCCTTTTTCGCAGCGAGACTGGCATGAGCGTGGCCGCGTGGCGCCAGCAACTGCGGCTGTCGATGTCGCTCGCGCTGCTCGCGAGCGGCATGCCCGTCACGCAGGCCGCGCATCAGGTCGGCTATCGCAGCCCGACCACCTATGCGGCCACCTTCAAGCGCGCGTTCGGCGTCACGCCGAGCCAGTACCTTGCGGCGGCGGAAGCGGCAGCGCGCTGACCGCCACCGCTGTCGCTGTCGCGCTCAGCGTGCGGCCCAGCGCGGCACCACTTCGAACGCATGCACGAGCGCGTGCACGATCCGGTCGACGTCCTCACGGCCGATCACGAGAGGCGGCGCGATCGCGAGCCGGTTACCGAGCGAGCGGATCAGCACGCCCGCATCGCGCGCCGCGTCGGCGAGCGCGGCCGCATAGCCATCCGACGGATCGATCGATTCGCGCGTCGCTTTGTCCTTCACGAGGTCGATGCCGACTAGCAGCCCCTTGCCGCGCACGTCGCCGACAACCGGATAGCGGTCGACGAGTGGCTGCAGTCGCTCCAGCAGGTACGCGCCTTCGCGCGCCGCGTTGCCAGCGAGATCCTCGTCGACGATGATCTGCAGATTCGCGAGTGCGGCCGCGCAGACGATCGGGTGGCCGGAGTAGGTGTAGCCGTGCATCAGCGTGCCGATGCCGCCCGGATTGGACGCGAACGCGTTCTCGATACGGCGATTGACGACGGTCGCGCCGAGCGGCAGATAGCCCGACGACACGCCTTTTGCCAGACACATGATGTCCGGCGCGACGCCCCAGCCGCGGCTGCCGAATGCCGCGCCGGTTCGGCCGAAGCCCGTCACGACCTCGTCGGCGATCAGCAGCACGCCGTGGCGGTCGCATACTTCGCGCACCAGCGGCCAGTAGTTCGCGGGCGGCACGATGATGCCGCCCGTCGCCTGTACCGGTTCGGCGATGAAGGCGGCCACGGTATCGGGCCCCTGGAACAGGATCTCACGCTCGACGAGCGACGCGCATAGCCGGCCGAGCTCCTCAGGGTCATGCGTGAACGGGTTGCGATAGATCCACGGCGTTTCGACGTGGAAGCAGCCGGCGAGCGTCGGCTCGTAGTTGCGCCGGTAGACGGTGTTGCCGGTGACGGAGCTGCCGCCGAAGTGTGAGCCGTGATAGGCCTGACGCAACGCGATGAACTTGGTGCGCTCGGGCTGCCCGGACACCTTCCAGTACTGTCGCGCGATCATCAGCGCGGCCTCGACGGCGTCCGAGCCGCCGGAGCCGAAGATCACGCGGCTCATGTCTTCGGGCTGCAGCATGCCGACCAGTCGCGCCGACAGCTCCTCCGCGCGGGGATGGCTGAACCCGGCGAATACCGGGTGATATTCGAGCTCGTCGAGCTGGCGGACGATCGCCTCCTTGATCTCCCGTCGGCCGTGACCGACGTACACGTTGAACAGCGACGCAACCGCGTCGAGATACGGGCGGCCGGTATCGTCGTACAGGTAGCAGCCTTCGCCGCGCGTGATGCGGATCGGCGGGCGCGACGCGGCGAGCGGATGTTGCCGGGGATGCCAGAAGCGTGATTCAGAATAGGACATGACAGGACTCCGTAGTGAATCGGTTGGACGGGGCAACAGGGTGAAGCAGATGACGCTCAGCCGGCGAGCGCCGCTGATTGAGCGTCGAGCCGGCTTTCGAGTGCGCCGAGCGTTGCGAACGGTTCGTCGAGCGCCACGCGCATGAAACTCAGGAACTGTCCGACGTGGGCGTTCAGCGCGTCGCGGCTGTAGTACTGCGGGCTCGCGTCGAAGTCAAAGCGCAGCGGCTCGCCGTTGCGGCGATCGGTCAGGTTCACCATCAGGTCGTCGGTCGTACCGACGGACAGGTTGTGCGACGTCGTCACGCAGTCGCCGAACCGCAGGTCGTAGTCGAACGCCATGATGTTGATCTCGGGGCCGAACACGCCCTGGCCGTTGTCGAGCGACGTCAGCTCACGGTGCAGGTCGCCCATCCGGTAGCGCTGGTGTTGACGCAGCGCGGTCATCTCGCGGTTTGCCTGGCGGCACAGGTCATCGAGCGTGTGGCCCGGCTCGACGTGCAGGCGCAGCGGGAGCATGTTCGCGCACTGCGTCGGCGTGCGGCGCTCGCGCGCCGACGTGCGGGCCATCGCGGCGACCGACAGCACGATGTCGTGCGCGCCGGTGTTCAGGTACAGGTACGCGGCGGTCAGCGCGGTGACGAGCCGCGGTACTGTCGACGTGAACAGCTGCTTGGCGACCGCCTCGATGCGCGCGCTCTCGTTCGCGCTCGCGATGCGCGTCTCGCGCAGGTCGGGTCCGTCGTCGCGCTCGGGAAAGCGTGCGGGGCCGGCGAGCGTGACGGTGCACGGCTGGTCCGCGAAGCGTTCGAGCCAGTAGCGGCGATCGTGCGCGAACTGCTCGGAGGAGCGGTACGCGTCTTCGTCGAGTTGCAGCTCGGCGAGCGACGCGAAGCGGGCGGGCGGTGCCTTGGCGCCCGCCGCGAATGCGCTGTAGAGCTCGGCGGCGCGCGTGGCGATCAGGCTGCCCGAATAGCCGTCGACCAGGATGTGCGCGTAGCCGTGATACCAGTAGTAGTGATCCGGCGCGATGCGGTACAGCGTGTGGCGGAAGAACGGCCCGCGCGCCAGCTCGATCGCGCCCGTGCAATGCGCGCGCATGCCGGCGAGCGCGATGGCGTGCGCGTCTTTGGTGCCGGCGAGATCGACGCGTTCGAGCCTCCAGTCGTCGGCGAGCGCGGCATCGAGCACGCGCACGGGCGTGTCCCCATCCAGCACGATCCGCGTCGTGTGCAGCGTCTGCGCCTCGCGAATCACCTGCCGCAGCGCGCGTTCGAATGCATCGGTGTCGAGGGCGCCGCGAATCTCGAAATACTCGGCCGCGTAGATATGCGTCGACGGGACGCGATACGCGAGCGCTGCCTCCCAGAAATCGCGCTGCGGCGCGGACAGCGGCAATTGAAGCGTCGAATTGGTCACGTCGTTTCTCCTGGAAAGCTTATTCCGGTGGATGAATTAAATGCGCGTATTTGTTTAATAAAAAATACATATTCGCATCATGCATTTCATTTCTGATGAATCGCAATTGTTATCCTAGACAGTCCGATTTGTGGCTGTCAATTCCGTGAGTTTTTGTTGTCAATTCGTCAAAGCCTTGTCGGTAAAGGATTCGAGGGGGTTGTGAGTGGTCTGGTCCGGAAAGAATATGAGAATGTCCGTTTTGAATAGGCGGCAAATTGTCAGCTTATTTAGCATCGACGCCTGAAATTGCTGCGCAAGCCGAAAACGGCATGCAGGCAATTCGCCGGAAACGGTTTCCGGCGCCGGAAGCCGGCGCAGCGGGCTGGCGCGAGCGGACATTACTAGGAGAGTGCCGTGAATCAACTGGAAGGGCTGGAGCGAAAAATCGGCGAGCAGCACGAGCGGCTCGCGCATCATCCGGTGTTCGGATCGATCCGTACCATCGATGAGCTGCGCGTGTTCATGGAATGGCACGTATTCGCCGTGTGGGATTTCATGTCGCTCGTGAAGCGGCTGCAGCAGGATCTGACGACCGTCGCGGTGCCGTGGGTCGCGCCGCGCAACGCGAACGCGTCGCGCCTCATCAACGAGATCGTGCTCGGAGAGGAGTCGGACGAAACGCCGAACGGCCACATGAGCCACTACGACCTGTACCTGCATGCGATGCGCGATGTCGGCGCCTCGACGTCGCGCATCGAGGAAATGGTGTCACTGGTGCGCTCGGGCTTCTCCGTGTCGGCCGCGCTGAAGGCCGTCGATGCGCCGGAGCCGGTGATCCGTTTCGTCGAGGCGACGATGGCCACGTGCACGTCGGGCGCGACACACCAGGTGCTGGGCAACTTCTTCTACGGCCGCGAGAACGTGATTCCCGACATGTTCCGCACGCTGCTCGACGAATGGAAAATCGAGCGCTTGTCGATTCCGCTGCTTGTGTACTACCTCGACCGCCATATCGAAGTGGATTCGGGCGAACACGGGCCGGCGGCGCGCGCGATGATCCGGGAAGCGGCCGACGGCGACGCGGCGAAGCTCGAGGAAGCGCTGCAGGCCGGGCTCGACGCGATCGACGAGCGAATGCGCCTGTGGGACGGGCTGCTCGCGCATCTCGGCCAGACCCGCAACGTGGTGCCGGCATGAACGCGCGCGGTCTGTCGGAGCGCATCGTCGATTTCGCGGCGCTCGACTGGGAGCACCCGGCGGCGTTCGACGACGGCATCGACCAGGTCGTGCTCGTCGATACGCTGGACGAGCATGCGAAGCGCGGTATCCGGACACGGATCGTGCGGTTCGATCCCGGTGCGGGCACGCGCGTGCCGTTCCTGCACGACTACCACGAGGAGGTGCACCTGATTGACGGCGACCAGAGTCTGGTCGACGTCACGACGCGCGAGTATCGCGCGACGTATCGGGAAGGCAGCTACTTCGTGCGTCCGGCTGGCACGCCGCATGGCCCGTTTCGCAGCGACGCGGGCTGCCTGCTGCTTGAAATCCATTACTACGGTTTCCCGGAGGACACGCGATGACGACCGCCGTCACATACGTGAGCCACGTCGACCGCTGGGAGGCGCGCGCGACCGTGCGATCGCGCCCACGGCGGATCGTCGAGGACGACGAACTGCGCTACTACCCGCTCGAACGCCAGCCGTTGTGCGCGCACCCGGCGATCGTCGACGCGGGCGACGCGGTGCGCGACTTCGTCCTGCTGCAGAGCTTCTACAAGTACATCCAGGACGTGATCATCTTCGAGACGGAGATCGTCAACGCCACCGCGTTGCGCATTGCGCGCGGCCGGTTCGCGCACCCGTTTCCGTTCGCGTGCCGGCAGGACGCGATGACTGTGGTGATCGATGAGGATTATCACGCGTACGTCGCGATGGACTACCTACGGCAGGTCGAGGAGGCCACCGGCATCGCGCCGCTGCCGCCGAACAGCGAGATCGAGCTGTCGCGTGCGATTCCGCGCGCGGTCGAGCGGGTCGGCGCGCAGTATCGCGACGGCATGGAGCTGCTGTGCGTCGCGATCTCGGAGAACACGGTCACGGCGGAAGTCGCGGCGTTCTCGCGCGACGCGACGCTCAAGCGCTCGGTGAAGGGCGTGATGGCCGATCACCTCGCGGACGAAGGCCGTCACTCGGCGTTCTGGATCAATCTCGTGAAGCTGTACTGGTCGCAGATCGACGGACCCGCGCGGCTCGCGCTCGGCGAAGGGCTGCCGTGCTTCCTGCGCGAATACCTGAGCGCCGATCTGCAACTGCAGTTCGATCGCCGCCTGATCGACGCACTCGATCTGCCGGCCGCCGAGCGTACGCGCATCGCGGACGACATGGTCGGTGCGTATCCGATCACGAGCCAGCATCCGATGATCGTCAACATCCGGCAGTTCTTCCGGATGAGCGGCCTGCTCGATCACGCGCCGACCCGCGCGGCCTTGTCCGACTACCTGTGAGTCACGTCGATGAAAGCGATCATCATTGCGATCGGCGGCCAGACCCGTCTTGCTGCACGGCTGGCGGCTGAACTCGAGGCGACCGGCCATACCGTGTGCATCGCCGACGGACGCGACGGCCCGTTACGCGACGCGGCCGACGCGCTGCTGTTGCCGGCGCCGGCACCCGACACGTTGCGCAACGCGGCCGAGTGGTCGATCGTCTGCGGCGCGCCGGACCCGGCCGTACACTGCGCGCACGCTCGGCCGCTGCGGTGCGAGATCGTCGCCGATGCTTTTCCGCCGCGCGAGGTATGCGTCGCGTGGCTCACGGACGTGGCGCCGGGCGACACGCGCGAGCTGGCCGACGCGACGCTCGCGTTCGGCGCGGCGCTCAACGGTGCCGATCTCGCGAACGAGATTGCCGCGTGCGCAGTCGACCTGATGCACGAAGTCGCGAGCGCAATCGCACGCGAGCTAAGCGACCCGCACGACGCGCCGCGCGCGACACCGCCCGGGCCGGACGACATTCTGATCGATCTCGAACGGCTGGCCGGCTGGCACGCATCGAACGACACGGCCGCTGCGTGGCCGTGCGAGCCGTCGTTGCCGGAACTCGTCTCGCGTGCGGCGGCCGCAGCGCCGGACGCCTGCGCGCTCGTCGCGGCCGACGGTCGGTTGACCTATCGTGAGCTGCTCGCGCGTGCCCGCCGTGTCGCCGCGCGTATCGCCGCTTGGCGTGCCGCGCCACGCGTGGTCGCCGTGCGACTCGACAAGGGCGTCGCGCTGTATCCGGCGATCGTCGGCGTGCTGGGCGCCGGCGCGACTTGCGTGCCGCTCGATCCGGCGTTTCCGCCCGAGCGCGCTCGCGCGATCCTGCGCGAATCGGGCGCGCAGGCGCTCGTCGTCGGCGGTACGGTCGAGCCGGTGCTGCTCGACGGGCTCGATCTCGACGTAATCGACTGCGGCACCCACGCGGAAGCGGACGCTGCGCCCGACGCGCTGGCCGGCCAGTGGCCGCTCGAGCGGGATGCCGATCGCGATGCGCGCTGCGCGGTCGCGATCTACACGTCGGGTTCGACCGGCGTGCCGAAGGGTGTGATGCTGTCGCACCGGAACATCGTGCAGTTCTGCCACTGGTATCGCGCGCACGTGTCGCTTAATGCGTCGTCGCGCGTGCTGCAGTTCTCGACGATCGCTTTCGATGCGTCGCTGCTCGACATGTTTCCGACCTGGCTCGCCGGTGCGACGCTGGTCGCGCCGAGCGAAGCGCAGCGCCGCGAACTCGACACGCTCGCGGCGCTCGTCGCCGACGCGGGTATCACACACGCGTTCCTGCCGCCCGCGCTGCTCGCGGCGCTGCCGGATTGCGACTGGCCCGCACTCGCGCATCTCGTCACGGGCGGCGACGTGTGCGATCCCGATACGATCGCGCGCTGGAGCGCGAACCGGCGGCTGCACAACATCTACGGGCCGACCGAATGCACCGTGCTCGCGACGACGGGCGAACTGCGCGCCGGCGACAGCAACCGGCGCATCGGCCGGCCGATCGCGAACGCGCGCTGCCATGTGCTCGCGGTCGACGGCCGTCCGGCGCTCACCGGCGAGGAAGGCGAGCTGTGTATCGCCGGCGCGGGCGTCGGGCTCGGCTATCTCGGCCGGCCCGACCTGAGCGCCGAGCGCTTTGTCGCCGATCCGTACGGCACGCCGGGCGAGACGATGTACCGGACCGGTGACATCGCGAGCTGGGAGCCGGACGGCACGCTGCGCTACGTTGGCCGCCGCGACGCGCAACTGAAGATTCGCGGCTTTCGTGTCGAGCCGGGCGAGATCGAGACGGCCGCACTGGCGGCGGGGCTGTACCACCAGTGCGCGGTGGTACCTGACGAGCGCAAGCGCATCCGGCTGTTCGCCGCGAAGCCGGTCGACGCGGCAGCGACGCCCGACGCGCTGCGCGCCGTGCTGGCCGGCACGCTGCCCGACTACATGGTGCCGTACGACATCACGGCGCTCGACGTATTGCCCGCGACGCCGAACGGCAAGATCGACCGCGCGGCGCTGGCGCGCCTGCCGGTATCGCGTGCGGCGAGCGACACGCGCGATGCACCGCGCGGCGCGCTGGAGACGCGTCTTGCCGCGTTGTGGGCGACGCTGCTCGAACTCGCGCCGGAAGAGATCGGCCGCGACGCGTCGTTCTTCGAACTGGGCGGCCATTCGCTGCTGGTGTCGCGGCTGATGCTGGCGATCAAGCGCGAGCTGGGCGGCAACGCGGCGCTCGCGCGTTTCATGGAACGGCCGACGGTGGCCGCGCTCGCGGCACTACTGAGCGATGAGTCGGTCGAGCGCGGCGCGAACGTGCCGGCTCGCGTGCACGACGACCGCCGCTTGCCCGACGACGTGCGACTGCCGGCCAGCCAGCCGGCGGGCGACGGGCCCGGCGCGGTGCTGTTGACCGGCGCGAACGGCTTTCTGGGCAGCTTCATCCTCAGCGAGCTGATCAGCCGCACGAACCAGACCGTCTACTGCGTCGTGCGCGGCGACGACGATGCGAGCGCGCGCCGGCGGCTCGACGAAGCGGCGTTCGTCAACGGGCTCGGCCATCTGTGCGGGCACCCGCGCGTGCGGGTGCTGCGCGGCGATCTCGGCGCGCCGCACCTCGGGCTGTCGGACGCGCAGTGGCAGACGCTCGCGGCCGAGGTCGGCGTGATTCATCACAACGGCGCGCACGTGAACCACGTGTACGACTACCCGTACCTGCACGCGGAGAACGTCGGCTCGACGCTCGAACTGCTCCGCCTGTGCTGCAGCGGCCGCCGCAAGGCGCTGCATTTCGTATCGACGCTATCCGCGGCGAGCGCGACGGGCCCGACGGGCCGCCTGATCGAGGCGGCCCCGTCGGAGGCCGGCCCTGCCTTCGTCAACAACGGCTACAACCTGACGAAGTGGGTGTCCGAGCATCTCGTTGCCGAAGCGGCCGCGCGCGGGATCGACACGACGATCCTGCGGCCTGGCAACATCACGGGCCATTCGCGCACGGGGCTGTGCCAGCCGGGACGCAACCGGATCCTGCTGCTGCTCAAGGGCGCGGTGCAACTCGGCTGCGCACCGCTCGCGAGCGAGGGCGGGCTGTTCGACCTGAGCCCGGTCGACTACCTGGCGCGGGCGATTGTCGCGTGCACGCTCGACGGTGCGCGCACCGAGCGCGTGTTTCATCTGCACAACCCGCGCCCGCTCGATTGGGCCGGGTACCTGCGCGCACTCGCTCGGCGCGGCTACCCGCTGCGCTTCGAGGCGCCCGAGGTCTGGCGCGAGCGACTGTTGTCGATCGACGAATCGAATGCGCTGTTCGACGTCGTCGCGTTCTATCTGGACGACCGGCAGGACGATATCGGCGACATGGCCGTGATCGACCACGCGCGCACCGAGGCGACGCTGCGCCGGCTCGGCGTCACGTATCCGGACAAGGACGATGCGTTGCTCGATGCGCATTTCGGCTATCTCGCCGAATGCGGCTTCATGCCGCCGCCGGCCGAGCCGGCTGCGCGCGCGAACGACGCCCGCCGCGACGCCGAGCCCGAACCCGCGTGGTGAAGACGTACCCGTTTGATTAATCGCTGTCATCGCATCATTCATCAAGGAGGCATCATGCTGGAACGTACTGCAACGCAACCCCGTCCGTCCACGCTCGTCTACGCGCCGCAAACGCCGATCCTGTCCGGCTCGGCCGATCTCGACGTGCCGGCGCGCGACGCGTGGCGCGTGGTCGGTGATTTCGCCGGCTTCTCGCGCTTCATCACGGGGCTCGACCATACCGACATGATCGGCGACGGCGTGCGCTCGCTGCGCATCAAGCATTTCGCGGACGGCAACGTCGTCGTCGAACAGCTCAACAGCCACGATGACGAAGCGATGGTGATGACGTGGAGCCTGATCCATACGTCGTTCGACATCGGCAATCTGTGGGCGCTCATGCGCGTCGAGCCGCGCGGTGAGCGGGCCTGCACGGTGACGTGGGACATCGCTGGTGAACCGTCGCACGGGGGCGCCGCGCGCCAGCCGGAATTCGACGCGTTCGTCACCGGTTTTCTCGACATGGCGATGACGAACCTGCGCGCGCTGTTCAAGCCGCAGTAACCGTGCATTGCGCCGCCGGCGCCGTGCCGCTACGCGGTGGCGCCGGCCCACGCGCCGGTCTTGCCCGGCGC
This sequence comes from Burkholderia sp. BCC1208, assembly GCF_902833095.1. Classification (NCBI taxonomy): domain Bacteria; kingdom Pseudomonadati; phylum Pseudomonadota; class Betaproteobacteria; order Burkholderiales; family Burkholderiaceae; genus Burkholderia; species Burkholderia sp. BCC1208. The sequence continues at coordinate 69,782 of NZ_CADFDY010000005.1, read as the reverse complement.
GTGGCTTTTTTTCCCGACCGGTTGTGCGCATGCGTCGTCGAGCATCTGCGCGAATGCGTCGCGCAGCGCGGCTTTCATGAAGTCGACCCACGCGCGCGTTTTTGCATCGAGATGCTGGCGCGACGCGTACACCAGGAACACGCCGATTTCTTCCGCCTGGTAGTCGGGCAGCACACGCACGAGCGTGCCGGAGCGCAGGTCCGCCGCGGCGACGAAGTCGGGCAGCAACCCGATTCCCGCGCCCTCGCGCACCGCGATCGCGAGCGACGCGGCGACGTCGGCCGTCATCGACGGATCGACGTCGACCGTCTGCGCTTGCGCGCCGCTCCACAGCGTCCAGATGCGCTCGTGATACGCGGGCGCGACCAGTTGCACGCAGCGATGGTGGACGAGCGCGCCGGGCGAATCGGGCATGCCATGCGCCTCGAGATACGCGGGCGATGCGCACAGCACGCTGCGGATCCGGCCAACGTCGATCGCGACCTCTTCGGAACTCGGCAGGCTTGGCATCGCGATCACCGCGACGTCGTAGCTGTCGCGCACTAGTTTCGGCAGGTGCGGCGCGAGCGTCAGGTCGACGCTGACGTCCGGGTAACGCGCCTGGAATTGCCCGATCAACGGAACGATGAAATGGTTCGCGATGCTGGCACTGCAATGCGCGCGCAGCCGGCCGTGCGGATGCACGCGCGCGTCGCGCGCCTCGCGCTCGCTCGCGTCGACGGCGAGCGTGATGTCGCGCGCGCGTGCGAGATAGCGCTCACCCGCTTCGGTCAGGCACATCGAACGCGTCGTGCGGTTCAGCAACCGGATGCCGAGACGATGCTCGAGCGACGCGACGAGCCGGCTGACATGCGCGGTCGTGATGCCGAGCCGTTTGCCAGTCTCGGTGAAGGTGCCCGCGTCCGCGAGCGTGACGAACGCCTGCATGCTTTGAATCAGATCCATCGGATAACGAAACCTGCGGCCGGCCATATGGCAATGCCGCTACTGTAGCGACGGCAGCGACACGCCGCGCGCGCGCATTAGCGATCGATCGTCGCAAAACGGACAATCGATACGCGCGTCAGCGCCGCCGGAAGTATTCGCTCGGCGCGACGCCGAGCGCCTTGCGGAACATCGCCGCGAACGCGCTGGGGCTGTCGTAGCCGTGTTCGAGTGCGAGCTCGAGGATCGGCGTGCCGGCGGCGAGGCGCGGCAGGCTCAGCAGCAATCGCGCGTGACGGCACCATGCGCCGTGCGTCATGCCCGTCTCGCGCTTGAACGCGCGCGCGAGCGTGCGCTCGTTCATGTGCGCGTCGCGCGCCCATGCCTGCAGCGTGACGGCCGACGACGGGTCGTTGATGAGCCGCGTGCACAGCGCGGCGAGCGCGGGGTGGCGCGGCATCGGCACGTGTAGCGACAGTGGTGGCGCGATCTCGATCTCGTCGAGGATCAGCGCGAGCACGCGGCCCGCGCGGTGCGACAGGTCGTAGTCGGCGGGCAGGTCGCAAGCCGTCACGATCAGTTCGCGCAACAGCGTGCCGACTTCGATCACCCGGCATTCGGTCGGCAGGCTCGGCCGCACTTCCGGGCCGACGAACACGGTGCGCATCTGCACGTCGCCGGCCGAGCGGATCTCATGCTGCGTACCGCCCGGCACCCACACCGCGCGGCCCGTCGGCACGACCCAGCTGCCTGCGTCCGCGTGCACGATCATCACGCCGGAAATCGCGTGGATCAGCTGGCCCTGCCGGTGCGAATGCGGCGGGTACGCCGTGCCCGCCGGCGAGTCGGATGCGACGACGGCGATCTGCTTGTCGCGCGCCTGACGCTCGAGTGCGACGAAGAAGTTTTCCAATTGATCTGTGTGTCCTTTTCTCGACGACGAATGCGCTTTACGCGTGAGATCGACCACTTAGGTCGAAATTACCATAAACCCATCGTTTGTTCGACCTACTTGCCACCCGATGCGCGTTCCAACCATTTCGTCCGCTTCGCCTGTTTCTCCCGCCGTCGATGCACGCTTGCCGCGCGTGCGGCGCGCCACCTGTGCGGCCGTGCTGCTGGCATCGGCCGCGCTGGCCGCGTGTTCGGTCGGCGAGCCGTACCGGCCGCCTGTGTCCGATACGGCGCGCACCGGGCCGTTCGACGCGGTGGCCGACGTGCCGGTCGCCGCCGCCGGCGAGCCGCCACAACGCTGGTGGCGCCTCTACGACGACCCCGTGCTCGACGGCCTCGTGCGCGATGCGCTCGCGCAGAACCGCGATCTCGCGGCGGCCGTGGCGCGGGTTGAGCGCGCGCGCGCCGTGTTCGACGAGGCCGGCGCCGCGCGGCTGCCCGACACGACGGCCGGGTTCGGCGTCGACTACGGTAAGCACGCGCCCGACCAGATCGTCGCGGCGGCCAAGGGTACCGATGCGCATACGCGCTGGGGTTTCGCGCCGTCGTTCTCGCTGTCGTGGGAAGTCGATCTGTGGGGGCGCGTGCGCCATCTGGTCGACGCCGCCCGGGCGGACGCGGAGGCGGTGCAGGCTGCGTCGGACGCGATGCGCGTCGTGGTGGCCGCCGAGACGACGGCCGCCTATGCGCAGGTGTGCGCGTACGGCGAGCGGATCGACGTGGCCGAGCAGTCGGTCGGGATCGCGGACCGGCTGGCCGCGCTGACGGCGAAGCAGCGCGCGCACGGGCTCGTGTCCGACCTCGAGGTGGCGCGTTCGCGCGCGTTCGCCGACGACACGCGTGCCGATCTGCCAGCGCTTGTCGGCTTGCGGCGCGCAGCGCTGTACGAACTCGCGGTGCTGACCGGGCGCGCGCCCGGCGCGCTGCCTGACGCGGCCGCGCATTGCCGCACCGCGCCGGTGCTTGCGCGGCCGTTCCCGGTTGGCGACGGCGCGTCGCTGCTGCGCCGCCGCCCCGACCTGCGCGAGAGCGAGCGCCAACTGGCCGCCGCGAATGCACGCATCGGCGTGGCGACGGCTGAGCTGTATCCGTCGATATCGCTCGGCGGCTCGGTGAACTGGCTGTCGAGCGGCGGCGATCCGTCAACGCTCGGTGACAAGTACGCGATCGCCTGGGGCGTCGGCCCGCTGATCACGTGGCGCTTTCCGAACATGGCGGCAAGCCGCGCGCGACTCGCGCAGGCCCGCGCCGACGACACGCTTGCTCGCGCGCAATTCGATGCGCAGGTGCTGCGTGCGCTGAAGGAAACCGAGCAGGCGCTGGCCCGGTACGGTGCGGCGTGGCGCCGCCGCGCCGCGCTCGAAACCGCACGCGCTGAGCATGCACGCGCCTATCACCTCGCCGAGCTGAACTACAAAGCCGGCGCACTCGATTTCCTCGGCGTGCTTGATGCGCAGCGCAGCCTCGTTGCGGTCGATTCGGCGCTGGCCGAGTCGACGCAGCAGGTCTCGCTCGACCAGGTCGCCGTGTTCAAGGCGCTCGGAGGCGGCTGGCAACCGTAGCCGGCCGCGTTCGCAGCGTCCTTGCCCGTTCTCTTGCACGCCAACTCATCTTTCCGATCATGAGCACGACTGCCGTACCCGAAAAAGCCAAAACCGCCCGGTTCTCCCGGCGCCAACTGATCGCCGCGGGCACCGTGCTCGCCGTCATCGCGCTTGCTGTGTTCGGCTGGCACTGGTGGACCGTCGGCCGTTTCATCGAAGGAACCGACGACGCGTATGTGCGCGCCGACGTCGTGACTGTCAGCTCGCGCGTGTCGGGTTACGTCGCGCAGGTCGCCGTCGACGACAACCAGCCGGTGAAGCGCGGTGACGTGCTCGTGCGGCTCGACGATCGTGACTATCGCGCGAAAGTCGACGATGCTAAGGCCGCGGTGGCAGCGGCCGAGGCGACGCTGCAAGCCGAGCAGGCCGCGGCCGCGACGCTCGACGCGCAGGTTGGCCAGCAGCGCAGCCAGATCGCGCAGGCCGATGCTGACGCGGCCGCCGCGCGCGCTGAAGCCGCACGGCGCGACGCCGATGCGACGCGCTACAAGCAACTGTTGGCAGAATCCGCCGCGAGCGGACAGCGCTGGGAGCAGGCCCACGCGGATGCGCTGAAGGCGCGTGCCGAACTGGCCCGCGCCGGCGCGGCCGTGCGCGTGCAGACCGACCAGCAGACCGTGCTGCAGCGCCGCCGCGAACAGAGCACGGCTGCGATCGCGCAGGCGCGCGCCCGGCTTGCGGCCGCCCAGGCGAAGCTCGCGCTCGCGCAGCTCGATCTCGACCACACGGAGATCCGTGCGACGCGTGACGGCAGCGTCGGCCAGCGCGCGGTGCGGGCCGGCCAGTACGTCGAGGTCGGGATGCCGTTGCTTGCGGTGGTGCCGCTGAGCGACGTGTATGTGGTCGCGAACTTCAAGGAAACGCAGTTGGGCGCGATGCACGACGGCCAGCCCGTTGAGATCGACGTCGACACCTATTCGGGCCGCACGCTGCATGGCCACGTGATTGGCCTCGCGCCGGGCTCCGGCGCGCAGTTCGCGCTGCTGCCGCCCGACAACGCGACGGGCAACTTCACGAAGATCGTGCAGCGCATCCCGGTGAAAATCCGTGTCGATGCGCCGCCGGCTGGCGTCGTGCTGCGGCCCGGCATGTCGGTGATCGCGCGCGTCGACACGCGCGGCACGCAGGGGGCTGGCTCGTGAGCGCGACGACCGCGCAGGCTGCGCACGAAGACACTGTTTCGCTGCGCGCGTGGGTCGCGGTGCTCGGCGGCGTGTTCGGCTGCTTCATGGCCGGCATGAACGTGCACGTGACCAATGCGTCGCTGCCCGACATTCGGGGCTCGCTCGGCGCGAGCTTCGAGGAAGGCTCGTGGATTACCACTGCATACCTGGTCGCCGAAATCGTCGTGATTCCGCTCACTGGCTGGCTCGTGCAGGTGTTTTCCGCGCGACGTGTGCTGTTGGTTGGTGCCACCGGCTTTCTCGCGTTTTCGCTCGCGTGCTCGGTCGCGCCGAGCATCTCGACGATGATTGTCGCGCGCGCACTGCAGGGCGCGTTCGGCGGCGTGCTGATCCCGCTGTCGTTCCAGCTAATCGTCACCGAGTTGCCGCCGTCGAAACATCCGCTCGGGATGGCGCTGTTCGCGATCGCGAACAACGTCGCGCAGGCAGCGGGCCCGTCGGTGGGCGGCTGGCTGACCGACATGTATTCGTGGCGCTGGATCTTCTATCTGCAGATTCCGCCGGCGATCGCGCTGGTTGCGGCGATCGGTTGGGCGATCCGGCCTGTGCCCGTGCAGCTCGGGATGCTCAGGCGGGCCGACTGGTTCGGGATCGCGACGATGGCGGTGGGCTTGAGCGCGCTGCAGATCGTGCTGGAGGAGGGCGGTCGCAAGGACTGGTTCGCGTCGGACATGATCGTCGAGCTGTCGATCGTCGCGGCGCTCGGGCTGGCGGCGTTCGTCGCGATCGAACTGCGACGCAAGGAGCCGTTCATCAACCTGCGCCTGCTCGGCCAGTACAACTTCGGGATCGCAAGTCTGATGCAGTTCCTGTTCGGCGCAGTGGTGTTCGGCGTCGTGTTTCTCGTGCCGAACTACTTTGCCGAGCTACACGGCTACAGCGCGCGCGACATTGGCCTTGCGATGATTCCGTACGGGCTGGTGCAGTTCGCGATGTCGTTCCTGACGCCGCCGCTGATGCGCCGCACGAGCCCGCGCACGACAATCGTGCTCGGCTTCGTGCTGGTCGCGGCCGGGTGCCTGATGAACATCCACCTCGACGCCGATGCGGCGTCGAATGTGATCGTCCCGTCGCTGATCGTGCGCGGGATCGGGCAGTCGTTCGTCGTGATCGCGCTGGCCGTGATGGCCGTCGACGGGATCGAGAAGGCGCAGCTTGGCTCCGCGTCGGGCGTGTTCAACATGGTCCGTAACGTCGGCGGCGCGATCGGTATCGCGGTGATGAGCCAGATCGTCGTCGAGCGGCAGAAGCTGCACGCGATGCGCATCGGCGAGGCCGTCACGCCGTTCTCCGAAGCGTTCCAGGAGCGCATGGCGATGCTTGCACGGCTGCTCGCGCGCGTGCATGCGCCGCGCGCGGACGTGCTACCCGGCGGGTCGATCTCCGGCGTACAGGAACTGGCGCTCGGGCTCGTGAACCAGCGCGTGATGCGCGAGGCGCTGCTCATGGCATACAGCGATACGTTCCTGATCGCCGGCATCGCGATGATCGCGTGTACGGCAGCTGCGTTCATACTCAAGAGTAAGAAGCACGCATGACGCGGCGGAGGGGACATTTCGAAGATGGCCGTTCGCGCCTCCACGGGGTCGGCCCGTACGGTCAGCTCCGCGTAGCTCGCTCCGCTTTCAACTTGTGACACACGGCGTCTGAGAAGCGATGCGGGTCCAACATGTCAACGTGGCGCTACACATTGTCGCGTGGCGATGTCGATCTCGTTGGGTGCCCTCGGCAGTGTTCTCGGCTGGCATCGTGCGGGTATCGCGTGTTTTCCGCGCGCTAAATCAACGAGCGTTGTGCGGGCCGCATAGCTGCGCGGCCCGCACGCCGAGGGCAGGTGAGGCATCGCGATAAGACGACGACATCGCGCATTGCATGTAGCGAGCGCATCTGATACGGCCCGCGAGCAGTGTATTTCGCGCCAAGGGCCACCTAGCGTGTGCTTACTCCTGCTCGATCAGGAACCGCTCACGCCTTTTACCCTTAATCCAGCCCGGTTCGCGTCCGCGACCGCTCCACGTTGCGCCTGTCTTTGGATCACGATATTTGGGTGACACGCTGCTTTGAGCTGCACGTGTGCCAGATGCCGCCCGGCGACGCCCAAAGACTTGCTCAGGCGTTATTCCATATTCGGCCACGCGGGCGCGCACTTCCTGAAGAACGGTTTCAAGCTCCGCTTGCCGCGCTTCCTCCGCTTGCTGCATCAGTCGTTCCGCTTGGGCTTTCAGCTCGAGATACGTTGCCATCGAAGTTCCTCCTGTCGGATGTACTGCGACTATAGACGGTAATGTCACACTCAAACACGTGATGCGCGAGCAATACGATGTGGCTACATAAGTTTAAATTTCAATTGCCGACATGAATTAGCCGGTATCGGCCGGTGTTGGATGGAAAATTTGCAACGTCATCGTAAAATATCTACAAACTATTTCAATTTCAGAAATATCAAGCGAAATTTTGGTAATGCGTTTTCAATAACGATGTGTGATACGTGCGAATGACATTTTGTCACGAAGACCGAACGCCTCTATCCTCCCGAGTTTGGTAGTTGACGATCCGCGATACACGAATCAACAATGCCGTGGCAAGCACCCGGCGTTCGATGGTGACTGCGATATGGACGGGCGGCAGTAGAGTCAAATGGGCGTGTGGTGCAAGTGGACTGTCTCGAGCGAAATGGTTTGTGGTGAGCGAATGCCGACCCGAATCGCGAATGTTCGCACTCAGGTTGAGGTAAATCCATGGAGCAACGTGAGAATACGTGTCAATCCGATGAGAAGGTGGCGTGCACGCTGCCGACTGACGAATGCGCGGTGTTGCGCGAGCGACTACGGCTTGCGGAACTGGAAATCGGTCGGTTGCAAAACTGCCTGGGGCTCAAGACCCAGGAGCTTGACAGGTTGACTCGGGTCATCGTCAATTTCTCGATTGTTCATTGTGATGTTGAGACAAGATTGCAACGCGAGCTCGACGCGGCGCGCACCGGCGTGTTCGGCAACGCAATATCGAATTCCAACGCCTTCGTCAATGCTGACTCGTCGGATAGTCTCATCACTGTAAAGCTGCCTTATATAACGAGCATTCTGTCCGTGTTGTTCGATAGCATGTTCGAATTCTGGGCTGACTGCGATCCTCAGCGCTTACCCAAATCCTCTGCTGTCGCGCACGCGATCGACGCGCGTCTGGGGCTGGCCGCTCAAACTAACGGCGAAGCTTCTCGCAGCGGTCAGGCATACGCGTCGGCAATTCGCCCCGATTGGGTCAAAGACGCGGATCGCCGACATCATCGCCACGGGCAGCGACACTGATCCGGCCACGGACTCGCGTTCCAGATGCAAAATTGCCGCACGATTTAAGGCCGGCACCGAGCACCACGCTCAACGGGTTTGGTCACTTTTCGAACGGTTGTATGCTCAATGATCATGGAATGGGGTATGGCCGGCCGAACTCGCAAACACGGCGGCAGAGCACGGGCTGAGCCAGGTCACATTGCGTAGCAACGCGCTGGCATCGCAGCCCAAACGCTCGAACGTCGAAGCGCTGAGATTGATGGCGCAGACGAGATAGTTCGCCGCATTCGCACGTTCGGCGATTGGCAGGGTTTCGAGTTCAAGCCCGGCGCGGCGGTAAAGGCGCGCTATCGCGTGAGAGAGCGCACCGATAATGCGCGTTGCACCTAATGAAGCTGCGATCGCGAGGACCGGTGGGAAGAACTGCATCCCGTTCGAGGGACCCATTGACCGAACGTGCCGGGTGCTGGCGGCAAATCGAGATAGCTCCCATACGGTGGGGGAGACGGGTAATACGCAATTCGGTGAATGTGCGTGCAGCGTCTGGAGCAAATACGGTCTGGTCGTTTGCATCAGCCTCGCACAGCCGCAGACTTGTTCCATCGGATCCAGTAACACGACGTGGATCGTATCGCCTCGGTCGAAGTGGTCCCACTCGGTGGCGCTGACGGCGTCGGCATTGGGCAACTGCCAACCGAGGCGCTTAACGAAGATTTCATATCGGAATTCGCCAAGGCGGCGACGTAACGGGTGGGGTATATCGACAAGCCTGCCTGCAAAAATCGATTGCACGGTTTTTCCCTCGCACTCAAGAAACCGTGTCACGCTAGCAAGTAGGCAGTCTGAACGGAACTAGTGATCTAGGGAGGGTGTAGGTCGCAAAAGGCGCGTGCGGGTGCGCACACGGGAGTGCGAACGTTAGGTGTCGCTGCGATGTGTGTGCGCGAGACGCATCGAGTATTCCGACAGCGTAAGGCATGTGCGAGAAGGCGCGTGAGATGATACGGCGCGCCGGGCGGATGAACTGCCGATCAGACCAGAATCAATCCGTGGGCGGCCGCATACACGGCCGCGGCGGTTCGGCTATTGATGCGCAGGCTCCTCTTTGCCTCGTCGATGTGGTAGTCAACCGTATGGGGCGATATACCGAGAATGCCTGCGATCTCCCACGATGATTTGCCGCGCGCGACCCACGTAAGACATTCCTTTTGGCGCGGGGATAGTTTGGGCAAGGGGCCGACGCAGCGCGGGCGGGTTAAGCGATTCAGCTCTTGATGAAACAATGCGCTAATGAGGCTTGCGAGCCGCAAATTGACTTCGGTCTTGATCTCCGGTGAGGGGCTTGCGAGATTGACGAGCAAGATGTTGCCATCGGGCTCGTGAATCGGGATGCTTACCCCATTAGCTAATCCGGCCTCGCGCGCTTCGTCGAGCACGCGCTGCTCGATGTGGTTTAACCCCGCTATATCGGTCCAGCGATAGGGAGTGGCATGCACGAGCGCCATGCGATGAACGGGATCGACCGGACCATAGTCGTGCTTCGCATAATGAAAAACCCAATTGTCGGGATAGCGCGTGCAAAGCGTGTCGACGGCCATCGCTACGCGCGAGCGAGCACGTGCGCGTGAGAGCCGGCTGACGGCAAAACGAGGAAACCCTAACGAAGCGGCCACGTCACCGAAGAGCTTCACGAGTGACGAGAGATCCACGGTGTCGAGAAAGGATGTGGCCAGTGGCGCCCATCGCGCAATCGCGTGTGAAGGTTGCAGCGCCGCGACGGGCGTGTTGCCCACGCTGCAGGGAAATATCTGATCCACCGAGGTCCCTCACAGAAAATCGTCGCGCATCGGGCCCGCGTGATGACCATGCGCGCAAAAATTCAGGCTCAAACAACACAATGCTTGGCAATGGCGCTTGTTTTACTCGTGACGGATATATGCGCGTTGTCCATCATTATTTTAGACGCTTGCGGGCCAACTATGGGTATCAATATTTAATGTCGTGATACATCCACGAGCAACCAACCAGTACACGCAGTAGGGGTATTCGGTATATCCAAGCCTCAGGTTGCGCGCTTGCCCATGGCCGCGTTCGAACGGCTCGTCTAATGAATGAGTAGCGTTGCTGCGGAAAAGCCGCCTACACCCTGCGCGTAGAGCACGAGCGGGGTGCCTGGCGCGAGCGCATGGCAGTCGGCAAGGTTGATAAAGGGATCGCTCACGGTCACATGTGCGATGCGCGAGAAGTTGCGAATAAAAAGACGCTCAGGCGGCAGGTCCAGCGACCGGACAAGCCGCTGCCACGCCGGTAGATCGAGATGCGGTGGCAAGATGTAACACACATCGGCTAGCGCGATCGGAGCCTTGCTCGCGAGATGCGTGATGAGCTTTCTAGCGGCCAGCTGGTATTGGGCGACGGAATTCGGATCGGCTTGGCCGAGCATGCCGCGCCAACCTTGCCCGGTGGCATGCGTGGCTATCGCAACAAGGCGGTTGATACGGGCGTGGCGCTCGATCGTTGCGGAAAACGCCCCGTCGCCCAGAAGCGCGGAGGTACCCATGCGACGCTCTGCCTCAATGGGCATCGTGTCTGCTCCGACGAGCAGCACGCGATTGAGCGAGGGGTGTGCGGCGAATAGCGCGCGCACAATGCGCAGCGCGCCGAGCGAGGACGCGCAGTGCTGTTGGGCAAACGAAAACGACTGCGCGCGGGTGAACCCAAATCGCTCGCATAGCGCGCGTGGCAGTGATTGCGGCGGCGGCGCGATGCTGCCTTGCAGCGTATGGGTGTACAGGAGATAGTCGATCGAGTCTGGCGCGATCGGCGCGGTGCGCAACAACGACTCGACGGCTTTGACCGCGAGGCTGAGCGCACTTTGTTCATATGCCACGTGAAAATCGCATACGCCTGATCGTTCGAGCTTTGCGATGATTGTGTCGGGCTGGCGCGTACGGCGGCCCCACGCCCGGACTGTGTCGACACGCTCGGGCAGATAGTACGCGACGTACGGAATACCGATCGACACGTCCGTCATCGAGTGCTCCGACTAGGGGCACGCGAGATGGCGGGCGCATCGCACGCGTCCAGCAGTGCGCAGCCCACGTAGCCGCACACGCTCATCCCCCCTATCAGGAGATGACCGCGCGTAGGCAATGTGTTGTCCGCGAGCCTCTCGGTCAGTTGGATGATTGGTTCTGCTGAACCGAGGTGCGCATCATGAAGGCGCGCATGGGTGTGCGCCTTCATGTTCAGACGATGTGATGCGCGCTTGGTCCATGTCGGATCGAGGTCCTGTCCGATGCCAGTGACATCGCACGCCGCGAGCGCGTGTTGCGCGAGCATCGCGTCAATGAGTTGCCGCAGAATCCGCTCCGAGGCGGAATCGGAATATGAGCGTTGATGCGACGGGCAGTCGGGCCGCACCGGGCATTGACGCGTTTGCGCGTCCATCACGCGAAAGCCGCGGGTTGTTGCCGTGGCTCGCTCAAGCAAAGCGGCGGCTGCGGCATCACCTTGCGCTGCCCCCTGCCCGGTCCATCGTGAAAACGGTAGTGCCCATTTTTCTGCCGCGACAATCAGCGCACACTGGACATCGGACTCAGCGACCATCAGGTCCCGGACGAGCTGCAATGCGGAAAATAGCGAGACGCTGTGCTGCTGGGAGATGGAAAACGCAAAGCATGGTCCTACCACGCTTGCCAGACGCCCCGCCGTTGTGGTCGATACGTGCTCATCGACGCTGCTGTGGCAAAACACAATGATATCGATGGGGACAGCAGCCGGATGCCGGATGGCGAGTATCTCCTTGGCCACGCGCACGGCGAGCCCCGATAGTTGCTCTTCGGGTTCGACGGGAATACGAAGCGGCCGAGCATGGTGATCGACACTATCGTCGGCACCGGCTGTCAGTGTATGGACTGCGCCGAAGTCAGCGCGCCAGGACGCGATCCAGGCCTCCCAGCCGGTGTGTGGCGCGGTGAGCTCAGCCTCTGTCGATCGCGGCGCACGCGTGAGCGCCATGGTAGGCGGAACATAGGTACTCAGTGCGGTAATGATTGGCGACATCATGGCGCGCGTCAGGCGAGATTTTCCGGGAGCAGATCGTAGAGTAGACGCCCCACGCGCTGGCCGGCGATGACATGGCAGTTGCGCTGCAGGCCGATCAGGCAAAAACCCAGACGTGTGAGCAGGCGTTGTGATCGCACATTCGTCTGAACCGCCCAGGCGCTGATGCAGTGCAGCCGATCCAGTTCGAAGCCCTCGCGCAGCACGCGTCGGGAAGCGTCGAATGTCATGTTCGCGCAAGTGGGCCGCAAAGGATCACGCAGCACCCAGAACGAACCCAAACCGAAGCGATGCGTGATATCGCTAATGGCTACCAGACCGCTCGGTTCGGCCGTTCCGAGCGAGCCAAATACGCGTATGCGGTGCCGCTCGCTTTGCACCATCGCCTGAACGGCGAGTGCACTCAATCCTTGCCGACCCAGTCCGAAATCGAACCACTGCGCGATCTCCGGGCGCGCAAGCCAGCGCGTGATATCGCGAACGTCTTCTGAATTTGCATCGCGCAGCCAGCAACCAATCGACGATCTCGCGGCAACTCTGGAGGGTGAGTCGCAGTGCCGGCGGAGGCGTTTCTCCTCGCTCATGGCTAGGCTCCCATTGCCGAGCGGGGTGAGCCGAGACTATCGAGCTCGCCGAGCGCTGCATCGACTTGCCTGAGCAACATGGCAAACCAGTGACATGTTGCCAGGCGCGCAGCAGGCGCGAGCCCCTCGACATAGCCATGGGCGCCGCAGAACTGAACGAGCTCGTGCGTGAATTCAACAGATTCGGCTGCGACATGTCGGGCTAGCTGGCGCACCAGTGTGCGTGATGTGCCGGACTGGGCAAGCGCGAGCATGCGCACAAAGAGTTGCGTGCCTTGCACTGCAATAAGCATATCGGCCAAGCGCGTAGCGGCACGTTGATGCATCACCAACGGTTTGCGAAAAGCCTGCCGCTCTGCTCCGTAGCTCAGCGCAAACGTCACGCCGTGCTGCATGGTGCCACTGAGCAGGGCCGACAAATAGAGCGCGGTGTTGGTGAGCCACGTCTGGGTCGGCGAGACGCCGTGTGCGTCAAGCCGCTCGAGCGTGACCAGCGCAGCGGCGTACAAAGCGTCGTCGCAGCGCAACTGCTCAAGCGTGAGTGCGCCAAGGCAGGTGACGTGTTGCCGGGCGAGCCTGGACGGGGCACACGTCGATTCGACGAGGGTAACGCCATGTGCCGCCGGCGCGGGAATCAATGTCAGCGCTGACGGGGTGGTGTGGTCACACAGGCGCCAAAGCGTGGCGGTACGAAAATCGGGCACGGTAAGCGCAATCGGGCGTGTGCCATCGAAGTATTCGCCGATTCGAGCGAAACCGAGCGACTGAAGCGCAGCGTGTGCGCGCAGCGTCATGAGTGCAGGAATGCTCTGCGTCAATTGCACGGCGCGCTCGATAGGCCCGCAGGCCAGCGCGCCGAGAATGCAGGACAGATCGTGGTGGTTGATGGCCATGCCACCAAGCTCCAGCGGCAAAATCATGGTACCCAAATCGAGTGCACCCGCTTGCTCGACGATCTCGTGCCAGGCCTTTTCTGACGGAGGTTGTGAGAGCAGCGGCTCAAGTTTTTCACGAGCAAAACGTTGGCTTGCCGCGACGAGCGCGCGCTGGTCCTCGGACAGATGCCACGAGTGTGGCGCAAGGTCGGGTAACGAAAAGTCGGGCTGGTGCATCGCAGTTCTCCGTGTACGGAATTCAGACGAGCATCTCGATTGCCTCGGGGTGGCCGAGGAAGTCCCTGGGACTTGCCGAGCGGGCGTAGGCGCCCGATTGCAGAACCACCACGAAGTCGCCAATTTGCGCGTGCGGGAGAAGCACATCATCGGCGATGCGATCGAGCGGCGTGCACGAGCACCCAACGATGTGGTACCGCTCGACCGGTAGATCGTTGAGCCGATTGCCGAGCAGCACCGGGAAATTGCGGCGCAACACTTGTCCAAAATTGCCGGAGGCCGCGAGATGGTGATGCAGACCGCCATCGGTGACGAGGAAGGTGGTGCCGCGCGAGACTTTACGGTCAATAATGCGACATACGTAGATACCCGCTTCGCCGACCAAGTAGCGCCCAAGCTCGAGGACGGGCACAGCCCCGGGCAACGCCCGTTGGAGCTGTGCGAGCCACGTTTGCATGGGCTGGGTGACCGCATCCAGATCAAGCGGCTTATCCCCGTCGAAATAGGGGATACCGAAACCGCCGCCAAGATTCACATATCGGGGCGGTGTCGGTAAATCGCGGCCAAGCCTTATAACAAGCTCCGCGCTGTGTTGCTGCGCTTTGACGATGGTTGGTGCGTGCAGGCACTGCGATCCCCAAAAGATGTGAAAACCGGCCAATGTCACCTCGCGCGCGGCAAGTTCCTGCAGCAATGCCGGCACTTGTTCGACGTCGACGCCGAACTGGGTGGCACCCCCGCCCATGCGCATGCCGCTGTGGCCGACGTGGAAGTCCGGGTTCACGCGAAGGGTGACCTTCGGCTGCACGCCCAGTTCCCAACCGATCGCGGTCACCAAATGCAGTTGCGTGGCGGACTCGATATGAACGTTCACACCGTTGGCCACCGCCCGTCGCAGCTCGTCGCGCGCCTTACCCGGCCCTGCAAAGCCGATTTGATCGGGCGGTGTGCCTGCGTTAAGCGCAAGCGCCATCTCCGCGGCAGATGCGACATCAAACCCATCGACGCGGGTTGCCAGATGATGCACAAGCGCTGGCATCGGGTTGGCCTTGACGGAATAATGTAAGTGGACAGAAGCCGGCAGCTTTGCGCGCAACAGGCGCACACGGGCGTCGATTGCCGCGCGCCCGTAAGCAAAAAAGGGCGTTGATCCGGCACAGTGAGCCAAGCGGGTGACGTCGATGCCCTCCGCTGGCAAGACGCTGCTTCGGTTGATCAACGATGCACTCATACGGACCTCGCTTGGTCTTGAGCTATGGATTGGACGAGCGCATTTCGCAGTGCTGGCCGATCGAATTTGCCGTTTGCGTTGCGTGGCACGTCGGTTTGCACGACGATGCGCTTCGGCACCATGTAGCCCGGCAGGTGTTGAGCGCACCACGCCATGAGTGTTTGCGGGACAAAGGGTTCGACCGCCGGCACGACAACGAGCGCTATGGCTTCGCCCAGCGCATCATCGGGCACGCCCACGGCGACCGCTTCGGTCACGAGTTCGCTGCGGTGCACGGTCTCTTCGATTTCTTCTGGGCTGATCCGGTAGCCGGAACTCTTGATTTGCGCATCGTTGCGCGCAATGAAGTAGAGAAAGCCCTCTTCGTCGCGTCGTACGAGGTCGCCCGACCACACGGCAGTGTCCGGTTTGGCTCTGCCCGGCTTGGCTTCGGGCGAGGGCCGATAGCGCGCGGCCGTTCGAGCCGGATCGTTCCAGTAGCCCATCGTCACGCACGCGCCTACATGGACGAGCTCGCCCGTCTCGCCGGGAGCGCAGGGTGTGCCGTCCGGACGCACGACTAGGATTCGTGCGTTGGGCACGGCCTTGCCGATCGAGTCAGGGCGACGGTCGACCTCGGACGGATCGAGGTAGGTGGAGCGGAATGCCTCGGTCAACCCATACATCAAGTAAGGTTTTGCCTGGGGAAAGAGCGTGCGCAGGCGGTGCAATATCGGAACGGGTAGTCGGCCGCCGGTATTGGCGAAATAGCGCAGTGTGGTGCGTGCCGCGTGCGGCCAGCTCGCGCGCGTCAATTGCATCCATAGCGGCGGCACGCCCGTGAGGGCGGTGATACGTTCGCGCGTGCAGGCGTCGATTACGTCTTGCGGGCTGAGATAATTGACGAGAACAACGGCGGCGCCGGCCGCCCACGCGGATGTGAGCTGACTGAGACCCGCATCGAAGCTGAGCGGCAGCGCCGCGAGAATGCGGTCGGAGCTCGTATGCTGCAGATAATGGGCGACGCTCCACGCACCCTCGAGCAGATTGCGATGACTGAGCATCACGCCTTTGGGCAAGCCGGTAGAGCCCGATGTGTACAGAATAGCTGCCAGGTCTGTGTCGATTGCTGTTTCTGCTACGGGTCCGGTGTCGCTCGGCGGGCCGAAAGCGTGCGCACTGACGCACGCGCTCCAGCTGTGAACGCAGTCATTCCCGTGCGGCGCATGCTCGGTCACGTCGATTGAGTCGATTAGGATCGTATGCGGCACGCCAGACAACCCGTTTTCGGCGAGCAGGCGCGCGCGCAATGCGCTCGTAATCAGGCAGCTCGCACCGCAGTCACGCAAAATATGGGTGACCTGCTGGGGCTTCAGAAGCGGATTGATGGGAACGAACACACATTGGGCGGCAGCCGCACCAAGCAGCGAGACGACCGTTTCGATGCGCTTGTCCAGGAAGATACCGACTCGTGAGCCGGGCACGATTCCCATCGACACGAGACCGTGGCCGAGCATGCTGGCGCGCGTTGCCAGTTCCTGGTAGCTCAAACTGGTGTTCGCGAAGACGATTGCTGGCGAATCGGGCGCATGCCGCGCAGCGGTGAGTACGAGATCGAGTATGTTTCGCATGGTAAGGCCATCGGTGTCTGGTTAAGAAGTCGGCGCGTGTCAGTGATGAATCACCATGGCGCCGAAGCAACCGGCAAGGCCGCTGGAAAAAAGCAAGGACCACTCGCCGGCGTGCGCGCGACAAGTCTGAAAATTGATGAATGGGTCCGCTCCGAATACGTGGCCGAGCGCGGCAAAATTCGGCACGAATAGTCGCGTTTGCGGAATGGCGAGCATCGTCATCAATCTCGTCCATCCCGGTAGATTCACGTGGTGCGGCAACACGTGGGCGACATCGCCTGTCGTGATGCCGGCCTGGCGGATCGCTGCGCGCATGGTCGTGAACGCCGACCAGTAATACCGATCGTCGGCGATCGGCTGCAAGCTCTCGTCAGTGCCGCGAGAAAAGCGCGCGTCGGTATACAAGTGCAAACCACTGATGATGTTGCGTTGCGCGCTGCGCTCGAGCAGCAAGGCACACGCTCCGTCACTATGCAATGCGAGGTCATGGATTGCGCGCAGTTGATCGCAACCGGAGCCGATGACGTCGGCGCATACGACGATCGCACGTTCGATTGAGGGTTCTCGTGCGGCAAGCGTGAGCAGGACGCGAATAGCGGCCATCGGTGACACGCACTGCTGCTGCGTGACGGAGAACGTCAACGCGCGGGTGATTCCAGCGCGGCGCTGAATGTAATGAGCGCTACCGGTGGGCGGTGCGAGTACGCTCGTCTGGATCGTATGTGTATAGACGAGTGCATCAATGGCCGACCCCGGGGTTGAGGTGTCGCGTAATAGCGTTGTGACGGCACGTGCGGCAAGGCTGACGGGCGACTCACCCGCGGCATCATAAAATTGCGCGGCGCCATGAGCGCGCAAAGCGATAACGCGCGAAGCCGGTAGACTACAGCGTGACGCCCACTGCTGAACGTTGACGATGCGTTCCGGAAGACAGTGAGCGACGCCTGAAATCGAGAAAGGATGCGTTGTCATGAGCGCACACCCCGGAATTCGAGGATCGCACAGGCACTTTGGCCTTGAAATCCCGTGGACCACACAAGCACACGCTGACCGTCACGTGGCGAAATCACACCGAGCAGGTCATCAAGGCGTGCCGGTGTCTGTGCCGCACATAGATGGCTTTGGCGGCCGTCGCCCATGCCCATGACACGCTCTGGTGCCAGTTGGCATCGGGTACAGACGGTGCGAATGACCGCACTGTCGACCATAGACGGAAGAATCCAATCGATTTGCGCGGCACGGAGTGCGGCGCGTGACAACGACTTGTTGATCGCCCCGACGAGCATGGGCGAATCGAGGCTTGTATTTACGGTGTCCTCGCAACTCAGTTGCGTCCCAGGCGTGCAGATTGAAAGACCGCGGACACGCCATCCTGGCATCGAGCTGCGAGCGATCAGCACGGCAGCAGCGCCGTCGGCAAGCGAGATCCGCGCGCCGACCTGCTGGGACAAGGCGCGGTGCCAGCACTCGGCTGCGACAATCAGCACGGTGTTCAGTGTGTTATCCGCATCCATCATCGCAAGCGCCACGTCAACCGCTGTCAGAAACGACACGTCCTGGAGTTGCCCGATCGCGAAGGGCGCGCGGCTGGAGCCGAGTTCGCAGTGCAAGCGGCCTGCGCAGGATAAGGCCAAATCGTGTTCGAAGCTTGTCGTGCAAACGATGATCTGGTCGGGGGCATGCCGCGCCGGTGCGGTGGGGCAGATCATGCGCGCCACGCGCAGCGCCATGTCCGACAGCGACAAGTTCGTTTCGATCGCGCTTCGATTGTCTGGCCGAAAAGTGGCCTCGGTCGTCGAGCCGTTGTCGCCGCATGGCGCGCATTGAGCGCGCCAACGCAGCGTGTCGGCGTAGAGCGCATGCATGACGGCGTCGAGCGCGCTCGGTTGTGCGGACGAGATCGTCTCGGCCACCGCACGATCTACGTGGCGCCGAAGCGGCACGTATTGCGCGGTGGCAACGATTCGAGGCTCGGCGCTCGTGGAGTCAGCTCGATGAAACATGGGAAGCGACGAACGCGACGAGATTGTCGAACCGTACAAAGAGGTCGCTGGACAGATATTCCGGGTCCAGAACAAATCCGAAGCGTTGCTCGAGCTGGAGCAGAAGATCGGTCATGTTCATGGAATCCACACCAAGATCGAACAGATTCGTATCGTTGTTGATGAGGTCGGCGCTCAGATGAGTGCCCAGTACTGAGAGCAGGCAATCTTTGACCGAAGCGGGGATATCGCCGTGACGACTTGATTCGAGACGAGAGCTCATGAAAGTCTCCAGTAACGGTTCTCAGACGAAATCATGCTCACATGCATGCGGGGTGATGCACGGACGCACTTGGTTGGATCGTCTCCCACGGCGGGCGTGACGCCCGCTGGGCGGCTCGAGCAATCATTAGGCGTTGCATGTCCCCGGTGCCTTCCATAATGTCGAACGCTTTGGCATCTCGGCAGCTTTGCTCCAGCGACGGGAAACGGGCGATGCCGTCCAGACCGACTAGCGTGAGGGCCGTGCGAGTGACGTGCGCGGCCATGCGCGCGGCGTACGCCTTTGCGATCGAAGCATGCATGGCGCTTGTGATGCCTTGGTCTGCGTACCATGCAGCGTGATGGCAGAGCAGATAGGCTGTCGTGATATGCCGGTCGAGCTCCAAAAGACTCGCTTGTACGTTGCTCGCGCCGCAGTGTGGATTGACCGGGCGTGCGCCTGCTTCAAGATAGGTAGCGAGTTCGTCGCGTACGCGTCGACAGGCGCCGATCATCACAGCGGACAGAAGCGGCCGAAAATAGTCCCACGACTGTTGCGCGCCTGAGAACGAATCGCTAAGCGGCGTCTCATGGTCGCGCGTGAGCCGAGCGTCGTCTGGCACCTCGCAGTCGGTAAAGGAGAGCACAGCCAGTTGGGTCACACGCAAGCCGACCATGCGCTCGATGCGCGTCACCGCGAAACCCGGGGTATCTTGTGCAACGCGAAACGCCCTGATGCCAAAGCGGCCCGCGTTTCGATTGATCGTCGCAAACGTGATAACGGTGTCAGCACGCGCACCATTCGTGATGAAGCACTTGGTTCCGTTAAGGACCCAGCCATGGGCCGTCTTGCGTGCCGACGTGCGCATGGCTGTTGCGTCGGATCCGCAGTCGGGCTCGGTGATCGCAAATGCGCCCCAGCGTGGCGTATCGCTTTGAAAGCGCGCGAAGAACGCTGCCTGCTGCTCACGATTGGCGAGCGCAAGAACAGGCGGCATCGCCAGTCCGGGGCCGGGAAGCGCGAGCGCAAGCGCCGCATCCGCGTAGCCGAGATGCTCCATTAGCATGACGCGTGAGACGAGCGATTGGGCCTGCGGGCACCCGCCGTATTCCTGCGGAACGAGGTTCAGATTCAGCGCCCGTACCGCATCGGAATGCCAGAACGCATCAGGGATTTGCCCGGTGCGGTCGGCTTCGTCGCGATGCAAGCGCATCTGCGAAGTAAGGCGGTCGAGGTCCAGGCCAAACGCCGCGAGGCTCGCCTTGAGCACCGCTACGGTGGGAGATTGTTGGGATCCTTGCGATGAGTTGGGCATATGCGATCTTCCCGGATGGCGCACCGGCGCCGAGCAGTTGAGCTGTATGGAGACCACGCTCACGCCATATCCATACTGCTCGATCTGCAGCGTAGGCATTCTCGGCGATGCCCGCTACCTCCCAAGGTTGGGAGGGTATGGACGGCTGGCAGCGACGCCTGATTCTCGCCAGGCGATTTACGGATGTCCGATAATGGCGCCGATAGGAAATGACGAAGGCTAACCACGGACTTGAGGGACATGGCAGGACGACAACGGACAGCGCGCAAGACACAGTTGGTGCAGCCGGACAAGCGCGGCCCGCGCACGACCAAGCGTGGCGATCAGGTAGCCGATTCGATCAAAGGGTGGATCAACGACGGTCGGGCGCGGCCCGGCAAGCGCTTGAGTAAGGAAGCCGAGCTGCAGCAAATGTTCAATGTCAGTCGTGGCTCGATGCGCGATGCGCTCAAGGCGCTTGAGGTGCAGGGGCTTGTTAGCCTGAGCACTGGGCCCGACGGCGGAGCGACAATTACTCGTGTGCCGCTCGCGCGGGCGTTCCAGTCGCTGCAGAACTATCTGTTTTTTGAACAGATCACTCTTGAGGACATTTATGCGGTGAGGCGCACGCTTGAGCCCATGGTGGCCGCGGGCGCAGTGGCGTATTTGACGGATGCGGATTTCGAAGCACTCGAGCGCAGCATTTCAGTGTGTGAACCATTCGTTGCCGGTCACGAGCAAGCGCTTGATCAACGTTGTGAGGACATTCATTTTCACGACGTGCTTGCCGCCGCGCATCCCAACGCGTTTTTGCGTTGCCTTTGCCAGATCATCAACCAGATGCTGCACTCACTGGTGATCGTGGCAGGGAACGTCACGCAGCGGGACTATCAGGCGTTTGGGCGGACGACTGTCGCCGCACATCGCGCGATCTTGGATGCCGCAAGGCGGCGTGATGCGCAGGCCGTCGAGCGATTGATGGTCGAACATATGGACGAGGCCGAGGCGCAGTTGCGCAAGGTACATGCGGCGCTGAGGCAAAAGCTCGTGCTGGACTCCGAGCTTGATTTGCATGTGGATCGCGACATGTGCTGACCTGGTTTGGCGCCGTGGTCAGGGAATGGAGGCTTGGATCGCTGACGCTCGATTGCGCTTGCGCCAAGTTACAAGGCGCTTACGGCGAAGAGCGATATATTTATTATAATAAATACCCGAAAGGGTGGGTATGGCGCGAAGCGCGCTGCCTGCGCGCGGATCTGTTTTCTACGTATTCTTCGGGTAAACACCAGCGTCGCGCTGATTGACAGTGTTGTATCTGCCTCGTAGATTCCCTGACAATAAATTGGCTGGCTGAGCGCACACTGCACGCGAAGGGCTATCGTTCCGCTCGTCAATACACGCCACGGGCCTCCCTGAAGCACGTCATCAAATGGCTTAGGATGGGCGTGGCGCGGAGGATAAATGGGAAGATGTGGTTGCGGGCTGCGTCGGTAGCGGCTCGTGGTGTTTTCACGAGCTCTGAGCGGCAGCAGCTTGGTGAATTCAGCGAAGATTCATGCGATCTTCCGCGCCCTTGAGCAACTGCGAGAGAGGGGTATCGAGCGCAGCAGAGAGAACTAGCAACGCGTCGATTTTCGCGACTATTTGAGCACGCTCAATTAACGAGACGGTGTTCGGATGGACGTTGGCGCGCAGCGCGAGACCGACCTGGGTAAGTTTCTTCATCTTACGGCGCGCGCGGATCTCATTTCCGAGGGCCTCGATAAATTTTTCTGTGGTCATGCGGACTCGATGGGACAGGGCACATCGAGTATCCCGGAAGGTGCGCCTAGAAATTCACAACGAATTGTGAATTTTGCTTGCCTGTTTTTGGATTCACAATGTATTGTGATATTTGAGTTGTGCGCCATCAGGGTGCGCCGTTGAACAGAATGGCCTGCCTTGTGGGTTGGACGCTTTGGCATACCGATGCACGGTTGCAAGCGTCTGAGGATCCCCGGGCTTCAGAATTTCGCTTTTGGAGACGATATGTTAGGACTATTGAATATTTTGAATTATGTATCTTTGTTAATTTTGGTCGCCCTTGGCCTCGCGATCGTGTTTGGCATGATGGACATCGTGAATCTTGCACACGCAGAGTGGGTCACGATGGGGGCATACATGCTTGCTGTGGCGCAATCACTCGGCGGTCAACACGCGTTTTGGGTTGCGCTGATCGTGGCACCGATCGTTGGCGCGGCGCTGGGTTGGTGTCTCGAACGCTTTGTTATCCGGCTACTTTATGACCGACCACTGGACACGCTTCTGGCGACTTACGCGGTCAGTCTGATCGTTCAGAAGGTGCTGGAGCTCGTTTTCGGTACACAACCGATGCTCGTTTATGCGCCATTCAACGGAACCATCGACGTGCCGGGTGGCGGCTATCCCGCATATCGGATGTTCGTGATCGGTGTGGCATTGGCCGTCACCGTGGGGTGCTGGCTACTTTTTGCTCGAACGCGCTTTGGGACGAAGTTGCGTGCGGTCATTCAACATCCTGCGATGGCAGAGGCCGCGGGCATCAATACCAAGCGACTCAATCGAGCAGCATTTTGTGGCGGTGCGGCGCTCGCCTCGCTTGCCGGTGTGCTTGTCGCGCCGATGGTGTCGGTGGAGTCCCATCTCGGGGTGTCCTATCTGGCCAAGGCATTTTTCGTGATTGTACTCGGTGGTATCGGCTCGGTCGCCGGCAGTGTGCTCGGTAGTGCCTTCGTTGGCACGATCGAAACCTTGCTCAGCTATCGCGTCGATCCTTCGCTTGCCTCAGCGATCGTCCTGATCGTCTCCATTGTCCTGATCCGCTTCCGCCCACAAGGCTTGCTTCCGGGTTTCAGTGCCGCTCACCAGCTTCTCGGAAAGGGGTAAGGCGATGTTCGAACGTCATCTTTCGCGTGCCCGTACCTGGTTGTCGCAGCCAGCACTGAGCCGCACGGATCTCTCTCCTGTCGCGATAGGGTTTGCGTTGGCAGTTGCCGGCGTGATTCTTCCTGTTGTCGTGGGCGCCTATCAGCTCACCGTGATACGAGACGCGCTGGTGTTGGCGATATTGGCGCTCAGTTACGACCTTCTTTGGGGCAAGGCGGGCGTCCTGACGCTTGGGCATACGACCTTCTTTGGGCTTGGCGCATATGGGTTTGCCGTGGCCACCGTCCAGTTTGGTCAAGCGCCGCTTGTTGGGATCCTCGCGGGGCTCACATGTGCGGCCATCGTGGCAATCGTTCTCGGCTACTTTCTGCTGTATGCGGGTGTCAGATTGCATTTCTTCGCCATTCTCAGCATGGCCGTTCTGATCATCGTGCAGCAGGTGGCCACGAGTTGGCAGTCCATCACGGGGGGTGATACCGGTTTGCTCGGCATTCCGGGGTTGTCCCTCGAGCTCGGGAGATTCGCAGTGGATCTCAGTAGCCCAGTGGCGTCCTGGTATGTCGTCACGGCTGTACTCGTTGTGATCCTAAGTGCGACGTGGCTGCTCTGTCGAAGTCGCTACGGGAAGGTGCTCACAGCGATTTCGACCAACGAGTGGCGTGCACAAGCGTGCGGGTACCACACATCGTGGCATTTGCTGTTGGCGTTCGTTGCCTCAGGGGTGGTAGCTGCGGTTGCCGGCTGCCTGATGGCAGCATGCGCTGGCGTCGTGGCCCCGGACGTATTTTCTCCGGTACTGGCCACTGAAGTCATCCTTTGGGTTGCCGTGGGCGGCCGAGGCACACTCGGTGGACCGGTGATGGCAGCCGTTGCATTGACGCTCCTTAAGCACTCCGCGTCCAGTCTTAGCACGCAATGGTGGCCGTTGGTACTCGGCGCGATCTTCTTGATATGTGTGCTCTGCTTGCCGAACGGCATTCGGATCGGTCGTTTAGTCGCGTGGCTGCATCACGTCGCACGATTCCGGATCGGACGTGTGCCCCAGCGTTGCGCCAAGCGAGCCGAAGGAGGGCAGTGATGGAAACGCCGCTTATGAAGGGCATCGGGCTACGCCGCGCGTTCGGTGGCATCAATGCGATCGCAGGCGTTGACGTCGAAATTGGCCCGCGCGACCTGATCTGCGTCATTGGCCCGAACGGGGCTGGAAAGAGCACGCTAGTGGGACTGTTATCCGGCGCGGTTATCCCAGGGGCGGGAGAGCTGTATCTGTCTGGAGAGCGGATGACTGGCCGGCCTATGTATCAGTATTGCCGGCGTGGCGTTGTCCGGAAATTCCAGGGGACCAACGTTTTTCTCACGATGAGCGTTCGGGAGAACCTGGAAGTCGCGGCGCTCGGCGTTGCGGCTGGCAGGCCATCTGTGATGCGAGAGATCGATTCCGTTCTGGACGAGGTCGGACTCACGTCGCAGGCAGACGTGCTCGCCATGCACCTTCCGCACGGAGAGCGTCAGTGGCTGGAGATCGGTATGGCCATGATGTGCCGGCCGGCGTTGTTGTTGCTTGACGAGCCTGCTGCAGGATTGTCCGGCAATGAGGTTCAGCGGCTCGTGCGCCTTCTTCATCGCTTGCGCGAACAATGTGCGGTGCTTGCGATCGAGCATGACCTGAGTTTCGTTCAGTCGCTTAAGTGCGACACGTGGGTTATGCATCGCGGGGAAATTGTTCGGCAGGGCAGCTATGGCGACATCGCCAGGGACGAAGAAATCCGACGTATTTATCTTGGGCAGGGAGCGGGCCATGCTGCGCATTGAAAGTCTGTCGGCCGGATACGGTCAAACCTCGATTTTGAGTCAGATTGACCTCACCGTTCAGCCTAATGAAGTGGTCGGTGTGCTGGGGTGCAATGGCGCGGGTAAGTCAACGCTTGTCAAGGCCATCATGGGGCTGTTGCCGCGCGTGAGTGGTGATATTCGCTTCGGCGGGCGGGCCATTCGGGGTTTGCGCACGCACGAAATCGCACGACTGGGCATCGGCCTGGTGCCGCAGGGACGGTGGATTTTCCCCAAGCTCACGGTGCGGGAGAACTTGGCAATGGGTACCGCGGCCGCTGGTGACGGCGAGATTCTGGACGAGGTATTCGAGTATTTCCCAGTATTGAAATTAAGACTTGCTCAGCATGGAGGGACATTGTCAGGGGGCGAACAGCAGGTCCTGGCCATCGCGCGAGCGTTGTGCGGCCGCCCGAAGTTGTTGCTATTGGACGAACCCTCGGACGGCGTGCAACCAAATCTTGTTGAGCTGATCGGTGACGTCATTCCGACGCTTTGTCGTCGATCGAAGCTCGCTGTGCTTCTGGTCGAGCAGAACCTCAATCTGGTATTGCGCTGCGCGCAACGATGCATCGTTCTGAAAAACGGTCGACTTGTGCATGCAGGCGCAGTTGAACCCCGACACGGTGCTAGCAGCGCCCACCCGCTGGCTCACTTTCTGTCACCTGCTGCGGAACGAACCATGGGTTCGCCGGCAGCGCCTATCGAATGAAATGATCATGAATCGACGCGATTTTTCACGTATGACGATGCTCGGTGTGGTCGGCGCATTAGCTGCCACTGCTTATCCGACGCGCGCGCGTGCGGTGGCACCCATCAAGATCGGATTGCTCGCGCCATTGAGCGGGCCGCTCACCCGCGTGGGTGAAACAAATCGACATTGTGCGGCGCTTGCCATCGAGGAAATCAATGCAGCGGGCGGATTGCTGGGGCGTCCACTGCAACTGGCTGTCGAGGACACGCAGATGTCGACGACCGTGACGCTCGAAAAGGCGCGGCAGCTCTTTATGCGCGATGAGGTGGCAATGATTACGGGCATGGTGCTGCCCGCCGAACGCGAAGCAGCGTTGCAGGCGGCCAGGGGCGCGGCTCGCCTTGTTGTCTACCCGAACTTCGACGAGGGGCGCTGTGATCCGCAGTTGTTGAGCACGGGGCTCAGTGTCGCACAGCGGGTCGAGCCGCTCATTGGATGGTTAATGCGTGCCGGCGGCAAGAGCGTGAGCGCGGTGGTCTCGGATGTCGGCAGCAACCGTAAGGTACTGATTCATTCGCTGGAGGCGGCAGTTACGCGCCACGGCGGTCGGTTTCTCAATGTGTACTGGCTGCCGTTCGGCACGCGTGACTATGGGGCGATGCTTCAGCGGATTGCTGGGGAGCAGCCGCAGCTTGTTTGGCACAGCGTCGGCGACGATCCGGTGACGTTCGTCAAACAATATCGGTCATTTGCGATGAAGCCGCAGTTGGTGACGGATATTGCACACGAGTCGCTGTCGATTGCTACTGCTGGTGCATCGACGGGCATCATTGGTGTGTCGTCCTACTTCATGAGTCTCGATAGTTCCGAAAACCGAACTTTCCTTGCACGTTATACCGCGCGCGTGGCCGACACTCATGTTCCCCGATTGGACTCTTATGCGGTGATGCTTCCGCACGGCGAATGCACGTACGCAGGCGTCCGGCTCTTCGCGCAGGCCGTGCGTGCAGCCGGCAGTCTCGATGTGGCGCGCATCAAGTCCGTTTTGCCGGGCATTTCACTGGATTTGCCGCGAGGCAAGGCGGGTGTGAGCCAAGGCGGCGACCACGTTACTTGTGAGGCGCGTATTGCTCAGGCGCGCGCCGACAACAGCTTTGCGGTTTTGGACTCGATCGGGCCGATCCAAGCAGTGTGTCAGAGGTAGAGCAGTCTCGAGACGCTTCTATCAATTTTATTTGAGCAATTAGGAGTACATATAAATGACATTGCATCGATGAGTGCGGAAGAGTTGATTACTGAGTATCGGCGGCATGCGCTTTCTCCGCTTGAGAGCATGAAAGCGGTCCTGGGCCGCGTTGAGCGCTTCAATCCCCTTGTGAACTGTATGTGCGCCGTTGACGAGGAGGCGGCGCTGGAGGCGGCGCGCGAATCGGAGCGGCGCTGGATGCGGCGTGAGCCATGCGGGCTGCTCGATGGCGTGCCTGTATCGGTCAAGGATTTGATCGATGTAGCGGGATTTCCGACGCGATACGGATCGTTGACGACGCCGGACACGCCCCAGCGCGAGGACGGGCCCGCCGTGGCGCGTCTGCGGCGGGCCGGTGCGCTGCTTTTTGGCAAGACGACCACTTCGGAATACGGCAACAAGATCGTGACTGATTGTCCGCTGACCGGCATCACGCGCAATCCCTGGGACCGGCGCCTGACGCCAGGTGGCAGCAGCGGTGGTTCATCAGTGGCAATCGCGCTCGGTATGGGGCCGCTCGCGCTTGCGACCGATGGTGGTGGGTCGATTCGTGTGCCCGCCTGCTGGACTGGGGTGGTGGGGTTTAAACCAACGTTCGACCGTGTTCCGACGGGCGTAGCCGGTTCGTGGACGCGCCTGTCTACGTTCGGGCCGATGGCGCGCAATGTGCGCGATGCAGCGTTGATGCTGAGTGTGGTAGCCGGTCAACATGGATCTGGGCCATCGGGCTATGTCGCCCCGCAGGATTATCGAGTCGGTCTGGAGGAGGGCGTCTCGGGGCTGCGTATTGCATATTGCCCGTCCATCCCGGGCGTCATCGTGGACCCTGTGATTGCCGCGAGTGTGGCGCACGCCGCAGAGGTCATCGAAACATTGGGCGCACACGTCGAGCAAGTCGACGTAAAGCCGCTCGGCGACTATCTGGGTAGTCGCATGCACGCGATCCAATGGTCGGTGTTTTTTGCGCAGCGCGCCTGCGGATTGACGGAGCCTCAACGCATGCAGCTCGATGCGGACGTGCAAGCGCTTGTGCGGGCCGGTTTGCGCGTCACCGCGCTAGAGCTTGCCGACGCATTGCGTGCGCGCCACACGCTCGGTGTCGAGATGGCGGCGTTCTTCGAGCGCTATGACTTGCTTGTGACGCCAGTGTTCCACTGTGGGCCGCTGCCCGTTCCAGGTCTGCCTGAGACGCTGCTCTCGGCACCTCAGCAGACGTCGTGGTGCAACCAAACTGGGTTGCCCGCCATCAGTGTTCCTTGTGGATTGCCCGCAGGGCTGCCGACCGGCGTTCAGATTGTTGGCCCCTTACACGGAGATGCCCTTGTGCTGCGCGCAGCGCGAGCTTATGAGTCTGCACGCGGGACGTTTCCCATACCGGCCGCAGCACCGGCCGAGAATGCGATGGTCGCTGAGGTATGACCGTGAACATACAGATTGAGAAGATTGTTGTTCACGTGATCGAACGGCGCGCGGAGCTTGGTATCGCGATCCGTCCGGCGCATCGCCAAGCGATTGCAGTCGCGGTTCTGACGTCGAAGAACTGGTGTACCGATACTTCGCTCGAGTCTCTGTACGAAGTTGGTGCGGAGCTCGGGACGTTATTGAGCGAGCGCGCGAGAGACGCCCTTGACGCACCGCGCGCGCAGATTCAGGCGTATGGCAAGGCCGCGCTCGTGGGCACTGCCGTGCCGCTTGAGTGTGCGGCGGCGATCTTGCATCCGAGAATGGGCAAGGCAATCCGTGCGTGTCTGCCCGGCGCCATATCGCTTATCCCGTCTGTTACCAAGCGCGGTGCGGCCGGCGCATGCATGGATATTCCTGTGCATGGTGCTCTTGATATGTGGAGCTTTGATCACTTTGATACGGCGTCGCTCGTTGTGCCGGATTCACCTGCACCGCATGAGATTGTGGTGGCCGTCGCGCTGTCTGAGCGAGGGCGGCCGCTTGCGCGCGTCACACCGGCGTAGCGCACACACGTGTTTCGGCAAAAGAAAACAAATGACAGCGAGGAGATCCAATGCAGAAAAGATTTCGTGGTTTAGGCCGGGTATGTGCGATGGTAATGGGGATATGGGGGTTCGCGACGATCGCACACGCACAATCTTCAGTTTCGCTTTACGGGTTGGTCGATGCTTTTGTTGGCGACACGCACATGCCGGGCAGCGCCGGCAGTGCCTGGCAGGTCAGTTCAGGCGGGATGACGACTTCATATTGGGGCCTGTCCGGGTCCGAGGATCTTGGGCGTGGGATGAAGGCGGTATTCTCGTTGGAGAGCTTTTTTAGAGTCAACAGCGGTCAGATCGGATCATTCAATGGCCAGTCATTCTTTGGCCGCAACGCTTTTGTCGGATTGAGCGGGCGTTTCGGTGAGGTGACGATAGGCCGCAATACGGCGCCGTTGTTCGTATCGACGCTGCTGTTCAATCCGTTTGGCAACTCGTTCGCGTTCTCGCCGATAGTGGCGCACAGCTATCTGGGTTCGGCCATGGGCGCGGCATCGGTACAAAGCGATACCGCGATCGACAATTCCATGCTGTATCAAACACCGGAGGCGGGCGGATTGTCGGGGAGTTTTCTGTACAGCAATGCAGGCGTGGTGGGGCACGCGGGACAGGCGAACTACAGCGCGAATATGCTCTACTTCGCGGGCCCGTTTTCGGCAACCGCAGCAGTACAAAGTCTGCATACCGCCTCGCTTTTTCTTAACGGAGCGACAGCACAAACTGCTTGGCTCGTGGGGGGCGCCTATCGACTCCGTGCGATGAAGCTCATGTTTTTGTACGAACACATCGACAACAACAGTGAAGTAAAAGACGACACAGTGCAGATGGGGGCAAGCGCTCGAATCGGCACGGGCAATGTGTTGATCTCGTGGGCGGGTACGCGCCGACGTCCCGCCGTTGGTTCCGCGCTCCGCTGGTCGACGCTCGCCTTGGGATACGACTATCCACTATCGAAACGCACGGATGTCTATGCAGCGTGGCGCTACGATTGCATCACGGGCGCATCGTCGGGTAATAGCTTGGGGGCTGGAATGCGGATGCGATTTTGATCCACCTACGATGCTACGGGGCGAGAGCAGAATCATTCATCAATCATTCCGGGGCGACGAGCCTCGATGAACGGTCCCGGTTTTCAGTGCCAAAGGCAATGTTAGTCTTCGGCGTTCTGTTGGTCCGTCAGTTGGGCCTGCAGGCCCAACTGGCGGACGTATTCGGCAGGCGGCACTTCACCGAGAGCCCTGTGAGGCCGACTCTCGTTGTATTCGATCCGCCATCGTTCAATCTGCTCCCTGGCGTCGGCCAGCGATGTGAACCAATGCACGTTCAGGCATTCATCGCGTAGCGTGCCGTTGAATGACTCCACGAATGCGTTATCTGTTGGCTTGCCAGGCCGGCTGAAGGCAATCTCGACCTTGTGATGGTAAGCCCACAGGTCCCTCACCTGACTCGTAAATTCCGAGCCGTTGTCACAAAACAGCGTGCGGGGCGCTCCGCGTTTGCTCCTCAGTTCGTCCAGTGCACGCACGACATCTGAAGCGCTCAGTCGCTGGCCAACATCGATGGCTAGTGCTTCGCGCGTAAAGACGTCGCTGATGGTCAGCGCGCGGAACCTCTGGCCGTTCGAAAGCTGGTCGGCGACGAAGTCCAAACTCCACGCCTGATTTGCCGCCGTCGACTTTGCACGTGCCGGGCGGCTCATCTGTGCACGTCGCTTGCGATTTGGTCTGTAGCGCAGCGACAGCCCTTCCTCACGATACAGACGGTACAGCCGATTCTTGCTGACCTGATAGCCCTCCCGTAGCAGCAGCACGCGTATCTTGCGGTAACCATAGCGCACCCGCGTCGCCGCGATTTCACACATACGCTGCCGCAATGCAGTCTGCGGATCGCGGTGGCTGCGATATTGGTACACCGAGCGCGATATGGCCACCAGGCGGCAGGCACGCCGCTCTGCTACTCCATAGGCGGACTTTAGATAATCCACGACGTGGCGCCTCGGCGAGGGCTTCACCACTTTTTTTTCAATACGTCGGTCAGCATCGCCTTGTCCAACGTCAGCTCCGCGACCACCTTCTTCAGTTGGGCGTTCTCGTCTTGAAGCTGCTTGAGCTGCCGCACCTGGTCCGTCTGCAAACCGGCATACACCTTCTTCCAGCGATAGAAGGTTTGATCCGAAATGCCCACGTGACGAATCAGTTCCGCTACCGGCATGCCTGCTTCGGCCTGTTTCAACACCGCCACAATTTGCTCGACACTGAAGCGCTTGCGTTTCATCGTACGGCTCCTTTCATACTGAAAAAGTCCGCCGAAAACTCGCTTACATCATGGCACTGTTTACTGGGGGCCGCTCAAAAAGGACTTTGCTAGAAGTCCATTGGCCCTATTGAAGGGGGCAGGTCAAGCCCTGAAATATAGAACGCCGGATGCAGTGCATCGGGCGTTCTAGCGCAGAGATACTGTCAACCTATTCCACGACTTGAGACCCCGTACGCGTTACGACGCACAGCTGGCATGAGTGGCATCGATTCCGATTCCACTTCGCTTACTTTGAGCAAGTTACTGGCCGCAATTTGAAATGCACGGGATACAATTGATGGATGTGCCGGAGTTCCTCAGGTGCTTGGTCGTGCGTATCGCATGCGCTATTGTTCTTTTTAAACATACCATCATTTATCATAGAAATACTGCTCGCATTACGGAATGCTCAATTGTTGCGGAGACGCTCGAGCAGTTCGTACTCGATTGGATCGCTCGCGCACTGACCGCCACCACATTCGAGTAACGTCGATACGAGATTGGCGATGATCGTAAGCCCGAAGACTGCCATCGCGATTCGCCCGGTGGTACTCATCGACGCGGGTTGAACAGTATAGCTTGCGCGGCGGACAGCAAGCAGCAAGGAAACATACAAAATGATCAACACCGACGCGATAAAGCACCATGTGTAGAAATGCAGTCCCCACAAAGCGGAACCATACGCTCCTGAATCAGGCGAAATGTGTAGCAGTACCTGACGACCTGCGATGACGCCGGTTGCGACCGCACTGACGAGCACGCAGCAATAATGTTTGCCACGTACACCGTATCTGACGTTCATTGCGAATCCAATCCCGGCGAGGATCAATCCGACGCGCTGCAGTAAGCAAAGTGGACAGGGTAGCTCATTGAATGCAAGTTGATAATAGAATGCGATGAGCAGTGCTGCACTAATTGCAATTAGTGCGAAAACATCTGGCGTATTGTTCGTCAGCGCGTTGTCGCTGCTGTCGTTTCGTAGAATCTTCATTTCAATTATCGCGATTTCATTTATAGGAATAGATTGAGAGAATCTGTCGCGTGATGAGCGAATGAGAAAAGTGTCGAGATCAGCGCGAAGACGAACAAATAGGTCGTCGTACGTGAACGTGTACCGTATATCATTGAGGTGAACGATGCTAGCGACAACAGGAACGGAAGAAACATGAAAATTTCGAGTCCTTCAGGTGGTGGTTATCAGGAACAGCGGGACAATGTTGGGTCACCCGACTGGAAATCGATTGCCTGTCACAGGCTGGAATAGAACAGCCGGGAGGTCGCCGTAGCGAACATGGCAGATGCCACGTTTATGCTCCCGTTATCTTGGGATGCCGCTACGGCCAGCGCTCGTCATAAGTAGTTTTCCACTCCTCCTATCAGCGTCTGTATTGCCGATTTGTTGATTACACAGGTCCTCAGTTGAGCGTTCTCCCCGGGCGTCATCCGAGCGTGCCGACAATGCTGACTTCCTTATTGTCGGGAACTTCGTTGTATGAAAGCACGGTTAGGTCCGGTGAGAACAGTTTGGCGTATCGCGCGAGCATCGGGCGAATGCGTGGCACCACGATCAGCACCGGGGCGGAGCCCATTTGTTTCAATTGTTCGGCGACTGCCGGCATATGGGTCTGCAACTGCGAGAGCACATTCGGTTCAACTGGGAAATTGTCCAGCGGTACACGCGTACCCGATTGCTCCGCGAAACTTAGCGCATTCAGCAGAATGTTCTCGAGTTCCACCGTCAGGCCGAAGCCCTTGAGCGTCTCGTGCTGGGCGCCAAGTCCGGCCACGATCTGGCGGCGCAATGCGCAGCGAACTTCGGCCACGAGCAGTAGCGGGTCCTTGGTGGTTTCTGCGGCCTCCACCAGAGTGGCGGACACGGTTTCGATGTCCTTGATTGACACGTTCTCGGCCAACAACGTACGGAATACCTTGCGCAACTGACTGTGCGTGAGGCATTTCCCCAGCGCATCGGCCAGCACTGGCGCAATGGCCGTCAGGCGTTCGATGATGGCGGTCACATTATCGTAGCTGAACAGGTCGGGGATCGTTTCGCGAATTAACTTGGCCGCGTGCGTGGCGATCACCGTCGCGCAATCGACAACCTGGTAGCCGAGGCCGAGTGCTTGGGCCTTCTGGTCGGGCTCGATCCACGTGACGGGCATGCCGTAGGCAGGGTCGATGTCGGGTGTGCCATCTAATTCCCCGTAGACGGTAGGTGACGGAATGGCCATCAGCTTTCCCGGTTGCACTTGGGCCTGAGCAAGCGTGGTGCCATTGAGGATGATGGTGTAACTGGAGGGGGGCAGGCTCATATCGTCGCGCGCGCCGATAGGCGGTAGCAGGAAGCCGAGCTGTTCCGATAGGGTTTGTCGGGTGCCATGCAGGCGGCGTATCAGCGGCGCGCCTTGAGCGCGGTCCAACATCTCCACCAGCTTGTAGCCGAGGGATACCGAAAGCGCGTCCACATATGGCAGACTGCTCCAGTCGAACGATTCGTTGCCGGGCGCGGCTAGCGTGGCTTGCATGACGCGGGCGGTTTCTTCCGCCTCGACCGCTGCGGAAGGCGAAGTACGCTGCGTCATTCGATAGCCGACGTAACCGAGTACTGCTGCAAAGCACAGAAACACCAATGTCGGCATGCCCGGGATCAGGCCCAGCGCGGCCATCAGTGCGGCGGCGCTGAACAGCACCAGCGGCGAAGCCAGCAACTGCTGTCCGACCTGTTCCTCGAAGTCGCGTGCATCGTCGATGCGGGTGACAATTACCGCGGCGGCGGCGGACAGCAGTAGGGCGGGTATTTGCGCGACCAAGCCGTCCCCGATGGCCAGCAACGCATACTTGTGGAATGCCTCGCTTGCAGGCAAGCCGTGCATGATTACGCCGATGATCACGCCACCGATCAAGTTGGTGATGAGAATCAGAATGCCGGCGATAGCGTCGCCGCGTACGAACTTCGATGCGCCATCCATGGCGCCGTAAAAGTCGGCTTCGGTCGTAACATCTTTGCGGCGTTGCTGGGCTTGTGTCTGTGTGATGACACCGGCGTTCAGATCGGCGTCGATGGCCATCTGCTTGCCGGGTAGCGCGTCGAGTGTGAAACGCGCCGACACTTCTGAGATGCGCTCCGCGCCCTTGGTGACCACAACGAAGTTGATGATCATAAGGATCACGAAGACGACCAGACCGACCACGAAGTTACTGCCGATCACTACATTGGCGAACGATTCGATCACTTGGCCGGCAGCGCTCGCGCCCGTGTAGCCATTAAGCAAAACGACGCGTGTTGATGCGACGTTCAATGTCAGGCGCATCAGCGTGGCAGCCAGGATAATGGTCGGGAATGCCGAGAAGTCCAGCGGTCGCTTAACGGTCACGGCCACCATTACTACCACAATGGACAGCACGATGTTGAACGTGAACATGATGTCCAACGCGGTTGGCGGAAGCGGCAGGATTACCATCGCCAAGATGGTGAACAGGGCGAGAGGCGCAGCAAACTTCAGGCGCTTGAGTAGGTCGATCACGTTCATCGGGATTGGGACTTTTGCAAGTGTTCGGGAATGGTGATGCCAGCGGGCAGCGATGGTGAAACGTCACGTCCACCGCTGCGGAATGCCTTGATCTGTAGCACGTAGGACAACACCTGCGCTACCGCCCGATACAGCTCTGCCGGAATTTGCTGATTGACTTGGCTGGTGTGGTAGATCGCACGGGCCAGCGGCGGCAGTTCGAGCACCTCGACGTTGTGCCCTCGGGCGACGTCGCGAATGAACAGCGCTACCTCATCGACCCCCTTGGCTACTACGTACGGTGCTTGTGCACGCGTTACGTCGTATTTGAGTGCGACTGCATAGTGGGTTGGGTTCATCACCACCACATCGGCGGTTGGCACGGTCTTGCGGATTCCCTGGCGCGCGAGCTGGCGCTGGATTTGACGGATGCGGCTCTTGACCTCGGGCTTTCCTTCGGACTGCTTCATCTCCTCTTTGATGTCACGCTTGCTCATGCGCTGGCCACGATTGAAGATGATTTGTTGCACCGGTATGTCGATTAGTGCGAACACGGTGATGATGCACGACAGCGTGAGCGCAGAGGATAGGAACAGGTTTGCCCCACCGGACAGTGCATCCGCTAGCGGCGCGCCTTGCAGGCGGATGAAGCCGCTCACGTTAGAGCGGCAGACGATGAAGAGCGTAGCCATCAATACGAGGGCCTTAAGCACAGTCGTGCCGAACTGCATGTAATGCTTGCCGGACGCCAGGCGCTTGAGTCCGGAAAGCGGGTTCAAGCGGCTGAGCTTCGGCATGACGTTCTTGTGGCTTATGGTCCAGCCGCCCGGTACCAACGATGCGATGATGATGCCGGCGGGCACTGCGGCCAGTGGGGCAAGCATCTTGCACAATAGCAGCACCGCTGCAGGAAATAGCATCGAGACCGCATTGCCGATCCTATCGTCGCCGGAAAGATCGGCAAACGACAGCGCGAAAATGTGCTTGAGTTCAGCCAGCCAAACCGGCGTTAGTACGACGATGAGCTTGAGCGCGACCAGAATTCCCACACACATGCCGATATCTCGCGAACGTGCAACCTGGCCTTCCATTCTGGCTTTGCGCAGTTTCTGCGGGGTGGCCTTTTCGGTCTTGTCGCCGGTTTGTCGCTCGCTCATTGCATTCCCCCGTTGCTGATGGGCCGCGTCGCGAGTCGGTCGTAGAGTTCTAGAACGTGCTCCACCATGCGACCGTAGTGATCCGGCAGTGACGGCAATAGCAGCGTCAGCAGTAACAGTCCGAACATGGTCGTGATCGAAAAGCCCAACGCAAAAAGATTCAGTGCGGGTGCTACGCGATTAAGGAGGCCCAGGCCGACTTGTACTACCAGCGTAGCGAACATCACCGGGAGTGCCAAGGCAACGGCGGCGGAGAAAATCCAGCCTACTGCGAATGCGAGACGCTTGAGCGCGTCGAGGTCGAAGGCGAAACGACCGACCGGCCAAACTGCAAAGCTGCGCGCGATGACACTCGTGAGAATCAGATGGCCGTCAACTGCGAAGAACAGCAGGATGAACACCACATACATAACGCTGGTGAGTACGTCGGCCATCTGACCATTCATCGGGTCGTTGATCTGCGCCATGGACAGGCCCAATTGCGACGACGCGACGGTACTGAAAATCTGCAGCGCGCACAGCACGAGATGGAACACGTAGCCGAGCAGGCCGCCTATCAGTACCTGTTCGGCCATGGCAGCCACGCCTTTGAGCTGCAGCAGATCAATCACGGGCATCGTCGGAATCCCGGGCTGTACGGCTAATGCGAGGATGAGGGCGATCAGCAGGCGAAGGCGCACAGGAACCATCGCATCACCCAGGATCGGTGACGCGGCCAACGCGGCAGCGATTCGGCAAAAAGGCCAGAAGATTGTGTTCGCGAATGGCAGGAGCTGCGCAAGAACAATTTCCATTGCCGAGTCACCCGGTCAGTTGTGCGGCGCGGCTGAAGATCTCAACCGTGTAGTGCATTACGCGGCTGGTCATCCACGGGCCAGCCAGCGCGAGTGCGAACAGCGTCGTGAGCAGGCGCGGAAGAAAGCTCATCGTCTGCTCATTGATTTGTGTGGCAGCCTGGAATACGGCCACCAGCACACCGGTGATCAGGCCTGGCGTAATCAGCACGAGGATGATGACAAGTACCAGGCGCAACGCGTCGACGGCGAAGCCAGCGGCCAGATCGGGAGTCAGCATCAGTAGGCCTTCACGCTGGTAATGAGGGTGTTGACGGTAAGCGACCAGCCGTCCACCAGTACGAACAAGAGCAGCTTCAGCGGCAGCGAGATGACTAGTGGCGACAGCATCATCATTCCCATTGCCATCAGCACGGACGCGACAATGATGTCGACGATCAGGAATGGGATGAACAGCATGGCGCCCATCTGGAACGCAGTCTTCAGTTCGCTCAGCACGAACGCCGACAATTTAACCAGGAACGGTTGCTTCTCCGGATCCGTGATTTTTTCGGTGCCGGAGAGTTTGGCCATTTGCGCGAGCGTAGCCTTGTTCGTCTGCGCGAGCATATAGCGCCCCAGCGGTTGTTCTGATGTCGCGAGCGCGGCCTGCATGCTGATCTTGCCTTGGTCATACGGCACGAAGGCCTTTTGCCAGATTTCCTCGCCGACCGGACGCATCGTAAGCATGGTCAGCACCAGCGCGACACCAGTAACGATGCGCCCCGGCAATCCTTGCTGCAGGCCTAGCGCCTGCTTGACCAGCGACAGCACGATCACATAGCGCAGGAAGCTCGTCATCGTCATCAGTAGCGCGGGCAGCAGCCCGAGCAGCGTCATCAGAACGAGGATCTGAGTTTTGACTGTGAAGCCTTGGCCGCCGACGCCATCGGACGCGAGCGTCAGCGTGTCGGCTTGAACGAGTGTGGGCATAGCGAAAACCGCTAACGCCAGACCCAGGTGGGACAGGAGGTCGCGCTTCTTCATGTCGCAAGAGAGTTGAGGTCGTCGAGCTCGATGATGCGTAGGCCGTAGTGTTCTCCAGAGACGACGACTTCGCCGAACCCGACCGGCGTACCATTTACCTTGATGATGAGGGGGTCGCCGGCAAGGCGATTGAGCTCCACCGTCGAGCCGGTTTCGTACGACAGCAGATCGGCTAGCTGTACGGTGGCCTCCCCCACCTCCAACGTCAAGCGCACGGGAATGCGGCGCAGCATGCGCATCGGGTCGCGTGGTGATGCAGGTTCAGTGATGGATTTGGGATCGTCGCCCAGATCCAGATCGCCCAACGCGGAGAGATCAAGGTCGGTGGTCGAGGTCATGTTGGGAGTTACTCCACGGGTTCGAAAGAAGTAATCCACAGCGCGCCTTGGTGTTCGGCTAAGGCCGCGCGGTAGAGGCGGACGTTGTTGACGAGCACGTCGACGGTATCGGGCAAGCGAACAGGCAGCACGTCGCCCGGGCTCATACGAAGCAGTTCGTCAAGGCGCATGTTCTTGGACAGCACGTGCACCGACATCGTGACGGGGATGCACACGTTGGCCGGAGCACTATCGGGTGCAGGACGCAGGTGCTGAGCATCGAGGCGCGCAAACAAGTGGTCAAGCCACACATCGTCCAACACCAATTCGACGTCGCCACAGACTTTGCGCAAGCGGTCCGAGATGGTCATGCGCAGGATGCGGACGCCCGGGCCGGGCACGATGTCCCCACTTGGCAAAAAGGGCTCTGCTTGGTCGCCGAGCATCGCTGAGGCAAACGCGGCGAGCAGCGCGGTGTGTTGTTGTGCCGCAAAACGCCGTTCCGCCCCCGTTTCTGGCGCCGGGGCGGCCGGCATAGTTTCGTCGAGCGAAGTGCCGTAATGACAGGCCAGTAGCGCCAGCAGTAGCTCGCGGTCGCAGCGCACTGAAATCTGTCCATGGTTGCATGCATAAGTGCGCCAGACGGCCGCATTGCGCGACCGCATCGCGGCGATAGAGAGCTCAGTGACGACGAAGTTCGTGCCACGGCGCAGATTGAACCGTTCATGAAGGGAGTGGTCGATTCTGCGCTTGATATCTTGCAGAACATCGTCAAGCAAATGGTATGGACGCCCTAGCGTGCACGGATCGAGTACCACCGGAGATGCGGCTCGGCTGCTGCGGGAGTAGGGGGGAGATGCTGACACGGTCAAGGGGTCGTTTTTGAAGAAGAGTTGGCGCCATTGTCTGCAGCGTGCGGCACGGAGCGGAGAATGTTGAACAGAGTTTGAATACCCCAAAAAAAACGACCCGCTTGTGGCGGGCCGGTTTCGGACTCCAGTGAATCTGGGGCGGTGCTTACTGGAGCAGCGACAAGACCATCTGGTTCATGCTGCTGGTTTGCTTGAGCATGGACATGCTGGCTTGCAGCAGTACTTGCTGCGAGCTCATCTTGGCGGATTCCGATGCCATGTCGGCGTCCATGATGCGGCCTTCGGCGTCAGCCGTGTTCGTCGACATGTTGGCCAGGTTGTTGTGGGTGTGCTCGAGGCGGTTTTCTGCCGCACCGATGGCCGAGCGCAGCGCGCCCACGTCGTCAAGTACGTTGTTGATCAGATCGATCGTCGCGTTGGCGTTGTCAGTCAGCTCCTTGCCGGCCTCTTCAATCTTGCCTGCTTCCGGGCCCTTGTAACTCGCCGACAGGCCTTCGAACTTGTCGTGCGCATTTGTGACGTGCTTGGAGAAATCGACGGCCATCGTTTCGTCCTTGGTGGCGCCGATCTGGAAGGTGATTTCCTTGGTCAGGCGACCGCCCTCGCTCACTACCGTGCCGTCATCCTTTTTGACTTCGCTCTGCATAAGCTTGGCGCCGCCATACGACGTGTTTTTCATGATGTTCGACAGTTCCTTGCCCAATGCATCGTACTCGGCCTGCATGGCAGTCTTTTCGTTTGCCGAGGACGATCCGTCGGCGGCCTGCGTGGCCAGGTCCTTCATGCGGTACAGAATGTTGGTGACTTCCTTCATCGCGCCGTCCGCAGTTTGGAGCATCGACGACGCATTCTGCGTGTTTTGCATGGCCATGCCCATGCCGCGAGTTTGCGCTTGCAGGCGCACGGCGATCTGCAGGCCGGCGGCGTCGTCCTTGGCGGAGTTGATGCGCAAGCCGGTGCCCAAGCGGGTCATCGTGGTGTTCAGGCTGCTGCTTGTGCTGCCGATGGCCTTCTTGATGTTCATGGCGGCGGCGTTGGTGTGCAGGCTCAGCATGGTATGTAATCCTTAAGTCTAGACTAGGTTGGGGGTATTTGTTTGTCGCTGCCAACTTATCAGGGGCGACGCCTGTTCAAGACGGCAGGCGATCGACAGACGTTAAATCGATTCGAGACGGACAAGCTGGAGATTCGGCGCGGCGGATGTGAGAGCGTAGAGATTGCTTTTCCGCGGGCGCGGGAATTCTTGCCCTTTGAGCGGTGCCGCGCGATGGCGCTATGAGTCGCTGCAATAGCGTTAGTGCAAACTGGCTGCGGCTTTGTGCCGTGGACTGATCTCGCGTATGTCCGTGCGCGCTGAGATGGGCCAGACCATCACGGGGGAGGGGCGTCGGCGATTGAGGATGTGTTGACGTTCCCGCGCGTAGCGATATGCTATTGATCTGGCCCGTCTAATGTGCAAACTCCGGAAAATAAGAGTTATCTGATATTGGGAAGAGCTGATTTCGCTCACACTTTAGCTCTACATTGAGATCCGTATCGCAGCTCAGAATGGAGCTGGTTTGAGCTTCGGTTCTCGCCGTGAAAACTTCGGATGGCATTTCTATTGAGGCTGATTCGAACACGAGTTGCCAGTCCGTTAGGTTGTTGGCGATTCACCGGCTATGACGAGCGTAGCCCATAACGCGAGTTGAGAAACGTACGAGTTGTGGTTTGACTGATGCCTGATCTTCAATCTCTGGTCTTTTTCTCGCACCATGCGCGTGCGCGGGCTGCTGACGCAGTGCCGAGCGATTTCGGCTCCGCGGCAACATCGGGATGGCCGCACGGCTAAATATCGCGATCGTGCATTACAGGGAGGAAAACCCAGTGATGCAGCTGAAATTTTTGCGGCCTCGCGATATTTTTTTTGCATCAAGCACTCCGCAATTCGTAGTGTGCATTCTGTCTACCCTTGCAGGGAAAGCTCTGCTGCTTAACCGTCGGTGCCCACGAATTCCCGTCGTTCGCGTATTGACGGGATGCGACAGTGGGTGCCTCCCAAAATCCTCATCAGTCTCGCAATCATGTCGACAGTCCCAACCGCCGATGCAAAAAAGCCGCGCATTGCGCTCCTAGAAGACAACGTCGCACATGCGGCAACCGTTCGACACTGGCTCGAGGCTGCGGGCTACGATGCTATTGTCGAGCACGACGGCAGTCGCTTTATTGACCGGATCGCCCACGAGGAGGTCGATATGCTCTTGCTCGATTGGGATGTGCCCGGCATGACCGGCATCGACGTACTGATAGACATGCGCAAGCGGGTCGACTATCTGATTCCCATTGTGTTGCTCACCCAACACGACGACGAGCGCGATATCCTGCACGGCTTGAGCTGCGGTGCAGATGACTATCTGGTCAAGCCTATCAGCGAGCGAATGTTGATTGCGCGCGTTATCGCACAGTTGCGCAAATGGTACCCGGGGGTCCAGCGCAATCAGCAAATCAAATTTTCCGGCTTCATACTGGACGAGACCACGCGCACGGCGACGTTGCCCCACGGAGAACAAGTCGCGCTGCCTGAGCGAGAATTTTCCATTGCGCTGTACCTGTTCGCGCACGCCGGACGCGTGGTGAGTCGCGAGGTGCTCCTCAAGCAAGTTTGGGGCGCTGCGGATTCGTCGAATGTCGGCACGTTGGCAACCTATATCACACGAGTGCGAAACGGCCTTCGCCTCCGTCCGAACGGGCTCAGAATTTCGAGCGTGTATCGCTACGGGTATCGCCTCGAGCGGTTGGCGGATGGTACCGACAACGACTTGGATTGAGCTTGCAGCAAGCTGGTGGCTCTATGCGCGCACTCGTTTCCCGCTTGATGGCGATCGGCCCCTTGCGCGGCGTTGTAGTCCTTGCGATGCTGGCGCTGGCTGCGTTGAGCGGTAACCCCGGCAGTGGCGTGGTGTCGGGTGCGCTTGATCGTGTGCTGTTCGATATGATGGCGCAGGCGGTTGCGCATCGGTCGACGC
Source organism: Burkholderia sp. BCC1208 (assembly GCF_902833095.1). Taxonomy (NCBI): domain Bacteria; kingdom Pseudomonadati; phylum Pseudomonadota; class Betaproteobacteria; order Burkholderiales; family Burkholderiaceae; genus Burkholderia; species Burkholderia sp. BCC1208. The sequence continues at coordinate 28,037 of NZ_CADFDY010000005.1, read as the reverse complement.
GACAGGTGGTGGTCGTCAACATCGACGAAGGAGTGGTCGCACAACTGGACCCGCATAGCATGGACGCGTATTTGGCGCAATTGCTCGGCGCGCTTGGTAAGGCGCGCAGCGTCACGCTCGATTTGCCCTTGTGGCCCGGGTTCGATTATTCGAGTCTGCGCGCCGGAATGCGAGCATGCTCGCATACCGTGTTGGTCGAGCCAAGTCTCACCGGGCACGCAGGAAGCTGTTCAAGCTTGCTGCCGCCGGCACTCAGTTCGCTTGCTGCCGCGCACAGCCAGCGAATCGTTACGATGGGTCACTACGGCGTGGTGAGTGGTTTCGTACCTTACCGTCTGTCTGCGGGTGTCCGTTATGCACACGTTGCGCTCGACGCGCTGCGAGTGGCGAGCATCGAGCCGCCGTTGCCGGTCGTTGATTTCGTCAGGCCGTACGCGCAGTCGATTGGGGCCGCACGCACGCCGGCGGTGATGACAATGCTGCCGGCATCGATGCACCTGACACAGTATTCGGATATTGATGTGCTGCAGCAACGCGTACCTGCGGATGCGTTCGATGGGAAGGTGGTGTTCGTCGGTAGCCAGGCGTGGGGCGCCGGAGGGATGTTCCAAATCTCGTCTCTCAATTCGCACGAGGTCACGCGCTCACAACTCGACGCGCTCATCGCCGACGCCGTGGCTTCAGGCAATCTTGCGCGCGAAGCGCCCGCTGTCGTCGGGGTGTCGATCTATCTGGCTCTCGCGTTCGGCGTCGTGCTGATCTGCGTGTTTGTGCCCGGTCGTGCGGTGCATCTGGCGGCGCTCGGCTGGGGCGCGCTGATCTTCGCCGTTCCACTGGGAATGTTGGTATTCCATATCTGGTTGCCGCTGGGGCTGCTTCCGGTTGTTTGTCTGCTGATCTACGGCTTTTTTGCGTGGGAGCGACATGCTCGCATGCTCTCGATGTTGCGAGGCGAATTGCGCGAATGGGGAGCGATCGCGGCCGCGATCCGTCCGCGGGAGGGTGCAGTCGCGGTCGCGGCGCCCTCCGAGCGGTCCGATGAGTTGGTCGGCATCAAGGCAGCGTTGCTGCAGGTACGCGGCTGGCAAAAGCTCTACGTCGACATGGTCAACCAGTTTCCGTATCCAGTCTTTCTCACGATGGGCGGCCACGTTGCTGTGTGGAACGCGAAGGCTGCCACTTTAATGCGCGAGGACTCCGCAGGTGATCTGACTGACGGTCGATTGCCACTCATGCAAGTCGAGCGGCTCGTGACCGAGATCGTATGCAAGGGCGGAGACACCAGTCGTGAAATCGAATGGGGCGGGCGCACCTACATGCTGATGTGCGAACGGCTGTCGAGTGGGCTGAGCGGGGACACTTCTTCCGGCGGCGACACGCAGATGTCCCACCTGGTTTGTCTGATCGACCTTCGCGATCTGAAGGGATTTGTCTCGCACGACAAGTGGATGTTGCGCCATATCGCTCATGACCTGCGCAGTCCACTGACGGCCATCCTGTCGTTGATCGACCGCCGGGGCGCGTCCGTCGGCAGCAATCCGGACGTGGAGTCGGATCGCGCTTTCCTGAGCGATCTACGGCAGCAGGCTTCATACTCGTTGCGTATTGCGAAGGACTTCATGCAGTTGAGCCGGGCCGAACGACTCGACCGGACCGAATTCGAGCCAGTGGCGTTGAGCGAGGTGGTCGAAGAGGCGATCGATCAGAACTGGCTCGCCGCCGAGCAAAAGGGCGTCGTGTTGCGCGCACCGGTATTCTTGGCCGAAGACACCCTCGTTAGCGGAAATGGCGACATGCTCATGCGTGCGGTCGTCAACGTGCTGGACAACGCGATCAAGTATTCGCCGCCCGGCGCCGTCGTGTCATTCGCCGTCGGCTCGGCTGGCGACGGCACACTGGTACTGAAGGTTACCGACAGCGGCATCGGCATGACTGACGAAACGGTCGATCGCCTGTTCGAGCCTTTCTTCCAGGCCGAGCGCAAGGCCGACGGAAGCGCCAGCGTCGGATTGGGGTTGCCTTTCGTCAAGGCCGTCATCGAAAGACACGGCGGCACGGTTGCCGTGCACAGTACACCTGGAAGCGGTACCACGTTCGAGCTGATCCTGCCGCGCATCTCGGCGAAGGAGCGAGGCGCTGGATCGCTGGAAACAGTTAGCGTAACCCGATCTGCAGCAATGGCGATGACTGCAGCGCCCGCGCGTGACTGCCGGTTCGCGATATAGCGCGACGCCAGGGCGCACGTGAGCCGCACGTCATACTCTTGACCGCAAGGGCCTGACGTCTGACGGCACGGGCGCTCCGGCGCGGGGGCCGCCCCGAACCCTGTTCCTCCATTTTGTACCGGCTCATTTGCCGTATGGTCGTTATCCGCCCCATTGAGCGCGAGCAGCAGCGACAGGCTGCCGTTAGCGGGCCAATCAATGTTTCGTTGAACATTTTCGTTCTACGACGGATGACGTCCCAGAATCTGCGCCAGATATCCAATCTGGAGCCGCCATGACTGTCGACCTCTCGAGCGCGATGCTCGATTCGATTCGCCAATCCGTCATCCCGAACACCGATGACCCGAAAACCGAAGCCGCCACTGCCGACATCGCGGGAGGCTTCGCCGATTTACTCAAACAGGCCGTGCGTGGCACGGATGCGCAACAACATCACGCCGACGATCTCGTCACCGCCGTGGAAACAGGCGCCAGCGATGACCTTGTGGGTGCCATGCTTGCCAGCCAGCAGGCAAGCCTGTCGTTCTCCGCAATGGTCCAGGTGCGCAACAAGGTCATGAGTGCTTTTGACGACATCATCAAGATGCAGGTTTGATGAGGACCGCAAACGTGCTTGCTCAAGTCAAGGCTCAGATTGCGCGCTTCGCGCCTCCCGGCCATTTCCGATTGCCGTCCCCCGCGGCGCTGTCCAAACTGGCGCCCATCGTCATCCTGGCGATTAGCCTGGCCGCGCTGACCATGATGCTGATGCATCGTCAGGACTCGCGCTACAAACCGCTTTTTGGCTCCCAGGAAGCCGTGGTCGCCGCCGACATGATGGCCGCGTTGGACGCCGAAGGCATTCCGTACCGTATCCACCCGGACAGTGGCCAGGTGCTGGTGCCGGAGCAGAAGCTCGGTGCCGCGCGCATGATGCTGGCCGCCAAGGGTGTGGTAGCCAAATTGCCGGAGGGGCTGGAGCAGGTGGACAAGAGCGATCCGCTGGGCGTCAGTCAGTTCGTGCAGGACGTCCGGTTTCGGCGTGGCCTCGAAGGCGAACTGACGCAGAGCGTTATGGCGCTCGAGCCGGTGTCGTCGGCTCGTGTGCATCTGTCGATCGCCAAATCGGCGTCGTTCATTCTGGCCGATGGCGACAAGAGTTCGGCGTCGGTGGTGCTCACGCTCAAGCCCAACCGCAAGCTGAGCAAGGAGCAGATTGCCGCGATAGTCGCGCTGGTAGCGGGCAGCGTGGCAAACCTGGACCCGGCCCGCGTGACCGTGATAGATCAGTCCGGCAATCACCTGTCCGCGCAGATCGATCCGGTGCTGGGAAATTCCGCGCTCGACAGCGAATTGGGTTCGCAAATGCGTGAACAGGTAATGCGCAATATTCGCGAGTTGCTCACGCCGGTATTGGGGGACGGCAACTTTCGCGCGAGCGTTGCCGTCGAGCTGGACCACGATCGCGTGGAAGAAACCCGCGAGCAATACGGCGAGGCCCCGAAGGTGACACAGGAAGCGATTCGCGACGAGAAGGACATCGGTCAGGCAGCGTTGGGGGTACCGGGTTCATTGTCGAACCGCCCGGCACCGCCGTCGACTGCCAGCATGCCCGAAGCGCCGCACTCGGCCAAGAACGCGCAGACACGCCAATACGCTTACGACCGCAACGTCGTACAGATCAAGCGCAGTCCCGTGCGCGTAAAGCGCGTGAACGTGGCGGTGGTTCTGAACAACGCCGCCGCGCCCGGCGGTGGAAAGGCTTGGGCGCCAGCGCAACTTGCGCAGGTGGACACGATCCTGCGCAACGGCTTGGGCATCGATGCCGACCGTGCAGATGCACTGACGGTGTCGTCGCTGGACTTCCGCGGCACGCCGGTGACCGTATCGCAGCCGTGGTGGAAGCAGCCCGACAACATCGTGACGATTGGTACTTGGGCAGTATGGGCATTGGGTGCGCTGCTCGGGTTCGTATTCATCTTCCGCCCGCTGCTTAAGGTGCTTCGCATTTGGGCCAACGGCGGGCGCGATCCGCAGTCGCAGGGCGCCAACGCTGTATCGGGCGGTCCGGAAACCCCGGCGCTTGCGGCAGCCGCCGACGCCGACACGCAACCCCTGCTGCTGGCCGACGCGAATCTCCCGCCGATTGGCTCCGGCGCCGACGTGCTGATCGCACACCTGAAGCATCTGGCAGCTCAGGACCCTGAGCGCGTTGCCGAAGTCATCAAACCCTGGATTCGAGACGATGAGCACACCAACTGACATACCTGCGACCGTGGACACCGCCATAACGGCAGGCCCGCCAACCCAGAATCTTGCCGCGGTGGAGCGCGCTGCCATCATCCTGCTCAGCATCGGCGAGGAAGCTGCGGCGGGCGTGCTGCGATGCCTCTCGCGCGAGGAGTTGCTGGACGTGACACTCGCCATGTCACGCATGCAGGGCGTCAAGGTGGAGGCTGTGCAGAACACCATCGAGCACTTCTTCACGAATTTTCGCGAGCAGAGCGGCGTACGGGGTGCTTCGCGCTCGTTCTTGCAGCGCTCGCTGGAGATGGCGCTCGGCGGTGTGGTGGCCAACAGCGTGCTCAACAAGATTTACGGCGACGCGATCGGCCCGAAAATGGCGCGCCTGCAGTGGGCACAGCCGCAATGGCTAGCCGACCGCCTGCGCGACGAGCACGTGCGCATGCAAGCCATGTTCCTCGTCTTCTTGCCGCCGGAGCAGGCGAGCCGCGTGATTCAGGCGCTGCCCGAAGCGCGGCGCGAGCAAGTGCTGCTCGATATCGCGCGTCTGACCGAGATCGATCATGACCTGCTGCGGGACCTGGAAGACGTGGTCGACTGTTGCATCGCCAACCTTGGCACACAAAGCACGGCCGTCGAAGGTGTGCGGCAGGCCGCCGACATCATTAACCGTATGCCGGGCGACCGCGCCCACATGGTGGAAATTCTGCGTGCTCGAGATCCGGAGTTGGTCGCGGCGGTGGAAGACCTCATCTACGATTTCGCGGTGATCGCGAACCAGGATGATGAGGTGATCTCCGTCATTCTCGAACATGTCGACACGGCGCTGTGGGGCGTGGCGCTTAAGGGTGCCGACCCAGCTGTGCGCGACGCATTGTTGCGCTCGATGCCGCGGCGCGCGGTGCAGGCCTTCGAGGAGATGTTGCGCCGGGCGGAGCCCGCACTCCCCAGCAAAGTCGAGTCGGCGCGCCGCGAAATCATGGAAATCATACGAAGACTTGCCGATGACGGCGACTTCGAACTTCGGCTCGTGGCGGAGGAAGCGCTTCGATGAGGACGTACCGACGCTATGCATTTCCCTCGCTAGCGCGCATTCGCGCGGCAAGCGAGCAGCTCGGCGGATTCACGGCGCCCGACGAGGTGGATCTGCTCTCCGAGCAACTGCATGTACCACCGGCCGCAGAATTGCTTGAAGAAGCTCGGCAAGCAGGTTACGAGGAGGGCTTTGTCGCCGGCGAACGAGTCGGCGCCGAAGGCGCACGCCGCGACGTGCGTTCCGGGCTCGATGCGCTGGTAGCACCAGTCGACGCGCTGGTTCGTGGCTTCCAGTGCGTGCACCAAGCTTATCGAGCCAAGGTGCGCAGCGAAGTGGCTGAACTCGTTGGCGACGTTGCCCGACAGGTCGTGCGTGCGGAGCTCGAAATCCGTCCCGAGCGGATTCTCGCGTTTGTGGGTGAAGCCGTCGGCACGCTGACCAAACCGCCCGAATCCGTCAGCGTGCGACTGAACCCGTCCGATTACGCGCGCCTGGCTGAAGCGGCGCCAGACCGAGTGCAGGGCTGGCAACTGGTGCCGGACGACCGGCTCGAGCCTGGCGAATGTCGCGTGCGGGCCGATGACATCGAAATGGACGCGGGCTGCGGTCAGCGCCTTGTCGCCTGCATCGAACGGATTACCTCGCAGCTCGCGCATGCCCATGCCGATGACTCGGACGGAGTGCCAGCATGAACGAATCCGTACTTGGCAAGCTCGACCTTGGCGATGTGCCCGTCGCAAGGCCCGTGGGGCGCTTGTCCGCGGTCTCGGGCCTCCTGCTTGAAGTGACCGGCTATGCATTCGAAACCGGTCAGTTCGCACGTATCGAGACCTCTTCGAACAGCTGGATCGATGCACGAGTGGTCGGCTTTCGGGAAGGCGTGTCGTATCTGATGCCTTTCAGGCCGGCAGAGGGTTTGGCCGCGGGCGCGCGTGTGTTTGGCGATGAAGGTGCGCGCACGCTGTCGATCGGCGCTGGATGGCGGGGCCGCATCGTCGATGGCCTCGGTGAACCGATCGACGACCGTGGTCCGCTCATCGGCGACGCCGTGCTCGATCTGACTCCCCCGCGCGTGAACCCGCTGCGTAAGCAGCCGGTGGAGGGTGTGATGGACGTAGGCGTGCGCGCGATCGACGGCATGCTGACGTTGGGTCGCGGGCAGCGCGTTGGCCTTTTTGCTGGCAGTGGCGTTGGCAAGAGCGTGCTACTCGGCATGATCGCGCGCCAGACCGCGGCCGATGTGGTGGTGGTCGGCATGATCGGCGAGCGTGGCCGCGAGGTGCGAGAGTTTATCGAGCACTCGCTTGGCCCCGAAGGCTTGTCCAAAGCCATCGTCGTGGTCGCACCGGCGGATGAATCCCCGCTGATGCGTTTGATGGCGACCGAGCTGTGCCACGCCATTGCCACACACTTTCGCGATGCCGGCAACGATGTGCTGCTAATGATCGATTCCCTCACCCGTTACGCGATGGCGCAGCGAGAAATCGCGCTGGCGCTGGGCGAGCCGCCGGCCACGCGCGGCTATCCGCCCTCGGTGTTCGGCATGTTGCCACGTTTGGTGGAGCGTGCGGGCAACGGCGAAGGTGTTGGCAGCATGAGTGCCATCTACACCGTGTTGGCTGAAGGCGACGACGAACAGGACCCGGTGGTCGACACGGCGCGTGCGATTCTTGATGGCCACATCATGCTGTCGCGCGATCTCGCCTCCCAGGGGCATTACCCGGCGATCGACGTGCTGCGGTCGGTCAGCCGCTGCATGTCACTCGTGGTGCCACGCGAGCAGATCGACGCGGTACGCAAGGTGAAGCAAATGATGTCTCGCTACGCCAATGTTCGCGATCTGATCCCGCTGGGCGGCTACGTGGCCGGCGCGGATCTCGTTACCGATCACGCCGTGAAGATGCACGACCGGATCGAAGCCTTCCTGTGTCAGGCGCAGGACGAGGTCGCGCCGCGCCAGGCGACGCTGGATATTCTGACGGAGATTGCCGCATGAACGCCCGACATGTCGTTGCGGGACTATCGCAACTCGTTGCGATGCGCGCGAAGGAAGTGGATCGGCTGGAAGTCGATGTCGCCGCGCGCGACGCTGAAGGCGCTCGCTATCGCCATCATATTTCGCAAATGACTTTGCTGATGCAAAGCGTCGACACCGGTACGCACGTACATCCTGAGCACGCAATGAACGGTGCGCGCTATCGCTCCGCGATCGCCAATCTGATTCATCTGCACCAACATCAATTGGCAAAGCACGAGGCAATAGTGGCGGGCTTGCGCGCGGATTTGTGCCGCGCACGCCTGCGGTACGAGCAGATCGACCGGGTTCGCAGCAAGAAGCTGGGCGCGCTCGAACTCGAGAAGCGCGCACGCGATCGCAAACTCGAGGACCAACAGGCTTCCCAGGCATGGCTGCGCAGGCGGCTGTCGCAGCGACGTTCGATATCCAACCCATTCTGATCAAGCGAGGACGCCATGTTCGGCAGTATTGGAGACCCAGTGGTAAGCGCCAAGGAGCTTACCGATAAGTACATGCAGAATGCAGTTCAGCGCCTGAAAAGCCAGAAAGCGGGCAACGTGATTGCCCAGGCCGGGCTCACCCGGTTACAAGGCGCGTTGAGTTCGTTTCAGACCGCGTTGAAGGGTTTGTCCGGTGTTGGTGGCATCGTCAAACAAAAGGCTTCGCTGTCGAACCAGGCGCTGGGCGAAGCCACAGCGGCGGCCAGTGCACAGCCCGGTCGTTACGCGTTCTTCGTCAAGCAACTCGCGTCGGCGCATCAGGTGGCCTTCAAGGGCCTCTCGTCATACGGTGCCAAGGACGCGGGCACACTCGGAATCGCACTCGCGAACGGCGAATCGTTCAAGGTGGACCTATCGGCAGCCAACGCCGACGCGAGCGACAACGTGTCGCCGGCCGAACTGGCTCGTGCGATCAATCAGGCCGTCGGCAACAAGGGAAAGGTATCTGCGTCGATCGTCACGATCGAAGGTGAGCAGCGTCTCGTGCTGACCTCAGGCGGGACCGGCGAGGCCGGTGCTATTTCGCTCGATACCGGCGGCATCCGCGGTGCAGCGCTGTCTGCTGTCCTGTCGGGCACGCCAGACGAACTGTCGATAGCACGAGACGCCATATTCAAGCTTGGCGGGGAGAGCGGCGTCGACATCAAGCAGTCCAGCAACACTTTCACCGGCATTCAGGGCGTGTCCGTCACGTTCAAGCAGTCGATGGTCGAAGGTGACGCACCCTTGTTGCTCGATATCAAGCTCGACCAAGGCGGCACGGCCGACGCCGTGCAGGCGTTTGTCGATGCGTATAACAAAGCAATGGGCGTCCTGGCCGAGTTGACGAAGGTCAATCCTGACGATCCGTCCAGCGCAGGGCCGTTCGTCGGCGATGCCGGTGTGCGCAACCTCCAACAGCGGATGAACGCGCTGTTGCGCGCCACAGTGGGCGAGAAACGGATGTTGGACTACGGCATCTCGGCGGATCGTACCGGCAAACTGTCGCTCGATACGGCCAAGCTGAACGCCGGGTTGGCCAAGAACCCAAACGGCCTCGACACGCTGTTTGCCGATCCTGAGAAGGGCATCGTCGCGCGCATGGACACCTACCTGAAGACATGGACCTCGTCCGTCGACGGTCAGGTCAAGCGCCGTCAGGAGTCCGCCGAGCTTATTGAACAATCGTTAAAGAAAAAGGAGCGCTCGCTCGAAGTCCAATACCGTCAGGTCTATGGCCGATATCTGACCCAGTTCACGCGCGTGGCGGAGCTGCAGAAGCGGATGGAATACACGAAGCAGTTGCTTGACGGCCTCCTTAGCGGAAACAAGAAATGATGACCCGACATGGTTATGGCAATTACCAGACGACGAACCTGGCCAGTCAGACGGCAAGCGCGTCGCCGGTGCGGTTGGTGATTGTGCTGATGGATGGCCTGCTCGACGAGATGGCGCGCGCGCGCGCCCATATCGAAGCTGGACGCTACGAAGAGAAGGGCAACAGCCTGAATAAGTGCATCGGCATGCTGCATGGTCTGACCAGTGCACTCGATTTCGACGCTGGCAACGAGGTCGTCGTCAACCTTGCTCGGCTGTACGAGTACTGCACGGTACGCTTGAATGAAGCCGGACTCACTCTGGATCCGCTCCTCATCGATGAAGTCTCGATGCTGATCCGCACACTGCGCGGGGCTTGGGAAGGCGTCGATCAACGATTCGGATGATAGATCATGGACCAGAGCGACTATGTGCTCCGACTCGCAATGCGCGTACGACAAGCGATTGCGAGGTGCGATTTCGACGCGCTGGTGTGCTTGAGCGTGGAAGTACACGATATCGTGAGCAACATGGCGACCGGAACGGCGTTGACCGCTGCCGAGCTGGAAGCACTGAGACTTCTGACGATCGCGCACCGCGTCGCTATTTCATTATTGGAAATTGAATCCGAACGGCTGATCGAGGCGATGAACGATCTCAATGATCGCCGCGAAGTCTGGCAGGCCTATGCAGTTCAAGGGAGCCAGCAATGATGAGCGGTCTCTCGGCAACGGCCGACCTTGCGCCGGCAACGGCAACCGACGGTAGCGTCGTGCTGGCTGCAGTGCTCAGCGTGCAGCCATCCGTATTAACCGATGATTTCGAGTCCTTGCTGATGGAAGGCTCCGGACTGGACGACGGCACGGACGCTACGGCGGATCCGGTGTCGGTGCTGGATCCGTGGTTGGCACTGGCGCGAGCGCCTGAAACCGAACCGCCGGCTCGCGACATGCCATCGTTGCAGGACGGCGCGGTGGCCGCACCGGGCCTTATGCAGGCGCTGGAAGCACGTGCAGTCGACACTGTCGCACCGGACCGGACGACAAGCGACACACCGGTTGACACCGTCGCAATGCAACTTTCCACCATCGTTTCGTTGCCGGCACACACGCATGGGACAGCGCAACCAGTGGACTTGTACCGGCGCGGCGCGATCGAGCAAGCGGTTTTGCCGCAAGTTGATGCGAAGGAACCGATCGCGCCCATGCTGGCCGCACGCCTGTTCGACCATCGGTCGAGTGCGGTACCTGGGGCGCTGTTGAACCAAAGCATGAATCTCGCGACGACGCGCGTCTCGCAGATCTTCGGCCCGCTCGCGTTCGGTGACGCAAGCGCTCCGACAGGGCCATCTGCCGTCGCGCCCGACAGCGAGGTAGGCACCCGCGCAACACAAGCCGAACTTTTGACGGAAGCGGCAAGGGTACCGGAAGCGGCAAAGGTACCGGCAACGGCTACGAGTGCGCCGACCGCGCGTCAGCAGAAGCTGATCGACGCGCTGGGAGAGCGCCTGAGCGTGCAGATGGCTCAGGGCATGCGTCAAGCCGTGATCCGACTCGATCCGGGTTCGAACGGATCGATACGCATCGAACTACGCCAGAACGTCAACGGCATGGCAGTTCACTTGTCGGCCACCCATCCCGAGGTCGTTCTCCAGTTGCAGGCGATCGGAGAAAGCTTGCGCCAGGATCTCGGCGCGCGACATGGTGGCGACGTGACCGTGCAGGTCTCGGCAGGTCGGCAAAGCCATGGCGAGGCGGGCGGCTCGGGCGGCCGCGAGCACCACCCACGCGATGAGCCGCCCACGAGAGGGCCTGGTGGCGGTTTGGCCTCGGCAGGCGGCGATTCGTCATTCGAATTGACGGCGTGCGAACTAGCGGACGTGAAGAGGGTGACGACATGAACCGGAATGCACGGTAACAAGGGCAACACGCGGCCATGCAACCTGACGCCGGATCTACTGCTTTCGAGCAACGAAGCGAGTTGCTCGAACGGTTGACGGTCGCTGTGCGAGAGGGTCCGAAGCGTACCGGCCACGCGCACACTGGCCGATACGCGGTGCATGGAATAGCGCGAATCAGCCGCATTGCTCAATTGGGAATACGAGCATTGGGCTGCGGCACCAATCGCACGCTCTCGTAACGTGACGGTAACGAAGGTCATGATGGACCGAATACGATGACTGCAACGATCTACACCGAATACCAAAGTGTACAGCGCGAGAACCAGACGTTGTCCCCCGCCGATGAGGCGCGCTGGATGGCGCAGTATGCGCCGCTGGTGAAGCGCATCGTGCGCAAGCTCGCGTCGCAGGCGGGTGGAGCGATGGAGGCCTGCGACCTCGAGCAGCTCGGGCTGATGGGACTGCTCGAAGCGCTGCGTCGCTACGGTGAGCCCGATGACGAATTCGAGCATTTTGCTCTATTTCGCGTACGGGGCGCGATTCTGGACGAACTGCGCCGCCAGGACTGGCGCCCGCGCTCGGCACGCCAAGGTGCTCACCGTCTGCGCAGCACTGAGCGAGCACTGCGCCGGGAGCTGCGCCGCGATCCTACGAAAGAAGAAGTGTGCAACGCGCTGGAAATCGGCGACGACGAATACGAGCAGTTGCAACTGGACGACTGCGCACAAGAGTTCGTCAGCTTTGACGCCATGCTGGAAGAGGACGCGGAACGGTACGAGTGCGGCGGCAGCGATGGCATCGAACACCGCGCCATGCTGCGCCACTCGCTCGAACAGGCGCTGGGCGTGCTCGATGCGCGCGAGCAGCAGATCATCCAACTCTATTACGAATTCGATCTGAGTCAAGCGGAGATCGGGGCGGTGCTGGGCCTGACGCGGGCTCGAGTCTGTCAGATCAACAAGAGCGCACTGGTCAAGATGCGCAAGCGCCTCGCTCAGCATTGACAGTGAAGAATATTGCGCCGCTCCCTTCGGACGGCGCCCAGGTCGGGAAGGAATCATGCAACAGATATTTGGAATTTTGATTGTGCTTGGCTGCGTATTCGGCGGCTTCGTATTCATGGGGGGCGATTTCCGCAAGCTCTGGCAGCCTGTCGAATTGTTGATCGTCGTCGGCTCGGCCGTTGGCGCGCTGGTGCTCGGCAATTCTCGCCACGTGCTCGTCGACATGGGCAAGCAATTGCGTAAGGTGATGGGCAGGCGCAAGCGCATGGCCAACAAGGAACTCCAGCGCCAGCAACTGCTGCTGATGTATGAGCTATTAAACATCGGCAGAGACCTCAAGGCACTCGACAACCACGTCGAGAACCCGCACGAAAGCCGGCTGTTCCAGCGCTACCCGCTGGTGCTACAGGGCCCCGAGTTGCTTACCTTCATTGTCGACAACCTTCGCTTGATGGCGATGGGCAAGATCAGCTCACACGAGTTGGAAAGCGTGCTCGAGCAGGAGCTCGTTGCCATTCAAGAGAACATCGAGTTGCCATCGCGCTCGCTCAAAAAGATTTCGGAAGCCATGCCCGGCTTTGGCATTGTGGCTGCAGTATTGGGCGTGGTGATTGCCATGGGCAGACTTGGAGACGGCGCCAGCGCGGCCGAACTGGCCGAGAATGTCGCGGCCGCCATGATTGGCACGCTTATCGGCATTTTCTTCTGTTATGGCGTCTTGGATCCGGTGTCGAACCTGGTTAAGCAAGCGATGAAGGCCGAGATGTCGGAAATGGAATGCATGAAAGTGATACTGGTGGCCTTTGCTGGCGGCAAGCCACCGCTGCTGGCGATCGATGCAGGCCGTCGCATGATGCAACCGGCCTGCAAGCCGAGCTTCGCGCAGCTCGAGGGCTGGATCGGGCAATTGGACGCGGGGCGCGAATGAGCTTGGATAGCACCCACGAAAGCGTCACGACCGAAGATGCGCCCGTCGCGCCCGCGACGGCCAATTCTGCCAAGCGAGGTGAACGCCGCGCGGCCCCCGTCGACTTGATCGTCAAACGCCCGGTTCGGCGGGATTACGACGACGATCATGGCGGTGGCTGGAAAGTCGCGTTCGCCGATTTCTGCCTCGCGCTGCTGTGTGTGTTCATGTTGTTGTGGGCGCTCAGTGCACGCGACGAGGAGACGCGCCGCAAAATGGACGCAATGGTCGACAGTGCGCTGTACGACGACGACACGGACATGTTGGCCGGTGCGCCGTTGGGGCCGAATACTCACACGTTGCAGGACACGTTGGCGTCGCACATGGCGGACGAGGAGGCTGGCGACGTGAAGCGCGGCCAGCCGATGGCGGACAGCCGCGAGGCGATGGACGCGCTTGCCGAGCGTGTGCGCAAGCTCGGTAAGGACGCAGGGGTGCTCGACAACGTTCAAGCGATTGTTACGCCAATGGGCCTGCGGGTCATGCTGCACGATACCGAAGAGCGCGGCGTGTTCGTCAGTGGTGGTGCGGTACCTTCCGAGCCGTTTCGGCCGATGCTGATCAAGCTGGGCGCGCTCATGGGCTCGGTTGGCAATCCACTGTTCGTAATGGGACACACTGATTCGGTGCCGTATCGCAACTCGGACTCCGGCTCACGTTCGAACTGGGATCTGTCGGTGGATCGTGCGATGTCCGCCCGGTCGTGGCTCTTGCAAGGAGGCGTGAACTCCGAGCAAGTGATGCAGGTGATCGGCATGGCCGACCGGGCGCCGCTGGTGAACAATCCTCGCGCCGCGATCAATCGACGCATTGAATTTCTGGTGCTGACGCCGGAACGGGCCCGCGCTATCTGCGCTATGTTCGGTCCAATCGGCCAAGTAGTGCCGTTGACGCCGGGCATTAACGCCACGTCGGCCGGCGATCCTGACGCGGGCCGCGTCGGTGCGGAGGTCGGTGCCGAGCTCGACAAAAAAAGGACTTAACAGATCGATGCGCTTGCTCGTTCTGAAGGAGTGAGGACGTAACAATTTTGAGGGCCGCGGGGCCTTAGGGTGACATCATGCGAATTGCTAATCTGGCGGCACACGCCGCAGTCAATGGAGCGGAAGGCGTACAGCGTTCCGAGGGCGCGCGCCACAAACGTACTGTGGCGTCAACTGAGGTGGTGCACGAAAAGACCCGTGATCGCCTGGTGCTGGATGCAGCACGCGCCGCGCTGGACGAGACGCCGGAAATCGATATGGTTCGCGTGACTCGCGTTCAGGCCGCGCTGGCCGCCGGCAAAATTCGGTTCAATGCCTGCAAGTTGGCGGGCGCGATTCAACGTTATCACGGGGGTGGTGAATGACGGGCACGGGTTCCCTTCACCAACTGCTCGTGGACGTTATCGCCGACTGCGTCGGCTACCGCAAGCTTGTGCAACTGCTGGAAGATCAGTTTGCAGCGGCGCTGCAACTCGATACCGTGAGGCTTGGCGTGCTTGCGGGTGTGATCGCGGCTGAGACTGATGCGATTGACATGCGGCGTCGCTACCGCATTGAGCGGCTCGGTCAGGCGCGGGGTGCGGTGGTCGCGCTTGGTCGGCGTCTGTTGGCCGACGACAGGCACGCAATGCAACGGGCATCGTTCGTCGAGCGGTGTGAGGAAGTGAAATTGCTTGCAGCGCGATGCCACGCCCTCACTCGGCGCAACAGCGGACTCTTGGTCGCTCAGTACGAGGTGATGCAGCGTTTGGTGTACGGAGAAAGCCACACCTATGTTCCGACCTAACGTCGCATTTACGCCCGCCACGCCGACTTCGATTGGCAGCACTCCTTCCCCCGTTGCGTCCGCAAGCGAGACGGCGATGGGCTTTGGTTCGTTGTACGCGTCGCTAAATCGCGATATCCGCGGCACTATCCGCAACGGCTTCGGCTGCTCGACCGAGCCGCAGCTTTCGTCGCAGGCGGGAACGTGGACCAATATGATGCGAGCCCGCGCGGAAGCACTCGCGAAGCCGCAGCAGGGTGTCGTGGGAAGCGGTGCTCCTGCGACGGGGCCGAACTTCGCCGATTCAGATCAGCAGGCCTTTCTGGCCGAGATCATGCCGCACGCTCGTCGTGCGGGCGCGATGATTGGTGCGGCACCGGAACTGATTGCCGCGCACGCGGCGCTTGAATCCGGCTGGGGCAGCAAACCGCTGAAGAACGTACGCGGCGAGACCACGCATAACCTGTTCGGTATCAAATCGACCGGCGGATGGGCGGGCAAGTCGGCTGCTGCCGTCACCACCGAGTATGTGAACGGTTCGGCCGTGAAGATGGTCGACCACTTCCGCGCATACCCGAGCTATGGCGGCGCATTTCACGATTACGCCAAGTTGCTGCGAGATTCGCCGCGCTATGCCGGCGTGCGCAACGTAGGCGACGACGCTAGCGCATTCGCCAGCGCACTCAAGCGCGGTGGCTACGCGACCGACCCTGCCTACGCGACCAAGCTTGTGGACATGGTAGGGCTGGTCAAGCGGATGGTTCGCTGACGTTCGTTGTGGCCCGGGTGCCGGCGGCCGCTTTATCTCTGCTTCGTAACGCCGACCGGTTCGACGGTGTCGGCACTGATCACCCGCGCGAAGATCACTTTGCCAGTGCTCGCGTTTTTCACGCGGATAACCTCGTCGATCGCGCCATTCTGCATGGCGGTGCCCGGCACGGATACGCGTATCGGCCCGGAATTAGCCTCGATTTGGACCGCCTGGCCGCGGCGGATGGTTTCCGCGCCGTTGAGTAGCCGGGCCTGAATCACCTGGTCGGCCTTTACCGTGCGGCGCAGCGTGCGCCCAACAGCAAGGGCGGGATCGGTCAGCGCGTCGGGGGTGAGCGCAAAATCGCGGACATCCTGCTTGAAATCCGCTTCGTTGAGCGTGTGGCCGGAGCGCAGCGCGGTTGCCGCTACCAGCACTGGCGTGTCGATGTGAGCCTTCACCAGATAGGTCGTGGCGCGCGGGTCCCCCTTGCAGCGCACTGAAAAACGCATGCGGGTCAGCGTCTTGGTGTCAGTCGCGGCGATTTCGTAGGGCTCGCTGCACGTCGGGGCAGGCCGACGCGGGGGCGACACCGCGACTGAAGCATGGGGTTTGGTTAGCGCGCGATCGGCAACATAGCGCTCAAGCCACGTCAGAGCCGCTTTCTCGACCTGCGGGACTGCCGGATCGCCCGGATGCGCCGTGGCGGGGGCGGGTACCTGCGCAAAGGCTGCATGCGGCATCGCCAACGCTGCGATTACTGCTGCCAGCACCACATGCTCGTGCGGTTGCTTGCGGGAGTGTGTCGGAGGCATCGCATCCTTTTTCTTGAACTGAATGTTGCTCGATTATAGGGCGCGGCGCGGCTGTAGCGAACGCTCGAGCGCCGTGTTCAAGTTCTGTAAAACCTCTTCGCGGCAACGTTCGCCAGCCCGTAACCTCCACCCGGTCTATGACTCAACCGCTGCCCGGTAACGACCGCGTGGCACTTTCCGGAGGCAAGCCGCCACTATGGGATTGAATCTCGAACAAGCACTCGGCGTACATTCGGCCGCACTCAAAGTGCGTGCCGAACGCACCAAGCTTCTTGCATCGAACTTGGCCAACGAATCGACGCCGGGCTACCAGGCGCGCGATCTGGACTTCCGTGCGAGCCTCGGCTATGTGCTCGCCAACGATGCCCTCGATGCCGCGCTGCGATTCGGTGGCGATGAACCGATGTATCGCGTGCCCAGCAGTCCCTCGCAAGATGGCAACACCGTCGAACTGGGTGTCGAGCAGGCGGCGTTCTCACAAAACGCGGCGGATTTCCAGGCTAGCCTGACATTCGTCAACATGAAAATCAAGGGTCTGAAATCCGCCATCACGGGGAACATCTGATGAGCTTCAAGGACATTTCGCAGATCGCGGGTTCGGCGTTGTCCGCACAAGCCGTGCGACTCAACACCATCGCCAGCAACCTTGCCAATGCAGGTACGTCCGGCACCGAGGAAACCGCGTACCGCGCGCGCAAACCGGTATTCGCGTCGGTGTTCCAGAACGGTGGTGCGCGCGTGCAGGTGCTGGACGTGATTGCCACCGACGATGCGCTCGCTGCTCGACATGAGCCGGGCCATCCGCTGGCAGATGAAAACGGCATGGTGTTTTACTCGAACGTCAGCGCCGTCGAGGAAATGGCCGACATGATGGCCGCTTCGCGCGCTTTTTCCACCAACGTCGAGGTGCTCACGCGCATCAAGGGTATGCAGCAGGACCTGCTGCGCATGGGTGAGGGCTGAACACGGTGGATATCCAGAACAATGTCAATAACGTCACTGGCACAGGTGGCTCGGTCGCCACGCCGACAGCAGGCAATGGCGGAGGCGATGTGTCTGCCATGTTCACCCGGCTGTTGGTCGCGCAGGTCAAGAATCAGGATCCGCTGGCGCCGATGGAAGCCAACCAGTTCGTGACGCAGTTCGCGCAGATGAGCCAGGTGGAAGCCATGCAAACGCTTGCCAACCTGAGCGCCGCCAACGCCAGGACGCAGGAAAGCATGCTCGTCGTGACGCTCGGGTCGCAAGTCGGATCACAAGTGCGCGTGCGATCGGAAAAGGTCGAGTTGGGCGAGGCGGGGGTCAAAGGGGGCTTCAAGCTCGAATCGTCGGCGTCGGAGGTCGGCGTGATCCTGATCGATGGGGGCGGCACCGAGTACAGGGTCTCGCTCGGCGCAAAACAGGCGGGCGACGTCGACTTCAACATCGACCCCGCAGAGCACGGCCTGCCGCCGGGCAATTACACGCTCCGTGTGGTTGCCGACTCCGGCGAGAAGCCCCCCGTCGAGCTCGACGGCAATCTGCAAAGCGTGCGTCTCGGAACGGACGGTCGCGTGATCTTGACGATCACGGGCATTGGTGATGCGGCGGCCACCGACATCACTCGCTTTCTCGGCCGTTCAAATCAGCAACGTATGTCTTCGGAAACCGCGTCTCCCCAGAGTTTCCCCATTTCAAAGAGGTTCCAGTCATGAGTTTCAACATCGCGCTCGCCGGCATCAACGCCATCAACGGGCAGCTCAACCAGATCAGCAACAACATCGCCAACAGTGGCACGCTGGGCTTTAAATCGGGCCGCGCCAACTTCGCGTCGAGTTACATCAATGCGATGCCGTCGGGCGTATCGATCGGTTCGACCTCGCAGTCGATGGACGTCACCGGGAATTTTTCCGCGACGGGTCGCGGCATGGATGCCGCGATCGCAGGAAAGGGGTTCTTCATCTCTCGCGAAACCGACGGCTCGATGGTGTATTCGCGCGCCGGTGTGTTCAACATTGACAAGAACGGCAACGTGACCGATTTCATGAGCCGCGTCGTGCAGGGGTATGGCGCGGACGGGGCACTGGGCAGCCTGACGATTCCGACCGGCTCGATTCCCGCACAGGCGAGCAGTTCGCTGGAATACGTTGGCAATATGTCTGCCGACTGGACCAAGCCGACGGTCTCGCCATTCAACAAGGACGATCCGAAGTCGTACAACGGCATATCGGCCGCCACCGTGACGGATTCTCTCGGTCGCGAGCACACCGTCACCCAGTATTTCGTGAAGGATGCGGGCAACAAGATGCAGGTCTACTACGCGATGGACGGTCAGGATGTCGGCAATCCCGTGGATCTGAGCTTCGACAACACCGGCAAACTGGTAACGCCGACCGACACCGTTCAACTTGACCTCGGCACGCCGACCGACGCCGCACCGATGTCGATCGCAATCAGCTACGCCGGCACGACGATGTTTGGCGGCAAACAGACGACCGACAAGAGTCGGGTGGACGGCTACAAGGCCGGCACCGTGACCGGTGTGTCGCTGGCCGAGGACGGCTCGATCGAGGTGCAGTACAGCAACGGCAAGAAGCTGTCGGCCGGCCAATTGGCCATCGCGACGTTCCAGAACGAAAACGGCTTGGTGCCAGTGGACGGTTCCGGCTGGCAGGCCAGTTCCGCTACCGGTGAACCGCTGGTCGGCAAGCCGGGCACCGGCATGGCCGGCAAGCTCGCCGTGCGCGCAGTCGAGCAGTCGAATGTAGACATGACCGCGGAGCTCGTGAGCCTGATGGGCGCGCAGCAGAACTACCAGGCCAACTCGAAGGTGCTGTCGACTGAAAACGAAATGATGCGCGCGTTGATGCAGGCGTTGTAACGCGATGGACAATTTCCTCTACACCGCCATGACAGGCGCTGAGCATTCGCTGCGCGCACTCAACGTGCGAGCCAACAACCTTGCCAATGCGCAGACCAGCGGCTTTCGCGCCGATCTGGCCAGTGTCACAAGCGAGGCAGCCAGGGGTTATGGCTACGACTCGCGTTACCACGCGACGCTCACATCGACGCATGTGAATCACGAACCCGGCAAGATCAGCGAAACGGGTCGCACGCTGGACGTCGCCATCGACGGAGCCGGCTATCTTGCGGTGGAAACCCCGCAGGGCGTGGCGTACACGCGAGCTGGTGCACTCACGATCGACGGCGACGGCGCACTTACCCTGAACGGTAATGCCGTTTTGGGAGAAGGTGGTCCGATCGTGCTGCCCGAGCACGACGCGTTGACGATCGGCGCGGACGGCACGATTTCCGTAGTGACGGCGGGCGAGAAGGATGTGCAGGACGCGGGTCGCCTGCTGCTGGTGAACCCAGAGCCGACCGACTTAGTGAAGAACGCGCAGGGCCTCATCGTTTCGCGCACCGGTACCGACTATACGGCCGACGACAGCGTGACCGTCAAGGGCGGCCATTTGGAAGCCAGCAACGTGTCGGCCGTCGAGGAAATGATGCAAACGATGTCGCTCACGCGCTCGTTCGAGATGCAGATGAAGCTGTACAAGGTGGCCGATGAAATGGCCGATGCCGGCAACCGGCTCATCCGCGGGTAAGCGGTCGGGTGGACCGGCACCTAACGTATCAACCAACACTAAAGGGCAACGATGAATCACGCAATGTGGATCAGCAAGACGGGCATCCAGGCCCAGGACGCGAAGCTGCAGGCGATTGCCAACAACCTTGCGAACGTCAACACGGTCGGCTTCAA
This sequence comes from Burkholderia sp. BCC1208, assembly GCF_902833095.1. NCBI lineage: Bacteria > Pseudomonadati > Pseudomonadota > Betaproteobacteria > Burkholderiales > Burkholderiaceae > Burkholderia > Burkholderia sp. BCC1208. Next base: position 7,809 of record NZ_CADFDY010000005.1, on the reverse strand, counting down.
ACGCGATCGAGCAGTTTTCGAAGACATGTTCTACCGTGCCGAGCGCCAGCCCGGCGCTCAGGTATCGGACAACGCAACGGGGCCGGGTGTGCAACTCGGCAACGGCACGCGGATTGCCGGCACGCAAAAGGTGTTCACCACTGGCGCGCTCCAGGAGACCGGCCAGCCGCTGGACGTGGCCATTGTCGGCAATGGCTTTTTGCAGGTGGAAATGCCGAACGGCGAAGTGGGCTACACCCGCGCCGGCCAGTTGCGCCTGAACGACCAGGGCCGTCTGACCAATGCACAGGGCCTGCCGCTCGTGCCGGGCATCGACATTCCACCTGAGGCGGTTGGTGTCACCATCAGCGAGAACGGGGCGGTGTCGGTTTCGACGGGCGCAGGCAAGACGCTGGCCGAAGTCGGCCAACTTCAGCTTGCCCAATTCGTGAATCCGGCCGGCCTGCTCGCATTGGGCGGAAACCTGTATGCAGAAACCGTTGCCAGCGGCGCGCCCACTGAAAGTGAGCCCGGTCAGAATGGCATCGGAACGCTCAAGCAAGGTGCGCTCGAGGGTTCCAACGTATTGGCCGTGGAAGAAATGGTCGAGATGATCGCTGCCCAACGCACCTACGAGATGAACACCAAGGTGCTGTCGGCTGCCGACAACATGATGCAGTACCTGTCGCAGGCTGCGCGCTGATGATGGTCGCCCGCTTCGTTGCCATGGGCGGTGTGCTGGCCTTACTGGGCGGTTGTGCGGCCGGACCGTTCGATCGTTCGCTGCCGGACTTCGACGACAGCATGCCCGATACCGTTTTCGATGTCCGTCGAGGCACGGCGGGCGGCGTGCTGGTTCCCGATCAGGCGTGGTCGCTCACGTCGGATGTGCGCGCTTTCCGCGCCGGCGATGTGTTGACGGTGGATCTCGAAGAGTCGACCCAGGCGAGCAAGAAGAGCGGCACGCAGGTCGGCAAGGACAGCAGTCTCAGCGCCAAGAAGCCGTCACTATTCGGCAAGGCGCTGCCAGTCGAGGCCGAACTCGGCACGAAGAGTGGGTTCAACGGCGCGGGTTCCAGCTCGCAGCAAAACACACTGCGCGGCTCCGTGACCGTGATGGTGCTGCGCGTGATGCCCAACGGCCTGCTGCAAGTGCGGGGCGAGAAGCGCCTCGTGCTTAACCAGGGCGAAGAGAACGTGCGTTTGGCGGGTTACGTGCGTGCTGCCGATATCGATTCGAACAATCGTGTGTCATCTCAACGCGTCGCGAATGCGCGCATTACCTACGCGGGCCGTGGGTCGCTGGCGGACGCAAACCAGCCCGGCTTGTTGACCCGATTCTTCAACAGCCCCTGGATGCCTTTCTGAGCCGACGACTACGAGCGGACCGAACTAGGTCGATACCCAATCGACCACAGGATGAAACGATGAAACCAACCCGACTAACCACCCGTGTCGCCGCCCTGGCTATCGTAATCGGCATCGCGCTAAGCAGCACAATTGAAGCGCGCGCTCAGACCGTCGGTAACCTGGTCGACGTAGAGGGTGTGCGTGAGAATGCGCTCGTCGGCTACGGTATCGTGGTTGGCTTGGCCGGATCGGGTGACGGCACGCAAGCCAAGTACACCACCCAATCGCTGACGAATATGCTCAAGCAATTCGGCACGCGACTGCCGGAAAATATCAACCTGCGTTCGCGCAACGCGGCCGCGGTGATAGTGAGCGCGACTTTCCCGCCGGGCTATCGGCGCGGCCAGAAAGTGGACGTGACCGTTTCATCGCTCGGTGATGCGAAGAGCCTGCGCGGCGGAACACTGCTGATGACCCCCTTGCGTGCGGCGGACGGTGACGTCTATGCACTGGCGCAGGGCAACCTGGTGATTCCTGGTCTGAATGTGCAAGGGCGCAGCGGCACCAGCGTCACCATCAATACGCCCACCACGGGCCGGATTCCTAAGGGTGCAACGATCGAGCGGGAGATTGCCACCGATTTCGCCGATACGCCTACCGTGCGCTTGAACCTGAAACGTCCGGATTTCCAGACCGCCTCCAGTATCACCGACGTTATCAACAACGCACTCGGCAGCGAAGTCGCCAGCACCGTGGACGCTACCTCGGTGGATGTGGTCGCCCCCAAGGTGGCGAGCCAGCGCGTGGCGTTCGTTGCCCGCCTGAACGCGCTGAAGGTGAGTAAGGGCGCAGAGGCGCCGCGCGTTGTCTTTAACTCGCGCACCGGTACGGTCGTTATCAGTCAGGGAGTGACGGTCAAACCGGCGGTTGTCTCGCACGGCTCGCTGAAGGTGACGATCGCCGAAGGCACGATGGTCAGCCAGCCGAACGCATTCGCCAACGGCAGCACCGTGACAGCGCCCGTTAGTGAGATCGGGGTGACGCAGGCGGGCGGCAATGCGTTTCAGTGGACATCGGGCGCTAGCCTGCAAGCGATCGTCGACACGATCACCCGCACCGGTGCCACGCCGGATGACCTGATGGCGATTCTACAAGCCCTTTCCGAAGCTGGCGCGCTGACGGGGGAGCTGGTGGTGATCTGACGAGAATTCGATTATGACGCTTGAACCCAGATATCCGCCGCACGCACAGTACGCTGCAATTGATACCGCGGCCGTCAAGGCTTCGGATCCAGCTTACCGCGCGCGCGTGGAAGATGCAGCTGTGAAATTCGAAGGCCTTTTCATCGCACAGATGTTGAGCGAAATGAAGAAGGCGACCGACCAGCTCAAGGGAGACGATGGCTTTGTCGACCGTTCAAGCGAAGCAATGCTTGACTACGCGAACCGTGCGGTGGCCGATGCTATCGCGAAGCAACGTGGCTTTGGCATCGCGGACACGCTGGTCGCGCAGATGCTGCCGCGTGACGCGATGCCGTCGAAAGACTGATGCATAACACATTCACCGCCACACTTTTTGCACTTGAACCTCACTATGAATATTACTCGAATTGGTTTGTCAGGCGCGCTCGGGGCGCGAGCAGCAATGGACAGGTCGGCACGCAACACGGCAAACCAGCAGACCGCCGGCTACACGCGCCAGGGTGTGCTGCGAACTTCGCGCGTGAGCGGCGGGGTCGATGCGAGTTCGGTGATCCGTTTCGGCGATCACACCAACACGCAGCAGAAGTGGGCCTCGCACGGAGCGGTCGGCGAGCACCGGGCGGCGGAATCGTACTTCCGTCAGCTCGAGGAGGTGATGGGGCTTAAGGACGGCAGTATCAAAGTCTCGATGAGCAAGTTTTTCGGCGCGCTGGATGCGGCCAGCGCCGATGTGGCTAACTCTGCGCTGCGGCAGCAGGTGCTGTTGGCTGCCGGTGGCATGGCGAAGAGCTTCAACAGTGTGCAGCAGATGATGCGTGGCCAGCTCGATACGCTGCGCCAACAGAGCGCGGCGACCGTAGAGCAGATCAACGGTCTATCCCAAACCGCCGCCGAGTTGAACCGTCTCGTCGCCGAAGCGGAAGCCAACGGTGGCGCACCATCCGAGCTCATCGATCAGCGCGACCAAGCCATCGACCAGTTGTCGGCGCTGGTCGATATCCGCACCGTTCGCCAGCCGGACGGCACCGTCGACGTGAGTCTCGCCGGCGGTACACCGCTAATTGCCGGCCATCAGACCGCAAAGATGAAGGTGGAAACGCTGTCCGGCGGCACGTTCGAACTCAAGCTGGAATTGGCCGGCACGCAGTATCCGGTGGACGGTGCCAAGGTCGGCGGCGAGCTGGGCGGTTTGTCGTCGTTCGCAAAGGACACGCTGCTGCCGCAGATGGAGGCTATCCGCTCGCTGGCGGCCGAACTTGCGGGCCGCTTCAACGAACAGGTCACTACAGGCTTCGGCATGGAAGGTTCGCCGGGCAAGGCGCTGTTCACGTTCAATCCGGTAACGGGCCACTTGACGGCTAACGAGATGAAGCCCGAGGAACTCGGCTTTTCGGGCGATCCCAAGACCCCTGGCAACAGCGACAATCTTCTCAAACTGATCGAATTGCGCTCCCGACGTATCGATTTGCCGGGCTTCGGCGAGGCCTCGTTGGGCGACGCGTACGTCCTGCTAGTCGGGAAGCTCGGCGTGCAGAGTGAGCAGAACCAGTCGAGCTTGGCAATTGCCGTTAATGTTCGCCAGCGAGCGGAAGAAGTGTGGCAGTCGCTGTCCGGGGTCAGCATGGACGAGGAAGCCGTCAATCTTTCCGAGGCCCTTCAGGTTTACTCGGCCAACATGAAAGTGATTTCCGTCGCAAAGGAATTGTTCGACGCGACAATGCGCGCTTTCTAAGAGGGATGGTATGGATGCCTCGCACCTGCGAGCGGTGTGAGCCATGAAGAGACGCTAGGAAGCCGTTCTCTCAAAGGCGAGTGGCATCAAAGGGCCTAGTTCGGCAATCGCAATTGTCGATGTAGTTGAGGGAATCCGATGCGATCGGTATGACGGCTTGAGGTCGCCCATACCGGAAAGGCTGCGTGCCCGTGACGTCGGCGTAACCGGCGGCACGGCGCGTCGAAGACTAACGTTTAACACAGGGAGAACGTCGAAAGATTGCGAAGTAATCGCATGTGGTTGAAGGCTAGGTAGCACCGGGATTCACTCAATCGGAATGGCGCTACGGGTTTCGGGTTCGTTAGGAGAATCAGTCGCGAGTCGGCGCATTCTATCGGGAAGCCGTCGCGCGCGCACCGTCTGAGGCCGGATATCGACAGGCAACTGAGCCTCAGCGCGACCACAGGAAAGCTATTGCAGTCGGGATGCGTTCAGTACAGAGCACCATGCGTATCGCCAGTCAACACTTCGGCAACACCATGCTCGCGACGCTACGCGCGTCGAACAGCAAGGCCGCCGATCTCACGTCCAAGATATCCACGGGCCAGCGAGTGCAGCGCGCATCAGACGACCCGATTGCGGCCGCGCGATTGCTGCTTATTGAGCGCGACACCTCGGTGCTTGAGCGTTATCAGAAGAACATCGACACGCTGTCGGTGCGCTTGCAAAAGAATGAAGTGCATCTTGACGGCATGCTTGGCACGGTGATGTCCGTGCACGATTCGTTGCTGTCTGCCGCCGACGGTAGCCGTAGCGCGGCTGATCTGAATGCGCTCGCCGCGCCGCTGCGCATGCGGCTCGACAACCTGAAGCAGGCCGCCAACGCCAAGGATGGCGATGGCAACTTTCTTTTCTCCGGCTCGCAAACGAATACGTCGCCGATAGCATATGACGCGACCGCGCCTGTCGGCAGCCGCTACTCGTACGCCGGCAATGGTGAACTGCAGCAAGTGGTGATCGGCCACGGCGTCACGCAGCACGCCAACGTCACAGTCGAGCCTCTGGCCGATGTGATGAACAAGCTGGAAGCGGCCATTGCGGCCATGGAGGATCCCGAAGTCAATCCGAGCGCACCGGCGGTGCGAGGCGTCTTGACGGCGGCATTGGACTCGGTCAAGCGCAACGGTATCGATGCACTGAGCGTGAAGATTACTGATCTGGGAGGTGCCCAGAACACGCTCGATCTCATGAGCGAGAATCATTCAGCGCAGCTTGTCGCCAACGGGCAAGCCGTTAGCCTGGTAGGGGAACTGGACTTTGCCGAGGCAATCGACCAGTTGAACAACTACATCGCAGCCGTGAAAGGTTCGTACGCGATTTATACGCGCATGACGCAGTTGTCGCTGTTCGACGCAATCTGAGGCCTCGTTCATGAAGATGGGATCTACCACACCCGTTCGCGGTCAGCTGGTTTCCCGGCGTGACGATGTGCATGTGGCCAGCCACGCGCAGCGTGGTGCTCGTACGAAGGAGGCCGCCGCACTTACCTCGGCGCCGATTGCACACCTACCGGCATCGGGAATTTCCCCCGTGGCACCGCGCTTCCCGGACGTGTCGGTCGCCTTCACCGCACGCCACGCTCAACTGAACGCCGACGTGACCGTCGCGCAGCGCGCGCTGGCGTTCGTCGAGACGGCCACTGGGCAGTTGCGTGGGTTGAAGAGGGCGATCAGCATGGTCTTGAGCGGTGCTGAACAAAGGGGCGACGGTGCTGCTGCGCTTATCGCGAAATTCGGCGCGCTCTGGCGCGACCGCGCGGTGCTGGCGGGCGGTGTGCTGGATGCGCAGTTGGTGGTGCGTCCGGCTGCCGATGCAGTATGTACGTTCCGGATGCGCGCGCTCGATGTCGAGCAGTGGCGAAGTGGTGGTACGGAAACGCTCGTGTTCCACCCGGCCGGCTTGGGCAAGCAGCAGGCATCGCTCAGCTTTGGAGATGCGCCGCTCGACGCAGCCGCCTTTTCGCGCAAGCTCGACCATGCGCTGGCGTGCACGGGCGTTCGCGCGGCGCTGGCCGTTGACGGCCAGATTGATTTCACGGTGGCGGAATCGCGCTGGCCCACCGTGCGCGACCATCTTATGGTGCAGGGTGGGGGCAGGCGGTTCCCTGGAGGCCGCGCCAGCCGCGCGCAAGTCGACGCGGTGCCGGAAGCCATCGATCCAGCGCGCTGGCAAGTTACCGACCGCATGTCGCAGCGCGCGGCATTGCGCGACGTGGTGCACGCGCTGGACGGGTTGGCGCAAGCGGACCGCACGCTGCGCGCCCACCTCGATACCGCGGGACAAGCCCTACAAGGCGAAAAATACGGACCCGCAGCCGTGCAGGCGAGGACGGACATTCAGTCGGTATCGGATGCGCTTGCTGAGTCGGCAGACTTCAAAGTACTGTCCGTCGTCACGTCGACGTTGTTTGGTCTGAGCCGCGGGAGAGTCGAAGCACTACTTAAGCATTGACGGTGTGGGGGCGAGGAAAAGCCGGATGGACCCGATGCGGGCAGGCACGTACGTACGAGAAGTACACCCCCGGATCGAGGCCGCTCAATGGCGCCGTGCCAATCAGACTATCCATCGTTGCCGCGTTCGATGCCAGGGTCGGAACTGACGAACAAGTAGTTGCGCCTCCCGACCGCGATACCACGCAGCGCTCGCTCGGCAATTCGGTTGTGGATCGCTGCCCGCCCGTCGCTGCGGCTTCCCGGCACGATTGGAAGAGCGCGATGGCGATTTCGCGCTGCTTTACCCGGAATAATTCAACATTTGGCCTGAATCTCAACTCGCCTCCCATACGGAATTCCGGATGCCCCGGCAGAAGCTAGAACCGACCGGCATGGCGCTCAGTGATGACGCACGCCGCGCTGCTTACGTCATCCCCGAAATTCTCTAACGCCGCTGGCTCGAAGCCTGCGCCGAGGCCAACCCGAAACTCTTTTGAGACATTTCTGATCGATGTGGCTTGCCACTGTCGGTACCATCAGCTTCCATTGGACTCCGCCGACAGGGTTCAAAATCTTGGCCACTGGAAACGAAAGGAGAGGGCTTCGGTGAATACCAATCGATGCGAAAACAAGGTAGTCGTTTTGGAGGTCGATCCTGGCGATTATCGTCATGTAGAACGAGCCGCAGAGAGGTTGGGCTACGGAACCTCGGAGTTTGTGATGTTGAGTGCCTCTCTCGTGGCGTCTGCCATCGCGAACGGTGATGATGCACTAAAGACGCCGGCCGCCTTGCGCGATAGCACTGGTCTTTTGTCTCGATGACACAAGGCGTCAGACTGTACCCCCGGCGGTAACCCTTGGTCGACGTCCAGGTGGTCAATTGCAATGCGTAGCCGTTGGTCGTTGGTCACCGGGGCTGCGCTGGGCGTCACTTCGATGATTTCTATTAGTAATCCCTTCATTCAGGCAGTGCGCAAAAATAAGAGTTGTCTGATTGGGTCAGGCTGACCAGAGTCTGAAAATGTGGTTGGCAGAGCGCCTTCTATCGCGCCGCCCCTATTAATCATTCGTG